>NZ_BCPR01000041.1 GCF_016586165.1 Dyella sp. EPa41 | reverse complement strand
ACCAAGGCACCGGCTTTGCGAACCATTCCATCGTCGGCCAACCATCCAGGCAAGCCCGGCGTTGACTATAGGCGCAGGAATGTTCGCTGCGGGTTGCGGACATTGAAATTGTCGGCGCGTCAGGAACCGACGGAATCGCTCTTGCTGGCGGCATGCCGAAACGCCCGGGGCGACTGGCCCCTGGCCCGCTTGAAGGCATGGGTGAATGCGCTTTCGGACGCGTACCCCACCGACTGGCCAATCAAGCCGATCGATTGCGTACTTTCGCGCAACGCGCGCTCGGCCAGGCGCATGCGCCACTGCGCAAGGTAGGTGAGCGGAGCGACACCCGTAATCGTGCGAAAGTGAAAGGCGAACGTCGTGCGCGACATGGCGCATGCCTTGGCAAGCTGCTCCAGTTGCCAGGCGCGCGCGGGGGCGCCATGCATCAATCGAAGTGCGGGAGCGATGCGTTCATCGGCCAACCCGCGCAGCCAGCCAGCGGGCGCCTGGCCGGGTGTCCTCAAATGCGCGCGCAAGATCTGGATGAAGAGAAGCTGCGCGAGATGCGCCGACGCGAGCTGGCCACCTGGCAACGCGGTGCTGCGCTCCTCCACAAGCTGATCGAGCAGCCAGCGAAACGCCGCCGCTTGCGGCGAACTGGACGGAACGTGGATCCATGGCGGCAGTACATCCGCCAGCAGTTGGCCGCTGGTCGAATCAAGCAGGATGTGTCCGCCAATGTGGGCAAAGTCATCGCCGGACCCCAGGTGCGCCGATGTCTTGCCCGCGCCCGAAAAGACGCTCATGGCGTCGACCGGTGCGAGATCCAGTGCGCTGGCCAGCACAAAGGAGCGCTTCGCCGTCAGCAAACCCACGTCGCCCGTCTGGAAGAGCACCGGTTCGCGCTCGCCCTCGATGCGAACCCAACAGCAGCCCTTCACCACGGCGAAGAACTTGATCTTCTCCGGCGCTGGAAAGCGCACCGCCCACGCGCCGCCGGCGCTGAAGCCGCCCGTGACCAAGGATTCCGCCTTGGTGAACTTGAGAATGTCGGAGAAGGGATCCGCGCTCATGCTCGTACTATCGCGCAAATATATCGCACGATTAATTATTCACAGTACGACCTTCCGTGTCTAACCTGCTCGCCTCACACATCAGGGCACGGCTATGAGCGATTCATGGGTACTGGTCACCGGGGGCACGGGGTTTATTGCGCAGCACTGCATGTTGGCTTTGTTGCGCGAAGGCTATCGCGTGCGCACGACCGTCCGTTCACTCGAACGCGAGCCGGAAGTTCGAGCCAACCTCAAGGCAGGCGGTGCGGTCGGCAACGATCGGCTGTCGTTCGTGGTCGCCGACTTGGGCGATGACCGTGGCTGGGCAGAGGCGGCGGCCGGCTGCACGTATGTGCTGCATGGTGCCTCGCCCACGCCCTCGGGCGACCAAGTGAGCGAAGAGGATTGGATCAAGCCGGCGGTGGGCGGCAATCTGCGGGTGCTTCGCGCGGCGCGGGATGCCGGTGTGCGGCGCGTGGTGCTCACATCCGCCTTCGGTGCGATCTGTGCTGGACACCTCCAGCTGGATCGGCCTTTTGACGAGACGGACTGGAGCGATTTGTCTGGCGACGTGTGGCCGTACCAGAAGTCGAAAACCCTCTCCGAACGTGCGGCCTGGGAGTTCATCGCACGCGAGGGAGGCGGAATGGAATTGTCCGTCGTCAATCCAACCGCCGTGCTTGGCCCCGTGCTTGGGCCCGACTACTCGCACTCCGTCCGCATGATCACCAACATGTTGAACGGTCAACGCGGATGCCCCAAGGTGAATTGTGGCTTTGTCGATGTGAGGGACGTCGCCGACCTGCATCTAAGGGCCATGACTCACCCCAATGCCAAGGGCGAACGCTTCATCGCCATTGCCGGTGAAAGCCTCTGGCTGATTGATGTGGCCAACGTGTTGCATCGTCGCCTGGGTGCATCGGCCAGCCGGGTGCCAAAACGCGAAGTACCCAATTGGCTCATACGCCTCCTGGCCCGTCGCAACCCCACGTTGAAAGGCATCGCCACCCTGCTTGGCAGGAACATGAATGCTTCCAGCGAGAAAGCCATTCGCCTGCTCGGGTGGACGCCACGATCCAGCGAAGAGGCCATTGTTGCCTCCGCGGAAAGCCTGATGCGATTCGGCCTGATCAAACAGTAGCGCGCCGCGCCAAAGGTTTACCGAGTTGCTCGCCAAGGGCGCTTACGCATTTTTATGGTGGAAGCCTGGACCGGAATCGAACCGGCATGGACGGCTTTGCAGGCTGCTGTCGCTCGCTTCAAATTCCGGTCAAAAACGGAGCTTTCAAATCTCGCTGCTTCGCTTCAACAAGCATGGCAATGACACGCGCCGCGATAACGCCGTGACAACGGAATCACGCCAGCGGTGCTATTGAACGGAGTGCACCGCCCAAGACGCCAGGGGACAGACCACGAGAGGAGGTGTCAGAGATGGCTACGATCACCACGACGGACGGCGTAGAGATCTTCTATAAAGACTGGGGGTCCGGTCAGCCGATCGTCTTCAGTCATGGCTGGCCCCTGTCGGCCGACGACTGGGACGCCCAGATGATGTTTTTCCTTCAGCACGGCTACCGGGTGATCGCCCATGACCGGCGCGGGCACGGTCGGTCCGGGCAAGTCGGCACCGGCAACGACATGGATCATTGGGTCGCCGACCTCGCCGCACTGACCGAACACCTCGGCCTCCGCGACGCGATCCACATCGGGCACTCCACCGGCGGCGGCGAGGTGGCCCGCTACGTTGCCCGCCACCAGGAGCGGGTCGCCAAGGCAGTACTGGTGGCCTCGTTGACGCCGAACATGGTGAAAACCGACGCGAACCCTGCCGGCCAGCCGCGGGAATGGTTCGACGCAGTCAGGTCAGGCATGCTCGGCAACCGGTCTGAGTTTTACCGGGCAGTCCCGGAGGGTCCGTTCTACGGATTCAACCGTCCGGGTGCCAAGCCGTCCGAGGCGGTGATCGCAAACTGGTGGCGACAAGGCATGGCCGGCAGCGCCCAGGCCCATTACGAAACCGTCTCCTCCTGGCTGGAGGACTACACCGAAGATCTGAAGAAGATCACTGTGCCGGTTCTGGTCATGCATGGCGAAGACGACCAGATCGTCCCATTCGGCAGCGCGGTGCCGCGCGCCGTCGACCTGCTCGCAAACGGTAAGCTGAAGGCATACCCGGGCTTCCCGCATGGCATGCTGACCACCCACGCCGACGTCCTCAACCCCGACCTTCTCGCGTTCATCAAATCCTGACGGGACGCCGGCCCGAACCAGAACCATGCAATTCGAGTGGCGCGCTCCATGGGTGCGCTACTCGACCTTCGTGTGCGCTAAGGGTTGGAAACGAACAATTCCCATCGCGCCGTAAACGGGCGCTAGGGCCAACAATGCATACGACCGCCCGTTTCACGAATAGCTGCCTTCATGACATGTAGTGGAAAAAGGCCTCGCTCGCAAAGCGCCCCGAAGAACTGGTTTCCACCAAGTGCCTCGGTCAGGACGACTGCTGGCTTTTCCCTATCGCGCAGATGGATGAAAAGGATGTCAGAGGCGTATATCCCCTCATCCTTGAAACATACCTTGACCACGTCGTCCCAGCGAAAGCACTGCTCCCAATCCTCGTCCATGCGTTCCAGGACGCGAACTCGCACAACTTCCGCATCGAATTCAACTGCGAGACGTCGATCTAGAGGAAGCGGACGCCGCGCAGACCACCACGTACGGAGCCGCTCAAAGATCGCCATTGGCTTCTCCCGACTCGTTGGCTCTTAGCCTGGCAGTGATGTCCGCATCGGGTCGCGGATTCAGCCGACCGTTGCAACACGCCAGAGACTGCGCGAGCAGCAAGAGTGTTGCACGACCAGCTCAATCCGTCGTCGGAAGCAGGCCTTTAACCCACCGCTACCCGTGACTCGATGTACGCACGAATCCGATCCTTGTCTGCACTAGTCGCCGGGTTGTATACGATCATTCCCAGGTCCGGTCGCCCATCAACAGCGAAGGCGGAAAACTCAAGCTCCAAGAGACCCAGTTCGGCATGGTGCAGTCGTTTTACGCCCTCTCCGTAGGCATTGACGTCGTTGGCCAGCCATAACGCTTCGAACTCGGGACTCTGCCGGGCCAGCTCTTCAACGAACTGGCCGATCTCCGCAACAGCACCTGCACGCGCAGCGTCTGCGCGAAACGCGCCGACAACGAACCGGGCCACGCTCTGCCAGTCTTCCTGCGCGGCGCGTACCCGTGAATTGGAAAAGATCAGCCGCAGAATATTCCGCTCTGCGGGCGGTAGCGCACCGTAGTCTGTGAGCACAACAGCCGCCGCGCGATTCCAGGCCACGACATCCCACAGGGCGGTCTTGACGATTGCAGGGCTGACCTCCATCGCCTCCAGTACACGCTGCAGCCTGGGCGTGACGCCTTCGATGGCTTTGTAGCGGACTTCGGGCGGGTGACCAAGGCCGAGTATGAAGAGGTGTTCGCGCTCCGGCTCGGTCAGCATCAGCCCGTTGGCGATACGGTTGAGCACATCCGCCGAGGGCGCTCCTCCCCGCCCCTGCTCCAGCCAGGTGTACCAGGTGGGGCTGATGTTGGCGCGCTGGGCGACCTCCTCCCTGCGCAGGCCCGGCGTGCGCCTGCGCCCGCCAGTGAAGCCAAAGGCAGCCGGATCGAGCCGGCTGCGCCTGTCTTTCAAGTAGATGCCGAGTTGATTGCCGTTAGGCGTAGACATGCCGATCCTGTTGGTTTTTATACCCTGATAATGTCACTGCTTTACCAGTATGTGCGCCGGGATAAGTTATATCCCATACCCATCGTTGGAGGCTTCCCATGCGCATATTCCTGACCGGCGCGACTGGCTTTATCGGCTCCCGGATCGTGCCGGAGCTGATCGCCGCCGGGCATCGCGTTCTTGGCATGACGCGATCGGATGAGGGGGCACATGCGCTCTCCTCCGCCGGCGCCGAGGTGCATCGCGGCCACCTGGAGGATCTGGACAGTCTGCGCAGCGGCGCGGCCAAGGCGGATGCCGTGATCCACACCGCGTTCGATCACGATTTCTCCAACTTCGTCGCCAACTGTGAAAAGGATCGACAGGCCATCAAGGCCATGGGTTCGGCACTGGCAGGCTCCGACTGTCCGCTGCTGATCACCTCTGGAACGGGCATGGGAAGTGCCCTGCCAGGCAAGCCCGCGACCGAGGATGTCTTCAATACAGAACATCCCAATCCGCGGTCGGCATCAGAGGTCGCGGGCGCGGATTTGCTCGCAACGGGTATCGCGGTGTCGGTCGTGCGGCTTCCGCAGGTGCATGACACGGTGAAGCAAGGTCTTATCAGTCCGTTGATCGCCGTGGCACGCGCAAAGGGCGTATCGGCCTATGTCGGCGAAGGGCTCAACCGTTGGCCAGCTGCGCACGTGCTCGACGTGGCGAAGCTCTATCGGCTTGCGATCGAGAAATGCAAACCGGGCGCACGCTATCACGCCGTTGCCGAAGAAGGCATTCGTGTTCGCGATATCGCCGAAGCGATCGGCGCGGGCTTGGGTGTGCCCGTAAAGTCCATCCCGCCGAGCGACGCGCAAGACCATTTCGGATGGTTGGCCGGGTTCGTCGGCATGGACCTATTGGCGTCAAGCGCGTGGACACGCAAGACCCTGGATTGGCATCCTGGCGGCCCAGGCTTGCTGGACGATCTAAGGCGGATGGATTATTCCAGCAACCGCTGAATGATCAGCCGCCTGCAAGTCGGGGCATCGATTGCGATGTCCGCTGTGGGTTGCGGACATCACGCGATCGAGCGAAAACGAGCGTAGGCATGTCCAATTGCAAGCACGCCACGCGCGACCGCAAAAGCCAAAAGAATGTTGATTGTCTCGAAAAGCCATCTATGAGCGTGGTGCGCAATGAAGATGGCAGTCACGCAATGCCCTAGGACGACAATCGGAATCGAGAGCAAAAGCACAGCAAGTTGCTCCGCGTGTCGCGCTCGCGCGAACACCCATACATAGGCAATGTTCAAGAATAGGCCCGGGACAACTAGTGTCTCGATGATGTCAGCGGGCGCATAGCCCCCGTCGGGATGGTCAGTGAAAGGCAGCGCTATCCAGATAAAGCCGAGGCAGGCGCCAATGAGCAGAGCGGCTAGGCAAAGCGCCCGCAACGTCCAATTAAGGCACGACGGTGTCGCCCTCTCCATAGCTACCCCCACCTCTTTCCCGCAGCCATCATGCCAACATATGTCCGTTATGGGTTGCCGTTTCAACCGGTCAACGCAACACTTTGATCAGATCGCAATTCCTCGGTATTTCAAAGGCTAGCTTTCTTTATCTGCCCGCCAAACGATCTTGCTCGTCCATTACGTTAGTTTTCCCTGGAATCAAGGCACACAGCGTTGTGGTCTTCGGGTAGCGTTATTGGGTTCCAGTGCTTGTTGTAGCGAGCGTTCCGCCGGCCCGGTATTGGGGTGTTGCGTTGACCGGTTGAGCCCGCACCGGAATCCGCAACGTAGAGGTCCACAGGAACTTAGCTCCGCACGTTCTACGAAGTGCACGTTTCCCTTCTGGCAGTTCCAGGAATACGGCGAACGTAGATACTTACGCCACTGTGAGGGAGTGCCATGGCACTAGAGCATCAGTTGAAGATGGATCTGTAGGACAGTGGCATTGGCTCGTGTTGGCGTCGTACCTGGATGAATCACGTATTGGATGTCAGGCTGTACCGCGAGCCACGAATTCACCTGCACGAGGTAGGTAACCTCGATTGCAGACTCGGCGGCCGTGACCGGGAGCGCCATCGCATTCTGAGACTCGACGTAGTGCGAGCCGTTTCGAGCCTGGTTGATGGCCATACCAATCTCGTCATCCGGCCTGCGATCGATCAGCCCTGCCGCCACAACCCCAGCGGACAGGTATGAAGCGAATCGATTGACTCGTCCATCACCGACACCGTATTGCAAGAAGCCGGCTATTCGCTTACTTGGATTCGCGAGTGACTGGAATAGCTGTTGATCTACCAGCGCATAGGCACCCTGGCTACCCTTGTGCACTATGGGGCGGCCCATGGCGTCAAGGAGACTTAGGTCCAGGAAGGTGCCGGAGTAGCGCCATAGGCCAATAGCCACCTTGCCGTCGTATGCAGGGAAGTTTGCGCCACGTCCCGTTCTGAATCGGGCGAGCCCACGTACGTCATCGGTGGCGGGCCGCGTCAGGACGGCAACTTCGGACACAGCCAGCCAGCCCTCCTCCTGCCCGGGGAATCGCGATTCACTGTCGATTCGATCGACCGGTGCGCCGTGCATGATTGCCGTGCGGATCAGAATGCCTGGCGTGGGCTTGAAGGTCAGCCTGGCGCCAATCGACGTGTCGGGAAAGATGGATGGACCGGCGATGCCGCTCTGGGCAAATTCAGGTCCGGTGCCGAACGAGCTGTTCAAAAAGAGCCCGCTCGATGCAAGGCGGTAAAACTCTGAGCTGAGGTCATATCTACCTGCGAGAAACGACCATCGCCCATTGGGCGAGCTGTACTGACCCCACGCCTCATAGAGTCGTAATGCCGACTTGGCCGCGTAGCTATTCACCCCCTGAGCGTCACCAACGAATTGGCTCGGCTGACCACCATGTATCGATAGCACCTGAGAAAAAATGGTGAAGCCGGGCATGTCAAAGAGGCGCTTTCCATCCAAAGAAAGCTGCAATCGAAGATTGTCGACATAAGCCTTACCCGTTCGCGTTCCTCCCGCGGTATCTGCAACAACGCTCCCATCGTAGATCAATGTTGGCGTCACCCCTTCTTGGACCAGATGAGCTTTCGTGTCACTGATCTCAGACGACCACGCTCGACCGCAGAACAAGGCAATGCCCGCGGAGAGAGTCCACAGGTAGGGGATAAGGCACCGTCTAGGGCCATCGAAGCCAAAACCACCCATATCTATGTCCACCCCGTCCGTTTCGTCCGGCAGCCGGTGATTCACACGGCGATCACTGTTCCTCATATTCGGCTGTCTAGCCAGAGGTCATCGTCGCTCGATGTGCGGGGCTGGTAATGACTGAGCAGCGATCTGGCACTGTTTGAATAAGGCGCTGGTGTTGGTCACCCTGCTGCTGTTGCTCAATCAAGGCACTTCCGAAAGGTCCGCTTCACGCCCTGAGGCGCTCCGTCAACTATGTGACGAAGCCAGGCCGGCGAGCAAGGGCGAGCCACGGCGCTGCAGGGCCTTAAGGTAACGCGACTCGTCATAGGGTGTGCGGGACTGCCAACAGCGATGCAGGATGCGGATCCACTTGAAGGCGAGCGCCCGTACCGCCACCTGGTGCGGGCTGCCCTTGGCCCGCTGCTGGCGATAGAAGGCGCCGGCCCAGAACGACCGGGTGATGGTCTGCGCGGCCCACTCGATGAAAGTCTGTCGCACAAACGTCGGGCACTGCCAACGCCAATGCACCCAGCTCTTCTTACCGCTGCGCCGCGTCACCGGCGCGACGCCCGAGTAGCGCTGCAGTTGCTCGGCGCAAGCAAAGCGGTCGCGTTGTTCGCCAAAGGCGGCCAGCAGCCGTGGCGTGAGGATCGGGCCACTGCCAGGCAAGGCATGGAACAGCGCGTAATCGGGCAGCGTGGGTGCGAGGGTCGCAATCTGTTCGTCGTAACGCTCAATGGCGCGCAGAGCGACCTGCAATTGTTCGACCAAGGCGATGACCAGCAGCTGATGAGTGGTGATCACTGCGGGATCCTCGGTCAGCGGCATCGCCGTGTGGATCGCCTGCACGCGTTCGGCAATGACCCTGGCACGGCGCACGTTGTGCGCTCGAAAAAAGGCTTCCAGCGTGGCCTGCCGTGCCCGCTGCGCCTGTTTGAGCGTGGGCCAGCGCAGCAGGAAGTCACTGAAGACGACCGTATCGTGCTGTTCAAACCAGTCTAAAACCTGCGGGTAATACTGCTTGAGCGTATGGCCCAGGCGATTGACCAGACGCTTCTTGTCATCGACCAGCAGACGTCGCTGCTCAACCAGGAAACCCAAGGTGCGCATGGCCACGCTCTGTGGCTTGAGTGGCGTGAAGCGGTGCGGGTAGCGCAGCATCAGCTCCAGGGCGAGCTGCGCATCGGTCGGATCGTCCTTGGCCCGACTGGGTTTGAACGCTTCACGATACTTGGCCAGCAAGCTGGGATCGATCGGGAACAGTGCCAGGAAATCGTACTTCTGCAGGGCATACACCACCGGCCCCTTGGTCAGCTCCAACGCGATGGCGATGCGTCCACCAAAGCGCTGATGCAGCGCGTGCACCCATGCCTCGATGGCGTCGGGCCGATGCGCGACCGTGCCGAACTCGCGCGCGTCGCAGCCGGCAGGCTGCAAGCAGAAATCGTGCTCCGCATCCGCCCAGTCCAAACCGATGAACACAGTGAACTCGTCATCCCGATGTGTGCGCATAAGTCACCTCGCAACGTGATCACGACACGAGACTTGCGTGCCCGAGCTCGGCGAAGTCGATATAGAGAGCCGGCCACGCGGCGTTCCCTGAGTATTCGTTGGTGAGCTCAAGCGCACCGGTCGGCTCGAAACTGAAGCGGCGAACATCGGATGTTTGGGTCGGAATATTCGTAGCCGGCCGGTGCAAGTCCCGCCCTCGCGGCCAGCGATCTGGCCGCCGTGACATGGTCACTGAGAACGGGGCGGACTACCTATATCGGGTCGGAAGCAGCCCTTCCATCGTCAATTACTTGCTCGCACCTAAAACCAGGGTCGGGGTCGACTTCCCAAGCCAGAGCTGGAAGGGGAAAGTGCACTCTGCCCCCGGTTCTAGCGGACGCGGACCATCCGCTCCAACAGATGCTCCATTATCGCGGGCAGGTCGGTGCAACGCCCGGTGTGCACCGGCGAAGTCTGGATGATCGCGCTGCGTTTGGCGGTCAGCCAATGGAAACGCGAGCGCAACGGCAACTGTCCGATCGGCCCGCTGTCCGGGCCGCCGCGGCAGATGATCGGAAAGCTCTGCAGGTGACGCCGCACGACGACGAGATCGATGGCGGGATCCAGAGCGCGCAATCGCGCCTCGTCGAGTTCGATGCGCGCTTCCAGGTATTGCGCCGCCGCGCAAGACAGCAGAATGCCGACGTTGACAAACTCCTCGCGCTCCACCCGCGGAACGACGCGGATCACAGCATAGTCGTAGCTGTCATGCGCGCGCATCAATGGCTTCCTGTACGAAGGCCCGCGGGGCCGCGAGGCGGCGGACGAGGTAATCGTTATACGCCGCGCGCTGGGTCGCCGCATCGGCAAATGCATCCGGACCTTGCAGCCAGGTGTCCGGTACGGCTGCAACGATGTCTTCGATCACGGCCGGCATCAGACGTTCGGCCATCGCCTCGTCGATCTCGGCCAAACGGTCGGCCGATGACAGCAGCACGTGATCGCGGATCAACGAGAACGGCCTCGTCGGATCGACATCGCGCCCGTTCCATGCATGGTGGAAATACAGTGCGGCGCCGTGGTCGATCAAATACAACCTGTTGTGCCACATCATCAGATTGGGATTGCGTGCCGTGCGATCGACGTTGCTAACGAAGGCATCGAACCACACGATCTGCGAAGCCAATGTCGCGTCAATGTGTTCGGCCACCGGATCGAAATTGATCGCGCCCGGAAGGTAGTCCAGCGCCAGATTTAGCCCGGCGCTGGAGCGGATCAGATCCTGGATCTCGGGGTCGGGCTCGGTGCGCGCCAGGTCGCCATCGAGTTCGACGAACACAATTTCCGGCACGGGCAGCCCGCAGGCGCGGGCGAGACTGCCGGCGACCCATTCGGCGACCAAGGCCTTCGCACCCTGCCCCGCACCGCGAAACTTGAGCACGTACAAGCCGTCGTCATCGCCCTCGATAATGGCAGGCAACGAGCCGCCTTCGCGCAACGGCGTGACATAGCGGGCGGCATGGATCTGGCGTGGAGTCATGACGAAAGCATACCCGACACCCTCCGGTTTTAAGTAACGCGGCCATATGGAAACCAGGTCCCGTCCAGGCACTTGAACCTCTATCCAGGATGCCCGCTTCGGGTGCGACGACTGCCGCCATGCCCCCGGCCTCCAGGTTGCCTGCTGTACCCCCCTTAGCGCCCGCCGCACGCCAGGTTCGCTAAGGGCCCAGGGACAGACGTTCCAAGCGTGCCAACCGCGCTCCCCAGGACAACCTGCCCCGATCACACCTTCCCCCGCCCGTCCTCAAATCGGGTCGAGCCATCCATCACCGATGAATTTTTGCCTCCGCGCCCGTCCTATGAGTGAGACGAAAAACATGCCCCTTGGGCCATCGGAGGATTTATGTCTGGTTTGGCGGGAAAAAACGTGGTCGTGATTGGCGGCAGCAGTGGCGTGGGCAGGGCGATTGTGGAAACAGTTGCGCGTGAGGGCGGGCATGTACTCGCCGTGGCGCGCCAGGAGGAACCGCTAAGGCGGTTGGTGCGGGATTGTCCCGGCGTAAAAACGCTTTCTCTCGATGCGACACGCGAGGACGCACCGTCGAAGGTGTTCGACGCGCTTCGGCCCGATATCCTGGTTATCTGTGGCGGCGCCTATCCGCCTACGGCGCCCCTGCATGAACTCAGTTGGAGTGAATTCGCAATCAATTGGGAATCAGACGTCAAGATCGCGTTCCACTTCTGCAAGGCGGCGCTTTCGCTGCCATTGGGTTCGGGCGCCTCGATCGTGCTGGTTTCCAGCGGCGCGGCCATCGGCGGCTCACCGATTTCCGGAGGGTACGCGGGCGCCAAGCGCACGCAGATGTTCATGGCGAGCTACGCCCAGAAGGAGTCCGACCGGCTCGGGCTTGGCCTGCGCTTTGTTGCACTCGCGCCGCGCATCATGCCGGACACGGCACTTGGCAAATATGCGGTTGCCGGCTATTCGCGCTACCTGGGCATTCCGGCCGAGGATTTCATTGGCAGCATGGGAACGCCGCCCTCGCGCGCCGATGCGGCCGCTGCCGTGATCGAACTGGCTATTCAACCTGATGTGGCCCGAGGCAAGGCGTTTCTCCTCTCGGGCACGGGCCTTGAAGCCTTGCCCTGAGGGCCGCCATCATGCAGACGCTCATTACGGAATCCCTATCGACGTCCGTTTCAGGGGCGAAAGCACCCAACGAGAAGTACGGCATGACGCAAGCGAACCAGACCTTCGAGCGACTTGCCGAGCCTTTCCGGCGTGAACTGCGGCTGCATTGCTATCGCATGCTCGGCTCCCTGCACGAAGCGGAAGACCTCGTGCAGGAGACTTATTTGCGCGCCTGGCGCAACTTCGCCAGCTTCGAGGGGCGCGCACCGCTGCGGGCATGGCTCTACCGCATTGCCACCCACGCCTGCCTCGACGCCATCGCCAGCCGCAAGCGTGCACCACGCCTGCTGCCCGACCAGCAGGTGCCTGCCACCGACCAGATGCCCGACGGCAAGCCTCCCGCCGAAGCGTCCTGGATCGAACCCTACCCCGACGCTTACCTGGAGGGCATCGCCGATGATGCCCCCAGCCCCGACGCGCGCTACTCGTCCCGCGAAGCGGTGCAGCTGGCTTTTGTCGCGGTCATCCAGCAGCTGCCACCACGCCAGCGCGCCGCTCTGCTGTTGTGCGACGTACTTGGCTGGTCCACGCTGGAAGCAGCCACGCTGCTTGGCGGCACCACCGCGTCGGTCAACAGCGCCAGGCAAAGGGCACGCGAGACGCTCTCGCGCCGCTACCCCGATGGGCGCCCGCCTGTGGCCGCGACATCCAACCCCGAGCAGCACGCATTACTCGCGCGTTATGTGCGCGCCTGGGAGGAAAGGGACCTGGATGGCTTCGTCGCCCTGCTCAAGGAAGAGGCGGTCTACACCATGCCCCCGCTGCTCCAGTGGTATGCAGGAAGAGACAACATCCATCGGTTCTTCGACTGGGCATGGAAGAATTATCTCGACTTTCGCCTTGTTCCCACGGCGGCGAATCGCCAGCCGGCCTTCGCGCTCTACTCCCGCCGGTCGGCCGATGCAGCGTGGGATGCACACTCTCTCCATCTGCTTGCGCTTGAACAGGATGCGATTTCCTCGCTCACCTTATTCGTGAAGCCCGCCGCCCCCGATCTGTTCAAGGCTTTTGGACTTCCGCTCGCCCTCACGGACACCGACCGCACCGCTTAGCCGCCCGGCGCACGGCAGGCACCGTTAGCATCGCCTCTGCGAACTGCCTGCGCCCCCATGCAGGGCGCTTTCGTTGCTGGCGGGCCGGGAGCGATGAGGATGGGCGCTATTGCTACGCCATAGTCACCTAGAGCCCGCTGCGGCTCCCATGCTGTGGGCCGCCCCGCCGGAGCGGGGTATGAAGAGGCACTCTGCGCGGTCAGCCGAAGCGAAGTCGCCCCCATCCCCTCGCTTCCGTTGATGCCCCACTTTTGGATTGTGACGGTCAGCGGGTTCCATGGGTTGCCGCTCATGCGGTCCGCGCTTCAAGACGTTGTGTCGTGGCCACTGGCACTCAGTCATTTACCCAGACCGAAAATGGCCTGCCGAAGCAGCAAATAGCACTCCTTCACCTGTCAGCGATCACCACGCAAAGCACCTCGCTGAGCACCAGCCCATGTGTCATCGCTCAACGACGTCGCCTGAGAGGTAGTTAAGACACGCCAGCAACGTACGTGTCCATGCGCAATGTCCATGGCAATGATCATCCGCTGCATGAGCGACTACTCTGGTCGTCTGCCTCCCATCGGCAGATCGCTTCTTGCTCATACCGCCAGGCAACGTTTCGCCTAACTGGCCATTACTCGTCAGTGAGCATCTACCAATCTGCTCATTGCGACACGCGTCACTCTTATGTCGTGCTTGAGGTTTATCCAGCGGATTTTCAGGGTATTCCTACGGATCTAGCGCCACTCCATCCTTTTGTACGGACTCCATGTCATGCCTAATTTCGGCAGATGGACGTCCAAACACAGGGGAGTCGTAGCGTGTCGGAAAGACCATTGTTCAGGCCGGAGGTGGCGCAGGGGCGCCACGATGAGTGGCTTGGCTCAATCATCGTCGTCTCTCCACCATCGCGGTGGATCCCCATAGCCTTCTTCTCGACGGTGGCGGCAGCATTGCTGCTGTTCCTCATTATCGGCCAATACACGCGCCGCGAATCAGTCACTGGCCAGTTGGTACCCAGCGCCGGCCTGCTGACGCTTACAGCCACCAGCGCCGGAACTATCGTCCGTATCGCCGTCAGCGAAGGTCAGGCGGTCAAGGCCGGCGACGTTCTGATGGAGGTGGCAAGCCATCAGGACAGCGCCGCCTTGGGGGATACCCATGAACTGGTCGGCCATCAACTGGAATCGCAGCGCGCGGCCCTGCAAGCCGACCTAACGACGCAAGCAGCAACGACAAGGCAGCAACACGGTGCGCTGCAAACCAAGCTCACCCTGCTCCAATCACAGCTTGCGCAGATCGACGACCAATTGACCATTCAGCAACGCCAGGTCATGAGCAATCAGGCGCTGCTGGAACGCATCAGGCCCCTGGCCAGCAAAGGCTATGTCTCGGCACTGCAGATCCAGCAACAGGAAACCACGGTGCTGGATGCACAGACCCAGTACAAAGCCCTGGTTCGCCAAAAGCTAGACACACGCCAGCAAATCGCGGCAACCCAGCAGCAGCGGGCGCAGTTGCCCCTGGATGCCGCCAGCAAGCGCAACGACACCGAACGCCAACTGGCCTCTGTCGGCCAATCCATGGCGCAAAACGAGGCAGAGCGTGCGGTGGTGCTGCGTGCACCGCAAGACGGCGTGATCTCGACAATGCTTCCCAAGGAAGGCCAGATGGTGGCCAGCGGCCAGCCCCTGGTCTCCATCCTTCCTTCCGGATCGAAACTCCAGGCCCAACTGTTTGTGCCGAGCAGGGCCATCGGCTTTATCGAACCCGGCAACCGGGTGGTCTTGCGCTACCAAGCCTATCCATTCCAGAAGTTCGGCCAGCAATACGGCACTGTAGGCAACGTTTCCCGCAGCGCTCTATCTCCGTCGGAAGCCGGCGGACTGATTGGCCAGCAAGTCAACGAGCCGGTGTACCGCATCCAGGTCCTACTGGACCAGCAGCATGTCCAGGCGTACGGCAAGCCTGAGCCGATCAAGCCCGGCATGGTGCTGGAAGCAGACATCCTTATGGAGCGGCGCCGCCTGATCGAGTGGGTGTTCGAACCCCTGTACGGCATCGGTCATCGCCTGCTGGAGGGGAACGCCCATGGCTGACGGGTCGACCCACGCGGCGCAGACGCCTCGAAAAAGTTTCCTGGCCGCCCTGCAATTCGGCTGGTCGCGACACCTGCCCATGATGCTGCAGACCGAGGCGACCGAATGCGGCCTCGCCTGCCTGGCCATGATCGCCAGCTACTACGGCCACGATGTGGACTTGGCTGGTTTGCGCCGCCGATTCGCCTCGTCGCTCAAGGGCATCACGCTGACGCGCCTGGGCGCTATGGCCAACCAGCTGGGTTTCGCTAGCCGTCCCCTCCGCCTGGACATGGATCACCTGAGCCAGCTGCAGACGCCCTGCGTATTGCACTGGGACCTGAACCATTTCGTCGTGCTCCAGCGCCTAAAGCGCGATGTCGCCATCGTCCACGACCCGGCACAGGGCATCCGCCGACTGCCGCTCGATGAGGTATCCAGACACTTTACGGGCATCGCCCTAGAGCTAAGACCCTCGGCCGATTTCTCGCCCGCCAGGGAGCGGCAGCCGGTGGCATTGCAAGCCCTGACCGGACGCCTGCGCGGCCTGGTACCTGCCCTGTTCCAAATAGGGCTGCTCGCAGTGGCACTGGAAGTGTTCACCTTGGCCACCCCGTTCTACATGCAATGGGTAATCGACCAGGTGCTCGTCTCGGCCGACAGGGATTTGCTCACGCTGCTCGGCCTGGGGTTCCTGGCCATCACCGCCTTCTCGGCCATCGCCGGCGCGACTCGGTCCTGGGTCGTCATGTGGCTGGGGACGAACATCAATGTTCAGTGGGCCAGCAACCTGTTCGGCCACCTGATGCACCTGCCGCTGGAGTGGTTCGAAAAGCGGCACATGGGCGATGTGGTATCCCGCTTCGGCTCCATCCAGAGCATCCAGAAAACGCTGACCACGCAATTTATCGGCTCCCTGCTCGATGGCGCCATGTCGCTGGTAACGCTGGTGGTCATGGGTTTCTACAACGTGTGGCTCGCCCTGCTGGTGGCGGGGCTATTCGCGGTTTATGGGCTTGTTCGGTGGGCTTTCTTCAAGCCACTGCGGCGAACCAGCGAGGAACAAATCATCTATGCCGCTCGCCAGCAGACGGAGCTGTTGGAATCCATTCGCGGCGCCATGTCCCTCAAGCTGGCAAACAAGGAGAGCGAACGACAGGCTCGCTATGCCAACGCCACCGTCGCCACCGCCAACCGCGATATCGGCATCCAGCGTCTGAGCATCGCATTCACGTTGGCAAATCAACTGCTCTTTGGCTTCGGCCGCATCGCCCTGGTCTGGATCGGCGCTGCCCTGGCGCTAGACAACAAATTCTCCGCCGGCATGTTGATCGCCTTTATCGCCTACGCAGACCAGTTCACGGGTCGAGCCATCGGGCTGGTCGACAAGTGGGTGGACTTCCGCATGCTCCGGCTTCACGCCGAGCGCATTGCCGACATCGCCCTGACCCTTCCTGAATCATTCGGCGAAGCCCAGGCCTTCGAGCCGGCGGATGCCAGCATCGAACTTTCCAATGTGAGCTTCCGCTACGCCGAGGATGAGCCGTGGATTCTTAAAGACTGCAATTTGCGTATCGAGGCCGGCGAAAGTGTCGCCATCGTCGGCCCCAGCGGCTGTGGCAAAACCACGCTCGCCAAGCTGGTGCTCGGCCTGCTCAAGCCAACCGCCGGCGAAGTCCGCTTCGGCGACATCGATATCCAACGCCTGGGGTTGTCGCACTACCGCCGCCTGGTATCTGCCGTCATGCAGGACGACCAGCTCTTCGCAGGCACCCTCGCCGAAAACATCAGCTTCTTCGACACCGAAGCCAGGCCGGAACGCGTGGTGCAAGCCGCCCATCTGGCGGCCATCCATGCCGATATCGCCGCCATGCCCATGGGCTACCTCAGCCAAGTAGGTGACATGGGCTCGGCGCTTTCCGGTGGACAAAAACAACGCGTGATATTGGCCCGCGCCTTGTACCAGCAACCCAGGACGCTGGTGCTCGATGAAGCCACGAGCCATTTAGACCTGGAACGCGAGCGGCAAATCAATACCGCGATAAGCCATATGAGCATGACACGCATCGTCATTGCTCATCGGCCGGAGACCGTCGCAAGCGCTGAGCGAGTTATCGCAATCGGTCAAACCAAAACAACCGAAACCAGAGAGTCAATCACAGACGCGACGCCTTAACCAAGGACTTGCCGGTGACGCGTCCTGTCGGCAATGCAACTCAATTAGGACGCAAATAACGAATGGAGAGAGACATGCAAGAACTCACCGCCGAACAGACCGAAATGATTTCAGGTGGCGCAGAGTATTTTGGAAGTTTTTGGTACTTTGATGATCAATTTTACGCCGATGGTTGGTGGGCTGAGTTCTGGTAACGCCAGCGCCTCAGCATTGATCACGTAACAATACGTGATCGTTATCGAAATAGGAGCCGCCGAAGTTCTTCGGTGGCTCTCTATATCGATTCTTTCATAGCAGGCTGGTGTTTACCTTTAGTTGCCAGATGATATTGAAACGAATTTCAACCGAGATGGCTCGCAGCCCAAAGGATCTGTTTCGCACCCGCGCAATGACCGGCTTTGCGATGATCCTAGTGGGGCTTGGCGTACTTGTAGGGCGCTACTACTACCTGCAAGTGCAACGTCGCGATGAGTTTGTGTTGCGCTCGGAAAACAATCGCGTGAAGCCTCGCACCATTCCGCCAGCACGCGGTCTGATCTACGACCGCAACGGCGTGCTTTTGGCCGACAACACGCTGGCATTTCGTCTCGAAATAGTGCCCGAACAAGTGCCCAATATAGAGACACTGTTATCGCAGATTCCTGACGTTATAGCGCTGGATGATGATGATATTGGCGCATTCAAGAAACACCTTGAACAGAACCGCCGCTTCGACAGTGTCCCGTTGAAACTACACCTCACCGAGGATGAGGTCGCGCGATTCGCCATCAACCGCTGGCGCTTCCCCGGCGTGGACGTGGTGCCTTACCTGACTCGCCGCTATCCGTTCGGGCCGCTATTCGCACACGTGGTCGGCTATGTCGGACGCATCGATGCGGACGACCTGAACCGGCTTGATGCCGACCGCTACAAGGGCACCAGCCATGTGGGCCGCAGCGGGTTGGAGCGCTCCTACGAGAACGTGCTGCACGGCGAGCCGGGCTATGAGCTGGTCGAGGTAAATGCCGACGGACGCGTGCAGCGCGTGCTGGAAACGTATCCACCGGTATCCGGCGAGAACCTATATCTGAGCATCGACGCGCGCGTGCAGCAGGCCGCTACGGAAGCCTTCAATGGGCGTCCAGGCTCGGCCGTGGCGATAGACCCGCGCAACGGTCAGGTATTGGCCTTGGTTAGCGTGCCGAGCTTTGATCCCAACATGTTTGTCAACGGCATTAGCCGTGCCGAATACGCACTTTACACGCAGGATGAAAGCAGGCCGTTACTCAACCGGGCCTTAAGGAGCGCCTATCAGCCGGGTTCAACGGTGAAGCCGTTCCTTGCACTGGGCGGCTTGGAGATGGGCATCCGCCGGCCAGAGGACACCGTACAGTCTACTGGAGAGTTTTGCATTTCCGGACAGATACGCTGTTATCGCGACGACAAGCGTGGAGGCGACGGTACCGTGAACATGGTTCGAGCCATCCAGCTGTCTACCAATACCTATTTTTATAGCCTCGCACTGGACATGAATATTGATCGCATAGCAAGTTGGATGGGCCGTCTTGGCTTTGGCAATGCAACCGGCATTGACCTGCTGGGCGAGGCTACAGGCATCTTGCCTTCGCGCGAATGGAAGGCCGCACGCAGTAAGAATGGCTGGTTCACCGGCGAGACCGTCATGACAGGCATCGGGCAGGGCTATTGGAACGTTACTACTTTGCAACTAGCGCACGCTACGGCGACTCTCGCCAACCGTGGTACGCCTCACGCTCCACGGTTAGTAATGGCCACTGCCGCAATGAAGGAGGCGCCTCTTCCCCTAAATAATCCACCCACAGGCCCTTCACTTATAAGCAAGTCTTCCAACTGGAATACAGTAAACCAAGGAATGCAGGCGGTGGTGGCCGGAGGCACTGCCAAGGGCGTGTTCACCGGCTTTCCTTATGTGGTAGCAGGAAAGAGTGGCACCGCCGAGCGCTTCTCTCGCCGGACCAATGATTACGACACTAACAAGGACGCTGACTATCTGGCTGCGCGCCATCGAGCTTGGTTCATCGCCTTTACGCCCTCCGATGCACCACGCATTGCGGTAGTAGCTATGTTGGAAGCAGGTGCTTGGGGGGCACAGGACGCGGGCCCAATCGTGCGAAAGGTGATGGAGGGGTGGCTGATAGCACAGGGCGAAGAAGAATCGCCGGCGCAGGCACCAGAAAATGAGGCGAAAGCCAACGTGCCATAGCAAAAACGGGGATCAGAGTCTGAGGTTCTCCGCGAATTCATAGCGGCGCACGCATCTGATCGAACACCGATGTCGGCAAATTTCGCCGCCGCTCCAGCTGAGGGATACCCATGAACTGGTCGGCCACCAACTGGAAACGCAGCGCTTGGCCTTGCAGGCAGAGTGCAGTTAATCCGGTCGGAAAGGGTCCGGAACCTTTCCGACCGCCGCGTACAGAGGAAGAGGATATACAAATGCGTTTCAAATATGGAATGCCGCCAGCCGTCAACTGCACATTTAAAGAAAAAAATATTCTTGTAAGAAATTACCAAAAATTACACGTAATTGGCCTCCTATGGGGGCTCATTTTGAGTCTGGCATTATTTGCTGGCTGGCGAACACTATGGGACAACAGTGTCATCTTTGGCACATTCGACCAACCCCCAGAGATATTCATTCCGCTGTTGATCTCGATCATATTTCTGCACGAAATCGTGCACGTCATGACACACCCGAAGTTCGGCTTATCGAGCCAATCCATTATCGGCATACTTCCCAAAAGCTTCATGGCCTATTCGGCCTATTTGGGCGAACAAAGTCGGAACCGTATCATTGTCAGCGCACTGGCCCCCTTTGTAGCGTTGACCATTATTCCCTTCTTATTGTCCTCGCTTTTTTCGCGTGAGACAGCACCGTATCTTGCGGGACTTTCCATACTCAACGGCATGGGCTCAGCCGGAGATCTTATTATTCTTCACCGAATACTACGCCACACCCCAGGAAACGCCATTTTCCATGGTGAATATTATGGATTTCGGTAACGATCGTGGCATTGCGAATGAATATGGACGAAGGTAGTTAGGGGAACTTAATTACCTTCACCCCCTTAGTTCTTGTTGGTGCCCTGGGTCCACACCATCCAGCGGACGGTTGTCTGGCTTTCATGGTGGCGCCAGTGCCGGTGCTAGCTGCGAGATCACCCTTGGTTGCCTGGTCGACACGATGCATTGCGGGAGGTTCTTTGCTAACCAATCCTGGCGCGTGCGTCCCTTTGTGGCTTTTGCTTCTTACGATTTTTGGCATTGTTGGCGGAATGAGTAAGCACAACAAGGTCCGATACATCGCCATCGCACTGATGGCAGTCACATTGGCTTGGCGCTTGTTTTTTTAATCACCAAGAGTGCGCCGCTCAGCTAGCGTGGCACTTCACCTTGCACAGATTGACGCAGCGGGTTTCGCAAGAAGTCCGTCGTACTCTGACGGAGGGTTTCCGTCATTAACCATGGAGCACTGCTCATGAAAGAGCTCAATTTGGAAGAAATCAATGAAGTCTCAGGCGGCCTCGGCTGGAGCGATGGCGGCGTAGCCATCATCAGTCTGGGATTTGCCGGTGGCCCGGCAACTGGCGCTTTCGGCCTGCTAGTTGGCGGCGCCTGCTTGATTGTTGGTTATTACGCCAACTAAAAGCACGTCTCGCGAAAGGTGCCTTTCCCTCGTTAGGCACCTTTCCTTTATCGTATCCGGAGCGACATATGGATTGGCGTAGCGAGGAATTTCTGCCAAAGGCTAATGGCACATGGCAATTTTGGCGCCCTCCATTTGGCAGGAAAGGTAACGGCGAGCTTCGAGTCAAGCGGGCATTACGACAGCTGCACCTATGGGACCCAATATTGGTGGCGTCACCAGCATCAGCGCGCCTCATGCCGGCCGTTTGCGTGCCAGAGATGACGCACGCACTTCAGAAAAGGATGGCTTTACAGTATCAAAGCATCTTCTATTTTTCGCTGTCCGTTGCTGTTGCCTCGGCGGTTTTCTTCGCGTGCAGCGATGGGACTGCTACAAACATACTAAAACTCACGATTTTTTCCACGCTTTTTGCTGTCTTTTTTGGAATGCAGGAAAGATTGGTTGTATCCAACATAGACAACTTGCGTGAAACAGCAAGATTTGTTTCTTGGATATATATGCAAAGAACACATGCCGTTCCAGTGGCGGCTGGATTCATGCTTCTCATTGGCCTTGGGCAATACCTCATTGAAAATCGCTCGGGCGGCTTTGAGCTTATGATTATCAAATATGGCCTTGTATATGATATCGCGGAACGCGAGCCGTGGAGATATGTCATAGGCCCGCTTTTTCATTCAGGGCTGCCCCACTGGGCGGGAAATACCGCTCTTCTAATTATGGCAGCCGGCCTTTCTGCAGCCCTTGCAAAGAGAAGCTCTATCGCACTTATCTTTCTTTTGGGAGCAATACTCCCGTCTTACCTGTATGGCCTTCTTCCCGCCACGCTCCATTCGGAAGCCATGGGAGGTGTCTCTGGGGGTGTCTTCGCGGTATTTGGCTTTGCGGGTGGAATTGCATTGCGCAATTGGCGATGGGCCCCTCCGCACTTCGGGTGGATTGTGATCGTTTTTACGACAATCCTAACCATACTGTCTTGGCTCGCAAATCCCCAGTCAAACAATTTTGTTCATGTTATTGGGTTGGTCCTTGGTCTAACGCTCGGATTAGTCAATGTCGGCTCCAAAATACCCAGCAGACTACCGACTTAGCCTGCGGTCAGGACGTTAAATTGACGTCGCTCTTCCTCTAGCCAACAAGACTTCGCGTCGATTGTTCCTGTCGCAGCTTCTCGCCGGATGAATCCAGACACATTGTGATGACAAATTTTGCACCGCTAATACCTGCCCTACTCACCGCCGCATCACTCTGCGTTCGAGCAACATGGGCAAAAATTGGGTTGACTGCGGTCTGCGTCATACCGTCCGTGCTCATGATCCTTGGGGCATTCGACTGAGGTTGTCGCTTGGCGGTGTGACTACAACGAAGTTTGAGATGGTCCGGCTTTGGCCTCGACCTGACCCTGACCTCAATTGCCGCGTATGCGCCCTTGATCAGTTCTTTACAGGCCAGCCGTAGATCTGGCTCAAGGCACCCGCGGCCACTTCGTCCATAAAGCGGTCGGGTGTTCCGGACACGAATGTGAAACCTGTGGCCGTGCGCTTGTCCGTCGCCGCGGCGACCAGCTCATGCGTACCCACGTCGTAGAGCTCTACCGAAATATTTAGCTTGTCGCCGTTGCCAGACCATGCGGTGGCGTTGTCTTCCCAGAGGGTGATGGTGCTCTTCATCACGTAGGCATAGCCTTTGCGCTGTGCTTCATCGAACCCTTTGGAGAGATCCATGGATTGACTGGTACTCAATGGCACTCCATGGGCGGAGAGGGTCTTGCGCAATGCGGCGACCATGCCCTGTCCACTACCGGTCGCCGGATCCTGTCCCTTCTCCTGACCATCCCTGACGTTCAACAGAAGCACTTTGCTCTGCGAGGACACTTGCTGGCCCGACATCGCACCACCTTCTTTCACTTGGCGCGGCACCGAACAACCAGCAAACAACATGGCCGCAGCCGCGACCAGGAACAAACGCTTCATGAGACCCCCTGTCTCTAGCTTTATAAGTTGATGGGCAACTCGCTTAGTTAAAGCGCCACCGCGACTATCCGTTTTTTTAAAAGCACAATCGTTCAATGCAGTGATGTCGCCCGATGACCTTCTCGCACGATTGAAATCATCATGCAGGCTTGGCGAAGATCGACTGCCTCTTGGATCTTGCGGAATGCCGCCTAGCTTTGCGCCCCATCTGACGCTAGCTCCATGATCGGCATTAGTCTCGTAAGCCACAAGTAAGCCAAATGGCTGACCCAACTGACTTCCTCAAGGGAGCGTCTCCTTTTCTCCCGGGGTGAGATTGTGAGCTCCCCTCCATGCACGCCCCTCCCTACGTGCTTCGCCGCGAAGAGCAATAGCCGTAACCGACGAGTTGTGGTTTGCGGGAGATGTCCGCTATAAAGATCTCCGGCCGGCGACTCAATTGCCGGCCGGGTGACGTGGCCGACTTGCGCTTACACCCGATTGGCCTGATAGCCCGACTAGGGGCCAGGTACCCGAATTGCTTCCCTCATTGGGAGCGCGGGAACACCCTGACCCTTAGTGGAGGCCTTATGGCAACTCTCGCTCGCCAGCGTTATCTCGCGTTTCTGCAGCAGCACGGCCGGTGCATTTATTGCGACGTGGCCATTTGGTTGCACAGCCCTTCGGAGCTTCCAGGCATCAGCGCTCGGCGCGCCTGTTTGCTGCAAGCCACCGCTGAACACAAGCATGCTCGTTGCGATGGCGGCAGCAATTCCAGTTCGAACATTGCCGCCGCATGCTGGTACTGCAACAGCCATCGACATCGTGCCGGGAAGCCGCGCCCGTTTGAAGCCTTCCGAGAATTTGTGCAGCGACGCCTTAAGGCCGGAAGGTGGCACGGGATTCGAGTCAAGGCTTGAGAGAGAGGCCAGAGTCTTAACGGAAAAGTGCCAGTGACTAGAGCTGGCTAGTTTAGGGACTACGCATGCGATGACCGTGGGATTGTTGGGTGCATCCATGCACCCAACCCTTCCGCGCTGCGCGCTCCAGGGCCAGCCTTCGGCTGTCCAAATTTGCTCCTGCAAATTTGTCGAACCCGGGTGGGTTCTCACCCAGTCGCTCAGTCAGAAACGCAAAGCGCCCCTTTCGGGGCGCTTTGCGTTTCTGGCGGAGAGAGTGGTGTGGGATCCCCTCTTTCTCCCCCAAGGCCTGCCAGCCACATACCGGTGGTTTGGGTTGTGGAGTGATCCTGCCTGAGCTCGGGAGGACCTTCAAGCAGAAACAGCCCCTGAAGCAACCTTACTGAGAATCACTTTAAGGTGACCCAATTCGGTAGCCTCTATTCGCCCGGTAGCATGCTCGTAATAGGCCTGGTAGAACTTGAAATCTTCACGTTGATGCTGTTGGCATTTCTCGTCAATGATCTTCATGATGGCCAACTTATCCGCATCCGTGGTGTTTAGTCCGAAAATAATTCCTTCCAGGTCTGCGAAGTCATAGTTGGCAACGCGGTCTGCTTTGTCCGAAAAATCTAAAACATTGCCATACAGTACAAGCCTGTACTCCTGCTCATACTCCCAATCCTTCAGCTTGGTCGTTGCGCTGACCATGAAAGCCTTCCAAAAGTCATCGCGCTCCTCTTCGGAGAAATCCCCTCCAAAGTCACAAATGCTCACGCGACCGTCTTGAGATCGATGCCAATCTCGATTGAGCACCGGTGCACTGACACCCCCAAGCGACCTAAAGAAGTCGATGGCGACGAACTTAGATTGATACGTAACCGGCAAAAGCGGATGCGGAACATCCCCCTTGGTAGCCCCAGTAACACTGCTCCAGCCACACACACGGTTCAATGTCAGTCCTGACCACTCGCCTTCTTTCTTAACCCTAAACTTGAGGCAAACGCCCTGATGGCGGTCACCATACGTGCCCCAAACTGCCGAGTTATGAAAGTCCTTGCTGAAACACGCGGTATACCATTCCGGGTAGACGAGCCGTTCAATGTTTCGGACGTACTGCTCAGGAAAGCTTAGGAACACAAAGCCAGAGTTCCTCTTAGAAGCATCAAAAATACCGTTGTATTTATCTATCAAAGCGACCTGTTTCATAGCCTCATTCAAGGAGGCAAACATCCGCTCCGATGCATGCTCGCCACTTGAACTACCTTCCTCAATGAGGTTGACCATGTGCACCGAATCGGCCACTTTGGCGAGCTTGCTCTTGGCATTTTCGATAGACTCATCGACGCCTAAAAAAGGCGGATGGACCTTGCGACGAGCAAACACTCTTGCAACACATGGAACGGCAAGCTCATGTACATTGCGCAGATAAAATTCTAGCTCATTACGTCGAACAGGCTGAACTCTGGCAGCAATTCGCTGAACGCACTCACTCAGCTCTGATTGTGATAGAACTTCGCTCAGCGCCTCATCGTAGAGGACTCTAAGCTCATCCGTAAGACGCTCGGGACGCGCATCGAGGACAGGAATCATGTCCCACGTTAAAGCATGTTCTTCTTGAGCTATACAAAGAAAGAAAAATGCGTGGGCCATGCATTGGATGTAGTGCCGGAAAAGATTGCTCCAAACAATGTCATCGCCACTCCAGAAGATATCTTTGAACCCCTCCATCGGGTCGTTCAACTCTTCGAGCTTCGCGAAGTAGATGCTTTGCTTCTGGAGCTCTTGGTAGTTTTCGAGCAACGACCTGGCTGATCTAAACCGGTAGATGTAATCTTCCATACGCCGTGGCTGCCCCAAAATTCTCTTCATCTTCGGCCAATCTAGGCCCCGACCTTCTCCAAAACATCATCTCATAAGAGAGGACCATTTATGGCCGTCAATCTGAAAACCCTATCTGCGAACGAGCTAGAAGCCCTCATCCAGGACGCTAGCGCACATCTTCAAGGTGCCCGAAAGAACCTCGTAAAAGATGTCAGAGCCAAGATTGACGCCTTACTAAAGGATTCGGGACTGACCCTTGATGACGTCTATCATCGTCGTGCCACCAAGCAGGCCAAGGCTGGCAAGGCAAGCAATGCGCTTAAAGGTAAGACCGTCGCCCCGAAGTACCGCAACCCTGAGGATGCCAGTCAGACTTGGACAGGTCGTGGACGTAAGCCAAGTTGGGTCGCCGAAGCCCTGAGGAAACGTGGTGTAACGATTGACTCTCTTCTGATTGTGGGCGGCAAGACCACTGCCAAGAAGTCATCTAGGAAGGTCGCAAAGAATGTAGCTAAGAAAGCCGCGAAGAAGACGGTTCGCAGAAAAGTCAAAAGCTGACCTTCCACACTGAGCCACAAAAAAGCCCCAGAAGATCCTGGGGCTTTTTTTTCAGATGACTTCAATGCCCTCTATGGCCAGTTAGTCAAACGCAAGCGCTCGAATCCGTGTCATCTCCTTCCCTTCGTCTGGGAAATAAACATGCTGTTCCTCTGCTGACAGGTTGGAAGCCATGCTCATAAGTGCGTTGTGGATGAAGTAGCCAAAAGCCATCTGCTCCATCCGATAGAGATGCCAATGACGGTAGTCGCCTGCATAATTCGGTGGTGGCCGAAGAACAGGTCTTGGACAGGGACGACGTTCTGCATCCGGGTCAAACTTCCAGTACCTCACAAGTGTGGAGTCACCAAGGGCCACATGATTGATGATGCGATTTCGCTCACCGTTACTCGCACCCTTCACGAGGTCGAGCACCTGTCTCTGGGCCTGACCTCCACGAATCATATTTTCATAAGAAAAGACACCCACGAAGATGTCCTCGTTCTTCCATGGCCGAATATCCTCCGCCACATCAGCAAGCTTTTTGCAGGCTTTTTCCAAGTCTCGTGGCGTAAGCGAAGTCTTGACCTCAATGATGCCGCGACAAGACGCAGGTGGGATGAAGACCAAGTCACCGTCGCGATAGAGGACCGGATGTGAAGCATCGTAGAGAAGCACATCAACTTGCGTGCTCACATTTTCATGGCTGACTACAAACCCCCGACCAACTTTGACCGAGTCCGGAGCGCTGCGCCCAATCATGGTGCGAAGGATGGATTCCTTCCCCTCTCCATCAGTCAACCAGTGCCTATCCTCGATGAAATGTCTGATTCGATCCCTTAGAGCCGCACATTCGTCATTGAGGGAGCGAAAGTAGTCTTGCATCCTCATCGAGATCTCCTTCTTCCTCAGTATGTTTTGGTGGCCATCCATGGCCGATAAAACTCAAATATCTGATTAGTACCGTCTTAGCGTCTCGACTTAATCTTATTGTCAAAATCAAAAGCTTATATAAAATGCCTTTATATATTCATTAGACTGAGGCGTTGCTTGGCCAACCCACTGGCATCGCCAAGAACCCAGATGGGACAACCACCCTCACCTATTTCTATAGCAAGACCGGGCAGGATGCGAAGTCCTATATCCCATTTGCTGGCAATGTCCTGGGCAAGAGTACGCACGAATCAAGCATGACGTTCGTGCAGTTCGATGCACGTGGAAAATACATGAAATGGTGGGGTGGTCAGTAGGCCATTCGGCTAGGTCCTATTGAAAGCCCGTCAGGCCTCCCCATGAACCTACAGACCCTCGCCATGGTGGCGAGCATGGGGAGTCCAGATGAGTAAAAAGTTTACCGTCCGCGTGGAACTTCATAACGCAGATGAAGACGACTACGAATCGCTGCACAAAAAAATGGGTGCTGCGGGATTCAAGAAGTACCTACATTACTCAGATTCAAACAAAGATTTCGCGCTTCCAACCGCTGAGTATCGGTACTTCTCCGATGTAGAAACCAATCAACAGGTCGTAGACAAGGCATACGACATCGCTCATAACGTCAAGCGAAATCCAAGCGTCATCTCAACTCAGGGCGAAATTGCAAAGCGTGGCCTGGAAGAAATCTAGCCCCTGGGCGCCAACTAAAACGAAGGCTTAGAATGGCCTCTTGCAGGACCTTCAAGCACCTCATGCAAGTCTGCTGGGGTGCTTTCTTTTTTTAACCGCGCCTTGGCTGGCCCACCATCATCGCAGTCGTTGCGTTCCGACTCCTGCAATCCCTATCCACACCCTCCGCCACCTCTGAAGAAAGGGTTGGCAATTGCACTTCAAGTATTTACCGGTCAGAAGGTGACAAAGCCTTCAACAGTTCGGGCATCAACAGCGAATTCGCATCATCCAGCCCTAATACCTTGTTTCGGATGGTGGACAACGCCTCCGTTTGTCTTGCCACCCATCATCGACTTCGTTGCCCAGGCGTGGGCAGGATGGGGAAAGTAGTCTTTGCCAGAAAGTGTGAGCGAAGGTGAAGTCCATCGTTTCAAGCGCCCTGTCTACGCCTATCGCAACATCTGAAGCGCTTCGTTTGGGTCTCGGAACACGACCTTGGCCTGGTCGAATGCCAGGGGATCAAACGGCCAATAGATCTTCGCGTGCCGGTTCTTAAGCCAATCCCGCATCTCCCGATACTTGGCAGTTTTCGGCTTGGTGAGAACCTCTTTCAGATCCCCAAAGCCATAGACGCCTCCGCAGTCCTCGGGAGGCGTCGCATTTTCCCCAGCCAAGCAACGTGGATAGGATTCCCCATCCGCATCGACAACATCTTCCAGATGGATGGTGTGACGCCAGTCATCACCAAAATCGTAGAGGTAAGCAAAGGTTCGAACGTCGCCCATGTGCCTGGACAAAGGCACGGTCCAGCCCGGAATAATATCTTTCTCAGCAAATTCGTCGGGTACCCCAATGGTGAGCGGCCCGATGTCGAACTCATGCAAGTGACAGTCCAACCAGCCGAAGGCGTCCTGGACGGCCACATGCAAATCCCAGAACGTGGACGAAGCCAAGACCTCGATGCGGCGCCAGACCAACGGGGTGGTTCCATCCAGCTCGATGCGAAGGCAATAGACCTGTTCCGGGTTCCGTATGGCCTTGCCTAGGTTCTCGGACTTGACTACCAATCGGGCCATTTTACCCTCGAAGCAAGGACATGTTGAGGGTTAAAAGCTTATCGCATTCTTCGGGAGAGCGAGCCTTTTCTCAGGTGCAGGCTTGCTTGATGGACCTTCATCCTCGTTAGGATTTTCGACATCCATCAACGTCGGCAACTGTTCTTTTAAAAGCGTCCTGTCGGATTCGGGCAACGCCCTGAAGAGTTCTGGAAGAAGCATTGACGCCATGTCGTGCAACTTCACCATGATGTCCCGGATGGTCGATAACACCTCGACGACCTTCGACCTCAATCCTTCGACCTGCTGTTCCATCTCACCCACATCGATAGCGTGGGTGACCATGGTCGCCTTCAAGGCTTGCACGTGACCATCGTGCAGTTGAACGTTCTGTCGGAGCTTCTCATGGGTGGCCATCGGCACACCCCCAACGGACGCCAAGAATTTAATTCTCCACCTGTTCTCATCTTCCCAGCGTCTTAGTCTGACCTGAGCAACTGTTCGCTTCTCCCGACTTCTATCAGCCTGGAACTCCACATCTAGCTTGGCGGCTCGACTCGCCTCGATGATCTTGAACAGCTCATCCATTTCATTCTGGAGCTGATGGTAAACCGCGAAGGCTTTGTCGAGTGCTTCGATGAGAACCAGTGACCGCTCTAACTCTTCGACCTCTTCTTTCGTGGTAGGAGCCGGTGCGGATGTACGAAGCCGGTAGGCCAAGGAACCTCGGGGCGTTATCAGAGGCGGAGCAGAAGCAGGTCTCTTTGAACCTTGGAAACGAATGGAAGTGGACGTTGCTAACAGCCCAAAATGGCGGTGTGGATTGCTCCCATGGTCACGCCTTACGTCTTGAAGGGCTTGAGCATGTTGGACCTTCAAAGCTCCCGCATGTGCCTTCTCGTAGACCTGAGCCATGACCATAGCTTCGCGCAGGGAATCACCTTTGTTGGTATAGATACCCCTCCGTTCCATCGCTGTAGCCGACCTTCCTAACGTCGGCTGTGGGGTGATGGTGACCCCAAGGCGCTTGTAGCTCTTGTACTCGTACTTGCTACTTGAACCAACCTTCCTTGCATAGTCATTGGCAAGTTCACTCCACTTGCAGTTGAGCAGTTCGATGAAGGCTGACCCCAAGTTCTGTTTTGAAAACTCATGAAGCTTAGGACCGAAACCCATACTTGCCGCACCCTTTCCATCATCTCCATCTGCAACATCCAATAGAGGACGCGTTGGAAAATAAAGATGTGCGTGAAATCCCTGCCGCTCGATGGACTTTAGGTTACCCAGGGCATCCCGGTCAGCATCTCTGTGTAAACCAAGGGAAACCGGAACATGCAGTTCCTCACAGATGAAGCGGGCCATTTCCTCAGCTAGATCCCCTGCATCCTGGTCTGATAGCCCCAGCGGGACGGGGATTCTGTAATCCCTGGCGACTTGAGAATCACAACGTCGTTCAGCCCGCTCAACCCTGTTCCATAGCTCCTGGGGGTCCATACACCACGAAGGTGAACCTGTCGGGGCAACGGTCAGTGCGCGAACAATTTCTTCGCCCAAGGCACACTTCTCGAAGTTGTGCCAACACTTCTGCCTTTCATCGTACAGACGAAGACCAAGCCGGTAAGCCGCACCGGCTACAGCAGAGTGACCTTTCGAGCGTGAGTGAACTTCGAGATGGGGGCGAGCGTGGGCGTGAATATCCATAGATGTCCTCCGTGACAGCGTCTTAGTGTTTTTAATCGGGTCAATCCGTGACCCGCAATACATCCAATCAGATTATCGAGACCTGTCAAGAGCGGGAAAGGCAATAAAAAAGCCAACCTTGGAAAGGGTTGGCTTAGAAAGCTCTGGGTTTTGACTTGGCATTGAGCGGCGTGTTGGAACAACACATAGACGCGCTCTCGATATTGACTGAAGCTAATGCTCGGTTACAACCAGGACGCCAGAACTACTAGGATACGAACGTGAACTACCCGCCTCTAACATCTTGCGACATTCTTGCCATCGCACTTGGAACAACACTAGGTATCTTGGCAACAATCGTTATTGATCAAATTATCTCAAAAGTAGCGCATAAGAGACAAGCTAACTCTCAATCGCGCGGATAATGAATTACCCTGCCTTTCCAGGTTATGGCTTGGTCGGGTGCTCGGGAACGTTTCTAGACCGCCCGCCATCATCACCGCAAGAGCAGCACTGGCAACTGTGCTGAGGCAATGCCAACAATGCGCTTGCGGCGACTAAATTTCCACCAATGCTACAGATGACAAGAAAATAGTTCTTCGCCATATCCGTTAAATCAACTGGAATACCAGAGGACTTAACGCCATTCAAAAGCGTTGCCAACAAGCCAACAGCGACGAGCATCATGCCTCAGGAAAAAACCGATATATCACTCCTCTTTTTTGCTAAAACATAGGCCGCGCGCCCCAACATTCCGAGAGTCGCCGCAAAAAATAGAGCGTGTATTAGATAGTAAATTACATTATCACTCATTGCCCCGACTCCTTGGCTTAAGACCCAAACCCAAACCACCTTCATCTAATCGTGAAGACAGCATTGATACCACTGTCAATCGAAGTCCAGATTAGTAGTAGTTAAAAGAATTCCCTTCATATGCCCCAAGACCCCATCCTCTTTCTCATGGACATCACCCGTGTCTTCCAGAGTGAACAGGTCCATCATGCTTCCATCATCTCTAGACACTTCCGTGATAATGCATCTCCTGTCTTGAGGATTGCTGACGATGGCACTGTGATACGCGCTAAGAAACTTTATGCCGACCCTTCGGCAGAGCCTCCCTTTGTACACCTTGCCCTCGACGTGGTCACAATCACCAAACGGCTCGCCACAGATCGAGCATTGGCCAATTGTGGTGCTAAACGCAGCACTGTTGTAGTGAGTCCATGGCGGAAAAATGGCATCTCGCACCTTCCCTAAGAAAGCCTCAATTCGCCGAACCCCAACGTGATCCTCAATCTTCAACGCAACATCTTTGTATTCTTGGGCATCAACTAGGCAGCACCAAGCTTTCTGATGGTTATCTTCTTTAAGATGCATCCACATCCTGATAGAAGACTGCACACATCGAAGCATGCACTGGAAGTGGAAGAGAAGATTCGCAAAGCGCTCATCACCGCGCGAAGCAACTTGATGTTTAAAACCTTTGATGTAGCCGATGTACTCGTCAATTTCTAGAACCTTCTCCTGCTGCAAACGAGACGAGCGAACAAGAAGGTTCAGTGAATTTGCCGAATCTATGAAGCTGTTGTAGCTATCAATGATGTCTTGCGAAGAACACACATCCTCACCAAACCAGTCAGTCCTCATGCTTGATGGCCTTAAGGAAAGCAGGAGCGACACTCGCAAGACCTTCCAAGGGACCCTCATAGGTCACACTAACGTACTTCTCCTCCTCGGTTTTCCTTGATAAGAAAGTCGCCTTGACTATCGGCGCCTTGTCACCAACGAAGGTCTCCTTGGCAAAGTTGACGATGACTTCTAAGAGCATCTTCACCAAGTCTGGATTCTCGACAACCTGACCAACACCAAACAGGAAGGCTGGTAGAAACACATCGACTGACTGCTGTGTGTACAACCTTTCCGGCTTCGTGAGGTAGTCAAGCGCAAGGTGCCCTCTTGCATACTTATAGAAGGACATCGATGTCGAGCTGTACTCGTACTCGGGAGGCAACGCATTCATATTCGCAGGAAGGATGGTTACGGGGTGGTCCGCCATCACTTCGCCACTGAAACGTAGGCGCTCAATCTCAACCGTCAACTTCCCTTCATCACTCATCTAGCCACCCCTGTCCGTATACGAAAATCAGTTGAACTCAAATTTCTTATCGCCGACGTTAAAGATGGTCTTGATGCCACCTTCAACCAGCATCCAAGCCAGGTCCTTTTGCACGTCAGCATGCTCCGGAATCATGGCGGCATGCACGTTAATTCCACCGTAGAAGCATAGTCTGAACATGTAGAGGTCAAACTGGTCTCTGTCTGTGATTTGGTAGTAGAAGACACCTTGGTTCTCACCAAATTTATCTCTCCCGGCAAGCTCAACGTCCAACTTTGCTTTTATAAGATCGCGGAAGCTTGTCGCGTTCTTGTTATCACTCCAAAGATACGCAAAATGCAGCTTGATGCGACCTCTGAACGTGTGGCCAAAGTGGTGGAAATGAAGGCCGTGAACGATATGCTCGAAGCAGACTTTCAATCGTTCCGAATCAGGCGTTCCCCAGATGACATCTACGAACTTGTTCGGACCAACTTCGACTACATAGAAGCGCTGCTTGCCTTTGAACGTTGCTAAAAGAAGCTTGTTTGCACTGCGCCTGATTGCTTTATTGACCTTTCCAAACTTATGACGGTAGCCGATGGAGTTGTTACCGATAATTCCAGCAAGGCTTACCATCAAAAATTCATCATCCCTGGACTTCGCTGTATTGTGGAGGTCGCATGAAGGAACCGTAATCAGGTTACTTCGATGATTCTCTCCATCCATGTCCTTGCCCTCAGGGAACAAACATTTGGGCGGCACATGCTCTCTTGAGGTGGCCTCCCTGTCGCACATGTAGCACTTTTCCATGCCTCATCCTTGCAAGCCCTTACACCTTTTCAACCAAAGTCCACGGACGTTGAGAGTTCTTAGCGTGAGTCGTTCTAAACCTATTTCCGAACACATCCTCATACTCAATGACAAGCTCCCAAAGTGTTCCGCTTGCAAGTGCAAAGTCGGTTTCATTGAACGCGTCATTGACCTGTAGAACTAGCTTGAGAGGTGCATCAACGCCACCCCTCGCCTCTCCAAGTTGAAGAGGCGATAGTTCGTGGGTACTCCCGTAGTCCTTGGTTTCCATTGCCCGAAGGTGAAGGCGAACAACTAGTGCCGGACCCACGCCAACATTCTTTAGGAGTCCGTAGATGAAGATCAGACGGGTGTTTCCGGTTCGAGCTGTGCCATCGAAATTTAGAATGCCAGAACGGTCCACCGGATCTACTCCATCATATGGAGAGACGACCACTATGGGCCGGAACGAATTCTGATGATGCTTCTCGCTTAGTACTTGAGCATCGGTACCTTGCTGGTGCAAGTCAAAGTGTTGTTTTTGACTATCCTTAATGGCTTTCCAAGTGAAACCAGCCATCACGGCGGTAGCAATTGCTGCCACGCCCGTACATATAGCGGTGACTTCATCCCAGGTGCTACTCATCTTCCAGAAGTCCTCGAGCAAGAACAGCGAAAAACATCCCCCGGTGAAACCAATCACCGCTCTATCGGTCGCGCTCCTTTTCCACCACATATCGATGATAGGAACAGAGCGTCTCTTCGTAGTCCTCTAGACCAAGAGGCTCCCCACAAATGGCGCATTCCCCAGCACCCTCGAACTCAAATCCACACGCCAGGCACTGGGATATTTCATGAACGAAGGCATCCTCACCACACTCTGGACAAGCATCTATGGGTTGCCCATCACCATCCTTGGCTGCAATGAAGCTTTCAGCCGCATAGTGCTCCGGAATGACCTTTCCCACCCAATCCTGCGCATCCTCTTGATGACCACAGGCAGCACACTCCCATGTCGCCATAAAAGCGTCCGTGTTTTCAGTCTCTACCTGCCTAACAAGGGGCGAACGGCACTCAGGGCAACCTACGTTTTCGATGGCCTCTTTTAACAAAGGTGGCCAATCCATGTCTTGATAGGTGAGACGACACTCAGCCCGCAATGCGTCCTCGATTTCCTTCAGACCAACAAGAGTCTCCCAGACTTCGGCCCCCAACGCGTCTCGCGGATTGATCCCCAAGTGCTCTGGCATGAACTGGGAAAGGAAACGCAGTCCATCTACGAAGGCGCCACGAATCTGAGCTTGGTCTTCTACATAGTGGTGCTCCACAGCGTTTCGAACATCCGCTACGCGCTGGAGAAGTTTTGAATCGCACTCCACCCCACAATTGTTGAAGCGCTCCAAAATATCTCGAACATCGACCGTCGTTCGACCAGCCTTTTCAAAATGAACACTGCCATCCGCCTTCAAAACAGGCTTGATGTTCTTCCAGATAAGAATCTCATCATCTGGAGATAGACGACGCAGTTTTTCTTTGCAGAGAAGCAAGATTCCCGAAGTCAAATTGCGAACAGCGGAGGCGATACGGGCTGGAGAATCAGCCTTAAAATCTTCAACTCCGACTTGAATCGCATTAAGTGCATTGCGATAGAGTGGGTGTTCCTTGCCAGTCATACGGGTCCCCAATCCAACTTCTTCACCGCATCCAGCAACTCCTTCATGGTTGGAGCCCTGCTGTAAGCAGAATGATGTTCATCGTCCAGCTCATGCCCCACATACGCAGCGCGAATCTCAGAAGGCACGCCCAAAGTCTGTAGCCCCTGAATGAAAGACTTTCTGAGACTGTGGAAACCGAACTTGCCTTTCTCCGGCTTTCCAACTGTCGCCAAAACATGACGACTGAAAGCCTTCGATAGCCAATTTCCCATCCCGTTGACGCCATCGGTCTTCACGCTCGGAAAAAGACGTGTTTCTCCTGCTTTACGCAGTGACTCGACGCGTTTCAGAAGGCCAAGCTTGATGAGCTTTGGATGGATAGGAATCGTTCGGATGCTGATGTCCGACTTGACCGATTGCCCCTCAGACTCTTCGCAGATGCGGACACAGGGGATGCCTTCGACTTCCACGAAGTCAGCCAACGTCAGTTGTCCAACTTCCGCCACGCGGGCGCCCGTATAGAGTCCAATCCAAGCACCCCAACGGGCCGATTCACTCAGACCCTGCTCCATCGTCTTAGCGTCATACAACGCTTGGATCTGTTCGGTGGTGAATGGCTTGAAACCCAACGCCCTACGCTTGCGCTTCTCACGGGGGCCGTAAACAACCTGGCCTGCTGCTGGGTTCTCATCGCAAGAAAATGTTGGGTAATACCCACGAGCCTTCGACCAATCGAAGAAGCCCCTGAGATAGCTGAGTTTGTTGACGATGGTTGGGGTTTCGAGCTTGCTGGCCCGAAGTGCCATGACCCAGTTGCCTACATCGAGGCGACCCGCATTCTTGAGTGAGTTCTTTTCGCCGTAGTGTTTGGCGACCCCCTCAACCGCTGTTGTTTTAATTTTGAAGGTCTTGGTCTTTGTGCTGGACTTAATCTCAGCCAGCCACTGAGTCACAGCCTTGCCGATGGCAATAACCGGAATCTTTGATGCAGGGTCAGGGGTTGGAAGAACCCGCTGAGACTCAGCGGCCTGAGCGGCGCGCAAGAGTTCCTGATAGTAGGGCTCCTGGTCTAATGGACCGATGCGCTCTAGCGCATCCATGGCAAAGCTATGGTCTGCCTTACCGTTGGCTTCAATTTCTACGGTGCCATCTGGGTGACGGATGACCTTATAACGCTCAGGCGTCTTCCCTTGAGCGACCTCAGAAACCGTTGGAATGCCATCCTTAGCCACACTCAGCCCCCTGACCTGTGGATGCCCGTTGACGTGTCGCGGACGCGTCATAAGACGCAGCCACTCCCCATCAACTTGCTGGCTTTGAGCATACCCCTGAACAAGGGCCAGCGCACGTTTCTGCGCCGTCAACAGGTCTCGTGTCCCAAGGCTTTTGGTGAGTTCAGTCTTGCCCGTCTCACGGGCCTGTCGGGAAGGTAGGCGCTGGCGAAAATGCCATACCCCATATGGGGCAAGTCGCAGGTAGTTCGGGATGCGCATATCGGCTCAGCCTTCTTTGCCCTCCTTTCTTCGCAAGAAAGGAGGTAAGGATGTGGAGCGATATGTGGAGTGACGTGCCTTTTCTCAGACAACAAAAAAGCCCTATTTCTAGGGCTTCTTTGCCGTTTTGGCGGAGAGAGTGGGATTGTTGGGTGCATCCATGCACCCAACCCCTCCGCGCTGCGCGCTGCGGGGCCGGCCTTCGGCCGTCCAAATTTGCTCCTGCAAATTTGTCGAACGGTGGGTTCTCATCCCCGTCTGTCCATCAGATACGCAAACGCCCCCATGTGGGGGCGCTTGCGTATCTGGCGGAGAGAGTGGGATTCGAACCCACGGTAGGCTTACACCTACGGCAGTTTTCAAGACTGCTGCCTTAAACCACTCGGCCATCTCTCCGATTTGTCTCCGTGGCAGGCGCGCTCTGCGCGCCGCTACGGCAGTTTGATTCCGGGCATCCTGCCCTTCACCCCTTCGGGGCCATCGACTTCGTCGATGTTCGCTTCGGCGTCCTGCCTTCGCGTCAAGACGGCTGCCTTAAATCACTCGGCCATCTCTCCAGGTTTGTTTTCCAGTTGGGCACTGGGCTACTGGATTCCGGCCTGCGCCGGAATGACGAGCTTTAGGGGGCGCCATCCTATCAGGAATGGGCTCTGCCCTGCCCTTTTTTCGACAACGCGATCATCGCCCACAGCATGATGCCCACCGGAACCGCGGCGCCGATCAGGGGCAGCAGCAATACCGGCTGGCGGATCACCATCGGCACCAGTTGGGTGGCGGCGGCGAAGGCGATCACGGCGAAGCGCAGTTTGCGGCTGTGGCGGGCGAACCAGAAGGCGCCGAGTACCAGCACGGTGGCGATGATGCTCAGCACCAGGTCCACCGTGGGGATCTCGAACATGCTGACCAGCCCGAGGCGGGTCAGCAGTTCGGTGGCAAGGATGGTCAGCAGCGTGTAGCTGGCTGCGAGTTCCACCTTGTCCCAGCGCTGGTTGCTCATGGCCGGGCTCAGGCGATCTGTTCGAGGTTGCGCAGGTACGGGCGCAGCACGTCGGGCACGGTGATCGAGCCGTCGGCGTTCTGGTAGTTCTCCATCACGGCGACCAGGGTGCGGCCCACGGCAAGGCCGGAACCGTTGAGCGTGTGCACCAGCTCCGGCTTGCCGGTGGCGGGGTTGCGCCAGCGGGCCTGCATGCGGCGGGCCTGGAAGTCGCCGCAGTTGGAGCACGAGGAAATTTCGCGATAGGTGTTTTGGCTGGGCAGCCACACTTCGAGGTCGTAGGTCTTGATGGCGGCGAAGCCCATGTCGCCGGTGCACAGCATCACCTTGCGGTACGGCAGCTCTAGCAGCTGCAGCACCTTTTCGGCGTGGCCCACCATTTCCTCGAGCTGGGCATGCGACTGCTCGGGCGAGGCTATCTGCACCATCTCGACTTTTTCGAACTGGTGCTGGCGGATCATGCCGCGCGTGTCGCGGCCGTAGCTGCCGGCCTCGGCGCGGAAGCACATGGAGTGCGCGGTGAGGCGCATCGGCAGCGCGTCGGCTTCGACGATGCTGTCGGCGACCAGGTTGGTCAGCGCCACTTCGGCGGTGGGAATGAGGTAGCGCTTGCTGTCGCCCACCTGGGTGGAGAACAGGTCTTCCTCGAACTTCGGCAACTGGCCGGTGCCCTGCATGGTTTCGGCGTTGACGATCAGCGGCACGTTGCATTCGAGGTAGGCATGCTCGCCCGTGTGCAGGTTGAGCATGAACTGCGCGAGCGCGCGATGCAGGTGCGCGAGCTGGCCGCGCAGCACGGTGAAGCGCGCGCCGGAAAGCCTGGCGCCGGCGTCGGCGTCGAGCCAGCCGTGGCGGGCGCCGAGGTCGACATGGTCCTTCACCTCGAAGTCGAACGTGCGCGGGGTGCCCCAGCGCAGCTGCTCGGCGTTCTCTGTTTCGTCCTTGCCCAGCGGCACGGACTCGTGCGGGATGTTGGGGATGCCCAGCGAGATGTCGGCAAGCTTGGCCTGCACCTCGGCAAGCGCGGCCTCGTTGGCCTTGAGCTTGTCGCCGATGCCGGCGACTTCGGCCATCAGCGGGGCGACGTCTTCACCCTTGGCCTTGGCCTGGCCGATCGCCTTGGACCGCGTGTTGCGCAGGTTCTGCAGCTCCTGGGTCTCGGTGGCCAGCTGCTTGCGCTGGCTTTCCAGCGACTCGATGGCAGGCACGTCGAGCTCGTAGCCACGGGTTTCCTTGAGGCGCGAGGCAGTCTCGGCCAGGCGCGAACGCAGCAGTGCGGGGTCCAGCATGATGGGTCCAGATCAGGGCATCGGAACCGGGGATTATCGCCGCCGGGCGCCGGGGGTCGCAATGTCGCGGGCCGAAGCGGGCCGGGATGGGTCGCCTGGGGCTTTTCCCGCCCGTGGGTGAGCGTTCGGTGGTTCGCAGCCTTTGTCGCCGGCCGGGCCCTACCGGACCGGCCGATAGATGTGCGCGGCGGTGCCGGAGCGGAAGACGGTGATCGCCTGCAGCTCCAGGTCCAGCGGCTTGGGCAGCTGGCTGAAAAGCGGCAGGCCCTTGCCCAGGATGACCGGATGCACGACCAGCCGGTATTCATCGATAAGACCGGACGCCACCAGGCTCTGCGCGAACTGCGCGCCGCCGTGGGCGAGGATGAACTTGCCCGGCTGCTGCTTGAGCCGCGTCATCTCGGTGACCAGGTCGCCGCTGGCCACTTCGGCTTCAGTCCAGCTCTTGAGGTTTGCCGCGTGCGCCGGTGCTGCGGCGGCCGGTTCCGCTGACTGGGCGTCGCGCAGCGCGGCTGTCGTACGGCCCGCGCCGAGATCCAGGGATTTCTGGCGCGTGAAGACGACCTTGGGAATCTCGTTCATGGGAGCCGCCATGGGCATGTCCGACGTGGGCCAGAAACTGGCCATGTCGGCATAAGTGCGGCTACCCATCGCGTGCAGGCCCGCCTGCCAGAGCATCTCTTCCACCCAGCGGCGACCGCCTTCGTCGCTGGTACGGAACAGCCAGTCGAGCTCACCGTTCGGCCCGGCCACGAAGCCGTCGAGGGAGATGGACATCTTCAGGATGAGTGGGCGCATGGGGTGGTTTCCTTGGTGGGTGTTGCCTTACCTAGGCGACGTTTGGGTGGGTGGGGTTTCGACAGTGGGCGGGGATTTTTTTGGCTGGCTGATGGGTATGAGCGTGGTGAGGGGTACGGCAGTTGTGGTGATGAGGGTGTGGGGACGGGGGCGAAGTGCTGTCGCGCACAGGGTGCGCTCCCACAAGAACAAACCCAATCTCGAAACGGCCCACCCTCTCCGCAACGCGATGTGCCGCGCAGCGGCACGAGCCTTCGAACATCCCCTGTGGGGCGGTGAGGGGTGGACGAGCAGGCCCCGCAGGGGTGCCCGACACGGATGTCGGGCACTTTTCGTCCGGGCAGGAGCCCGGTCGAAAAGCCCGGCCGCCCCTCACGGACTGGCTGGGCGTAGCCCGGCCAGCGCCACGCGGGGTGCCGTTCTCTTTGGTTACTTTCTCTTGGGCAAGCAAGAGAAAGTGACCCGGGCCGCGGCAGCGGCTCGGAAGCCCGCGGCAGGCGAGCAACCTGATGAAAGCAGCAATACATACCTCTATCGCCTTCGTCAAAAGCAAAAGATGAGTAGACCGGGGCGAAAGGATGTCGCGCACAGGGTGCGCTCCTACAAATGGATGGGCGGCGGTCACGATGTTCTCGGTGCGATGTAGTGCGCGGCGGGGGCAGTTGCCATGGGTGTGGCCTGGGGCGAAGGGCTGTCGCGCACAGGGTGCGCTCCCACAAGAACAAACCCAATCTCGAAACGGCCCACCCTCTCCGCAACGCGATGTGCCGCGCCGCGGCACGAGCCTTCACCCAACGCCTGTGGGGCGGTGAGGGGTGGACGATCAGGCCCCGCAGGGGTGCCCGACACGGATGTCGGGCACTTTTCGTCCGGGCAGGAGCCCGGTCGAAAAGCCCGGCCGCCCCTCACGCACTGGCTGGGCGAAGCCCGGCCAGCGCCACGCGGGGTGCCGTTCTCTTTGGTTACTTTCTCTTGGGCAAGCAAGAGAAAGTAACCCGGCCTTCCCACGGGGACTAGCTTCGCGTCGCCGGCAGGAGGGCGGAAGCCCGCGGCAGGCGGGCACAGTCACGATAACGCGACAATCAGGAACCGAGGCCCTGGATCCCGGCCTACGCCGGGACGACGAGCCATGAAGACTGGCGCGAAAGGCGGTCGCGCACGTGGGT
>NZ_BCPR01000040.1 GCF_016586165.1 Dyella sp. EPa41 | reverse complement strand
CAAGGCGCACCACCTTGCATGGCATGCCGCGAGATCGGCGCATCACCCTCATCGACGAAAGGATCAACCCATGACGAACAGGACCGAGACGGCCATCCTCGCAGGGGGATGCTTCTGGGGCATGCAGGATCTGCTGCGACGCTATCCGGGCATTGTGTCCACGCGCGTCGGCTACACCGGCGGCGACGTGCCCAACGCCACCTATCGCAACCATGGCACGCATGCGGAAGGCATCGAGATCGAGTTCGACCCGAGCCGCATCAGCTATCGGCAGATCCTGGAGTTCTTCTTCCAGATCCACGACCCGACCACGAAGAACCGCCAGGGCAACGACGTGGGCACGAGCTACCGCTCGGCGATCTTCTATCTCAACGACGAGCAGAAGGCGGTGGCCGAAGACACCGTGGCCGATGTCGACGCATCGGGCCTGTGGCCGGGCAAAGTGGTGACCGAGATCGCGCCGGCGGGCCCGTTCTGGGAGGCGGAGCCGGAGCACCAGGACTACCTGGAACGCTTTCCCAGTGGCTACACCTGTCACTTCATCCGCCCCGACTGGAAGCTGCCGCAGCGCAAACAGGCGTGATGGCGAGGACGCCAGCGGCCCAACCCGCTGGCGTCACCCTCGATGAATGACAACGGCACGTGCAGCATCGGCGCTGCACTGCAACACGCTGCCTTGACTTTCCTGCAGGCAGAGTGAGACGGCATTCCAACGAGGGATCGTCATGCCTCCGCGAGACCGCCGGCTGGCACCTGGCCACTGCCGCGATGCACTCCCGGGCCTGCACCGGCGCGGGGCCACGGGTCCGTGATACGCGAACCGGTGCGAGTGGATTTCGCGTTGCAGGGTGGCGGTTCGCATGGCGCGTTCACCTGGGGCGCGCTCGATCGGCTGCTGGAAGAACCCTGGCTGCAGATCGATGGCATCTCGGGCACCTCTGCCGGCGCCATGAACGCGGCCGTGCTCGCCCATGGTTACGCGGCATCGGGCGCGGAGGGAGCGCGACAGGCGCTGGAGCAGTTCTGGCGCGAGGTATCCGACGCCGCGCGATGGAGCCCGTTCCGGCGCGGCCCGCTCGACGTCCTGCTGGGGCGCTGGACGCTGGATCAATCGCCCGCCTTTGTCTGGATGGACATGGTCGCGCGCCTGTTCTCGCCGTATGACCTCAATCCACGAGGCGTGAATCCGCTGCGCGACATCCTGGCCGGCTGCATCTCGTTCGAGCGCGTGCAGCACGGCCCGATCAAGCTCTTCATCACGGCAACCAACGTGCGCACCGGGCAGGGCCGCATCTTCCGCAACCGTGAACTCAATCCGGACGTCCTGCTCGCGTCCGCCTGTCTACCCAGCATGTTCCACGCCGTCGAAATCGACCACGAGGCCTACTGGGACGGCGGGTACTCCGGCAACCCCACCATCACGCCGCTGGTGCGGGAATGCACCTCGCAGGACACCATCCTGATCCAGGTGAATCCGGTCGTCCGCGACGAGCTGCCCTACTCGGCGCGCGACATCCTCAGCCGGCTCAACGAAGTCTCCTTCAATGCGGTGCTGCTGAAGGAGCTGCGCATGCTCGCGCTGTTGCGCCAGAGCGCCTCGCCCGGCGATGGTGAGGCATCGCACTGGGCCAACATGCGCCTGCACCGGTTGAGCAGCGAAGCCATGCTCGATCTCGGCTATTCCTCGAAGTTGAATGCCGAGTGGCCTTTCCTGCTGAAGCTGCGCGATGCCGGACGCGAAGCCGCCGCTCGCTTCATCGAGCAGCACGGCGAATCGCTTGGCCACGTCTCCACGCTCGACATGGATGCGTTCTCCTATGACGGCTGAGGCGGTCGGTCTGCTGGGCATGGTCGCCGGGCTTGCCCTGCTGATCGCGCTCGCGTTCCGTGGATGGAGCGTGCTGATACTGGCGCCGCTCACCTCGCTGGTGGCCGCGGCATTCTCCGGCTATCCGTTGCTCGCCACCTGGACCCAGGTATTCATGGGCGGCACCGCCGATTTCTTCGCACGTTTTTTTCCGCTGTTCCTGCTGGGCGGGGTCTTCGGAAAGCTGATGAACGACAGCGGTTCGGTGCAGGTCATCGCCGACTGCATGGTGCGCTGGCTGGGCGAAGAACGCGCCATCCTGGCGGTAGTCCTGGCTGGCGCCCTGGTCACCTACGGCGGCGTAAGCCTGTTCGTCGCCTTTTTCGTGCTGGTGCCCATGGCCAGCGAAGTGTTTCGCGCAGCCAACGTGCCGCGACGCCTGATGCCCGCGGCCATCGTGCTCGGCACCAGCACCTTCACCATGACCGCCCTGCCGGGCACGCCCGCCATCCAGAACGCGATACCCATGCCTTTCTTCGGCACCACGCCGTTTGCGGCGCCGGGGCTGGGCCTGATCGCGGCGGCCATCATGCTGGTTCTGGGCATGCTGTACCTGTCCTACGAGCGCCGCGTGGCGGGCAGCAACGGCGAAGGATTCACCGGCCCGCAGGCGGCGGTCCCGCTGGGCGAACTGCAGCGCGACCGCGTACGCGCGGCACTGGCGGATGAGTTCGACATTGCCCAAGTCACGCCCGATCGCCCGCAACGGCATCCTCCATCGGCGTTCGCCGCCTTCCTGCCCCTGGGGATCGTCACGGCGGTCAACCTGGCGATGTCGCTATTCGTGCTGCCGCGAATGAACCTGGCCTACCTTGCCCAGCCGCGCTGGGGCGCCACCACGGTTTCGGCGGTCGCCGGCGTCTGGTCGGTGATCGTCGCGCTGACTGCCGCCATCGTCGTGCTGGCTCTCATTCACCGGAAACGCCTGGCGAACCTGCGCGAAAGCGTGGACGACGGCGCCCACGCCTCGGTGCTGCCTTCGCTCAGCGTCGCCAGCCTCGCCGGCTTCGGCGCCGTCATCGCTTCGTTGCCGGCATTCCACTTCGTGCGCGAGCAGATGCTTTCCGTGCCCGGCGGCCCGGTGGTGTCGCTCGCGGTCACCACCAACGTACTGGCCGGACTCACCGGCTCCGCGTCCGGGGGGCTCACCATCGCGCTCGACGCGATGGGAAGCACCTACAGGATCGCTGCCGACGCCCTGGGCATCGACCCCGCCCTGCTGCATCGCGTCGCCGCCATCGGCTCCGGCACGCTGGACATTCTCCCGCACAACGGCGCCATCGTGACCCTGCTCGGCCTTTGTGGCTGCACCCATCGCGACAGCTATCGTTCCATCGTCATCGCCGGCATCCTGCCCTCACTGGCGGCGCTGCTGGTGGTGATTCCGCTGGGGTCGATGCTCGGCGCGTTCTGACTGCACGCGGCCACGACGGGCTCATGCAAAGCCCCATGGCGCGGCCTCTCCCCGTAGGAGCGCACCCAGTGCGCGACAAGCCTACGCAGCGACGACCACAAACCACCCAAGCCGATGTCGTCCGGACATCCTCGGGAACCCTGGCAACTCAACGCGCCTTGACCAGACCCAGGTCGGCTCGTGTAAGTCGGCGCACCGTGGTCTCCGTGTAGACCGTCGCCGATATGTCAAAGCAACGGGAACCGGCGCCGGCAACCACGATGGCCCCCTGCAGCGCCTTCAAGTTCGGCAGATCGCTCGCGCCGTGGCCGGCCGACAAATGCAGCTTGGTGCGCGACGACACGGGCCGCTCGACCTCAATGCTCCAATCGGACGGGATATGCCTGACCGCCCTGAACTCGCCACACGCCAGCATGATGCGTATGTCGTTGATCCGCAGGTTTGAAGATGCCGCCACCAATGATGCCGGCCACGACACGGCAAGCAACTCTTCGTTCGCGGCCCTTGCGGCCATGAAGGAAAGCGCGAGAAGGCAGAAGACCAGCATGCGTACCGTGTTTGACATGATCCCGCGCCACTGCGTTGATGGGTGTTGGAACCGTCTTCGCCTGACCTCCGGTTTTGTCCGGACGTCCATTCAAGCATCTTTCCTGGCGGCGCGTAGCGCCCCCGTCGGCCGGCCCGGCGCACCCGGGCTGCACCGCCATGCCTTCATCGGGTGATATGCACCCGGGTCGAATGGCGCAGTCCGCCATCACCGCAAGGCCCGCACGGCGCCATCGATTCCGATGAAACAAAAGGCACGCTTAATGCCTGCCCCTGAATGATGACAGGTTAAGGCAACCGAAAGCGTCACGGGTGCATGGTCCGTCCATTGAGCCAGACGAACGGCGGTCACGGGTATGCGCCTATCGAGAGAGCACTTGGCGGAGCGATTCAGGCTGCTGGACAGCGAGCTCACCGAGCTGAAAGCGTCCGGCTCCGCGGAAGAAGACCTTTGGCAGGCCATCGAGGCGAGGACGCAGGTTCACGCGTCGTCGATTGCCGAGTCCGATCGGCACTGGTGGTGGCAGCAGCTGTACGACCTTACCGAACGCCACGGTCTTACCGATCTGAGCCGATCCACCAGCGATTGAGAGGAGGGGCGACCGGCGTGTGAGGCTCGGGGTGAGTGCATGTCAGGGTGGCCGCCCCTCCTCGGGGCCGAGATCGCAAGGCTTCGTCCCACCGCTGATCTCTGCGCATGGCGGTGCCACCCGCAGGCCTCGATGAACACGCGGATTCCGGCCGAGTCCGGCGAGAGCCGAAGCCGTTTCGGAGCCAGCCAGCTTCGCGCGACTATCCTGCAGCACGGATGAAGCTTGGGATACCGCCATGACAGCGGATACGAAAACGCCATTCGAACACGTCAACGACGTGCTGGCGCAACTCAAGGAGATGCGCCACTACGCAAAAAACAACGTCGAGACCCTTACGGCCCAATGGCTGCTCTTCGACGGCGAGTTGAAGAAGCTCAAGCACGTCGGCCAGATCGAAGCCTTGATGACGCGCCAGGGCGAGCTGCACGATGCGCTGAACGAGGAAATCGAGAAGCTCGAGGAACTCGCGGTGACGCTGCAGCCGCCTCCCGAAGAGGCGTGATCGACGCCCCGGGCCGAGGCTGGCGGCGAAGCTGCGCCAGCGGTCGGCCCTGGCCATCAGCCAGCGGTGTCACGACGCTTTCCGCGTATCAAGGCGATGCAGCGACAGCCGGATAGATGATCGTTCCATCCGCCTGCGGCAGCGCGCCGGCGGTGAGTCGTCCCTCCGCCACCTGACCGCGCCCGAGGATGTGCAGCACCGTTTCGCCGCGTGCGATCAGGTAGTCGGTGATGATGCGCCGATGGCAGCGCCACCACACCGCCTCGGAACACATGATCGCGCAAGAACGCGCATGTCCTTCGCCGATAAGGTGGTCCAGGCCGCCACGGAACGGTTCTGAAAGCGCGTAATCCGCGTAGTTGTGAAAGCTCTGGTTCGACCAGAACCCGTTGACTTCGGCAGGGACCTGCCTGGCCCTGCCACGGCGGCCGCCAAGCGCCGCCACGTGTTCATACGAAAGGCCGAAGGGCGCCAGGCTGGCGGGAAGAACCTCGTCATTGAACTGGGGATGGGTGTAGGAGCGTGGAAACGCACGCACGTCCACCACGTGCCGGACCTGCGCATCGTCGAGCAGGCCCGCCAGTTCCTCCACGCTCCGGTTGGAATGACCGACGGTGAAGAAGGCAGCCATCGTCCGGCTCAATGACCGCGAACGTGCCGAAGCGCGGAGCCCTTGTGGGCCGCGACGTGATCGGTCTTGTCGCTCTTGATCTCGTACTGTGGATCTTCCTTCGACGCGCGATGCGTATGGCCCTTGTAATCGAAGTCGCTCGTATGAACGGCAATGATGGTTCCCGTCACGTGGCCGGCTTCGGAATTCCAGCCGACGTGATCGCCTACCTTGAAGGTCCTGGTCATCGCGAAAAATCCCCATGATTCCCGGCATCGACGCATCACCGGCATGCCGGCCTGGTGATCGCCAGGCATGGCTATGGGCCCGGCGGCATCCGACGTTAGCCATGCCCGCCGTGTTTCCACGTGAAGATGGACGGCTTGCAACGGCCGCCATCTTCACGCCGGCGCCGAGGGCGCGCGATCCTTAGGCCGCCGTCACAGGTCGCTGCGCGCAGGTTGCCTGATCAGCGCCTGATCTCGTTCTTGTCGACGGACCCGCCCTTCATCACGAAGCCCACGTGCTCGAGCTGCGAAACGTCCTTGATCGGATCGCCACCGACCGCGATGAGGTCAGCGAAGTAGCCCGGTGCGACAGCACCCACCTTGCCTTTCATGTCGAGGAGGTCGGCGGCGTTCACCGTGGCCGCCTGGATGGACTGCATCGGGGTCATGCCCCACTTGGTCATGACGGCGAACTGCTTGCCGTTCCAGCCGTGCGGATAGACGCCGGCGTCGGTGCCGAAGGCCATCTTCTCCCCGGCCTTTACCGCGCGCTGGAAGTTTTCGCGCTGCAGGCGGCCGACGAGTTTTTCTTTTTCGACGGTGCTGGCCGGAAAACCCTTCTTCGCGTATTCGCTGAGGATGTAGTCGTCGTTGTAGACATCGAAGTCGAGATAGGTGCCCTTCTGCCTGGCGAGCTTGAGGCCTTCGTCATCGATCATGCTGCTGTGTTCGACGGAATCGACGCCGGCGCGAATGGCCATCTTGATGGCTTCGGCACCGTGCGCGTGCGCAGCCACCTTCCTGCCCCAGCGATGCGCTTCATCCACCAGTGCGTTCATTTCTTCCTGCGAGTACTGCGGCGCGCCCACCGAGCCTTCCGCACTCAGCACGCCGGCGCTGGCCATGAACTTGATGACGTCGGCGCCGTTCTTCACGTTTTCGCGGATGCGATGGCGGATGGCATCGATGCCGTCGGCCACGCCGTCGATGTCGTGGAACTGGATCCAGGGCGAGAAGCCCGTGGTGTCGTCGGCATGGCCGCCGGTGGCGCCCAGCGGCGGACCGGACACCAGCATGCGCGGGCCCTGGATATCGCCTCGGTTGATCGCATTGCGCAGGGCGACGTCCACGTAGTCACTCGCCCCCAGGTTGCGCACGGTGGTGAAGCCGGCGTCCAGCGTGCGCTTGGCGTAGATGGGCGCGAGGATCGCCGAATCGATCGCGCTGCGCTTGAGGATGGCCTCGTAGTAATCGCCCTTCACCTCGTTCGGGTCGCCGGTGAGGTGCACATGGCAGTCGATCAGGCCCGGCAGCAGCGTCGCGCCGCCCAGGTCGATGACGTTGGCGCCCGCGGGGACCTGCCCGTCGTAACGGACCTCGGTGATCTTGTCGCCCTCGATCACCACCAGCGGGTTGTCGCGCACGGTGCCGGCCTGCGTATCGACGAGGTGGGCAGCGCGCACCACGACCTTGGCGGGCGCAGCGGGAGCGTCGTCCGCCAGGGCGGCCGTGGACCCGAAGGTCAGTGCGATGGCGACAAACAGGGGCAATGAACGCATGGAAGAACATCTCCGTGGGCAATGGGCAAAGGAGGTTGCGGACAGACGGCCCGAACGGTGCGCCCTTGCGCCACGGTCATGCGATCTCCCCTCGCCGAACCTTACCGCGAAAGACTCAACCGACGACACACGTCGTTCGTCACGAATGGATTCCCGGCCTTGCTGCACCGCACCGCAACCGGCGATATCGCGAAAAGGAGGCCGCGATCATGCGCAGAAGACTATGATCACCAGGCTGGCGCCGGCCCGTCCTCGCGCCTGCAACCCGCCATCCCACGAGGACATGCAGTGGCACGTGCGACTGCAGCCTTCCGCAGCCCGCAAGCGCGCTCGCGCAAACCGGCTTGTCATTCGTTTCGCCCCTCACTGCCGAGGTGTTCCATGGAAACCAGACCGCCTGTTCCACCCTTCACCCGTGAGACCGCCATCCAGAAAGTGCGCATGGCCGAGGATGCATGGAATACCCGCGATCCGGAGCGGGTCTCGCTGGTCTATACCGTCGATACGCATTGGCGCAATCGTTCGGAATTTCTCGATGGCCGCGAGGCGGTGAAAGCCTTTCTTCGGCGCAAATGGAACCGCGAACTCGACTATCGCCTGATCAAGGAGCTTTGGGCCTTCACCGGCAATCGCATCGCCGTGCGCTTTGCCTATGAATGCCACGACGACTCCGGCCAGTGGTATCGCAGCTATGGCAACGAGAACTGGGAGTTCAACGAGGCCGGCCTGATGGTCCATCGCCACGCGAGCATCAACGACCTGCCCATTGCCGAGTCGGATCGCAAATACCACTGGCCGCTGGGCCGCCGGCCCGACGATCACCCCGGGCTCAGCGACCTCGGATTCTGAAGCGCGGCGCGGGTACCGGCTCCGGCCGAGGACGGTTGGATGGCTGCGGGCCGTCCATTAGCATCCGGGCATCCATGAATGAGCGGACGAGATGAAGCGGACATTCTTCGTTCTGGTTGCTGCCTTGGCCCCTTTTCACGGCGTGACGGGTGCACCCGCCCAGGTGCACCCATGGGCGCCCGCGGGCGTGTCGAGCGAGCTGTTCGAATCGCATGCGGCCTTCGATCCGCGCACCGGCGACCTCTATTTCGTGCGCAGCTCCAAGTCGTTTTCCGGTTGGCGCATCCTCACCTCCCATTGCAACGGCAAGGCCTGGAGCACGCCGGCGCCGGCACCGTTCGCGGCAAACGGCACGGAAGCCGACCCATGGTTCACCCCGGACGGCAAGAGCATCTATTTCATTTCCACCCGCGCCACCGGCAGCCAGAAAAGCAGGGACCTCGACATCTGGCGCGCCGACCGCGCCGAGGACGGCCACTGGAAACCCGCGGAGCGCTTGCCGGCCCCGGTGAACTCCGATGAGGCCGAGTGGTTCCCGCGCCTGGCGCCGGATGGATGGTTGTACTTCGGGTCGAACCGGCCGGGCGGATTCGGCAAGAACGACATCTGGCGCGCTCGCGAGGCCTCACCCGGCCAGTGGATCGTCGAAAATGCCGGCCCCGCCATCAATACGGCGGGCAACGAATACGAACCGCTGCCCTCGCCCGACGGCAAGCGGCTCATCCTGATGGCGGACGGCGGGCTATACGAATCACGCATGACGCCGAACGGATGGTCGCCACGCGCAAAGCTGGGCCCGGAAGTGAACGTCAATGGCAGCGAAATCGGCGCGCTGTTCTCACCCAGCGGCAACTCGCTGATGTTTGCCCGCGACACCGGCGAGCCGAAGTCCGGCGAATTCTTCGTGTGGCAACCGCAGGGCCAGGAAGCATGGCCGCCCACGTGCGGCGTATCGCCCAGGCAGGCGACCTCGGCGCGCAGGTAGCTGCCGGAACTGACCGGCGGCGATGGGCAGCCCGTGTTTCGCCTTCACCCCGGGCAAGGCCGCTCGCCGATAGTACCCGTGCGGCGGCGGCGACCTGGCCGACCATGGTCGTGATTAGGCGTCGCTCCGACTCGTCATGTCGGGGCGTGCTCATAGTGATGCAGCGCTTCGTCGCCATAGCGAAGCAGCAGCTCGAAGTCGCGTGCGACCGCCGCATTACTGAAGTGGTCCATCACATGGGCGCGTGCAGACGCACCCATCTCCGCGCAAAGCGATTCGTCACACAACGTGAGGATGCGATCGCGCCAGGCCGCGACATTGCCCGGCTCGATCAGGAAGCCCGTCACGCCATCGCGCATGGTTTCCGGCACGCCGCCGATGTGGCTGCCCAGTACCGGCACGCCGCAGGCTTGTGCCTCGATGGACACGCGGCCAAACGTTTCCAGTTCCACGGACGGAAACGCCAGGAACGAAAACGCGCGGTGGTAGCGCGCGGTGTCCGCCACCCAACCCGTGAAGTGATGGCGCGTGGAAAAACCGCCCTGGTCGGCCATGCGATGCAACACCGACTCTTCCGGTCCGTTGCCGACCCAAAGCGCATGCAGCCTCGGATTGACCTGCATGGCCTCGTTGGCCGCCTGCATCAACTGGGCCACGCCTTTTCCGCCATGCATGCGGCCGACGAAGCCCATCACGATGTCATCGTCGGCGATGCCGAACTCGCGCCGCACCTGTGCGCGGCGCTGCGGGTCGGGCTGGAATTCGTTGATGTCCACCGGGTTGTAGGAAATCCACACCCGATCCGCCGGCACGCCCCAGCGCAGATAGGCATTGCGCGCAAATTCCGATACCGCGATGAAGCGATTGGCAAAGCGCGGCACGCCCCATTCGGAGAGTTTGCTCATGCGTGGGTTGCGGTGCCGGAACAGCGCGACCGGCGTGTGCGTCAGCCGGCCACTGGCAATCAAGGGCCAGTATTCCTTGCCGAAGTTGCCTACCAGCCAGTCCGGCGAGAACGCGGCGATGCGGCGCATCACCGTGGAATAGCCGCGCATGTCGTACACGTTGCGGAACGAACTGACAAACGTCGGCACGCCTGCCGCCGCCAGTCCCTGGCCGATCAGGCCCTTGCGCGAAACGATGGCCTCGACCTCGTGGCCCGCCTCGGCCATGGCCTTGGCAAGCGTGACGAAGTGCGTCGCCGCGCCGGTGTTCTCAGGGTTGGTACCTACGAAGAGAAGCTTCATGCGCGCTTGTCCTCGTAGCCGCTCATCACCTTCGCCGCCACCTGGGGAAGCACGTGATGCCGCGCGACCTGGATACGCGGAAGACGCATGAAGTCGATGGAAGGCTTCGCCTCGGCGCGGCCACGATGTGTCGTCGTCGCAGCGTCGAAACCGGCGCTGCGCACCGCGTCCACCGCGCGATCGTCATGGTCGCCGTAGGGATAGCAGAACTGGCCGATGCGAATGCCGAGGCGATCTTCCAGCTCGGCCTTGCTGCCCTGCACCTCGTCACGCTGCTGCTGCTCGCCGCACTGGCTGAGACGCACATGCGTGCGGGTATGAGCGCCCACTTCCATGCCGCCCTGGTGCCAGGCCCGCAATTGCTCGACCGACATCATGGGCTTGCGCACGCCGAGGCGATCGGCGTCCCACACGTTGTACTGGCCGACAAGGCTGCTCACGACATAGCAGGTCGCCGTGAATCCGTAGCGCTGCAGCACGGGCATCGCGGATTCGAGATTGTCCGCGTAACCGTCATCGAGCGTGATCACCGCGACGCGGCCGTCTTTCTCGCCGCGAAGATAAGGCATCGCATCGGACATCGACACGCCGCGATAGCCGAACATCTTCAGCATGGCCATCTGCCGCGCGAACGATGAAGGCGATACGTAGAGGCTTCGATATACGCGAACGTCCTCTGGAACGCGCGCGATGTTGTGGTACATGAGGATCGGGATTCTCACCAAGCGTCTCTATGGATAAGGCTTCTGGTGAAACATTGTTATGACGCAAACTCGCAAGGCAAGGCTGAAAGCCCGAAATTTCAGCCGAATTTGCCGCTTGTTCACCCTTTTCGAAATAAATGGCGCCGAAACTGTCGAACGGCTTTCGGCGGGATGGAATTCTTTAGTTTCGCGTAATGTTCAATCGCGCCGAATGCAGGAGCGGCAGCCGCCAAGAACCGGCCGCGAAGCTTTCATCAACCTGTCTAATGTCCGGGGGGAGCCTACCCATACGGATAATACGTAGACGTATAGACGTCCGAACGAAACGACGCGAGGAGGATCGATCACCACCCTCGCGTCGGGCGTCTTCACTGACACCGCACTCCACAGGCAGGCGACAGGAAACTCGCGCCGCAACGCACGTCACGAGACGGCGGCCCTCGTGGCAATGAACTTCCCCATGCGACGACTGGGCTCGCGAGGGTGGCACGTCATCACGAACCGCTCCCCAAGGAGGAAGGGGGCGATGAGAGGCAGATTGTCTGGAGATATCACGCCCCTGGGCCGCGAGCTTCCCTGGAACCGCGTCGCGGAGCCGCGAGGGGTATCAGGAACGCCCCGATGCGTTAATGCAGTGGCCAGCGCCCGATGATGTCGTGCCGGTGCTTGCCCACGCGGCTGCGCACCAGCACAAACTCATCCACATGCCATTCGACAGCCTCGGCCGGGCTGTATGGCGATTCGAGGTGATCGGCATAGAAGAGCGTCACGTGGGGCGCCAGGGTGCCGCCGTCCCAACCGAACCCCTGGTTGAACAACGCCCTGCCAAGGCTGTCCTTGAGAGCCTGCACGCGCGTGCTGCTCGCCGCATCGCTGCGAAGCACGCGGCATGGTTGGCCGAATCCGCCGTTGAAGGTATCGAATCCATCCAGGCGCAGGCCAAAGGCCGAGGCCTTCACCTCGGCACCGGCGCGCTGCAGCGACTGCTCGAAAGGCGCGCGGAGTCGCTTCAGCGTTTTAGGAGCGCACAGCGAAAGGTGCAGCCGGTGATCATCGACGGGCGAGGCCCGGCCGACGCTCCGGGCGCGAATCGCCGACTCGCGCCTTTCCCCGATCTGCTGTTGCGTCGGACCCTTCGGCATCAACGCGAAGAAGTACGCACACTCGGGCTCCAACCCTTCGTCGCCCGACCACCCAAACAGATCGTCACCCGCCATGTTCCGGCTCCTTACATGTTCCGGCGGTACTCGCCACCCACGTCGTACAGCGCGTGGCTGATCTGGCCCAGCGAGTTGTACTTCACCGCCTCCATCAACTGCTCGAACACGTTGCGGCGTTCGCGCGCGGTGTCCTGCAGCGTCTTCAGGCTATCCGGCGCCAGGCCGTTGCGGGCCTTGCCGAAGGCCTTCACGTTGTCGATCTGCTGCGCCTTCTCGCCTTCGGTGGAGCGGATCAGTTCGATCTCGGTGGCGATCTCGCCGCCATGGTCCTTGGGCAGGAAGGTGTTCACGCCGATCAGCGGCAGGCTGCCGTCGTGCTTCTTCTGCTCGTAGTACATCGACTCTTCCTGGATCTTGCCGCGCTGGTACATGGTGTCCATCGCGCCGAGCACGCCACCGCGCTCGCTGATCGCCTCGAACTCCTTGTACACGGCCTCTTCGACGATGTCGGTGAGCGCATCGACGATGTGGCTGCCCTGCCAGGGGTTCTCGTTGAAGTTGAGGCCCAGTTCCTTGTTGATGATCATCTGGATCGCCACCGCGCGACGCACGCTCTCTTCGGTCGGCGTGGTGATCGCCTCGTCGTAAGCGTTGGTGTGCAGGCTGTTGCAGTTGTCGAACAGCGCATACAGCGCCTGCAGCGTGGTGCGGATGTCGTTGAACTGGATCTCCTGCGCGTGCAGCGAGCGGCCGGAGGTCTGGATGTGGTACTTCATCATCTGGCTGCGCGCGCTCGCACCGTAGCGCTCGCGCATCGCGCGCGCCCAGATGCGGCGGGCCACGCGGCCGATCACGGTGTATTCCGGATCCATGCCGTTGGAGAAGAAGAACGACAGGTTCGGCGCGAAGTCGTCGATCTTCATGCCGCGCGCCAGGTAGTACTCCACGATGGTGAAGCCGTTGCTGAGCGTGAAGGCGAGCTGGCTGATCGGGTTCGCGCCGGCCTCGGCGATGTGATAGCCGGAAATCGACACCGAGTAGAAGTTGCGCACCTTGTGGTCGACGAAGTACTGCTGGATGTCGCCCATCATGCGCAGCGCGAACTCCGTGGAGAAGATGCAGGTGTTCTGCGCCTGGTCTTCCTTCAGGATGTCGGCCTGCACCGTGCCGCGCACGGTCTGCAGGGTTTCCTCCTTGATGCGCGCGTAGGTCTCCTCATCCACCAGCTGGTCGCCGGTGATGCCGAGCAGGCCTAGCCCCAAGCCTTCGTTGCCCCTGGGCAGGTCGCCCGAGTACTGCGGACGACCATGGGGGAACAGCGAGGCAATCTTCTTCTCGGCGGCTGTCCAGCGTGCCGCATCTTCCTTCAGGTACTTCTCGACGTTCTGGTCGATCGCGGTGTTCATGAACATCGCGAGGATGATCGGCGCCGGGCCGTTGATGGTCATCGACACCGAACTGGTCGGTGCGCTGAGGTCGAAGCCGGAGTACAGCTTCTTCATGTCGTCCAGCGTGGCGATGTTGACGCCGGAGTTGCCGATCTTGCCGTAGATGTCGGGGCGCGGCGCCGGATCTTCACCGTACAGCGTCACCGAGTCGAACGCGGTGGAAAGGCGCGTGGCCGCACCGCCCTGGCTCAGGTAATGGAAGCGGCGATTGGTGCGCTCGGGCGTGCCCTCGCCGGCGAACATGCGGGTCGGGTCCTCGCCGGTACGGCGGTACGGGTATACGCCGCCGGTATACGGGTAGTAGCCCGGCAGGTTCTCGCGCATCAGGAAGCGCAGCTGGTCGCCCCAGTCCCTGGTCTTGGGCGGCGCGACCTTCGGGATCTTCTGGTGGCTGAGCGATTCGCGGTAGTTCTCCACGCGGATCACCTTGTCGCGCACCTTGTACTCGTTGACCTCGTCGGTCACCGACTTGTAGCGCTTGGGCCAGTCGTGCAGCAGGTGGATCGCCTCGTGGCTGAGCTCCTTGATCGCCGCGTTGTAACGCTGGCGCAGCGTCAGCAACGTGCGGTCGGCGCCCTCTTCGTGCAGCGCTTCGGATTCATAGCGCGCCAGCTCACGCGGCAGGTGCGCGTCGCCCAGTTCCTTCAGCGACTCGTAGTAATGCTGCGCCTTGCTGGCGAATTCCGCCTCGCGCTCGATTTCCTTGTTGATGCCGCGGCCTTGCTCCGCGATCTCCGCGAGATAGCGGACGCGGCTGCCCGGGATGAGCACGGTGGCACGCGGTTCCTTCAACGTGGTGTCGAGGCCGGGCGACCACTTGTCCGCCGGCAGGCCGAGCTTGTCGCGCAGCAGGCGGCAGAGGTTGGTGAACATCCAGGTCACGCCCGGGTCGTTGAACTGGCTGGCGATGGTCGGAAATACCGGCACCTGCTCGTCGGTGAGCGTGAACGCGGTACGGTTGCGCTTCCACTGCTTGCGCACGTCGCGCAGCGCGTCTTCCGCACCGCGCTTGTCGAACTTGTTGAGCACCACCAGCTCGGCGAAGTCGAGCATGTCGATCTTCTCGAGCTGGCTGGCCGCGCCGTAGTCGCTGGTCATCACGTAGGTGGGGAAATCCACCAGGTCGACGATCTCCGAGTCGCTCTGGCCGATGCCGGCGGTTTCGACGATGACCAGGTCGTACGGTTGTGCCTTGAGGAAATCGATGCAGTCGCGCAGCACCGCGCTGGTCGCGGCGTGCTGGCGGCGCGTGGCCATCGAGCGCATGTAGACGCGATGGCTACGCAGCGAGTTCATGCGGATGCGGTCGCCCAGCAGCGCGCCGCCGCTGCGGCGACGAGTCGGGTCGACGGCGAGCACGGCGATGCGCATCGCGGGAAACGCGTGCAGGAAGCGCAACAGCAGTTCGTCCACCACCGAGGACTTGCCCGCGCCACCGGTACCCGTCACGCCGAGCACCGGCGTCTGCTTGCCGGCCATCTTCCACTGCTTGCGCAGGTGTTCCAGTTCGGCTTCGGGCATATCGCCCTCTTCCAGCGCAGAGAGCACATGGCCGACGGCGATTTCGTCATCGATGTTCACCAGCGGATCGACCACGCCCGACGGCGCACCCTTCGCGCGCTTCACCGCCGCGGCGCGGGTGCGCTTCATGACGTCTTCGATCATCTCGGCAAGGCCGAGCTTCATGCCGTCATTGGGGTGATAGATGCGCTCCACGCCGTAGGCCTGCAGCTCGCGGATTTCTTCCGGCGTGATGGTGCCGCCACCACCGCCGAACACGCGGATATGCGAGGCGTTGTGCTCCTTGAGCATGTCCACCATGTACTTGAAGTACTCGACGTGGCCGCCCTGGTACGACGACAGAGCGATGGCGTCGGCGTCTTCCTGCAGCGCGGCGCGCACCACGTCTTCCACCGAGCGGTTGTGGCCCAGGTGGATCACTTCCGCACCCTGCGACTGGATGATGCGACGCATGATGTTGATGGCCGCATCATGGCCATCGAACAGGCTGGCGGCGGTAACGAAACGCAACGGACGGGTTTCCGCCTGGGCGGCGCTGGCGGGAACGTGCTGGGCGGGGGAACTCATGGGGACTCCGAAAACGGCGTAACGGCTAATCCCTCATTTTAGTGGATGGTTACGTTTGGAACATGTTGCGGCGCGGAGGGAGGCCGGTTTGCCATGGTTTTCGCGGGTTTCCGCGAAGACCGTGCGGATGGGTATCGTCGAGCCTGCGGTCGCGCACTGGGTGCGCTCCTGCAAGGCGGCGCTTTTGTAGGAGCGCACCCAGTGCGCGATCCGACGCCTCAGCCATCCCCAAACGGCAGATTCGGCGACGACACCACGCGCTCGCCCACGACCTCCCCGCGCAGGAACGCCAGCGACGCCTCGATGACTTCGGGCGCATCCAGCACGCGGTGATGCCCGAGGCCCTGCGTGGTAAGCAACCTCGCGCCATGCCAATGGCGGGCGTAGCGCTCGCCTTCGGACCACGGCACGTCATGATCATCCATGTCATGCACGACGAGTCCGGGCTGCCCCAATGTCGGCAGGTGGCGATGCACCTGCAGGTCATGGATGCTGATGCCGGTCATCGCTTCCAGGCTGGCGTGCAGGCGACCGTGCAGATGCTCGCCCAGGTGCACGAACTGGCTGAATCGCTGCGTGGCAGCCACCGGATCGGCGGCCGGCGCGATCAGAATGAGCCTGTCCGCGTGCCACGCCTCTCCCTGCGCCAGCGCAGCGGCGGCGCCACCGAGGGAGTGAGCGATCACCAGCGCGGCGTGGCCATGATGCTGGCCCACGGCACGCGTGGTATCGACGAAGTCCGGCATGGTGCAGTAGCGGCCTTCGCTCTTGCCATGCCCCGGCTGGTCGAAGGCGACCACGGCGTAGCCAAGCGCGCGCAGCGGAGCCACCCAGGGCAGGTAACGCAGGCCGAAGCTGGACCAGCCATGCACGAGCAAGGCGTACGGTTGCGTGGACGGGTCGCCCCACACGTACGTCGTGATGCGGCGGCTCTTCACTTCGATCACCTGCTCGCGCATGTCCGCATCCGGCTGCGCGCGCGCCGCACGGGCGCGGCTGCTGGCGAACGGCGTCACGAACAGGCGCCGGGCCTGCTCGACCGCGCGCGCAGGCGCCAGCCGGCCGCCCAGCGCGAAGCCCGCGCGGACCGCGCCCAGCGTGAATTTGCCGGGGCCGTGATGGCGTTTGCCGGTGGTCGTGGTGGTCATGGCGCAGTCCTCCGGCCCGATTCCGGGCGGTAGCTGGCGATCAGGCGATCGAAGCCGACCAGCGTGTGCCGGCGCGCTTCGTCGAAACCGAACAGACCTGCGTCGTGATGCAACCCGAGCATCAGGGCGTAGATCTCGAAGGCGAGCTGGCCCGGATCGGTGTCCGTGCTCAGCTCGCCGTTTTCCACCGCGTGGCCGATGGCGCGACACATTTCCTGACGCCAGCCGGCCTGCTGGCGAATCACCGTGTCACGCAGCGGGCCTTCCCGCCCGTCGTATTCGCTGGCGGCGGTAAGCAGCACGCAACCGCTCTGGTATTCGTGCGCCCACTCGACCCAGTTCGCCACAATGGCGCGCACGCGGGGCAGGCCGCGGGGAAGCTTCAGCGCAGGCCATTTCACGCGCTGCAGGAAGCGCAGCTGCCCGGCTTCCAGCACGGCCAACTGCAAGTCCTCGCGGGAACCGAAGTGGGCGAAGACGCCGCTCTTGGACATGCCCACGTCCTGCGCCAGCGCGCCGATGGAAAGACCTTCCAGTCCTTCCCTGCGTGCCAGCTCGTAGGCGTGCTCAAGGATCAGTTCGCGGGTTGCGGCGCGCTTGCCGCTGGTGGGGGCTGCGGTTGTCATGGTCGAAAAATAGCACGACCGTTCGTTCTTTTTCCATCAAGAAGAGCTGAACGGCGACGCCACCCTGCCCTCCACCAACCTGAACAAGCAGTGCAAAGCCCGTCAACAACCGCCGGGAAGCTTCGTTTTCCGCGACTGAGGCCGCGTGGTGCGGCCGACGCCAAGGGAGATCTCCATGTTGAACACCACCCGCAAACTCGCCCTGCTCGCTGTTCTCGGCATCGCCAGCGCAGGCGCCGCCTATGCCCCGACCGCCGCGGCTGGCGTGTCTGTCGCGGTCGGCATCAACGTGGCTCCGCCGCCGCCGCGCTATGAGGTCGTGCCGCCCCCGCGCGTCGGGTACGTGTGGGCGCCGGGCTATTGGCGCTGGGAAGGCCATCGTCATGTATGGGTCGGCGGTTATTGGGTGCGCTCACGCCCGGGCTACGTCTATCGCCCGGCCCGCTGGGAGCACGACCGCGACGGTTGGCGCCTCCACGATGGCCACTGGGGCCATTGATCGAGCCGCCCCACAGCTCATCGCAAGTAGTTGCCTGAAAAGCAAAAACTAACGGCACGGAGGCCTGCCGACGGAAAGGCAGGCCTCAGCTGGAGCCGTCATCGTCCTGCGACTTTTTCATCCAAAGGTGCCTAGAACCATGTCGATACGCCTGATCGCCCTTACCGCACTCACCCTCCTGGCCAGCGGCTGCGTCGTCGAGGAACCGGCTCATCGCCCGCGCCCGGTCGTCGTCGAACGCGAACCGGTCGTGCAGCGCGAATACGTCGAAGTGGTGGCGCCACAGCCGCCACCGGTGGAGATCGTGGAACGCGAACCGGCGCCTCGCCCTGGCTACGTCTGGGCGCGCGGCTATTGGCACTGGGATGGCCACCAGTACGTGGCCAGGCATGGCCACTGGGAGGCGGAGCGCCCTGGCTACCACTACGTGCATCCGCACTATGAGCGCCGCAACGATGGCTGGCACCTCAACGTGGGCGTGTGGGTCGCCGGCTGAGCAAGGCCGGTTCGCCTCCGACGTCATCCGGGTTGCCTCGGGTGACGTCCGGTTCGGCCATTCGATTCAGGACACCCGCTCCGCCATCGGTGCGCGGCGGCCGTTGGCCGGCGCCGATACCAAGGCTCGATAGTCGCGTGGCGTCATCCCCACCGTCGCCTTGAACTGGCGCGCGAACGCGCTCTGGTCGGCAAAGCCGCAAGCCAGTCCGATCGCGGCGATGCTGTCCTCGCCGTGCAGGCGCCGCATGGCTTCTTCGATCCTCAACTTGGTCTGCAGCTGTTGCGGCGTGAGCTGGAATACCTTGCGGAAATGCCGCTCGAGCTGCGCCACCGAAAGATCCGCCAGCTCCGCGAGCCTCGCCACGCGCACGCCTTCGGCGTAATGCTCCTGCAGATGGGCCAGCACGCGACGCAGCCGCACATAGGTGGGATGCCGGCCGTCCGGCTTGCCTAGGTCGCGCGAGATGCCGACGATGCCCCGCACCTCGCCTCGCTGTCGCAGGGGCCGCTTGCAGGTGAGGCACCAGCCGGGCACGCGGTTGGGGAACATGTGCACTTCGAGCTGGTTTTCGATCACCTCGCCTTCGAGCACGCGCTGGTCCTGCGTAGCGTAGGAACCGCCCAACGATTGCGGGAACAGCTCGGTCACGTCTCGCCCGATCACGTCACTGCGATGCTTGAGACCGAGCCGACGGACCAGCGTGAGGTTGGCGTGCGTGTACCGCCCGCTGCCGTCCTTCACGAAGAACACCACGTCGGGCAGCGCATCGAATAGCGCTTCAAGTTCATCGGCCGAAATCTTCATCCCCATCGAAACTCCTTGCCATGCGCCAGCCCGTGCTGCAATTGCAGCATAGCCCCGCCACGAGGTTTTTCATTGTGCCGATTTCCGCATCCCCCGGTGACAAGCGTTTCTAGACGCCCAAGCGCAGGCGACGCGAGGATAGGCACCATGCATACCATAGACGTGATCGACTCACACACCGGCGGCGAACCCACCCGCGTGGTCATCGCCGGCTTTCCCGACCTGGGCAGTGGCACGCTGATGGAGCAACGCGAGCGCTTCCGTCGTGACTTCGACCGCTGGCGCAGCGCCATTGCCTGCGAACCGCGCGGATCGAGCACGGTGGTCGGCGCGCTGCTGTTGCCGCCGCAGACGGCCGACGCGTGCGCGGGAGTGATCTACTTCAACAACGTCTCGTATCTCGGCATGTGCGGCCACGGCACCATCGGGCTCGTACGCACACTGCAGCACATGGGTCGCATCGGCCCGGGCACGCACAAGATAGAAACACCGGTCGGCATCGTCGGCGCGACGCTGCACGAAGACGACCGCGTCACCATCGACAACGTCGAAAGCTATCGTCACGCCAAGGACGTCAGCGTCGACGTGCCCGGCTACGGCACGGTCACCGGAGACATCGCCTGGGGCGGCAACTGGTTCTTCATCACGAAGGACACGCCGTTGCCGCTGGAGATCCGTCACCAGCGCGAACTCACCACCTACACCGAAGCCATCCGCCGCGCGCTCGAAGCCAACCACATCACCGGCGCCCATGGCGGCGAGATCGATCACATCGAGGTCAACACGAAGTCTCCGGTCGCTGGACTGGACGGCCGGAACTTCGTGTTGTGCCCCGGTCTTGCCTACGACCGTTCGCCGTGCGGCACCGGCACCAGCGCCAAACTGGCGTGCCTCGCCGCGGACGGCAAGCTCGCGCCGGGCGAGGCCTGGCAGCAGGAAAGCATCCTCGGCAGCGTGTTCGAGGGCCGCTACACACCGGGTACCCAAGGCGTGCGTCCGCAGATCACCGGCACGGCCTTCGTGGTCGCGCGCAGCACGCTGTTGTTCGACGAGGCCGATGTCTTCACCTGGGGCAGCGGAGCGGAATGAGCGGCACCGTCGCCAGCTTCGACCTGATCGTCATAGGCGCCGGCATCATCGGCGCCAGTTGTGCCGATGAAGCCAGCGCCCGAGGCATGCGCGTCGCCATCGTGGAGCCCGGCCCGATCGGCGGTGGCGCCACGGCCGCCGCCATGGGCCACCTGGTGGCGATGGACGACGACCCGGCCGAACTCGCGCTGGCGAACTACTCGCTGCACCACTGGGAAGCCTTCGCCGATGTGGGCGTAGCGGAGTTCAGCCGCTGCGGCACGCTATGGGTGGCCCGCAACGACGATGAACTGGCAGCCGCGGGCACGCGCGTCGCGCGCCTGAATACGGCAGGCGTCGAGGCTCGCGTGGTCGACGCCGGGGCGTTGTACGAACTCGAGCCCGCGCTGGCGCCGGGATTGGCCGGCGGCCTGCTGGTGCCGCGCGAAGCGGTGGTGTACCCGCCGCGCGTGGCGGATCACCTTGTGAAGCGCGCGCAATCGCGCGGCGCGCGACTGTACGCCGGACGGCGCGTGCTGGCACTGCCACGCAGCGGCGCGCAACTCGACGACGGCACGCGCCTCGCCGGCCCCGTGCTGGTCGCTACCGGATGCGCCCTGCCCGCGTTGTTGCCGATGCTGCCGATGCGCGGGCGCAAGGGCCATCTTGTCATCACCGATCGCTATCCCGGGCTGGTGCGTCACCAGCTGCTGGAACTCGGTTATGCGGACAGCGCCCACGGCGATGCCGACAGCAGCGTCGCCTTCAACGTACAACCGCGGCCGACCGGACAGATCCTGATCGGCTCCTCCCGCGAATTCAGCGCGACCGACGCTGCCGTATCGCCGTCGATGGTGCAACGCATGCTCGAGCGCAGCTTTGCCTTCGTGCCCAGGCTGCGCGAACTGCAAGCGGTGCGCATCTGGACCGGCTTCCGGCCGACCACGCCGGATGGACGTCCATATCTCGGGGCCGTGCCCGGCGCGACGGACCAATGGGTGGCGGCCGGTCACGAAGGCCTCGGCGTCACCACCGCGCTGGGCAGCGCGAAACTGATGATCGACCTGGTCCAGGGGCGCCAGCCCGCCATCGACCCGGCGCCCTATTCGCCGCGGAGGATGGCCGCATGAGCGCGCAGGTCAAGCTCAGCGTGAACGGCTTGCCGGTGGAAGTGCCCGCAGGCGCCAGCGTGGCGGCGGCCGTAGCGCAGGTGACGATGCAATTCCGCCGCTCGGTGAGTGATACCCGGCGCGCACCGCTGTGCGGCATGGGCGTGTGCTTCGAATGCCGTGTGCAGGTGGATGGTGTCGCCCACGTGCGCGCGTGCATGACGGCCGTGACGGAAGGCATGCAGGTGACGACCGATGCCTGACCGTTACGACGTGTTGGTGGCAGGCGCGGGCCCCGCGGGCCTCGCGGCGGCCCAGACCGCCGCGGCACACGGCGCGCGCGTGGGCCTGATCGACGCGCAGCCACGCCCTGGCGGACAGGTGTGGCGCCACGACGTGCGCCGCGAAGCACCGCGTGCCGCACGCGAAGCCTTCGGCAAACTGCGTGACGTGGACGTGCTGGCCAGCCACAGCGTGGTGGCCGTCGAGTCGTCCGGGCTGCGCGTGGAAACGCCTCAGGGCGGCCGGCTCATCTCCTACGGCTCGCTGATTCTCGCCACGGGTGCACGCGAACTGCTGCTGCCCTTCTCCGGCTGGACCTTGCCCGGCGTCACGGGCGCCGGAGGTCTGCAGGCGCTCGCCAAGCAGGGCTGGCCCGTCGCCGGCAAGCGCGTGGTGATCGCCGGCAGCGGCCCCTTGCTGCTCGCCGCGGCCGATACCTTGCGCAAGCACGGTGCGCGCGTGCTCGGCATCTACGAACAGGCGCCCGCGGCCGTCGTGCACGCGTTCGCCAGGCAGCTTCGCCACTGGCCCGCGCGCGCCGTGCAGGCGATCGGACTGCGTCTTCGCCTGGCCGGCGTGCCTTACCGGCTCGGTTCCTTCGTGCGTCGTGCGCACGGCGGCGATGGCGTGCAACGCGTGGATATCGAGACACCGACGGGAACGCAGGCGCTCGACTGCGATCTGCTCGCGGTGGGTTACGGCCTGGTGCCCAATACCGAGCTGGCCCAGTTGCTGGGCTGCGCGATGGACTATCTCGGCCCGCATCCCCACGTCAGCGTGGACAGGCTGCTGCGCACCAGCGTGGGCGGCGTGTACGCCGCGGGCGAAGCCGGTGGCATCGGCGGGCTGGCGGTGGCGCGGCTCGAAGGCGCCATGGCGGGCCATGTCGCCACCGGACACAGCGTGGCGGCGCATGCGTTGTTGCCGCAGCGCGATCGCGAGCGGCGCTTCGGTGCGTTGCTGTCACGGCACTTCGCACTCGATCCACGCCTGCACGCACTGGCAGAAGACAGCACGCTGATCTGCCGCTGCGAAGACGTCACGCTGGGTGAACTCGGCGGCTTCACCAACGCGCGCGCCGCCAAGCTCGCCACGCGCTGCGGCATGGGCGCCTGCCAGGGACGCATCTGCGGCACGGCGCTGGCCGAACTCGGGCGCTTCCCGCGCGATGGCGCGCGCCCTCCCATCTTCCCCGCCCGTCTGGCCACGCTGGCCGGGCTTACCACCCTTCCTTCTGACGACGCATACCGAGGTAGCTGATCATGAGCAACGCATCCATCTGGCGCGGGGTCATTCCCGCCATCACCACGCCGTTCACCGCCGACGGCCAGGTCGATCACGACTTCCTCGCCAAGCATGCGCGCAGGCTGATCGATGACGGCTGCAAGGGCATCGTCCCGCTCGGCTCGCTGGGCGAAGCGGCCACGCTCACCTTCGACGAAAAGCTCGCCATCATCCGCACGCTGGTAAAGGCGCTGGAAGGCCGTGCGCCGGTGATTCCCGGCATCGCCGCGCTCTCCACCGACGAAGCCGTGCGCCTGGCGCGCGAAGCAAAGGCACTTGGCGCCTCCGGCCTGATGGTGCTGCCGCCCTACGTGTACTCCACCGACTGGCGCGAGATGGGCGCGCACCTGCGCGCGGTGATCGCGGCGACCGACCTGCCGTGCATGCTCTACAACAACCCGATCGCCTACAAGACCGACTTCTCGCCGGAGCAGATCGCCGAGCTCGCGCATGAGTTCCCGAACGTGCAGGCGGTGAAGGAGTCTTCCGGCGATGTGCGCCGCTTCGCGGCGTTGCGCTCGCTGCTGGGCCATCGCCTGGAACTGCTGGTCGGCATGGACGACGCCATCGTCGAAGGCGTGGCGATGGGCGCGCGTGGCTGGATCGCGGGCCTCGTGAATGCCTATCCGAAGGAATCCGTGAAGCTGTTCGAGCTGGCACGCGACGGCGGTGCCGATGCAGCCGCCGAGTTGTACGCTTGGTTCCTGCCGCTGCTGCGCCTGGATACCGTGCCCAAGTTCGTGCAGCTCATCAAGCTGGTGCAGGAAAAGGTGGGCATGGGCAGCGAACGCGTACGCGCACCGCGTCTGGCGATGGACGGTGCCGAGCGTGAAGCCGCGCTTCGCGTGATCGATCATGCCATCGCCCACGCACCGGTGATCTGACATGGCCGTACAACCCCTGTTGATCGATGGCGAATGGCGTGCGGCGCGCCAGCTGCTGGGCGAGTTCCGCGCGGAGAATCCCACCACGGGCGAAGCGATCGGTCCGAGCTATCCGATCTGCGGAGAGGCCGACGTCGAGGCGGCGCTCGCCGCCGCCTGCGCGGTAGCAGACGAACTCGCCGCCACGCCGCCGGAAAGCATCGCGGCGTTTCTCGAGGCCTATGCCGCAGGCATCGAGGCGGACGCCGAGATGCTGGTGGAGCTGGCCAACGCGGAAACCGCCCTGCCGAGGCAGCCGCGCCTTTCCGCGGTGGAGCTGCCACGCACCACCAACCAGCTGCGCCTCGCGGCCAAGGCGGTGCGCGGCCTCGCTTGGACGCAGCCGGTAATCGATACCGCGGCGAACCTGCGCGCGCATCGCGCCCCGCTGAACAAGCCGGTGCTGGTGTTCGGCCCCAACAACTTCCCGTTCGCGTTCAACGCGATCGCGGGCAGCGATTTCGCCTCCGCCATCGCCGCGCGCAATCCGGTGATCGCCAAGGCCCATCCCTCGCACCCGGCCACCAGCGAACGCCTCGCGCGACTGGCCTTCGCGGCACTGAAGCAGGCCGGTTTGCCGCCCGCGGCCGTGCAGATGCTCTACCACTTCGACAACGCCATCGGCACGAAGGTCGCGGGCGATGCACGTCTCGGCGCCATCGGCTTCACCGGCAGCCGCGCCGGCGGCCTGGCCTTGAAAGCCGCGGCGGATGCCGCCGGCGTACCGGCCTACGTCGAGCTTTCCAGCGTCAATCCCGTGTTCCTGCTGCCGGGCGCGCTGGCCGAACGCGGCACGGCGCTGGCCCAGGAATTCTTCGCGTCGTGCACCATGGGCAGCGGCCAGTTCTGCACCAACCCCGGCGTCGTGATCGTGCCGCAGAGCAAAGCCGGCGACGCATTCGTGGCGGAAGCAGCAAGGCATTTCGCAGGCGCCGCACCCGCCGTGCTGTTCTCGCGCGGCGTGCTCGATCACCTGCAGGGCAGCGTCGCCACGCTGCGCAAGGCGGGCGCGGAAGAGCTGGCCGGCGGCCAGGCTGGTTCGCCCGGTTACCGCTATGCGCCCACCCTGCTGAGCGTCGACGCGGAACGCTTCCTGCGTGATTCGAAGGCATTGCAGACCGAGGCCTTTGGCCCCGTGAGCCTGCTGGTGCGCGTGAAGGGTGTCGAGCAGATGGCCCAGGTGGCATCGGCGTTCGAGGGCAACCTCACCGGCACGCTCTACACCGCCAACGACGGCAGCGACGACGACGCCTGGGCAAAGGTGGCGCATGCCCTGCGTCCGCGCGTTGGCCGCTTGATCGGCAACCGCATGCCTACCGGCGTCGCGGTGAGCCCGGCCATGAACCATGGCGGCCCGTATCCGAGCACCGGCCACCCCGGCTTCACCGCCGTGGGCATGCCCGCGGCGATCACGCGCTTCACCGCCCTGCACTGCTACGACAACGTGCCCGAGCACCAGTTGCCGCCGGAACTGCGCGATCACAACCCGGGCGGCGTCGCGCGTTGCATCGATGGCGTGTGGTGCGTCGACGACCTTGGAGTCCACGCATGACCACAGCCAGCCAGATCGGCGGCGTCGACCTTGCCACGGCGCGGGCTTCGCTTGCACCGTGGCCCACGCCGGCAGCGGCCATCGGCGCGGATGAGTACCAGCAGCGCCTCGATCAGGCGCGTCGCCTGATGCGTGAGCAAGGCATGGATGCGCTGCTGGTCACCGCCGGCACCTCGCTGCGCTATTTCAGCGGCATACCGTGGGGTGCGAGCGAACGCCTGGTCGGCTTGCTGCTGACGCAGCGCGGCGCTCCCATCGTGATATGCCCCGCGTTCGAAGTGGGGTCGCTGGAAGCCGTGCTGCTGATCCCAGCCGAGGTGCGCCTGTGGGAGGAGCACGAAGATCCGCAACTGCTGGTGGCCGACGCATTGCGCGAACGCGGCGCCGGCAGCCTCGCACTCGACCCGGCCGCGCCCTACCTGGTCGCCGAACGGCTACGCGCCACGCTGGGCGGCAAGCCGCTGGCGGAAGCGACCCCCATCATCGACGGTTGCCGTATCCGCAAGTCGCCCCACGAGCTTGCGCTGATGAAGCAGGCCACCGCCATGACCTTGCAGGTGCATCGCCTCGCCGCCGGGCTCATGCGCGAAGGCATCAGCCGCGGCGAACTGGTGCGCTTCATCGATGAGGCCCATCGTGCGATGGGCGCGGACAACGGTTCCACCTTTTGCATCGTGCAGTTCGGGCAGGCAACGGCGTATCCGCATGGCGTGCCTGGCGAACAATACCTGCAATCGGGCGAACTGGTACTGATCGACACCGGCTGCACCGTGCAGGGCTATCACTCCGACATCACGCGCACGTACATCTTCGGACAACCGGGCGCGGATCACGTGCGCATCTGGGAGCTGGAGCAGGCGGCGCAGCAAGCCGCATTCGATGCGGTGCGTCCAGGCGTGACCTGTGAAGCGGTGGACGAAGCGGCGCGAAAGGTCGTGGAGAAAGCCGGCCTCGGCCCCGGCTACCGCCTGCCCGGCATCCCCCATCGCACGGGTCACGGCTGCGGCATGAACATCCATGAGACGCCTTACCTCGTCCGTGGCAACCAGACGCTGCTGGAGCCCGGCATGTGCGCCAGCAACGAACCGATGATCGTGGTGCCCGACCGTTTCGGCGTGCGGCTGGAAGACCACTTCTACGTCACGGCGGAGGGCGCGGCCTGGTTTACGCCGCCGTCGCCCGCGATCGACCAGCCGTTCGCGTGATGGCGACCTCCACCTGTAGGAGCGCACCCAGTGCGCGAAAACCCTACGAAGCGGCAACGCCGGAACCCGGCGATCGCGCGCTGGCTGCGCCCCTGCAAAAAGCCTTCCGAAGGACAGCGACATGAAACCTTTCATCCTCGCCCTTGCCGGCACGCTCTGCCTCGGCGCTTCGTTGCCGACGCGCGCGGACGACGATGCGGCCGCCCGCTTCCATGCGATCTACACCAAGGAATGGGCGTGGCGGCAAGCGCAGTTCAAGGGTGCGGATGACGAGGACAACAACGCCAGCAAGATCGCCGACCATCTGCCCAAGGTCGACGCCGCCACCCAGGCAACGCGCGAGACCTATTGGGCCGACGTGCTCAAGCAGCTCGACGCCATTTCGCCGGCCCGGCTGAAGGGCGACGATCCGGTCAACTACGCGGTCTATCGCAACCAGATCCAGGTCCTGCTCGCGGACCAGCACTTCCATGCCTGGGAGATGCCGTTCAACAGCGACACCGCGTTCTGGACCAACCTCGGCTTCACCGCGCGCCGCACGCTGCGCACCGCCGAGGACTATCGCCACTACATCCGCCAGCTGCAAGATATACCGCGCTACTTCGACGAACAGACGGCCAACATGCAGGCCGGCCTCGCGCGCGGCTTCAGCGTGCCGCGGGTGACGCTGGGGGGACGCGACCAGTCGATTGCCGACGTGGTGAATGCCAAAGGCGACGCCAACCTGTTCTATACGCCATTGCGCAAGATGCCGGCGACGATTCCCGCCGATGTGCAAGCGCAGCTGCGCGCGGATGGACGCGAAGCGATCCAGCGCTCGGTGATTCCCGCTTACGCGAAGCTGCTCGACTTCATGCGCAACACCTACATGAAGCAGGCGCGCACCACGCTCGCCGCCGAATCGATGCCGGACGGCAAGGCGTTCTACCAGTCGCAGATCCGCGAGTTCACCACGCTCGACATGGCGCCCGACGCGATCCACGAGCTCGGCCTGAAGGAAGTGGCGCGTATCCGCAAGGAGATGGACGACACCATCCGCGACAGTGGCTTCAGGGGCAGCTTCCCGGAGTTCCTGCATTACCTGCGCACCGACCCGAAGTTCTATCCCAAGACGCCGGAGGAACTGCTGAAGGACGCCGCATGGATCGCCAAGCGCGTCGACGGCAAGGTGGGCAACTACATTGGCCGACTGCCGCGGCAGCGCTTCGCGATCGAACCGGTGCCGGCCGATCTTGCGCCGTTCTACACCGGTGGCCGCGGCGGCCCGGGCGTCTACCTGGTCAATACCTATGACCTGCCCTCGCGGCCGCTGTATTCGCTGACGGCGCTCACCCTGCATGAATCCGCGCCGGGCCATGCCTTCCAGATGCCGCTGGCGGCCGAGCATGAAGGCTTGCCGGACTTTCGCCGCTACACCTACATCTCCGCCTATGGCGAAGGCTGGGCGCTGTATTCGGAGCGCCTGGGCGTGGAGATGGACATGTACGACACGCCGTACGACCGTTTCGGCTACCTGAGCTACCAGATGTGGCGCGCCTGCCGCCTGGTGGTCGACACGGGCATCCACCACAAGGGCTGGACGCGCGAACAGGCGCAGGCCTTCATGCGCGACAACACGGCGCTGAGTGAACACGAGATCGAGACCGAGGTGGATCGCTACATCGCCTGGCCCGGCCAGGCCTTGTCGTACTACCTGGGCGAACTCGCCATCGTCGATGCACGCGCGAAGGCGGAGAAGGCGCTGGGCGAGCATTTCGACTTGCGCGCCTTCCACGACACCGTGTTGTCGCTCGGCTCGGTGCCGCTGCCGGTGCTGCAGCAAGAGGTGGACAAGTTCATCGCGGACGGCGGGAAGTCGCCGTACGCCGCGAAGTAGCCGCGGCACACGTCAGGGAGCAACGCGCCAGGGAAGACCCGACCTGCTCTCGCGTGCAGCGCCAACCGGCCATGGGCCGCGACGGCAATGAAGCGGGAGCAGGACGGACGTTCCAACACATCGAAACCACGCGAGACGGGGAGTAGCGGATGGGCCTGATCAACGACATGCTGCGGCGCAAGCCGGTGGAGGCATTGCAGGGCGAGGCCGCGAGAGGCGGCAGTGGCCTGCGTCGCGTGCTGGGCCTGTGGCAACTCACGGCCATCGGCCTTGGCGGCATCATCGGCGTCGGCATCTTCGTGCTCACCGGTACCGTGGCGGCCACGCAGGCGGGTCCCGCCGTGCTGGTGTCCTTCATCATCGCGGGCATCGCCAGCGCCGCCGCGGCGCTGTGCTACGCCGAATTCGCCGGCCTCATTCCGGTCTCGGGCAGCGCCTACACCTACGGCTATGCCGTGCTCGGCGAGTTCGCCGGCTGGATCATCGGCTGGGATCTCCTGCTGGAATACGCGCTGATCGCCGCCGTCGTCGCGGTGGGCTGGTCCGGGTACATGCAGGCGCTGCTGGATGCCGCCGGGATACCGTTGCCGGCATGGGCGCAAGGTGCCTGGGGCAGCGCGCCAGGCCGCGTGGTGAACCTGCCCGCCATCGTGATCTCCGTGGTCATCACCGCCCTGCTTGCCGTGCGCATGGAATGGGGCGCGCGTTTCAATACGCTGATCGTGTCGATCAAGATCGCCGGCGCGGCGCTGATCGTGGTCGCCGGCGCGGCCTACGTGAAGCCCGAGCGCTGGCATCCCTTCATGCCGTTCGGCATGCACGGGGTCGTCACCGGCGCCGCCGTGGTGTTCTTCGCCGTGTTCGGCTACGACATGCTCACCACCGCGGCTGAGGAATCGCGCGATCCACAGCGCGACCTGCCGCGCGCCGTGCTGCTCTCGCTCGGCATCGCCATGGTGCTCTATATCGCCATCTGCCTCGTGCTCACCGGCATCGTGCCGTACACCACGCTGGACAATGCAGCACCGGTGGCGAATGCCTTCATCCGCATCGGCATGCCGTGGACGATGGTGGTGATCTCGCTGGCGTCGGTATGCGGCATCACCAGCGTGATCTTCGCCAACCTGATGGCGGGCGCGCGCATCGGCTTCAGCCTCGGCCGCGACGGCCTGTTGCCGTCGTGGTTTGCCGCCGTGCATCCGCGCTGGCGCACGCCGCATCGCTCCACCCTGCTGCTCGGCGCGGTCACCGCTGTCGCGTCGGGCCTGTTTCCCCTGGACGAGCTCGCCAAGCTGGTGAACATCGGCGTGCTCGGTGCCTTCATCGTGATCTGCGCCGCCGTGGCCGTGCTGCGCTGGCGCCAGCCGGGGCTGCATCGTCCGTTCCGCACGCCGCTGGTGCCGCTGGTGCCTATCATTGGCGTAGGGTTCTCGTGCTGGCTGATCTGGGGCCTGCCCGCCATCACCTATGTGCGCTTCGCCATCTGGCTGTTGCTGGGCTGCGTGTTGTACCTGGGTTACGGCCGGCGCCATAGTCGCGTGGCCGCCAATCCGGCCTGACCTTGCATTCCGCTCTCCCGACAACGAGGTGAACCATGCGATTGTCCCATCGTGTTCTGTTCGCGTTGACCATGGTGCTGGGCTCGGCTTGCAGTAGCGCAGTCGCCGACACCGTGGCGGCCACGCCGCCGATGGGCTGGAACAGCTGGAATTTCTTCGCCGAGAAAGTCACCGATGCGGACGTGCGCGCGGCGGCCGATGCCCTGGTCAGCAGCGGCATGCGCGACGCCGGCTACGTCTACGTCAACATAGACGACGGTTGGCAGGGCCAGCGTGACGCCAAGGGCGTGATCCACCCGAATGCGCGTTTTCCCGACATGAAGGCGCTGGCCGACTACGTCCACTCCAAGGGCCTGAAGCTCGGCATCTATACATCACCCGGCCCGAAGACCTGTGCCGGCTTCACCGGATCGCTGGGGCACGAGGCACAGGATGCGAAGACCTACGCCGCATGGGGCGTGGACTATCTGAAGTACGACCTGTGCAGCTTCATCGAGGACCAGATGAAGGCCAAGGCGCCCGACGATCCCGCGCAACAGATGCGCCTGATGGTCGATGCCTACGAACGCATGCATGTCGCGCTGGCGGCGACGGGCCGGCCCATCGTTTACTCGCTGTGCCAGTACGGTTGGGACGCGGTCTGGGAGTGGGCACCCGGTGCCAAGGTCGGCGGCAACCTTTGGCGAACCACCGGCGACATCACGCCCGAGTGGGATCGCATCTATGCCATTGCCTCGCAGCAGGAGGGTCTGGCCAGCCATGCCGGCCCCGGCCACTGGAACGACCCGGACATGCTCGAGGTCGGCAACGGCAAATTGACCGCTGAGGAGAATCGCGCGCATTTCAGTTGGTGGGCGATGCTGGCGGCACCCTTGCTCGCCGGCAACGACCTTGCCCACATGCCGGGCGAGGTGAAGGACATCCTGGCCAACCGCGACGTCATCGCCATCGACCAGGATCCGCTGGGCAAGCAGGCCACGCGTGCCTACGCCGAGGGCGAAGTGGAGGTATGGACGCGTCCGCTGCAACACGGTGCATTGGCGATTGCGATATTCAACGTGGGAAGCGCCCGCCTTGCCGACACCCATCCCTTCCGCCTGAACCTGGCGAAGCTGGGCCTGCATGGCACGCAGCAGGGCAAGGATCTGTGGAGCGGTGCGGCCGTATCGCTTACGGATCGGCAGGCCATTGCGCTGGCCCGCCACGACGTGATGTTGATCCGGCTGGATGCGCCGCGCTGAGGCATCAACGCGCGCATGACAGGGTCGCTCTCGCGGACGAGAGCCGCCTGCGACTATGCGGGATTCCGCATGTCGTGCCGTCAAATGGCACAAGACGGCCTGGTCATGTGACGGCACGATGAAATCCTGCGCAAGCGTCGCTCGAAAAACGTCGACATTCCATGCTGTCAGGCCATGCCTCGGGGAGAGTCATGCAACAGGATCGTGATCATCGCAGGCGATTTCTCAAGCAAGCGGCCACGGCGCTGGCGTCGCTGGCGGTCGTGCCCCGCGCCTTCAGCCTGGCGCCCGATGTCGCCGATGCCGCATCGCCCGCCGACGCCACGAGCGGCAACGCCGTGCGCGAACAACCCGTGTATCGCATGCGGCCCTTTGCACTTGGCCAGGTTCGTCTCCTGGACAGCGATTTCTCGCGCGCCGCAGCGATCAACCAGCGCTATCTGCACAGCTTGCCGGTGGATCGGCTGGCGCATGGTTTCCGCGTGCAGGCCGGCATCGCCTCCAGTGCGCAGCCGCTGGGCGGCTGGGAGAAGCCCGACTGCGAGCTGCGGGGCCACTTCAGCGGCGGCCACTACCTCTCAGCTGCCGCCTTGGCTTATGCCACGATGGGCGACAACACCCTCAAGCAGCGCGGTGACGAGCTGGTCGCGGCACTCGCCGCCTGCCAGCAACCCAACGGCTATCTGAGCGCCTTCCCCGAAAGCTTCTTCGACCGCCTGAGCAGCGGCCAGAAGGTGTGGGCGCCGTTCTACACCATCCACAAGATCCTCGCCGGCATGCTCGACATGTACGAGCACACCGGCAACAGGCAGGCGTTGCAGGTGGCGATCGGCATCGGCAACTGGACGGTGCGCTGGCTCAACGGCTTTTCCGATGCGGAGATGGCGCACATCCTGAAGACCGAGTACGGCGGGATGAACGACGCCATGGTCGAGCTGTATGCGATCACCGGCAACAGCCGCTATCTCGATGCGGCCCACCGCTTCGACCAGGCATCGCTGTTCGATCCATTGGCGGCGCATCGCGATGAGCTGCAGGGCCTGCACAGCAACACGCAGGTGCCCAAGGTGATCGGCGCCGCCCGGCGCTACGAGCTCACCGGCGAGCCGCGCTGCCGGCGCATCGCCGAGTTCTTCTGGGAAACCGTCACGCGCAATCGCACCTACGCCACCGGCGGTTCGAGCAACGACGAGTTCTGGAACACCGCGCCCGGCGATCTCAAGGGCCAGCTCGGCCTGTACAGCGCCGAGTGTTGCGTGGCCTACAACCTGATGAAGCTGACGCGCCACGTGTACGCGTGGAACGGTGACCCGCGCGCGTTCGACTACTACGAGCGCACGCTCTACAACGCGCGGCTGGGCACGCAGGACGGCGACGGCATGAAGTTGTACTACTACCCGTTGCAGCCCGGCGCGGCGAAGTTCTACAACACGCCCACCGATTCGTTCTGGTGTTGCACGGGCAGTGGTGCGGAAGAGTTCGCCCGCTTCAACGACAGCATCTACTTCCGCGACGGCAACGACCTCTACGTCAACCTGTTCATTCCGTCAGAACTCGATTGGCCGGAACAGAAGCTGCGTTTCCGCCAGGGGACGGCTTTTCCCCGCGAACCGCTGACACGTTTCCAGCTCTCACTCAGTGCGCCATCCACCTTCGCGTTGAACCTGCGCGTGCCTTCATGGATCGGGCCTGGCGCACGCGTGCGGCTCAACGGCCAGGCGCTGGATGTGTTCGCCTCGCCCGGCAGCTACCTCACGATCAAGCGCGAGTGGCACGACGGCGATCACCTCGAGCTGGATCTCCCCATGCGGGTGACGCGCATGGCGTTGCCCGGCGACGACGGCCTGCAGGCGGTGCTTTATGGACCACTGGTGTTGGCGGCATGCCTGGGCGACCAGGGCCTGACCCACGACATGCAGTACTGCGGCTACGACGCGGCACCCAGGCCCGAACCCAGGCCATGGCCCGCACCGCGCGTCGCCGACAAGCAAGCCGATGACGTGTCCTGGTTGCGCGTGGCATCCGCGCGGGATCTGCGCTTCGAAGCGCAGACAAGGGACGGCAAGCTTGCCGTCGTCCCGCTCAACCAGGTGCACGGCGAACGCTACGCCGTGTACTGGCAAATGGAGGCCGGCGCGCCCAGCAACGGCTGAGCCAGCCCGAGGGCTGGCGCGTGACCGGGCCGGCGCAGCAACCTGCGGCATCGTGGACCACGGCTCCCTCCCGGGGGCAACAACGGCCCCTCCGCGCCCGCCGGGCCCCTGCAACCATGGGATATTTCTCCCCGTACGCCAACGACTTGCGGCGACGCAGCAACCCTTCCGCCGGGGACGTACTAAACTATCGGACTAAATTCATCGCCCCGACCACTGGTCGGGGTTTTGACTTTAAGGCTGTTGTTAGTACCCCTGGCGGGCCAACCCGCCTCCATTCCTGCGGATGCCAGTCCCCACGGCACCGCCACACGTGGAGTCACCGTTCCAATGATTTTCGAAACCATCGCCAAGACGGGTCACGAAGAAGTCGTCTTCTGCCACAACAAGGACGCCGGCCTGAAGGCCATCATCGCGATCCACAACACGGTGCTGGGCCCGGCGCTCGGCGGCCTGCGCATGTGGCCGTACAAGAGCGAGCAGGACGCGGTCAACGACGTGCTGCGCCTGTCGCGCGGCATGACCTACAAGAACGCCGTGGCCGGCCTGAACCTGGGTGGTGGCAAGGCGGTGATCATCGGCGATCCGAGCAAGGACAAGTCCGAAGCGCTGTTCCGCGCGTTCGGCCGCTTCGTCAACTCGCTCAACGGCCGCTACATCACCGCCGAAGACGTCGGCATCGACGTCAACGACATGGAATACGTGTTCCGTGAAACCGAGTACGTGACCGGCGTGCACCAGGTGCATGGCGGTTCGGGCGATCCGTCGCCGTTCACCGCGTTCGGCACGCTGCAGGGCCTGATGGCCGCGCTGCAGGTCAAGCACGGCAACGAGGACGTGGGCAAGTACAGCTACGCCGTGCAGGGCTGCGGCCACGTGGGCAGCGAGTTCATCAAGCTGCTGCGCGAGCAGGGCGCCAAGGTGTTCGTCACCGACATCAACAAGGATGCCGTGCAGCGCTGCGTGGACGAGCTGGGTTGCGAAGCCGTGGGCCTGGACGAGATCTACGACGTCGACGCCGACGTGTACTCGCCGTGCGCGCTGGGCGGCACGCTCAACGAGCAGACCATCGACCGCATCAAGGCGAAGATCATCTGCGGCGCGGCCAACAACCAGCTGGCCACCGACGCCATCGGCGACGAGCTGCAGCGCCGTGGCGTGCTGTACGCCCCGGACTACGCCGTGAACGCGGGCGGCGTGATGAACGTGTCGCTGGAAATCGACGGCTACAACCGCGAGCGCGCGATGCGCATGATGCGCACGATCTACTACAACCTGGGCCGCATCTTCGAGATCTCCAAGACCGAAGGCGTGCCGACCTACCGCGCGGCCGACCGCCTGGCCGAAGAGCGCATCGAAGCCATCGGCAAGATCAAGCTGCCGACCATGGGCAACCACGGTCCCCGCTTCGCCGGTCGCATGCGCGGCCAGTAAGCTCTGGTCGCAAGCCACAAGAAACGCCGGCCTCGCGCCGGCGTTTTTTCATGGCCGCGAGGTGGCGCCGCTGGGCATGATGCAGCGCATCATCTATGCTGCGCGCGTGATCTCCGCACCTGCCCTCGCCCAACGTTGGCGCCGCCTGCGCGGCTCGGATCGTTTTGCCGAATGCGTGCGCGTGTTGCTTGCGCTGGGTGGCGCGGTGGCCTGGTGCTTCGGCAATGGCCGCAACGATGCGGTCGTCCCGCTGCTGCTGGGCGTCATCGCGTGCGCACTGGCCGAAACCGAAGACCATTGGCGCAGCCGCGCGGGCACTCTCCTGCTCACGCTGGCCTGCTTTGCGGTGTCCGCGTTCTCGGTGCGGTGGTTGTTTCCTTATCCCGTGTGGTTCGGATTCGGCCTGCTCACGTCGACATTCGTGCTCGTGATGCTGGGCGCGATCAGCGAACGGTACGCGACGATCGCCGGCTCCACGCTGCTCTTGGCCGTCTATACGATGATCGGCGCCGATGCGGCATTGGCCACGCCGGCCAGTCCCTGGCGCGAACCGCTGTGGCTGCTGGCCGGCTCCGCCTGGTATGGCGTGCTCTCGTTGCTGTGGAGCGTGCTGGCGCCACAGCAGGCGGTGCGGCAATCGCTTGCGCGGCTGTTCGAGGCGCTGGGCGACCTGCTGGAAAGCAAGGCCGCCTTCTTCATGCCCGTCCATGGCGTCGACCGCGAGGCGCTGCAGGTGACCCTTGCCACGCGCAACGAGCGCGTGGTCGAAGCCCTCAACGATGCGCGCCTGATGTTGATCGACCGCATCGGCTCACGCCGTCCGCGCGGCGCCAGTGCGGCGATGTTGCGGCTCTACTTCATCGCGCAGGACGTGCACGAACGCGTCAGCTCGTCCCACTACCCCTACGACGCGCTCGCCGATGCGCTGTTCCACAGCGATGTGCTGTTCCGCTGCGAACACCTGCTGCGGCTCGAAGCCGACGTCTGCCGGAAAAAAGCCGACGCCCTGCGCCTGCAGGACGACACACCCTCGGATGGCGGCTCGACGCGCGCGGCGCTCGACGACCTGCATGGCGCCATGCATGCCTTGCGCGGGCAAGCGCAGCCACCGGCCGAGCATCTGCTGCGGTCGGTGCAGGCCCTGGTCAACAACCTGGAGACACTGCATCGCCAGTTGGAAGGTACGCACGCCATCGGCCTTCCATCCACGCGCCACGGCGGCCTGCTGCAAAATCCCGCGCCGCAGTCGTTGAAGGAAGCGTGGGAACGCGTGCGCGTCCACCTGACGGCGCGCTCGTTCCGCTTTCGCCATGCCTTGCGGCTGTCGCTGGCCTTGCTGGCCGGTTACGTCGTGCTGCACCTGGTGCACCCGCGGCACGGCTACTGGATTCTGCTGACCACCTTGCTGGTTTGCCAGCCGAGCTACGGCGCCACGCAGCGAAGGCTGGGGCAGCGCGTGGCCGGCACGGTGGTGGGCCTGGTGCTTGGCTGGGCAGCGCTGCAGCTGGTGCCGTTCGGCCCGTGGCAGATGCCGTTGATCGTGCTGTCCGGCGTCGTCTTCTTCGCGGCGCGATTGCGGCGCTATCCCACCGCCACGGCGGCCATCACGCTTTTCGTGGTGCTGTGCTTCAACCAGGCCGGCAATGGCTACGAAGTGATGTGGCCGCGCCTGCTCGATACGCTGATCGGCGTGGCGATTTCCGCGCTGGCCATGCGCCTCGTCCTGCCCGACTGGCAGGGCCGCCGCCTCGATGACGTGCTGGCCGATGCCGTGCGTTGCGACGCTCATTACCTGGCACGGATCCTGGCCCAGTACGCTAGCGGGCGTCATGACGACCTCGAGTACCGCATCGCGCGCCGTGACGCCCACAACGCCAACGCGGCATTGAGCAGCCTGCTGGCGAACATGTTGCGCGAGCCGGGACAGCATCGCCGCGGCAGCGAGCTTCTGCTTCGCTTCCTCGCCGCTGCCCAGACGCTGCTCGGCACGTTGTCCGCGCTTGGCGCGAATCGCCAGGTCATCGCCTCCGCCACCGCTCGCGACGCCGTCGAGCGCGTCGGCGCACGGACCGTGGAGGCCCTGCAGCAATTGGCCGACGCTTTGGCCAATCGCCTGGGCGGCGTGACCGCTGCCGATGACGTAGCCCTCGCGCAAGCCCTGGCGGTCTGCGACGCGGACGATACCGCGCGCCTCGTGCTTGGCCAGCTGGCCCAGGCGATGAGCCAGCGCGACCGTCTCGTGGAACTGGCCAACGAGCTGCACGCCGACTGACCGGCCGCGGGTTGTGCGTCGCGCAACGGCCCGTCATGGCCGGCGCGTTACCATTTGCACCTTGGTTGATTCCGGAGTTGGCTGGCATGCGTCCGTTCCCGTTGGGTGAAGACATCGATCTGCTGCGCGAGAGCGTGCACGCGTTTGCGGAAAAGGAGATCGCGCCGCGCGCCGATCACATCGACCGCGAGAACCAGTTCCCGTCCGATCTGTGGCGCAAGTTCGGTGAAATGGGCCTGCTCGGCATGACCATCCCCGAGGTGTATGGCGGCACCGGCATGGGCTTCCTCGCGCACATGGTGGCGATGGAGGAAATCTCGCGCGCATCCGGTTCGGTCGGCCTCTCCTATGGCGCGCATTCGAACCTGTGCGTGCAGAACATCTTCCACAACGGCAACGAAGCGCAGCGCCGCAAGTACATCCCCAAGCTGTGCACGGGCGAATACGTGGGCGCGCTGGCGATGAGCGAGCCAGGCGCGGGTTCCGACGTGGTCGGCTCGATGAGCTGCAAGGCCGAGAAGAAGGGCGACGTGTGGGTCGCCAACGGCTCGAAGATGTGGATCACCAACGGCCCCGACGCCGACGTGCTGCTGGTCTACATGCGCACCGCACCGCGTCCCGCCGGCAGCCGCTGCATGACCGCCTTCATCATCGAGAAGGGCATGAAGGGCTTCAGTACGGCGCAGAAGCTCGACAAGCTCGGCATGCGCGGCTCCAACACCTGCGAGCTCGTGTTCGAGGATTGCGAGATCCCCGCCGAGAACATCGTCGGCGAGGTGAATGAAGGCGTGCGCGTGCTGATGAGCGGCCTGGATACCGAGCGCCTCGTGCTCTCGGGCGGCCCGATCGGCATCATGCAGGCGGCCATGGACATCACCCTGCCCTACGTGCGCGAGCGCAAGCAGTTCAACGCGCCCATCGGCACCTTCGGACTGATGCAGGGCAAGGTGGCCGACATGTACACCGCGCTGCAGTCGTCGCGCGGCTTTGCCTACATGGTTGCGCAGCAGTTCGACAGCAACGTGAAGTCGCGCATCGACCCCGCCGCCTGCCTGCTCAATGCCTCGCAGAACGCGGTGAAGGTGGCGCTGGAAGCCATCCAGGCGCTGGGCGGCAACGGCTACATCAACGAATTCCCGGCGGGCCGCCTGCTGCGCGATGCCAAGCTCTACGAGATCGGCGCCGGCACCAATGAAATCCGCCGCATGCTGATCGGCCGCGAACTGTTCCACGGCAAGGCCTGAACCCACCGGCTCGCCATGGCCCTGCAGAAGCTCACCCAGTGCGCGAAAAGCCAACGGCGCGGTAACGCCGTGGCTCCGCAGTCGCGCACAGGGTGCGCTCCTACAATCAAGACGGGTCCGTCGCCTAGAAATCCAGCCGGTAGCTGAGCGTTCCCATCAAACCCTGGTCGTGCTGGCCGAAGTACTGGTCCATGCCGAACTGCAGGTGCGAGCGGGTGGAAGCTGCCCAGTCGAGCGTAAGGCCGGCCTGGCTCTGGTAGCGCGACAGGCCGACGCCGCCCACGGGCGCCCACTGGTCCACGCCGGTGAAGCTGGCATCGAACACGTCACCGTGCGTGCCGAACGACTGTTGCCACTGCAAGCGCCCCTGCAATCCGAGGCTGCCGCCATGGGGCAGGTTCCAGGTGTGGCCTGCGCGCAGGCCCATGCCTGCCTGCCACCGCGACACCGCCTGCGAGCCCGCCTTTAGGCCGAATCCGTCGCCGCCGAATTCGTTGAAGCCATCACGCGCCACATGCGCGTATTGCAGGTTGGCATACGGCGTGAGCTGCATGTCGCCCAGCGACGCGCGATAACCGCTTTCGCCATACGCGACGGTGTAACGACCGTTCGTGTCGCTTGCCACGCTCGATACATCGCCGCCCAGCTCGATATGGCGGCGCATGTTCTCGCGATAGCTGCCCACGCCGAGCCGCCCCATCGTGTACCAGCTGTCACGCACGAAGCCGGCGTACAGCATGCCTTCCACCGCGCGGCTCTGGCCCTGGTCCGCATACTCCGCCAGACGGCCCAGGCCCTGGCTCTGGCTCACGGCGAAACCGAAGACGCCGTTGCTGCCGAAGCGGCGATCCTGGCCCACCATCCAGCCACTGAGGTCATAACCGACGCTGCCGTATCCGCTGCGGCTCATGCTGCCGTGGTAACCCAGCGTCTGCGCCCAGCCGCCGCTGGCGCCGCGCGTGTCGACCAGATCATCGAAACGGTCGGAAAGCGCACGCGTGCCCGCATCGATCGCCTCGAAGGTCATCGCCGCGCTCGCCGCGTGCAGCTGGCCCGACAGGCTTTCAAGCGAGCGTTGCAGCGCCGCGGTGGTCGCGGTCTGTTGCAGGTTTGCCGCGCCGTTGACGAAATCGGTGGTGATGGCGCCGCTTCCGGCCACGCCTTGCGTCACCTGCGCGTTGATCTGGCTGAAGGCGTTGTCGACACGCTGGGCGGCGGCAAACGAGGCTGCGGTGTAGTTCATGCCCGTGACCGCGGAAGCCTGCACCTGGCTCACGTTGAGCCATGCGCTGCTGCTGTCGTAATTGAGCGAAGCGGAAAGCAGCACGCCCTGCGCAACATCGAGTCCCGTGAACTTGCCGGTCAGTCCACCGGCGGCCGTGAGTACTTCAGTGTGCGCATTGGCCACATAGCCCTGCTTCGCACCGATCACATACAGGTTGCCGCCAACCAGCACGGCCTTGCCATCGACGCGCAGGGCGTAACCCAGCTCCACCGCCAGCCGGCCCATCTGGCCATCGGTGGCGTAGAAGCCCTGGTAATAACCGCCCTTCACCTGCACGTCGCCGCCGGCTACCACCAGCGTGCCCCAGTTCTGCACGTCCTTCCCGAAGGTGTGCGCACCACGCATCACCGCGTCGACATGGTCGATGTACAGATTGCCCGCCAGCGACGGCGCCACCAGCGTGCCGTGCTCGATGCGGGTGTTGCCCTGGTAACTCGGATCGCTGGTGAGCGTGAGCGTGCCGACACCGTCCTTCACGAGGCCACCGCTGCCGCTGATCGGATTGCCCCAAGTGGAGTCCGTGTCGAGCGTGACGCTGAAATCGCCCCAATCGAAACGGCCGGGGCCCTTCACCGCCTTGCCCACGTCGAGCATGCCGTAGCCAAACACCGGATCGACGCCCGGTGCGCCGAGGTCGTCCGCCGTGCCCAGCAGCGTCTGGCGCACCTGGTCGTTGGTGAAATAGGGAAACGCCTGCCACACCAGCGCCGCGGCACCGGAGACCGCTGGCGCCGCGAACGAGGTGCCCTTGACGATCCACAGGCTCTGCTTGCTGCCGGTGTCGTCCTTGCCGCTCACCACCACGTCGCCCGGCGCCGCCAGGCAATAGTTCATGGCAATGCCGCAGTGGTTCGAATAGCTCGCCAGTTCCGTGGGATGGTTGCTATCCACCGCGACCACGGCCAGCCACCCCTTCTCCAGGTCCGGCGCAAGGCTCGGCAAGGCGGCGATGGTGCTGGGGTTGGCCTGTGATGCATTGCCGGCGGCGAACACCACCAGTCCACCCCATGCGTTGACGTAGGTGTCGTACGCGTCGTGGAAACCCTTCGTTGTCGCCGTGTCCGTGGCATCCCAGGTGATGCCGCCCCAGGAGTTGTTCATCACCTTCACGCCGGCCTTGATCAGGTCGCCGTTGACGAACCGGAAGGGATAGGCGTCGTCGGCGGTGACCTTGGAGGGCGGCGTCGAACCGTTGTCGCTGGGCGCCTTGTCGGAAATGATGCGCGCCGAGACGAGATTCGCCGCGGGCGCCAGGCCGCCGGGAAAGTCCCCGTAGGTCTTGCCCGCGGCGATCTGCGAAACCCATGTGCCGTGGCCGATCACGTCGTCGATCGACGTGTTGTTGATGGTCGAGTCGATGTAGATCAGCTCCTGCGTGACACGTCCGGCCAACGCAGGATGGTTGCGCATGATGCCGCTGTCGACCACGCCGATGGTGACGCCCGCGCCGTTGAAGCCAGCACCATGCGCCGCATCGGCATGGGTCAGCGACAGTTGTGCATCGAGTGGCGGCTGGTCCGTCGGCGGTGGCGTCGTGGGCGTCGAGGGAGTGCCCGGATTGCCACCCGGGCTCGAAGGCGGCGTATAGCCCGGACCCGGCGGGGTGTAACCCGGGCTGGGCGGCGCATAGGGCCCGGCCGGCTTGACGTTGCCGTTGCCTCCGCCACCGCAGGCGCTCAATCCCAGCGCCGCGCACACCAACACAGACATCTGGCGGAAACGCATTCCGCGCACACCACTATCCATAGTTTCCCCTGTGCCCCTTGGGCG
>NZ_BCPR01000039.1 GCF_016586165.1 Dyella sp. EPa41 | reverse complement strand
CGCGATGCTGCCGCCGTCGGCCGGCTCGTAGGCCGCACGGAACTTGGCGATCAGCGGCAGGCCCATGCGGCGCGAGAGGGCTTCCACCTCGCTGGTGCCGTAGGCCAGGCCCACCGGCATCATGCCGGCGCTGCGCACGGCTTCCAGCAGCGCATCGACCGTGCCGTCGTCGGGCAGGTTCAGCAGATGGCTGAGGTCCAGCACCACGGCGGCGCGGGAAAACAGTTGCGGCGCGGCACGCACGCGGCGTTCCAGTTCGTCGCAGAGGGCGGCGGCATCGGCACGGCGCACGCGCACGTTGGCGATGCCGACCTGGCCAAAACGCAGGTCGCAGGCTTCTTGTGTATCCATTCGCGCATTCATGGGCGCCGCTCTCCCGCGAGGCGGCGCCGGGTGGTGTCAGGGTGATGGAGAGGACGCGGGCGCTCGGCCAGCCACGGCACGTCGGGCAGGCCGTCATGGTCCAGGTAGGTTTCGCGCACGAAGGCGTAGCTGGGCAGGTCCTTGGCCAGCAGGCTGACCTGCGGGCCGTCGGCGGCCATGCGCTGCTGGCCCACTTCCTGGAAGCCGTAGGTGCCATGGAACAGCACCACCACGTCGTCGCGCGGCTCCAGGAACACCTCGCAGGTGAGCAGGGGCACGCGGACCTCGGCATAGCTGGTCACGTCGCAGTAGAAGATGCGACCCAGGCCATGGCGGCGGTAGGCGTTGGCGATGACGATGCGGTCGATGTAGACGAACTGCGGGTAGTGCTCGGAAAACCAGTGGTAGTTCGTGCTGTCGTAGTCGCTGCCGTCGCGCAGGGCGATCAGGAAGCCGGCCAGGTGGCCGTCGATCTCGGCCACGCGGAAATAATCCGCGTGATCAAAGAAGAAGCGCAGTTGGGTCGAGTCCAGGGCGAGGATGGTGCGGCCGGCGGCGTTGTTGAGCGCCAGTACGGCATCCAGGTCGTGCTCTCGCACGTCGCGGATGGCAAGGGCCATTCGTTGCTCCGCTTTGTGTGGTTCGAGGACAAGACCGTTTGAAGCGGCCCCACGTAACAGTCGCCATTATGACATGCGTACGGCGCCCGCACATATCACGGCGCACCATGTAAAACCTTCGTAAAGGCAGCACTGAACAAGCATCGCCGTCGTCCCACGGGACTAGCTTCGCGTCGTCACTCGCCCTGTCTGTCCGCAGGCCGAAGGGCCGCTGTCTCAACAGACAGCCAGTCGCCTTCCTCGCTCCTCAAAGCCGCGGCCATCCATGGCCGCTCCCCGCGTGCGCCAGCGGCCCTTCGGCCTGCGGACAGACAGGGCGAGCCCCAGCGTATTGGTTCAGGTGAAGGGGTGATGCCGATGGCGATACTTGACTTGTCCAGTGCTGCCTTAGGCCAGCGGGCGTGCCTTTCGGCAGGGGTAGGGGAGTGACTTCTCACGCATTGCACCACGCCCGCCGGCGGCTGATGATGCGTGCATGGCATGGTCCAACATCAACCACATCCGGCTGCTGCGGTATGCCGGCCTTACGACGTATCTCTGCGTCGCCCTGCCGCTGCTGCCCGGCAGCTGGAGCCTGGCGCAGGTCAGTTCCTGGTGGAGCAACCCGAATATCACGGGATGGGTCCTCTCGTACCTGATCTTCGGGCTCACCTATCTGTTGCTGACGCGCCGATCGAGCATGACGCGGCAGGTCGGCTATCCGTCGCTGCCGCAGCTGCTGGGCCTCGTGGTCCTGACCGGCTCGGCGGTGGCGATGGGCTGGTTCAGCCAGAGCGGCCTGTCGGCGATGCTGATGCTGGTGATCGCGGTGGTGCTGCCCTGGCAGCTGCCGGTCGGCGCCGGGCTGCTGTGGATGCTGCTGCAGAACCTGATGCTGATCCCGATCATCGCCAGCTACATGGGCTGGACCATCGTGACGGCGGTCCTGCAGGTGTGCATGTACCTGGGCATCTCGGCACTGGTGTTCTTCACCTCGATGATCGCGAGCCTGCAGGCGGAGGAGCGCGAGATCCAGCGTCGCCTCAACTCCGAACTGCGCGCCACGCGCGCGCTGCTGGCCGAGTCCACCCGTATCGCCGAGCGCATGCGCATCGCGCGCGACCTGCACGATCTGGTCGGCCATCACCTGACCGCACTCAGCCTCAACCTGGAAGTGGCCAGCCACCTGGTCAATCCGCAGGCGGCCGAGCACGTGCAGAAGGCGCAGGTCACCGCCAAGCACCTGCTGTCGGATGTGCGCGAGGTGGTCAGCGAGCTTCGCCAGGACGACGCCATCGATCTCACGCAGGCGTTGCGCAGCCTCATCGAAGGCGTGCCCGGCCTGCGCGTGCACGTGGAGACGCCGCCGCGCTTCAGCGTGGAAGACCCGCGCCGGGCCCAGGTATTGCTGCGCTGTGCGCAGGAAATCATCACCAATGCCGCCAAGCATGCCGCGGCGCGCAACCTGTGGCTGCGCTTCGACTACGTCAACGCCAACCTGCTGGAGCTGTCCGCCCGCGACGACGGGCGTGGCGCCGCCAACTTCAAGCCGGGCAATGGCCTGTCGGGCATGCGCGAGCGCCTGACCGAGTTCGAGGGCAGCGTCACGGTGGACCCTGCGCTGATGCAGGGCTTTGCACTCACCGTGCGGCTGCCGCTGGGCGAGGCGCCGGAGCTGGCGCATACGCCGTCACGGTTCGAACCTCCCGCGCTGGGGACGGTGTAAAGAATGCACCCCGGCTTGGTGGGTCATGCCAGAATGCGGGGCTTGGATAGCCGCATCGTAAGAGTCCGGACCATGCAGGGGCAGGGGCCGGGCTTGTTTCTCCGTTGGCCGCGGGCATCGGACGCAGGCCGCAACCGCTTCGAGGATTCACGATGATTTCCGTCTGTCTTGTCGATGACCAGAACCTGGTTCGCCAGGGTGTCCGCTCCCTGCTCGATCTGGCGGAAGACATCCGCGTGGTGGCCGAGTGCGCCGACGGTGCGCAGGCCGTGCAGGACATTCCGCGCATCAAGCCCGATGTGGTGCTGCTCGACCTCCGCATGCCCAACATGAGCGGCCTGGAAGTGCTGCAGGCCCTGTCCGCCCGCAACGAGCTGCCGCCCACCATCATCCTGACCACCTTCGACGACGACCAGCTGGTGCTGCAGGGCCTCAAGGCCGGCGCCCGGGGCTATCTGCTCAAGGACGTATCGCTGGAACAACTGGTCGAAGCGGTGCGCACCGTGGCCGCCGGCGGTTCGCTGGTCGCGCCCATGGTCACCCAGCGCCTGCTTGCCGGCGTCGGCCGCATGCAGAACCAGTTCACCAGCCTGGAACAGCCCGACCCGCTGACCGAGCGCGAGACCGAGATCCTGCGCCTCCTGTCCGGCGGCTACAGCAACAAGGAAATCGCCAACTCGCTGAAGGTGGCCGAGGGCACGGTGAAGAACCACGTGTCGAACATCCTTTCCAAGCTGGGCGTGCGCGACCGCACCCGCGCCGTGCTGAAGGCGCTGGAGCTGGGCATCGTCTGACGGTGCAGGCCGGGACGGCCAGCGTCCCGCAGACTTTCGCGCAAGCCCCGAAGGCGCCGGATTCCGGCGCCTTCGTTCACCTGCGCCGAAAAACGCCCCGATCCGTGCATCCGTAAGGTCTGACGCTACGCCGCCAGCCCAGTGCCATAGCCATTCGCGGGCGTCTGGAAGGCCAATTCACGGCTGGATGGCGTTCCTGCGCGTGAGCAAGTAGTATCGGTGGCTTCGGCGCTGGCCGACCCCCCGTCACGACGTGATTCTTCGGGAATTTCCCCGTGGCTGGCCGGTCTCCGGCGACTCGACTGCCCTTAGTGCCGTATACAGAGAGACGTGCGGAGAACCCCGGAATGATGCGTGTTCTTGAATTTATTGTTGCCCTGATCATTGTCGCCGTCGTGGCGGTGGTGGTGGGCGTGGTTATGCCTGGCAGCGGCCATGTGGAAAGGTCGTTGGTCATCGGCAAGGACATGCGTCAGGTCTATGACGTGCTGAGCAATTTCCGCCGCTTCCCCGAGTACACGGTGCAGCGCGAGTACGACCGCAACATCAAGTTCGACTTCTCCGGCAAGGCCTATGGCCCGGGCGCCGAGCTGTCCTGGTCCAGCCAGGACGAGAAGGTCGGCAACGGCAAGCTGACGATCGCCTCGGCCGACCCGAGCTTCGACAAGGTCGACTCGCAGGCCCGCAAGGCTTCCATCGTCTGGAACCTGGACAACGACTGGCGTGGCAACGACAAGCACTTCACGCTCGACCTCGAGCGCCAGGGCAGCCGCGGCCAGCTGACCAAGGCGACCTGGTCGTATGACGTTGCCTACGGCTTCAACCTGATCAACCGCTATTCCAGCCTCTACATTCACGGCGACCCGGATGCCTTCATCCAGTTCACCCTGAACAACCTGCAGAACGTGCTGGCCGGCGTGCAGAACGTCGACTACACCAAGCTGATCCCGTACATCGAGCAGACCCAGCCGACGCCGGTGCTGCTGGTGTCGACCTCGATCGAGCGCAAGGGCGGCCTCGAGGCCCTCAACGATGCGACCGACAAGGCCATCGGCCAGATCCAGGCGGCCGCCAAGAAGCTGGGCGTGACCACCACCGGTCCGCGCATCATCTACACCACCAACTACGGCGACCAGACCTACACGTTCGACGTGGCGATGCCGATCAGCGCGACCAGCCTGAATGTCGGCGGCCAGACCGTGGAACTCGCCGCCGCCAAGTCGCCCGACCTGGCCACCGCCGCCAGCGCCAGCACCAGTGGCGATGCCGCCGCGGCCCCGGCCGACAACACCCCGGGTGGCCATGACCGCTTCGGCCGCCTGATCGTCGACAACGACGTGCGCGCCTTCCTGGCCTTCGGTGGCCCGGCCCTCAAGGCCGTGTGGAACGGCACCGCCGCCGGCGTGCCGCAGACCCGCGACCTGATGAAGGCCTACGCGCAGACCCACGGCTACAAGTTCGACGAAGTGGTGAACCGCTTCTACGACATCGAAGCCAAGCCGGAAGTGAAGCAGGGCGACCAGGTCACGCAGTACGCCGAGTTCGACGTGTACCTGCCGCTGAGCTGGGCGCCGGACCAGACCCCGGAACAGGAAGCCGGCATCAAGCCGCCGTCGCTGGACCAGGGCACCGAGCAGCAGGCTCCGGCGTCGTCCAGTACGGCCGCGGCTCCTGCCGAAGCCGGCACCGCCGGCAAGTAAGCCGCCCGCGGCAACGCATCGAGAAGGCCCTTCCTCGCGAAGGGCCTTTTCATTTCCGATGCCCGCATCGACCGGTAACGGCGAACTTTTCGGTTACATTGCGGGTCGACTCGCTGATCCACGATGGCCATGCGCGTTGCGCGGCCCGCCTCTTGCCTCGACCGGACATGATCGAAACCGAACAGCTCACCCGGCGCTACGGCGCCTTGACCGCCGTGGATTCGCTGAGCTTCCGGGCCGAACCGGGCCAGGTGCTGGGCCTGCTTGGCCCCAATGGCGCCGGCAAGACCACGGTGATGCGCATGATCGCCGGCTTCCTCGCGCCCAGTTCGGGCACGGCACGCGTCTGCGGACACGACGTGCTCAAGGAGCCGCTGAAGGCCAAGCGCGCACTCGGCTATCTGCCCGAGGGCGCGCCGAGCTACGGCGAACTGACGGTGCGCGAGTTCCTCACCTTCATCATCCGCATGCGCGGCCTGCAGCGTGACGAAGGCTTTCGGCGCTTCGAACGCGTCGTCGGCGGCCTGCAGCTGGAAGGCGTGCTCGACCAGTGCATCGACACCTTGTCCAAGGGTCTGCGTCGCCGCGTGGGCCTGGCGCAGGCCATCGTGCACGACCCGCAGGTGCTGATGCTGGACGAACCCACCGATGGCCTCGACCCGAACCAGAAGCACACCGTGCGGCAGCTGATCGACGCGATGGCGCGCGACCGCACCATCCTCATCTCCACCCACCTGCTGGAAGAAGTGCATGCGCTGTGCAACCGCGTGGTGATCATCGCCAATGGCCGGCTGCTCGCCGACGCCACGCCGGCCGAGCTGGAGGCGCGTTCGCGCTATCACGGCGCGGTGTCCTTCAGCGCGCCGGGTAGCGGCGTCTCGCAGGAAATGCTCGGTCGCCTGCCACAGGTGGCTTCGATCGAGGTGGATCCGATGGACGGGCGCATCACGGTATTCCCCCGTCCGGGCGAACGCATCCTCGAACCGGTGGAAACGCTGTTGCGGCAGCAGGGGCTGGAAGTCTCCGAGATCCAGCTGGAACGCGGTCGCCTGGACGAAGTGTTCCGCCACATCACCACCGGCGTGGAGGGCAGGGCATGAGTCCCGTCGCGGCGGTGGTGCGGCGCGAGCTGCGCAGTTATTTCGTCACGCCGGTGGCGTACGTGTTCCTGGTGATCTTCCTGGTGATGTCCGGCATCCTCACCTTCTACGCCGGCGACTTCTACGAACGCAGGCAGGCCGACTTGCAGCCGTTCTTCGTGATGCACCCCTGGCTGTACCTGGTGCTGGTGCCGGCCGTGTCGATGCGCATGTGGGCGGAAGAGGCCAAGGGTGGCACGCTGGAGCTGCTGCTCAGCCTGCCGCTCACGCTGGGCCAGGCCATGCTGGGCAAGTTCATCGCGGCGTGGCTGTTCATCGGGCTCGCCTTGTTCCTTACCTTCCCGATCTGGCTCACGGTGAATTACCTGGGCTCGCCCGACAACGGCGTGATCCTCGCCGGCTATATCGGCAGCTGGCTGATGGCCGGCGCCTTCCTCGCCATCGGCGCGTGCCTCTCGGCGGTGACGCAGAGCCAGGTGGTGGCCTTCGTGCTGACACTGGTGGTGTGCTTCCTGCTGATACTGGTGGGGCAGCCGCAGGTGATGGAATTCTTCCAGGGCGCGCTGCCGCGCAAGCTGGTGAACGGCCTGGCGCACCTGAGCATGCTTCGCCATTTCGAGGCGATCTCGCGCGGCGTGCTGGATACGCGCGACCTGCTGTACTTCGTGCTGAGCATGGCGGCCTGGCTGATGGCCGGCGTGCTGGTGCTCGACCTGAAGCGGACGCCATGACCATGGCGCGCCTTCGTTCCCGCCGTCGCGTGGTGCTGCTTGCGGCCCTGGTGCTGCTGGCCATCGTGTTCGTTGCCATCACGCTGGGCAGCAGCCGATGGATGCGACTGGGGCGCATCGATCTCACCTCCGATCGCCTGTACACGCTGACCCCCGGCACCATCCACATCGTGGACAACCTGCGTGCGCCGTTGAAGCTCACGCTGTATTTCTCCGAGCACGCCGCACGCGATCTTCCGCAGTTGCGCACCTACGAGCAGCGCGTGAGGGAGATGCTGCAGGAGATGGTGGCCCGCTCGCACGGACGACTGCGCCTGCAATTCGTGGATCCGGTGCCGTATTCCGATGACGAGGTCAGCGCGGAAGGCCATGGCCTCACGCCCATCAGCGGCGGCAGCAACGGCGAGCGCGTGTTCTTCGGCCTGGTGGGCAGCACGCTGCCGGCCAATGCAGACAGCGAGAGCGACAGCGAGGAGCGCCTGCCCGGCAATACGCTGAGCATTCCGCTGCTCGATCCCACGCGCGAGACCTTCCTCGAATACGACATCGCCAAGCTGCTCTACGAGCTGGACCAGCCTTCCAAGCCGCACGTGGGCCTGATCACGAGCTTGCCGGTGGAAGGCAACCCGGTCATCGGCGAGCAGCCATGGACGGTGATGCGCCAGCTTGGCCAGCAGTTCGACGTGAAGGCTCTCGATGCAAGCAGGCTCAAGCGCATCGACAGCGATATCAAGGCGCTGCTGGTGATCCATCCCAAGGCGCTTCCGGCGGACGCGCTCTACGCGATCGACCAGTATGTATTGCGGGGCGGGCACCTGGTGGTGTTCGTCGATCCGGTGGCGGAAATGGACAACACGCCGTTCGTGGACAGCAACGGCAACACCGACGACCACAATTCGGACCTGGCGAAGCTGTTCGAGACCTGGGGCGTGCAGTACGACCCGCAGAAGGTGGTGCTGGACCGTTCGCGCGCGCTGCGCATCGAACTTGCCGACTCCAGCTCGATGATCCACCCGGCGATGCTTGGCCTCGGGCAGCAGGAGCTCAGCCATGACGACGTGATCACCGCGAGCCTGCAGCGCATCAATGTCTCCAGCGCGGGTTATTTCGATCTCTCGCCGGGAACCAGCTCGCGCCTGCAACCCTTGATGCAGAGCACGACCGATGCCGAGGTCGTGCCCAGCCAGCGCGTGCGCGAGTCGATCAACAATCCGGGCGGGCTGCTGGACAACTACAAGCCGGACAACAACCACTACGTGATCGCGGCGCGCGTGCGCGGAACCTTTGCCAGCGCTTTCCCCGACCGGGCCAGGCTTCCGGGCCACCTGGGCATATCGGGCGACAACGCCGAGGTGATCCTGGTGGCCGATACGGACCTGCTCAGCGATCGCCTGTGGGTGTCCTACACGCAGAGCCTGCTCGGCCAGCCGCAGCTCAGCGCGCTCGCCAACAACGGCGATTTCATCACCAATATCGCGGACAACCTGAGCGGCTCCTCGGCGCTGCTGTCCATCCATGGCAGGGTCAGCTCGCAGCGGCCGTTCACGCGCGTGCTGGCGCTGCAGAGCGCCGCCGACCAGAAGTACCTGGCCAAGAAGCAGGAACTGCAGCGCGAGCTGGCCGTCACGCGCTCGCGCCTGAACGAGCTGCAGCCGGCCAAGGCGGCGCGTGGCGATGCGGCGAGTGCGGAACAGCGCGCGGAGATCGAGCAGTTCCTGCGGCGCCAGCTGGCGATCAACAAGGAACTGCGCGACGTGCAGCACCAGTTCAATGCCGAGATCGATGCGCTGGGGCTGCGGCTCAAGTTCATCAACATCGTGCTGGTGCCATCCCTGGTGACGCTGTTCGGCCTGCTCTATGGCTGGCGACGTTCGCGCCGCAGCCGTCGCCGGGTCTCAGGGTGAGACGGGCAGGCTATGATGTGCGGTCGCCGTTGATCCGGCACGGAATCGTTCGATGATGGCAAGCGTGATCAAGTGGATCGTGCCCTGGGAGTTTTCCTGGGTATTCCTGCTGAGCTTCGTGGCCTGCAGCGTGCTGTATGTCCGCGGTTGCCGTCGCCTGCCGGTCGGCATCGGTCGCCAGCTGGCGTTCTGGCTTGGCATGGCGATGATCTATGTCTCGCTGCACACGTACCTGGATTTCTTCTTCGAGCATGAATTCTTCATGCATCGCATCCAGCAGGTGCTGCTGCATCACCTGGCGCCGCTGCTGATCATTGCGTCCTACCCGGGAACGGTGTTGCGCAAGGGGTTGCCGTTGCCGTGGCGCGTCCGCCTGCTGCGGCCGGTGTTGCGATCGTGGCCCTGGCGCCTGTTCAGCGCGGTGTTCCTGAATCCGGCGGTCGCGACCATCCTGTTCGTCGCCTTCATCCTGGTCTGGCTGATCCCGTCGATGCAGACGCTGGCGATGCTGGATTGGCGCATCTACCGCTTCATGAACTGGTCGATGCTGGTCAGCGGCTTCAGCTACTGGTGGCTGGTGCTGGATCACCGGCCGCGCCCGCCCGGTCGCATGACGCCGGGCATGCGCGTGCTTTCCCCTGGCATCACGATGACGCCGCAGATTCTTGCCGGCGCCATCGTCACGTTTTCCAAGACCGATCTCTACCCGATCTTCGAGATCTGCGGACGCGCGTTCACCTTCAACGTGCTTACCGCGCAGCTGGTCGGTGGCGTGATCATGTGGGTGCCTGCGGCGATCATCGAGTCCATCGGCGGCCTGCTGGCGATGCGCCAATGGTTGCGGCTCTCGCGCAACGGGCGCATCCGCCGGAAACCATGGCCGCGACGCCAGGCCGCGGCCAGCGACGCCTTGTAGGAGCGCACCCGGTGCGCGAACCTGCCGTGCCTCGGTAACCGCCATCGCGCACCGGGGGCGCTCGTGCATGAAGCAGGTCAGTGCTGGTGCGCGTCGCCGGCGTCCGTGGCATTCGCCGGGCGCGTGACGAAATCCGTATCCAGGGTGCTGCCATCGTCGAAGTGCAGGGTGAGCTTCACCTCGTCGCCCGGTTTTACCGGCGGGTTCGCCTTGCCCATCATCAGGTGGTAGCCGCCGGGGGCGAGTTCGGCCTCGCCGTGCGCGGGGATCACCAGGCTCTCGACCATCGCCATGCGGCTGACGCCGCCTTCGGAGCTGCTCTTGTGCAGCATCACGCTGCCGTAGCGGGTGCTGTTTGCACTGCGCAACGTGGCTGGCTGATCGCCGGTGTTTTCCAGCACGACATAGGCGCCTGCGGGCAGGTCGCCCGGCAGGATGCGGATCCATGCGTGGCTGGCACGGATGTGCTCGGCTTCGCCGGCATGCGCCGAGGTGGCCAGCAGCAGGCCGGTGGCCAGCAAGGGCAGGGCCCGCGCGGTGCGAATGATCATGTCCGATTCCCCAGGCTCAGCATCAGGTGCAGGTCGTGGACGAGGTCGTCCTGCGGATTGGCTGGCGTCGCCAGCAGGCGCGCCTTGCCATCGCGATCGAAGACGTAGATGGCCGAGCTGTGGCTCACTTCGTATTGCCCGTCGCCCTTGTCGGGCTCTCGGGTGAAGGCGGAACGGTAACGCTTGCTCAAGGCCTCGATGTCGCGCGGCGTACCCGACAGGCCTACGGCGCGCGGGTCGAACGCGTTCACGTAGGCGTGCATGATCGCGGGCGTGTCGCGCGCGGGGTCCACGCTCACGAACAGGATGCGCGCTCCGTCGGCCAGTGGACCGAGGCGCTGCATCACCACATGCAGTTGCGCGAGCGTCAGGGGGCAGACATCCGGGCAATGCGTGTAGCCGAAATAGAGCAGCACCACCTTGCCGCGGTAGTCCTGCCCGGTGACGGCCTTGCCCTGATCGTCGACCAGGCGGAAGTCCAGGTCGGGCATATGCCCCGTCACATTGGTGAGTCGCCACTCGATGGCGTCGCCGCGGTTGCAGGCCACCAGCAACAGGCTGCCGAGCAGCAGTGCGAGCATCAGCGTCAGCCGGCCGGCGTGGCGGAGTGTCGTGCGAAGATGGAAGGGAATCATCCTCCCAGCATACGACACTGGCCGCCTGGCCGTTGAAAGAAGCGCTCTCCATGCGACACCCAACCCTTGTCACTGGCGTGCTCATCGGGCTTGCAGGTGCGACCGCCGTGATGCTCGACGCCTTCGGCGCCCACGCCCTGCGCGGCGTCCTCGATGCGCAGGGCAGCGAGTTGTGGCATACGGCGGTGAGCTACCACTTCTGGCATGCGCTGGCGCTGGTGCTGGCGGCGCTCGCCACGCCGGGGCGCGCGCGTCGCGTCGCGATGGCGGCCTTTCCGTTGGGCATTTTGGTGTTCAGCGGCAGCCTGTACGCCCTGGCCTTGGGCGCGCCGCGCTGGTTCGGCGCCATCACGCCGCTGGGCGGCGTGGCGTTCATCCTCGGCTGGTTGGCCCTGGGCATCGCGCTGGCGCCGCGGCCGTCGCGCGCTTCCGGTTGAGGCGCTAGGCGCGATCCACTCGCGCCGCGTAGCATCCCGGGCGCGCCATATGGATATGCAGGTAGGACACCTGGCTGTCGGCGAACAGTCGATCGATCAGCGGCTCCAGTGCCGTGCCCTGGACGACGTCGGCATCGCGCAACATGCCGCGCGCATCGAACCCGCGCACCGAGAGCAAGCGACGCCGTAGCTGGTCGGGCACCTCGTCCACGCGATCGTACTGTTGCTCACCCTCGCGGATGTAGATGGCATGGCTGGATCGAAAGGGCGAGTCGACCGCGTGATGCTCGTAGTGCAGCAGGATCAGCGACTGCCCCGGTTCGGCATCGGTCAGGCTGACGCGACACGGATAGCCATGCGGCTGGTCGGCCACCACGCGCACGGCGCGACGCCCGGCGAGTTCCTCGTCGGACAGCGTGAACAGGCCGATGAACGGCTCGGCGGGCAAGCCCGTGATGCGGAAGCGCATGGCAGTGCTCCATGGAAACGTTACATGCAGCTTGCCGTCGGCAACGGATGCCGGCCATCCGGATCTTGCGATGGTGCTCAGTCCACGCGAAACGTGTTCACCGACTCGCATTCGGGGCAGCGATAACTCTGCAGTTCCGTGTTCTCTTTTCTCGCCCATTCGAGCGCATCGGGAGGAAGCGTCTCCTGCGGCTGCATCTCGATCTGCTTGCCTCTTCTTGAGCACGCATCGCAGAGGATCGGGCCGTCGGGCAGGGGGGCGTAGTCGTTTGCCATGGAAGTTCTCCGCTCGTCACTCGCCGGGTGGGCAAGCAGCGAACCTAGCGCCGCCGGTGTGCAAGAGGTGTTGAATCGCCGGCAAGGTACCGCGTGCGCTCAGTCGGCGTCGTCGTCGGCTACCGGCTCCGGTGCCTCTTTCTTCAGGCGCCCCTGCTTGCGCAACGCTTCGCGCAAAACGAACTCGATCTGCGCATTGACGCTGCGCAGATCGTCGTCGGCCCAGCGCTGCATGGCTTCGAGCACGGCAGCGCTGATGCGCAGGGGAAAGGCCTTTTTCTCAGCCGCCATAGAGCGTGCCGGCGTTCACCACGGGCTGCGTGGCGCGGTCGCCGCAGAGCACCACCAGCAGGTTGCTGACCATGGCGGCCTTGCGCTCTTCGTCCAGTTCCACGACGCCTTGCTGGCGCAGTTTTTCCAGCGCCATCGCGACCATGCCCACGGCGCCTTCCACGATGCGCTCGCGCGCCGCCACGATGGCGTTCGCCTGCTGGCGCTGCAGCATGGCCTGCGCGATTTCCTGCGCATAGGCGAGGTGGCTGATGCGCGCTTCGACCACGCGCACGCCGGCCTTGTCCAAGCGTGCCTGGATTTCGTCGCGCAGGTGGTTGTTGATGATGTCGCCGTGGCTGCGCAGCGCGGGCTTGCCGTCGTCGTGCGCGTCGTAGGGGTAGTTCTGCGCCATTTGGCGCAGTGCGGATTCGCTCTGGATGGTGACGAAGTTTTCGTAGTCGTCCACGCAGAACACCGCTTCGGCGGTGTCGATCACCTGCCATACCACCACGGCCGCGATCTCGATCGGGTTGCCGTCGCTGTCGTTCACCTTGAGCTTGCCGCTCTCGAAGTTGCGCACGCGAAGCGAGACGCGCCGGCGGGTGCAGAACGGGTTGGTCCAGCGCAGGCCCTCCACGCGCACGGTGCCGGCGTACTTGCCGAACAGCTGCAACACCTGGCCTTCGTTGGGGGCGACCTGAAAGAACCCCTTCACCATGAGCAGCGCGAGTGCGATGAGAAGCACGCCCGCCGGGCCAAGATAGCCCGTGGTGCCGCGAGCTGTTTCCATCCACAGTGCGACGCTTCCCACGCCCATCAGGAAGCAGACAAAGACCATCGGTATGCCGGCAACCGAAAAACCCTGACGCTCGTTCATGCTGATTCCTCCCTGGTTGGGAGGATTTGATATCAAATTGATATCTAAGTGCAAGTGCCGTGGCTACCGTCCGTTGCCGGCGCTTACGGGCGGCTCGCTCACGGTCGGCGGTGGCAGGTTGCCCGCCAGCTCGCCCGTCGGGGTCACTTCCTCGATGTGCAGCTGGCCGAACAGGTTGGCGACGTTGAAGAAATGCCACGGGTCGCCATCGCCCGTGTCCAGGGCAATGTGGGTGCTGTCGAAGTGGCGCAGGGCAGCGTCGAAACTCTGCCAGCGCCCGTTGATCCAGGACTGCACCCACGCATGGGGCACGAACACGCGCGACGCGCCGGAAAAGCGGTCGGCATAGACCATGCCGGTCACGACGCGGGTGGGGATGTGCTCGGCGCGTGCCAAGGCCGCGAGCAGCACGGCGTATTCGGTGCAGTCGCCGTCATGCGTGCGCAGCACTTCCAGTGCCGAGGCGTAGCCCACGTCCAGCCCGTGCTGCGTGATGTAGTCGCTGACGAAGCTGCGCAGACGGCGCATCTTCTGCAGGTCGTCACGCGCGTCGCCCACGACCTGCGCCGCCAGTTGGCGGATTTCGGGTGCGTCGGACTGCACCCAGGCATTGGGCAAGGTGTCTTCGCCTGAAGGCGGCGCCTGCCCGCCGGGTTGCGGGTTGCCGACATCGACCAGCCAGTTGCCGCGGCCCAGGTCCATCACGTGCTGTTCGTCGGTGCCGATGATCGGTTGCGGACTGCCTGCCGGCGTGCGGATGCGGTAACGCAGGAACGAGCTGCGCAGGTAGGCGGGCAGCAATCGCGGCGAATCGACCATCGCCGCGCGGAACATGTCCATCTTCTGCACCGGCGCCATGGCGCACTTGCGGCTGCAGGCGAGCATTTCCAGCTTGCGACCCAGCATGTCGAGCATGCCTTTGCGCGCGAAGCCCTCGTTGTCCAGCCACAGGTCCATGGTCTGCGAGCCGCGCGGCGTCTTCAGTACCTGGCGCTGGTGGCTGAGCACCATGGTGCCTTCGGGCAGGGCCACCTTTTCGTCGCCGATGACCGTCATCGCCACGCGGGCGACGGCCTGGCTGGCCGGGTCGAACATGTCCATGGTGTAGTTTTCGCCAGGACGGCTAGCGGCCTTGACCAGGGCGAGGCGCTGGCCTTCGGCCAGCATCGCGCCAGGCGGCCAGACCAAGAGGGTCTGGCGCGAGTTGCCGTCGACGGTGGTGGTTACCGTGAAATCGCCACCGGGCTGGCGCTTGCCTTCCACGATCGTGTCGGAGGAGGACAGCGTGCTGCGCGCATAGAACCCCAACGGTTCGCCGGCGCTGCTTTCCATGCTGCGGGTCAGTACGCCCAGCGGGACGCCGCTGCCGCCGCGGTTGAGTTCGATCACGAGGTCCTGCGTCGTGGTGACCACATCGCCGACGCGCTCATGGCTGATCTCGAGATGGCCGATCTTGCGGCCGCCCAACAGCACCGTCATCCAGGTGGTATCCGCAGGCGCCACTCCCTCGGCCCGGGCAACGGATCCCGGGGTGGGGCACAACGACAACACCAGCAAGAGCATGGCAGTCCGGTTGCGCATAGTCGTTCCGCGGGGACGGTGGCAAAGACAGTCAATGCCGGTTCGAGGCATTCGTCAATGGGACTTCCGACAGGTCATGCGCGCCATCTCCGCCGCCCCCGTCCCGGCCGCTTACAATGCGCATTTGCCACCCCGGGGAGAGACCGATGAAGCCGTTTGGCACGCCTTATTCCGACCGCGCCCTGCGCGTGCTGCTGCTGGGTTCGGGCGAACTCGGCAAGGAGGTGGCCATCGAGCTGCAGCGCTTGGCCGTGGAAGTGATCGCGGTGGACCGCTATGCGAATGCGCCGGCCATGCAGGTGGCCCATCGCAGCCATGTGATCGACATGCTGGATGGCGCCGCGTTGCGCCGGCTGATCGAGCAGGAAAAGCCGGACCTGGTGGTGCCGGAAATCGAGGCCATCCATACGCCGACCCTGGTCGAACTGGAAAAAGGCGGCCTGCGCGTGATTCCCACGGCGCGCGCCGCGTGGCTCACCATGGATCGCGAAGGCATTCGCCGCCTGGCCGCCGAAGAGCTCGCGCTCCCCACGTCGCGCTATCGCTTCTGCGAAACCGAGGCCGAATACCGTGCCGCCGCCACCGAAATCGGCCTGCCGTTCGTGATCAAGCCGGTGATGAGCTCGTCCGGCAAGGGACAGAGCGTGGTGCATCGCGAAGACGAGCTGCAGGCTGCCTGGGATTACGCGCAGTCCGGCGGGCGTGCCGGCAAGGGGCGGGTGATCGTCGAGGGCTTCGTGGATTTCGACTACGAAATCACCCTGCTTACCGTCCAGCACAAGGACGGTGCGAGCTTTTGCGCCCCCATCGGGCATCGCCAGGAAGATGGCGACTATCGCGAATCGTGGCAGCCGCAGCCAATGAGTGAGGCGGCGCTGGCCGAGGCGCAGCGCCAGGCGGCCGCGATCACCCATGCGCTCGGCGGCTGGGGCGTGTTCGGCGTGGAGTTTTTCGTCAAGGGCGACCAGGTGATCTTCTCGGAAGTGAGCCCGCGTCCGCACGACACCGGCCTGGTCACCTTGATTTCGCAGGATCTCTCCGAGTTCGCGTTGCATGCGCGTGCGATCCTCGGCTTGCCCATCCCGGCCATTCGCCAGCTCGGCCCCTCCGCCTCGTGCGCGGTGCTGGTGGAAGGCGAGGGTGATGCGCCCCGTTATTTCAACGTGGCCGAAGCCCTGGGCCAGCCCGATACGCAGCTGCGCATCTTCGGCAAGCCCACGGTAAAGGGACGCCGGCGCATGGCCGTCACGTTGGCGCGCGACGAAGACATCGCGTCGGCGAAAGCGAAGGCGATCACCGCGGCGAACGCGTTGCGCGTGGAACTCTGATGCTTCCCTTTCCCTCGTTTTGAGGAGAGGATCCAAAGCGGAGCGGACACTCCGATGAAGATCGCCGTGTCCGATCCGCCAAGGCCGTCGCGAGGCGGCTCTTGTTTCCGTAGTCGCCTGCGGAACATGCAAATACAACGATGACAACCGGAGGCAGTGATGGAACCGTCGGGATTTGCGCACTGGCTGGTCGTAGTGGTCGAAACCTTCGCCGCCTTCTTCCTGCTGCTGCTCGTGCTGCTGGCTGTCGTCGTCATGGTGGTGTGGTTCGTGGATCGCCACCAGACCTCCAATTCGGTGTTGCGCAACTATCCGGTCATCGGCCACTTCCGGTACTGGTTCCTGCATCTGGGCGAGTTCTTCCGCCAGTACCTGTATTCCAGCGATCGCGAGGAACTGCCGTTCAATCGCGCACAGCGCATGTGGGTCTATCGCGCGGCAAAGAATGTCGACAACACCAACGCCTTCGGTTCCACCCGCGACCTGCGGGGCGAGGGCGTGCCGTTCTTCGTCAATGCACCGTTTCCCGCGCTGGGCGAACGGCAGCTCGAGCCGCGACCGGTCACGCTCGGGCCGTACTCACGCGAGCCTTACCGGCACGCGGCGTTCTTCAACATCTCGGCCATGAGCTTCGGCGCGCTGTCCGCGCCGGCGGTGCGCGCGCTGTCGCGCGGCGCGGCCAAGGCCGGCATCTGGATGGACACGGGCGAGGGCGGCCTCGCGCCCTATCACCTGGAAGGCGGCTGCGACATCATCTTCGAAATCGGCACCGCCAAGTACGGCGTGCGCACGCCGGACGGCAAGCTCGATGACGACAAGCTCCTGGCGATCTGCGCGCACAAGCAGGTGAAGATGGTGAGCATCAAGCTCGGCCAAGGCGCCAAGCCCGGCATGGGCGGCCTGCTGCCGGCCGCGAAGGTGACGCCGGAGATCGCGGAAATCCGTGGCATTCCGGTGGGGCAGGATTCGCAGAGCCCCAATCGCCATCTCGACATCGGCAACGTGACGGAGCTGATGGATGCGATTCGCCACATCCGCGATCTCACCGGCAAGCCCGTGGGCTTCAAGGCGGTGTTCGGCGGCGTCGACTGGATCGCGGAGCTGTGCGATGAAGTGCACAAACGGGGCATCGAGAGCGCGCCGGATTTCATCATCGTCGACGGGTCGGAAGGTGGCACCGGCGCGGCGCCGCAGACCCTGATGGAAGGCGTGGGCCTGCCGCTGCACGAGGCGTTGCCGATGCTGGTGGACATGCTGATCGTGAAGGGGTTGCGCGAGCGCATCAAGGTGATCTGCTCGGGCAAATGCATCACCGCGTACGACGTGGCCTGGGCGCTGTCGATGGGCGCGGACTTCGTCAATTCCGCGCGCGGCTTCATGCTGGCATTGGGCTGCATCCAATCGCTGCAATGCAATCGCAATACCTGCCCGACCGGCATCACCACGCAGAACCCGAAGTTGCAGCGCGGCCTGGTGGTTACCGACAAGAGCGAGCGCGTGGCGCATTACGCAACGAACGTAATGCACGAGGTAGGCATCATCGCGCACAGCTGCGGCGTGGAAGAGCCGCGGCAGCTCGACCGGACCCACTGCCGCGTGGTGGGCGACGACGGGGTTTCCGTGCCGCTGGTCAAGCTTCATCCGTATCCGGTCATGCCGCAGGCCGTCGTCAACTCCTGAAGTGTCGCAGATGGCTGATCCATGTCATCCGCCCATCACGCGGTGGAAGGCATCGTGAGGTGCCCCGCGCAGCCGCGCCCCGTCGCATGGCGCGACCGGGCGGCTGCGCTCCATGACCCCAAGGAGATCACCCATGGCACCCAAGACGATGAAGGCCGCCGTCGCGCACCGTTTCGGCGAACCGCTGCGTATCGAGGACGTACCCGTGCCAACGCCCGGGCGTGGCGAGGTGCTGGTGAAGATCGTCAGCAGCGGTGTCTGCCATACCGACGTGCACGCGGTGGATGGCGATTGGCCCGTAAAGCCGCAGCCGCCCTTCATTCCGGGCCACGAAGGCGTCGGCGTGGTGGCCGCCCTGGGCGAGGGCGTGGACAACCTGAAGGTCGGCGACGCGGTGGGCATCGCCTGGCTGCACGATGCATGCGGGCATTGCGAATACTGCATCACCGGCTGGGAAACGCTGTGCGAGACGCAGCACGACAGCGGTTACAGCGTGAACGGCAGTTTTGCCGAATACGCGATCGGCAACGCCGCCTACGTGGCGCGTTTGCCGAAGGATGTCGACCATGCCGCCATGGCGCCGATCCTCTGTGCGGGCGTGACGACCTACAAGGGTATTCGCGAGACCGAGGCGCGGCCGGGTGAATGGATCGCCATTTCAGGGATCGGCGGCCTCGGCCATCTGGCCATCCAGTACGCGACGGCGATGGGGCTGAACGTCGTGGCGGTGGACGTGGCCGAGGACAAGCTCGAACTTGCACGCAAGCTTGGCGCATCCGCTGCCGTGGACGCGCGCAGCCCGCAAGCCGTCGAGCAAGTACTGGATGCCACCGGCGGCGGCGCGCACGGCGTCTTGGTCACGGCGGTCTCGCCAAAGGCGTTTTCGCAGGCGCTCAGCTTCACCCGTCGCCGCGGCACCATGAGTCTCGTCGGCCTGCCGCCGGGCGATTTCGCCACGCCGATCTTCGATGTCGTGCTCAAGCGCCTCACCATCCGCGGCTCCATCGTGGGTACGCGCAAGGATCTGGCCGAAGCCGTCGCATTCGCCGCCGAAGGCAAGGTGGTGCCGACGATCGAACGGCGGAAGCTGGAGGATGTGAACGACGTGCTGCAGGGCCTGCGCGAAGGACATATCCAGGGCCGCGTGGTGCTGGATATCGGCACACCCTGACTCGCCTCGCTCTTGTAGGAGCGCACCCCGTGCGCGACCGCAACACCACGCGATCATCCCGGTATTCGGCTTTCGCCGTCGCTTACCGCCCGAATGCCGCGCCGGTCGCGCACGGGGTGCGCTCCTACAGGGGCTGGTTTGGTGGCCGGGGCTCAGCTCTCCGGCATCTCCACCCAGCCTTCGCTGGTGCGGATCTGCAGCGGGCGGAAGCGCCGCTTGTAGTCCATCTTCGGGTGGCCGGCGATCCAGAAACCCAGGTATACCCACGGCAGGCCACGGCGCTTTGCCAGGGCCACCTGTTGCAGGATGGCGTAAGTGCCCAGGCCGCGGGCGGTTTCATCCGGGTCGTAGAACGTATAGACCGCCGACAGGCCTTGCAGGCAAAGATCAGTCACGGCGACGCCGAGCAGGCGCGAGCCGTGGCGGAACTCCAGGAAGAGCGTGGGGCTCCAGGGCGCGGTGAGGAAGCGTCGGAAATCGCTGGCATCCGCTTCGTCCATGCCGCCACCGGGATGTCGCTGGCGCAGGTAGCGCTCGTACAGCGAATGCCTCTCGGTGTTGTAGCCGGCCATCGATTCGATGACGTGCAGGTCCTCATTGCGCTTCAGGCAACGCCGCTGCGAGCGGTCCGGCATGAAGCGCGCCACGTCGATGCGGCAGGGCGTGCAGGCGCGGCAGTTGCTGCAATAGGGGTAGTACAGGTGCCCGCCGGCGCGACGGAAGCCGCGCTCCAGCGCGGGACCGTACAACTGGTCCAGCTGCGGCGCCGCCGGATCGATCACCAGGTTCTGTGCCGTGCGCTCGGCAAAGTAGCCGCAGGTGTGCGGCAGCGTTTGGAAAAGGCGGACACGATCAGAGCGCATGGACGGATTCTATGTCCGGTCAGGTCTGTCATGTGAGTAGGAAAATGCCGATAGATTGTGTCGGCTTGCCCGATTGGGCCCTCGATTCAGGCTGAGCCCGCTCAGATCACGCCCATATAACGAAGCATGAGCACCACGAAGGCCCCCGCCACCGCCAACATGACAATGCGGCGGATCCGGGTGGCGACGCTCTGGCGGCGCCCTTCCGGGGTTGGATTGCGGGCCAGGGCCAGCTCTTCGCCATGGCGCACCACCGGCTCGATGCCCAGTTCCTTCAGCAGCGCCCGGGCCCGGGTGTAGTCGTCTGCGCGGGTCACCCAGACCTGGGCCCAGTTGTCCCGGTTTTCGTTGCGCTGGGAGTAGCTGAAGCGCTGGTAGCTGGGGCGGTTGTAGTTCGAGCGGTTCTCGATGGTGCACTCGATGCCCTGCTCGGTCAGCAGCGCAGCGACGCGATCGATGTTGTCCTGGCGGGGAGAGGTATAGAGCTGACGCATGGAGAAAACCCTGGGTTGCCGTCCGGGCGGGCCGGACGGGTCAGCGGGCGAAATGCGCCCGCCGCCGATTTTACTACGGGGCCCCGGGCCCTCAGCCGCGCAGGCGGATGAGGCCTTCCTGGGCGGTAGAGGCCACCAGGCGGCCCTCGCGGGTGAAGATCTGCCCGCGTGCCAGGCCACGGGCGCCCTGCGCGGTCGGGCTGTCGAAGGAGTAGAGCAGCCATTCGTCCACGCGGAACGGCCGGTGGAACCACAATGCATGGTCCAGGCTCGCCATCTGCACGTTGTGCGTGTAGTAGGAGATGCCGTGCGGCAGGGTGGCCGTACCGATCAGGTTGAAGTCCGAAGCGTAGGCCAGCAGGGAACGGTGCAGTTCCGGCGAATCGCCCACCGGCGCCGTGAGCCGGAACCAGATGTGCTGGAAGGGCGGGCGCTTGACCGGGTGCAGCTTGTCCTGTGGCCACACATGGCGGAATTCGAACGGCGCGTCCACGCCCAGCCAGCGCTGGAGCTTCTCCGGCAGCTTGGCCAGGCGCTCGGGCGGCAGCGGCTGCATCGGCTCGATGTCCTCGGGCATCGGGACTTCAGGCATCGACGACTGGTGTTCAAAACCGGTTTCCGGCACCTGGAACGAAATCGAGCCATTCAGGATGGGCTGGCCGTGCTGGATCGCCACCACGCGGCGCGAAGAGAACGTGCCGCCGTCGCGGGTGCGCTCCACGCTGTAGACGATGGGCGCGTTGATGTCGCCCGCGCGCAGGAAATAGGCGTGCAGCGAATGCGCCTCGCGCGGCGCCTCCACCGTACGCTGGGCGGCCGATAGGGCCTGTCCGAGCACCTGCCCGCCAAAGACGAAGTGCGTACCGATGTCACGGCTCTGGCCGCGGAACAGGTTGTCCTCCAGCCGCTCGAGTTCGAGCAGGTCGACCAGTTCGCGGACGTTGGTTTCCGTCATGGGGTACTCGGAAGCGAAAAGATGGCGGGCGATTATAGCCGTGGCGTCAGTGCCCGGCTCCGGTGCGTTCCCATCCGTTGCCTTCCAGTATCCGTGCCCAGGGAAACAGCGGGCCCGGGTCGAGCTTGCGCCGCACCTCGACGGAGGGATCGTCGGAGGCGGGCAGGCGGGCCGTGTCCAGGTCCTCGTGGCCGGCGATCCGGCGCAGGTTGGGGTGCGCCTGGCGCAACTCGTCCAGCAGGGCACGCAGGGCCTCGAGCTGTGCCGGCGGGTAAGGCTCGGTCATGGTCTGGTTGCGGGAATCCCACCAGTGCGGGTAACGGCCGAGGTTCACCAGCTCGATGCCGATGGAGTTGGGGTTGTGCCCGCGCACGTGGTTGGCCACCCGGGTGGTGGGTACGTAGCAGTAGATGCCGCCGTCGCGGTCGATGTAGTAGTGGCCGCTGGCGCCGGTGCCCCGGTCCTCGTAGAGCACCCGTTCGCCGTACTCGCGGGCGAGGGCCAGGTCGGGCAGCTCGGTGCAATGGATCACCACCATGTCCACGGCCTCGGCCGGGCGCTCCGGCAGCAGGTGGACGTAGGGCAGGGGTTGGTCGATGACGGTCACGGGCATGGTCTGGGAGCCTGTTCTCTGCGTGGCCCGCGCGGAGGGCCAACCTCCGGGCCACCTCTGGTTGCCCCGCACGCCTGCGTCACCGCACGGCTGGATATCGACATGCACACCCTCGTTCTACCTTGGCCTGCGCGCGAACGGCACCCGGCGCCGGCCATGCGGAGATATGGAACAGGCTCAAGTCTCGCATGGTGGCCGATGGCCCGGAACCGTGCCTGTTACGATGCACGGCTTGATGCAGTTTTCGGAGACCGCGATGGGCGGCCAGATCATTCTTTCGCACGGCTCGGACTCGGGCCCGGATGCCACCAAGGTCAGCGTGCTGGCTGCTTTCGCGGAAAGCCTCGGCTGGGCCACCCAGCGCCCCGACTATCGCGAGGATGACAGGCGCGGCTTCGCGGGCTCGATCGATCCGCGGGTGGCACGCCTGGTCGCCGCCATCGAGTCGCTGGACCAGCCGCCGGTGCTGGTGGGTTCGAGCATGGGTTCGTTCGTGTCCGGGCTGGCTTCGTTGCAGCGCCCGGTGGCGGGGCTGTTCCTGCTGGCCACGCCCAGCGAAATTCCCGGTTACCCGCAGGCATTCGACCTGCGTGCCGGCGTGCCGGCGCTGCTCTACCACGGCTGGCAGGACGACATCTGTCCGCCCGAGGGCGTGCTCGCCTTTGCGCAGCGCAGGCGACTGCCGTTGGTGGTGGTCGACGATGACCACCGCCTGGGCGCCAGCGTGGAACACATCGTCGACCAGTTCGGTTTGTTCCTTCAATCCGTGGCGGCATCCGCATGAGCGCTTACTTCGCCACCTGTCCCAAGGGCCTGGAATACCTGCTGCGCGACGAGTTGGTCGCCCTGGGCGCGGAAGAGGTGCGCGAGGCGCTGGCCGGCGTGCATTTCGCGGGGACACTCGCCACGGCGTATCGCGCCTGCCTGTGGTCGCGGCTGGCCAGCCGCGTGCTGATGCCATTGGCGGAGTTCGACGCCGCCACCGATGACGCGCTCTACGCGGGCGTGCAGGGCATCGACTGGTCGAAGCACCTGGCGTCGCGCGCCACCCTGGCCGTGGATGCGAACTCGGCGCAGAGCAAGCTCACGCATAGCCAGTTCATCGCCCAGCGCGTGAAGGACGCCATCGTCGACCAGTTCCGCCAGCGCGACGGCTCGCGGCCGGACGTGGACACCGAAGAGCCCGACGTACGCATCAACCTGCGCCTGCGACGCGACCGCGCCACGGTTTCGCTGGATCTGTCGGGCGCGCCGCTGCACCGTCGAGGCTGGCGCGAGCTGCAGGGCGAGGCGCCGCTGAAGGAAAACCTCGCCGCCGCCATGCTGCTGCGCGCGCGCTGGCCGGAGGTCTACGCCGAAGGCGGCGCGCTGCTGGATCCCATGTGCGGTTCCGGCACCCTGTTGATCGAGGGTGCCTGGATGGCCGCCGACGTGGCGCCGGGCCTGCATCGCGAGTACTACGGCTTCCTGGGTTGGCAGCAGCACGACATCACCTTGTGGCGCGGCCTGCTGGACGAAGCGCGCCAGCGCGCCGAAACCGGCCTGCGCGGCTTGCGCAGCTGCTTTTTCGGCAGCGACGCCGATCCGCGCATGGTGCAGACCGCCAAGCGCAACGCACAGGAAGCGGGCGTCTCCGGCTTCCTCACGTTGGACAAGCACGACGCCACCCATGTGTCGCCGCCGCCGGGTTACACGCGCGGCCTGGTGATTACCAATCCGCCGTACGGCGAACGCCTGGGCGACCGGACCGAGATGCCCCGCCTCTACCGTGCCCTGGGCGAAGCCCTGCGCGAGCGCTTTGCCGGATGGCGCGCCGCCGTGCTGGCGGGCGACGCGGAGCTCGGCCACGCCATCCCGTTGCGCGCGGAAAAGAAATACGCCCTCTACAACGGCGCCCTGGAAACCGTGCTGCTGGTGTTCGAGCTGCATGCCCGCAGCGAAGCGCCGCGCGAGGTGAAGCCGCTGTCCGAGGGGGCGCAGATGCTGCGCAACCGCCTGGAGAAGAACCTGCGGCACCTGCGCAAGCGGCTGGAACGCGAGGGCGTCGCCTGCTGGCGCGCCTACGACCAGGATCTGCCCGAGTACGCGGCGGCCATCGATGTCTACGGCCAGGACGACGGCGGAACCTGGCTGCATGTCCAGGAATACCGTGCGCCCGCCGACATCCCTGCGGAAACCGCGCGCCATCGCTTGCGCGAGATCGTGCGCGTGGCAGGCGAGGTGTTGGGCGTGCCGCGCGAGCGCATCGCGCTGAAGACCCGGGAGCGCGGCAAAGGCGGCTCCAAGTACGGGCAATTCGACCAGCGCGGCGAGTTCATCGAGGTTCCCGAGGGTGGCCTGCATTTCCTGGTCAACCTTACCGATTACCTGGACACCGGCCTGTTCCTCGATCACCGCCTGGTGCGCGCCAAGGTGCGTGAATTGGCCAAGGGGCGGCGCTTCCTGAACCTGTTCGCCTATACCGCCACTGCCAGCGCTTATGCCGCCGACGGCGGCGCGCAGGACACCACCAGCGTCGATCTTTCCGCGACCTATCTGGACTGGGCGTCGCGCAATCTGGCGCTCAATGGATTCACCGGGGTGAAACACCGGCTGATGCAGGCCGACGCGATGACCTTCCTGCAGCGTGACCGCGAGCGTTACGGGCTGATCTATGTCGATCCGCCGACGTTCTCCAATTCCAAGCGGGCCGACGACTTCGATGTCCAGCGCGACCACGTGAAGCTGCTGCTGGCCTGCGCCGACCGGCTCGTCCCCGAGGGCGTGATCGTGTTCTCCAACAATTTCCGTCGCTTCAAGCTGGATCGTGAAGCGCTGAATGAACGGTTCAGCATTGAGGACTGGAGCACGCCCAGCATTCCGTTCGACTTCACGCGCCGCGCCGACATCCATGGCTGCTGGATCCTTCGGCTGCACGCCCAGGAGTCGCCATGGGGCGGCACTGTGAACCACGTCCGCAATCAGGGAAGACGCTGACCCGGCAAGGTATTTTTGCTCAGTGCCGATTCAGCGCAAAAGTCCGAGCATTGACCCCGGCAAAGAGCGATAGAAGGCATTGTCGAGCCCTTCTGTCGGAATCAAGCCTCCCTTGGGAGACAAACTCATGAAAACTAAGATTTCCACTGTCAAGCGCGTTGCCCTGGCGACTGCCATGCTGATCGGCTGCGTCGCCGTCGCGCCAGCATTCGCGGGTAGCCATGTGAGCTTGAATGTGGGTATCGGTCTGCCCGTGGTGGGTCCGGCTTATTACGCGCCGGCCCCCGTGGTCTATGCGCCGCCTCCGCCGGTGTATTACGCCCCGGCCCCGGTGGTCTACGGTCCGCCGGCTCCGGTGTATTACGGCCCGGCCGTGGGCGCCACGGTGGTGGTGGGCCACCCGGGTTACTACCGTCGTGGCGGCGGTTACTACTATCACGGCGGTTATCGTCACTACGGCCATTGATCGACCGGCTCACGTGGCAAGAAAAGCCCGGCGCATGCCGGGCTTTTTGTTTTCGCCCGCTTCAGGGCTGCGTGCCGTGCTGGCGGGACTTGCTGCCAAGCGAGTCGAACTGCGTCTTGTCGATCTTGCTGATCGACTGGACGGCACAGGGCGGCTGGTCGCGGGAAGCCACCGTCTCGCCCGCTTCGCCGCACATGGCGCCCATGCCCGCCGCCTGGTTTCCCCGGTTGGGGCGAAAACGCAGGCTTTGGCCGATGCCCAGCTGCGGACATGTGGCCTGCAGCTTGATCAGGTAGCGGTCGGGACCGGTACGCGCGATGACGGTCGTGTTGTCGACCACATACCATTCGTTGACCCGGTCCGGCCGCAGGCATTCGCTGACGGGCCGCAGGGGCGTGTACGCTGGCGTCTTGTCCTGACCGGCCGCCAAGGCAGGCAGGGCGCACGCGGCCAGGAGGGCAGCGGGCAGAAGGAAGGCAGGAGTCTTCATACGTCACCTCGCGTCGGGAGAGGCACCTGTGCCAAGCGCATTCATTGCACCGCGGCATACCGCATTGTCAGGTAAACGCCATCATCGCATCACACGATGTGAACGGTTCGTACGGCATGGTTTGCCGATGCTTGGGCATGAAGCCAGTCACCCGAAAGTGGAGCGTGGACACGTCCGCTCCGTGTATCGGGCTTTCCCGTTCCGGAGGCGGCGATGACGCTCGCGTCTTCGGCCCTGCAAGCCGAGGCGTTGGTGCTGCGATTCCGGCGAATCCGCTCCCGCAGCATGGCCTTGTGCGCACCGTTGAGTCCCGAGGACATGATGGTGCAGTCCATGCCTGACGCGAGTCCGGCCAAGTGGCACCTCGCGCACACCACCTGGTTCTTCGAGCGCTTCGTGCTCGAACGCGATGCTGCGTATCGCCCGTTGCATCCGGAGTGGCATTACCTGTTCAACTCGTACTATCAGTCGGTCGGGCCGATGCATGCGCGTCCACGACGCGGCGTGCTTTCGCGCCCGGGCGCGCAGCAGGTACGCAAGTACCGCGAACACGTCGACGAGGCCGTGAGCGAACGCCTGGTAACCGGCGTCGATGCGACGACGCTGGCCATCATCGAGCTCGGCCTCGAGCACGAACAGCAGCACCAGGAATTGCTGCTTACCGACATCAAGCACGCCTTCGCCTGCAATCCGTTGCTGCCTGCCTATGCGCCGGCATCCAGCGCGACGGCGGCCAGCAATCCCGTGCCGTTGACCTTCATCGACGGCCGCGAAGGCGTCGTCGAAACAGGACACGATGGCAACGGCTTCGCCTTCGACAACGAATTGCCGCGCCATCGCACGCTGCTGCAGCCGCATGCGTTGGCCAACCGCCTGGTCACCAATGCGGAGTACGCCGCCTTCGTGCACGACGGCGGCTACCGCGAACCATCGCTGTGGCTGTCCGAAGGCTGGGACACCGTGTGCCGCGAGCAATGGCATCGGCCGTTGTATTGGCAGGAGGACCTCGCCAGCGAATTCACCCTGGCGGGTGTGCGGGCGATCGACCCGGAAGCGCCGGTCAGCCACGTCAGCTACTTCGAAGCCGATGCTTTCGCACGCTGGGCCGGTTCGCGCCTGCCCACCGAAGCGGAGTGGGAAAGCGCCGCGTCGACGTTGCCCGTGCAGGGCAACCTGCTCGACACCCATGCCTTGCACCCGCGCGCGGCGGAGCCGCAGGGTGGTTTCCAGCAGATGTACGGCGACGTTTGGGAATGGACCGCTTCGCCCTATATCAGCTATCCGGGCTTCCGGCCATTGGCCGGTTCGCTCGGCGAGTACAACGGCAAGTTCATGTGCGGGCAATGGGTGTTGCGAGGCGGCTCCTGTGCGACGCCGCGTGAGCACATCCGTGCCAGCTACCGAAATTTCTTTCCACCCCATGCGCGCTGGCAGTTCATGGGGATACGCCTGGGGCAGGATCGATGAATGTACAAGCCTTCGACCTTCGCGACGACGATCGTCGCCCACCTGTCGATGATCTCGTTGGCATCGTGCAGCGCGGCTTGCGCTCGCAGCCCAAGCGGCTACCATCGTGGCTGTTCTACGACGAACGCGGTTCGCAGTTGTTCGAGGCGATCTGCGAGCAGCCGGAGTATTACCTGACCCGTTGCGAGATTGCGTTGATGGCCACGCACGCCGCCGAAATGGCCGACGTACTCGGTGAAGAGGTGCGACTGGTGGAATACGGCAGCGGCAATGCGGTGAAGACGCGCATGTTGCTGGAACACCTGCATGCGCCGGTGTCATATGTGCCGGTGGAGATTTCGGCCGAACCGTTGCGCCGTTGCGTGCAGGAGATGGGCGAACGCTTCCCGGCTTTGGCGGTGCAGCCGCATCCGGGTGACTTCACCCGCCCGTTGCGCTTGCCGATTCCGCCGCGCGCGCCGCGACGGACGGTGTTGTATTTCCCCGGTTCCACCATCGGCAATTTCGAGGCACGCGATGCCGCCGAGCTGCTGCGCAAGATGCGCAACGAGATGGGCGATGGCGGCGGCATCCTGATCGGCGCCGACCTCAAGAAGGATACGGCCACGATCGAGGCGGCATACAACGACAAGGCGGGCGTCACCGCCCAGTTCACGCTGAACATGCTGGTGCGGCTCAACCGCGAGATCGGCAGTGATTTCGACCTGTCGTCGTTCCGCCACCGTGCCCACTACAACGCGATGGCGGGGCGCATCGAGACTTTCCTGGTCAGTGCGCGCGACCAGAAGGTACGCATCGGCAAGCAGCTGGTGTCGTTCGCGCCCGAAGAAGCCATGCAGGTCGAATACAGCTGCAAGTATTCACACGAGGATTTTGCCGCGCTGTCCGCCAAGGCCGGACTGGAAGTGGCGCACGCATGGACGGATCCGCAGGCGATGTTCGCCGTCTACTACCTCGTGCGAGCAGGCATGTCCAGGCACTAGAAGGGAGCGAGGCGCGGTCTCGCCGGCCTCACCCCGCCCATTAGGGGCTGAACACCAGCACCAGGAACACCGCGAACATCGACAGGTGCACCGCGCCTTCCAGCATGGTGGTGCGCCATCCCGAGAAGGTGAGGCTGCTCAACACGAGCGTCGAAGCCAGCATGACGATGCTCGCCGGAGGCAGGCCCAGCACGACGGGCTTGCCGGTGAACAAGCCGATGGCGAGCACCGCGGGCACGGTGAGCCCCACCGTCGACGCCGCACCGCCCAGGCACAGGTTGATTGCGCGCGTGAGCTCATCGCGGCGAATGGCGACCAGGGCAGAAATGCCCTCTGGAGTGAATACCAGCATGGCGATGATGATGCCGCCGAGCGCATGGGGCGCGCCGGTGGCCGCGATGCCGTAGTCGAGCACCTTGGCCAGGCTCTTGGACAGGATCACGATCGGCAGGATGTTGAGCAGCAACAGGGCGACGTGGAACAGCATCTCGCCTTTGCGTGGCACGCGGCGGGGCGGCGGTGGCTGCTCCGGTTCGTTGGCGTCGGAGTCGGAGCGTGGCGCCACGAAATAGCCTTTGTAGCGGCCGGTCTGCAACCACAGGAACAAGCCGTACAGCGCGATGGTGAGGATGGAGAACGCGGTGGCCTGCACCGGGGTCAGCGTGCCGTCCGAGGTGGACGCGGTGAAGTTGGGCAGCACCAGGGCGATGGTCGCGAGCGGGATGATCACGGCGAGATACGCCGATGCGCCGTGCAGGTTGAAGGCCTGTTCGTGATGGCGAATGCCGCCGATCAGCAGGCCCAGGCCGACCACGCCGTTCAGCACGATCATCAGGACGGCGAACATGGTGCCGCGCGCCAGCGTGGCGGTATCGCCGGCGCCCAGCATCACGGCCGAAATCAGCACGACCTCGATGATCACGATGGAGAGGGTGAGCACCAGGGTGCCGACGGGTTCTCCCAACAGGCCTGCCAGTTCCTCCGCTTCGTGCACGACGCCGAACGCGACCCACACGATCACGAAGAACAGCCACGCGAACAGCGACAGGCCGATTTCATGCCGGCTCAGGTGCGCCGTCCAGTCCGAGCCGAAGATCAGGAACAGGCTGACGGTGAGCCATGCGATGGCGGGGCGGATGAGCATTCGGGGTTGGAACATCGGCAACCCGGGTTCCTTGGCGCGCGCGTCTTGCGTCATACGATCTCCTGCTCGGCAAACAGCGTGCCGCCCCATTCGGCCGGGTCGACATCAGCTATGGACTGCGAGAATACCCAGCGATGCCCGCCGATGTCTTCGACCGCGTACTGGCGTTCGCCATACGGATGGTTCGTGGGTGCGACGATGATCGTCGCGCCGCAGGCACGCGCATGCGCGTGGTGGCGGTCCACATCGGGCACGTGGACCATGGTGGCATGCGTCCTGGCGTCGACGGGTGATTCGGAGGGATGCTCGATCACGACCATCGACGCGCCGTCATACACGAGCTGCACGCGGTGGTCGCCGATGCGCAGTCGCTCGCGGAATCCGAATACACGACAGAGCCATGCAGCCGCCGCCAGCACGTCGCGATAGGCCAGTTCGGGGATGAATACGCCCGGTGGCATGGAACGGTTGCGGATCATGGCAAGTCGCTCCTTCGGATCGGCTGCGCGCAGGGTGCGGCAGGCGATGTTGTCAGTCGGTGATTTCCAGCCCCTTGATGAGCCGCTTGGCCAGGCGTGGCTGCCTCAGTTCTTCCAGCCACCAGGACAGGGCGCGGCCTTCATGGTCGCCGCGCCAGGCGACGTACAGCGTGTTGGGTTCGCGCGGGTCGGCCATCTGCTTCTCCACCAGCTCGCCGCGCTTGAGCAGGCCCGCCACGCGTTGGCGGGGCAGCCAGCCCACGCCAAGGCCCTGCCGCTGGGCGATGATCTTCGCGCGCATGCTGGGCACGGCGAGCGTCGCCTGGCCTCCCACGACGCCATAGGCGCGCCCCGCGGAGCTGCGTGACGTATCGGCCACCACGACGCTGCGGTGGCCGGCCAGGGCTTCGCGTTGCAGGGGGGCCGGGGCTTTGGCCAATGGGTGGCGGGGCGATACGGCGAACACCCACTCCATGACGCCCAGCTCGAACCATCGCAGCTTGGGGATCGCGGGCGGCTCGTTGGTCGCGCCCACGATGATGTCGGCGCGGCCGTCGCGCAGGGCTTCCCAGGTGCCACCCAGCACTTCGTTGGTCAGGCGCAGGGCAACGCCGGATTGCAGGCCATCGAAGCTGCGGATGACCGGCGCGAGTATCTCGAACTCGAGGATTTCGTCGGTGACGATCCACAGCCGGTCTTCCCAGCCGCTGGCGATCTGCTTTACGCGACGGCTCAACCGGGAGACGTCCTGCATCAGCCGCGCAGCCTCGTTGGCGAGCAGCTGGCCGGCTGGCGTGAGCTGCAGCCGATAGCGGCGGCGGTCGAACAGCAGCGCGTCGAAACGTGCTTCGAGCTGCCGCGCGGCGTGCGATAGGGTCGATGGCGCCTTGCCGAGCCGTGCCGCGGCGCGCGACAGGCTGCCGCTTTCGCGGATGGCTTCCAGCAGCGCCAGTTCGTCCTCGGACAACATGTTCGGCCCCTTCGAACGAGTCGGGGCCCATGGTAAGGCAGGCGGTGGGTCCGGGTGGGCTTTCGCGCCCGTCATCCCGCAAAAGGGCGGGGCGACGGGCAGCGGCCAGCCGATCAGCCGGGCCGGCGCGCGCCCAGTTGCACCAGCACTTCCTGCGCGGCGCGGATGCGCTCGCTGGCGCCGGGCAGTTCGAGGATCACCTTCAGCTTGTCCTGTCCGTCGAGCTTGTACACGCGCGGCTGGCTCTGGATCAGGCGGATGATGGCCATTGGTTCGACTTCCGGCTTGTCGCGGAACGTAATGCGCCCGCCGTTGGCGCCGAAGTCCAGCTTGCGGATGCCCAGCGGCGTGGCCATCAGCTTGAGCTGGGCCACCGCGAACAGCTGCTTGGCAGGATCGGGCAGCAGGCCGAAGCGATCGATCATTTCCACCTGCAGGTCGCGCAGGTGATCTTCGTTGCGTGCGCTGGCGATGCGCTTGTAGAGCGTCAGGCGCGTATGCACGTCGGGCAGGTAGTCGTCCGGGATCAGCGCTGGCAGGTGCAGTTCCACTTCGGTCTCGTGCTCGCTGGACAGGTCGAAGTCGGGCACCTTGCCGGACTTCAGCGCCCGCACGGCGCGCTCCAGCAGTTCGGTGTAGAGGCCGAAGCCGATCTCCTGGATCTGGCCGGACTGTTCGTCGCCGAGCAGCTCGCCCGCACCGCGGATTTCCAGGTCGTGCGTGGCCAGCGTGAAGCCGGCGCCCAGTTCTTCCAACGAGGCCAGCGCTTCGAGGCGCTTTTCCGCATCGGCGGTCATCGCCTTGCGGTCGGGCACCACGAGGTAGGCATAGGCGCGATGGTGCGAACGTCCCACGCGGCCGCGCAACTGGTGCAGCTGCGCCAGGCCGAAGCGATCGGCGCGATTGATGATGATGGTGTTGGCGGTGGGGATGTCGATGCCGGTCTCGATGATGGTGGTGCAGACCAGCACGTTGAAGCGCTGGCGATGGAAGTCCGCCATCACGCGTTCCAGTTCGCGTTCGGGCATCTGGCCGTGGGCAATGCCGATGCGCGCCTCGGGAATCAGTTCCTCCACCTCGCGCGCCGCGCGTTCGATGGTGTCCACCTCGTTGTGCAGGAAATACACCTGGCCGCCACGCTGCAGTTCGCGCTGGAAGGCTTCGCGGATCAGCGCCGGCTCCCAGGTGGAGATGAACGTGCGCACGGCCATGCGATGCGCCGGCGGCGTGGCGATCAACGAGAGGTCGCGCAGCCCGCTCATCGCCATGTTGAGCGTGCGCGGGATCGGCGTGGCCGTCATGGTGAGCAGGTCCACTTCGGCACGCAGTTTCTTGAGCTGCTCCTTCTGGCGCACGCCGAAACGCTGCTCCTCGTCCACGACGACCAGGCCCAGGTTCTTGAAGCGGATATCCGGGGCGAGCAGCTTGTGCGTGCCCACGATGACGTCGATCTGTCCGTCGGCCAGGCGCTTGAGCGCCTCGTTCACTTCCTTGGCCGACTTGAAGCGCGACAGCACATCCACGCGCACCGGCCAGTCGGCGAAGCGGTCGGCGAAGTTGCGGTAATGCTGCTGGGCGAGCAGGGTGGTGGGCACCAGCACCGCCACCTGCTTGCCGGCCGTGGCCGCGGCAAAGGCCGCGCGCAACGCGACTTCGGTCTTGCCGAAGCCGACATCGCCGCAGATCACGCGATCCATCGCGCGCGGCGCGGCGAGGTCGGTGAGCACGGCGTTGATGGCGTGTTCCTGGTCGGGGGTTTCCTCGAACGGGAAGCTCGCGCCGAACTCCTCCACCAGTTGGCGATCGATCGACAGCGATTCGCCGCCGCGTGCTTCGCGCTGCGCGTAGATCGCCAGCAGCTCCGCGGCGACGTCGCGTACCTTCTCGGCGGCCTTGCGGCGCGCGCGCTCCCACGCGTCGCCACCCAGCGAGTGGAGCGGGGCGAGCTCGGGCGCGGTACCCGTGTAGCGGCTCACCAGGCCAAGTTGCGCCACCGGCACGTAGAGCTTGTCGCCCTTGGCATATTCAATGGTGAGGAACTCGCCCTCCATGCCGCCCAGCTCCATCGACACCAGGCCCTGGTAGCGGCCCACGCCGTGGTCGACGTGCACGATGGGCGCGCCGATGGTCAGCTCGGTCAGGTCGCGGATGATGCTTTCGGGATCGCGCGCGGCGCCACGGCGGCGCTTGCGTTCGGTGCGCACGCGCTCGCCGAACAGCTCGCGCTCGGTGAGCACGGCAAGCGCCGGCTCGGTAAGCGCGAAACCCTGCTCCAGCGAGGCGATGGTGATGGCGAAGCGCAGCTTGTCGCCCGCGGCCACGAAGGCGGTCCAGCCGTCGACTGCATCGGGCTTGAGTCCGGCGCTGGCCAGTTGTTCGATCAAGGCTTCACGACGGCCGGCCGAATCGGCCGCGATCAGCACGCGGCCGGGATAGCTCGCCAGGAAATGGCGCAGCGATGTGCCCGGCTCCTCGCCCTTGCGGTTGAGCGGCAGTTCGAGCGCCGGCTGGGTGCCGCTGGACTGCGCGTGCTCGTGGCCACTCTCGACCAGTTCGATGCGCAGGCGCTTGTTGAGCTGTTCGCGCAGTTGCTCGGGCGGCAGGTAGAGCTCCGCCGGCGGCAGCACGGGTCGCTCGATGTCATGGGCGCGCTGGTCGTAGCGCTCAGCGGTCTGCGTCCAGAACTGCTCGGCCGATTCCATGGCGGCCTCGCCGAGCAGGAACACGGCATTGTCGGCGAGGTAGTCGAACAGCGTGGCGGTCTGTTCGAAGAACATCGGCAGGTAATACTCGATGCCTCCCGGCGTGACGCCTTCCTTCATGTCCTGGTAGAGCGGACAGCGGCGCACGTCGATCGGAAAGCGTTCGCGCAGGTGCGTGCGGAAATCCTTGGCGGCACCTTCGGTCAGCGGGAACTCGCGTGCCGGCAGCAGCTCGATGCGCTCCACCTGTTGCTGCGAGCGCTGGGTTTCCGGATCGAAACTGCGGATCGACTCGATCTCGTCGTCGAACAGCTCGATGCGATACGGCTCGGCTGCGCCCATCGGGAAAATGTCGATCAGCGCGCCGCGCACGGCGAAGTCGCCGGGCTCGGCAACCTGTGGCACGTTGCGGTAGCCCGCTGCTTCCAGTCGCCGTTGTTCGGTGGCGAGATCCAGTTTCTGGCCCTTCTTCACCATCAATCCGCTGCCGGTGATGTGGCTGCGCGGGGCGATGCGCTGCATCAGCGTGGCGATCGGCACGACCAGCACGCCCCGCTGCGTGTTCGGCAACTGGAACAGCGTGGCGATGCGTTGGGAGACGATGTCCGGGTGCGGGCTGAACACGTCGTAGGGCAGCGTTTCCCAGTCGGGGAAATGCAGCACGGGCAGGTTGCCGGCGAAGACGCGCAGTTCCTCTTCCAGCGCATGGGCGCGCTGGGTGTCGCGTGTCACCGCGACCAGCAGGCCCTGGTGCGTACGCGCGGCCTCGGCCACCAGCAGGGCGCGCGAGGAACCGTGGGGCGACGTCCAGAAGCGACGCTGCTTGGGGCTGGTGGGCAGGGACGGATGCGGGATTGTTTGGGCCATGCGTACGCGGGATCGGGAGGCGGCTTCGTCGGTCGGCGCCGCGAAAGCGGGCAAGTGTAACGCGAGCGCCCCGGATGGACCGGGGCGCTGGCGTGATCACCTGTTGTTGGGGCGCGCTGCCTGCGCGACAACCCTTCCGCGGGCGTGGCGCGGATCAGAGCTGCAGGGAGATCTGCGTCGTGCCGGGCTCTTCCGGCGTCAGGCGGCGGACGAAGCCCAGTTCCTTGCACAGGTGCAGCATGGGGCGGTTCTCCAGCAATACGTAGCCCCAGATTTCATGCAGGCCGCGGCGACGGCAGTCGTCCACCAGGCGCTGCATCAGCAGGGCGCCCAAGCCCTGGCGGGTCCATTCGCGTTCGACCAGCACCGAGAACTCGGCGCTGTTGGCCGCTTCGTCGACATAGATGCGGCCCACGCCGCGGATCTCGGCCGGATGCACCGTCTCGTCCATCAGCACGAAGGCGGTTTCCAGCGCGGGGTCGATACGGCAGAGACGCTGGGCCATGGGATCAGGCAATTCACCCATCGAATGGAGGAAGCGGCGGCGGATGTCCTCGGGCGACAGCCGTGCGAACTGGCGCTTGAGGGCGGCGACATCACCCGGCTCGATGCCGCGGAGGCGCAGCTCGCGACCGTCGTGCGCATGAACCAGTTCACCCTTCGGGCGCGGCAGCTCGAGAAGGCGCGGGCGGGCGAATCGCTCCCGGCTACGCAGGGGAAGGGAGCGGCGGGGTGTGGTGAGGTCGATGGCGGGGCTCATGGCCATACTTTACCGTATTGTGTGCAGTGCAACATGAATGGAACTCCTTTCCAGACAAGGTTCCAAGAGACTCCTTGTCGCACCGCATTGCCAGTCCCACGGCCAGGCGCGGCGCCAGCGTCGCGGACAGTCCAGAATGCGCGCTCCGGGCAGGTACGGCGGTCGAGGAAGGGTTAAATCCATGGCGGTGAGCAAAGGCATGACGGTTGCCCGGTTGGAGGCGCTTTGCGGGCGTCTGCCCGGGGCAACCCGCGACATCAAGTGGGGCGCCGACCTGGTGTTCAGCGTGGGCGGCAAGATGTTCGCGGTGACGCCGGCCGAGGGCAGCGACATTGGCCGGCTCGCCTTCAAGGTGCCCGACGAGCGGTTCCTGGAACTCACCGACCAGCCCGGTATCATCGCGTCCCCTTACCTGGCCCGCGCCCACTGGGTGGCGGTGGTCGAGCCGCGGCGATTCACGACCGCCGAACTCTCCACGCACATCGAGACCTCCTACGGCCTGGTACGGGCCAGGCTCACCAAGAAGATGCAGGCGGAACTGGGGCCATGGCCCATGGAGAAAGCGAAGTGAAGCAATACATCGGAAGCATCGCGCTGGTCGTGGCCGATTACGACGAAGCCATTGCCTGGTACACGACGGTGCTGGGGTTCCGTCTGCTGGAAGACACCGACATGGGAGCTGGCAAGCGCTGGGTGGTCGTTGCGCCACCGGGCGCCACGGAGACGCGCCTGTTGCTGGCGAAGGCATCAGGCCCCGAACAGGCCGCGCGCGTGGGCGACCAGACCGGCGGTCGCGTGTTCCTGCTGCTGCATACGGACGATTTTTGGCGCGACTACGAGCGCATGCGCGCGGCAGGGGCCGAATTCTGCGAAGAGCCGCGCGCGGAAAGCTACGGCACCGTGGTGGTGTTCAAGGACCTGTACGGCAACAAATGGGACCTGTTGCAGCTGGCGTGAGCCTGATCCTCGCGGAGAGCTTTTGGTAGGAGCGAACCCAGTGCGCGACAAGCCGACGGAGCGAAGATGCCGTGGCTCCGCGATCGCGCACTGGGTGCGCTCCTACGAGGTAAGGCGCGTCTGGTGCGACTATGAGTGCGTGCGCGCAGCTGGCGCGGTGTTCCGCCAAATGGGATCTCTTGCTGCTGGCGTCAGCCTGGTTCTACCGAAAGCTTTTTGTAGGAGCGCACCCAGTGCGCGACAAGCCGACGGAGCGAAGATGCCGTGGCTCCGCGGTCGCGCACTGGGTGCGCTCCTACAGGGGGGGGCGGCTCAATCGGCCACGTCCGGCTCGAAGAAGCTCCAGCGGATATCGGGGAAACGCTCCTTCATCGCGCGCTCGACGTGGTTGATGTTGGCGATCAACGCCGACTGGTCGGGCGCGGGCGACATGCGTGCCTTGACGGCCACCATCACGTCCGGGCCCATCTGCAGCGTGATGAGGTTGAGCACCACGTCCACTTCGGGACGTGCGTTGACGAAGGCGAGTATTTCCTCGCGTCGCATGGGCTCCACGCCCTGGCCGATCAGCAGTGCCTTCACTTCATAGGCCACCGCGATCGCGATGATCACCAGCAGCGCGCCGATGATAATGGTGCCGACCGCGTCATACAGCAGATTGCCGGTGATCATGGTGGCGAGCACCGCGACCAGGGCCACGGTGAGGCCGAGCAAGGCGGCGAGGTCCTCGCCGAAGATCACCAGCAGCTCGCTGGAGCGCGTCTCGTGGAACCACCGCCACAGGCTGCGACCCTGGCGTGCCTTGTTCACTTCAGTGAGGCAGCCGTGCATCGAGATGGACTCGGCCACCACGCCGAAGGCGAGCACGCCGATGGCCAGCCAGGGCCATTTCAGGGGTTCGGGATGGCTGAGCTTGTGGATGCCTTCGTAGATCGAAAACATGCCGCCCACGCTGAACAGCAGCATCGCTACCAGGAACGACCAGAAATACGGCGCGCGGCCCCAACCCAGCGGGTACTCGTCCGATGGCGGACGATCGGCCTGGCGCATGCCCAGCAGCAACAATCCCTGGTTGCCGCAATCGGCGAGCGAGTGCACGGCCTCGGCCAGCATCGCTCCCGAACCGGTGACGAGGGCGGCGACGAGCTTGCTGACGAAGATGGCGAAGTTGGCGCCGAGAGCGAGCAGGATCGCTCTCAGCGAGTTGGCGTGGCCTGACATCGTGCATTCCCTTGGACGAAGGCCACAGTGTAAACGGCGTCCGGCGTCAGTGGACCACGCCCACGCCGATGCCGAAGCTCACGTTCGACTTGCCGCTTTCCATCTCGGCGGCGGTCCATACGTGCGATTGCGCGACGCTCACGGTGGGAAACACGTAGCCGGCTTCGCCCACGTTGCCGTTGCGGCTGCCGGTGATGCGACCGGTGAGCGTGATCAGCGAGCCGGAGGGATAGTCGAACGACTCGACATAACCCGGCACGACGGCGACGAAGCGGCCCCAGCCGCCGCCGTTGTCCGCCTTGGGGCGCTGGGAGCTGTCCAAGGGATAGCCGAGGATCTCGATCTCGCTATGGTCGTGGAAGTTGTTCACCTGCACGATGCGGCCGCCCCAGATCACATCGGCGTTCGCAAAACGGTCGGGCGATTGCGCCACCGCGTTCGGCGGAACGGCGATGGTGTTGGACGAGGCCTTGTAGATCGGCGCGGGGGCGCATGCGGCCAGCGCCGCCAGGCCGGCGATCGCCATGCCGCGGAACAGGTAGGAAGCGTGACGGACAGGCATGGCGGACTCCGGCGTTCCAGGCTGGGACGCCATGAGCTTAGCCGGCCTCGGGCAAGGGTGGTAGGCGACAGCAGCGGATGCCTTCTGGCATTCAGGCCCTGGCTTCTTCCACCAGCCAGTCGAGACGCCATTCGGCGCGCCGTTCCTGCGACAGCAGCGGCGCCATCGCGCGCAGCGCATCGCGCAGCGCGTCGTCGAGTTTCCAGGGCGCGTTGAGGATGACCATGCCCGAACCGTTGAGGCGCAACGGCGAATCGTCGGGGTGCACCAGCAATTCGGCGCGCAGCACGCGGCGAACGCCGCAGTGCTGCAGCCAGCGGTGGAACGGCTGCACCTGGCTGCGCAGCTTGATCGGGTACCACACGGCATACACGCCGGTCGGCCAGCGCTGCAGGGCGAGCTTGAGCGCGCGCTCGATCACCCGGTACTCCGCTTCCTGGGCCTCATACGGCGGATCGATCAGCACCAGGCCGCGCTTTTCCCTGGGCGGCAACAACGCCTTCAAGGCTTCATACCCGTTGCGCTCGTGCACATGGACGCGATGGTCGTGGCGGAAGAGCTCGCGCAGGCGCGTGGCTTCTTCCGGATGCAGCTCGCACAGCTGGGCACTGTCGGTTTCGCGGATGGCGTTCGCCACCTGCAATGGCGATCCCGGATAAAGCTTCAAACCGTGTTCGTTGCCCGGCACGCGCAGGATGGCGTCCAGCCAGCGGCGCAGCAGGGGCGGCAGCGGCCCGGAGCCGCCTGCGGCGTGGAGATCGGGGAACAGCAGGCGCGCGATGCCGTCCTTGTATTCGCCTGTCTTGCCGGCTTCCGCACTGTCCAGCGCATAGCATCCGCTGCCGGCATGCGTATCGATGAAAGCGAACGGCGTGGCCTTGGCCTGCAACGCTTCGATCAGCGCGAAAAGCACCGTGTGCTTGAGGACATCGGCGAAGTTGCCGGCATGATAGGCGTGACGGTAGTTCATGGTCGGGGGAATGCGCCGGATGGCAGGCGATTATACGGCCCGGCGGTTTTCACCGTAGGAGCGCACCCGGTGCGCGAAAAGCCGGCGGAGCGACGATGCCGTGGTTCCACGGTCGCGCACTGGGTGCGCTCCTACAGAGGGGGGCGGCGTGTCCGATGGAGCCTTGTCCAGAGTTGAGCCATGGGGGGGCCGTGGCTATGCTCCGCTCATGACCTGTCGCCTGTTTCGCCATCTGCGCCGTTGCCGCGCCCTGTTCGCGCTGGCTCTGTGCGCGTGGCTGGCGCTGGCGACGGTGGCGTGGGCGCAGCCTGGCGACTGTTGCGCGCCGATGGCGTCGTCGATGGATAGGTGCATGCCGCATGCTCCTGCCCCGCACGATCACGGTGCGCCGCACTCCCTCGGCGTGGCGACCGACGGTTGCTGTGCGCATGCCTCGATCAGCGTGCCGCCGCCGGCATGGGGAGCGATGTCCCAGGCGGAACCCGCCCGCCAGGACTGGCGGGCGCACCGCGAGACGGCGCCCCAGCCGGTCTACGAACCGCCCCTGCGACCGCCGGTCGCCTGATTCTCCGTTTGATGCAAGGGCCGGATCACCGGTCGATTCGACGCGCCCGCCTCGCGGGCACGACTGACGGAGCAGGATCATGAGCAAGCAGGAACCACGCGGCTTTCAGCTGCCGCGTCGGCGTTTCGTCCAGGGGCTCGCGCTGGGAGGCGTGGCCGCTGGACTGGGGCTTTGGCGCGGCAACGCGCTGGCCCAGGCCGCTACACCGCGCACCGAATGGCGCGGCAATCATTTCGAACTGGAGATCGGTGAGCTGCCGGTCGATTTCACCGGCCGACGGCGCATCGCGACGGTGGTGAACGGGCAACTGCCCGCGCCGCTGCTGCGCTGGCGGCAGGGCGATACGGTGACCTTGCGCGTGCGCAACCGCCTGCGCGAAACCAGTTCCATCCACTGGCACGGCATGGTGTTGCCGGCCGACATGGACGGCGTGCCCGGCCTGAGCTTCGACGGCATCCCGCCCGGCGGCGAATACACCTATCGCTTCACGGTGAACCAGGCCGGCACCTACTGGTACCACAGCCATTCGCGCTTCCAGGAGCAGACCGGGCTGTACGGGCCGATCGTGATCGAGGCGCGCGACGGCGAGCGCCATGCGGCCGACCGCGATTACGTGGTGCTGCTGAACGACTGGACCGATCTCGATCCGGGGACCATCTATGCCAACCTGAAGAAGCAGGGCGGCTACTACAACCATGGCAAGCGCACCGTGGGCGATTTCGTGCGCGATGCGGGGCGCGACGGTCTCTCGGGCGCGCTGGCCGACCGGCGCATGTGGAACCAGATGCGCATGGATCCCACCGACCTGGCCGATGTTTCGGCCGTCGCCTATACCTATCTGGTGAACGGACAGACGCCCGCCGGCAACTGGACGGGCCTGTTCAACGCAGGCGAGAAGATCCGGCTGCGCTTCATCAACGGCTCGGCGATGACCTTTTTCGACGTACGCATTCCCGGCCTGAAGATGACCGTGGTGTCGGCCGACGGCCAGGCGATCGAGCCGGTGAGCGTGGACGAGTTCCGCATCGGTACGGCCGAAACCTACGACGTGATCGTGCAGCCATCGGCCGATCGGGCCTGGACCATTTTCGCCCAGAGCATGGACCGCACGGGTTATGCGCGGGCCACACTCGCGCCGCGTGCCGGCATGGCCGCCGATGTGCCGCCGCTGGATCCGCGCCCGCTGCTGGACATGGGCGACATGATGGGCGCGATGGATCACGGCGGCATGGGGCACGGCATGCCGGGCATGGACATGATGGCGATGCCCGGCATGGCCATGCACCACGCGCCTGCGCCTTCGCTGAAGACCGGACCGGAAGTCGACATGCGCGTGGCCACGCCGCGACGCAACCTCGACGACCCTGGCGTGGGGCTGCGCGACAACGGCCGCCGCGTACTCAGCTATGCGGACCTGCACGCGCTTGATGCGCCGATTTCGCCACGCGTCGACCGCGAGCTGACCTTGCGCCTCACCGGCAACATGGAGCGCTACCTCTGGTCGTTCGACGGCAAGCGCGCTTCCGCCGCACAGCCGCTGCAGCTGCGCCTTGGCGAACACCTGCGCGTGACGCTGGTGAACGACACCATGATGACCCATCCCATCCACCTGCATGGCATGTGGAGCGAGCTGGAGGCACCGGATGGTTCGTTCCTGGCGCGCAAGCACACGGTGCTGGTGCAGCCGGCACAGCAGGTGAGCTATCGCGTGAGTGCCGATGCGCCGGGACGCTGGGCATACCACTGCCATCTGCTCTACCACATGGAGGCGGGCATGTTCCGCGAGGTGGTGGTGTCATGAACCGGCGGATGCTTTCAGGAGTCGTGCTGGTACTCGGTGCTTGCGCGCCGGCGGTGTCGCTGGCGCAAAGGTCCGACATGCAGGACATGCCCGGCATGTCCATGCAGCACGAGCAACACGCGATGCCTCCCGGTCCCCGGGCGGGCCAGCACGCGACGCCGAAACCGGCTGCCAGCGAAGAGGCGCATGAGGACATGGACCATTCGGGGCATGACATGGCCGGTACCGGAGAGGCCACGCTGCCACCCAATGACCACGTGCCGCCACCCGCGCCGCGACACGTCATGCCCGCGATGACGCGGGCGCAGATGAGTTCGTTGATGCAGATGGACGATGCGGCGGCAACAGGCATGTTGTTGTTCGATCGCATGGAACGCGCGCGCAGCACGTCGGGCGACTATGCGACCCGCTGGGAAGCGGAAGGATGGCTGGGCAATCCCATCGATCGCCTGTGGCTGAAGACCGAAGGCGAGCGCGGCGGCGATGGCACCGAAGGCCGCGCCGAGGCGCTGTGGAGCCATGCCTGGACAAGCTTCTGGGACGCTCAGCTGGGCGTCCGCCAGGACTTCGGGCAGGGGCCGAACCGCCAATGGGCGGCTGTCGGCGTGCAGGGCCTGGCGCCTTACTGGTTCGAAACGCAGGCGACGTTCTATGCGGGCGAGCAAGGCCGCACGGCATGGCGGCTGGAGGCCAGCTACGAGTTACTGTTCACCCAGCGGCTGGTGCTGGAGCCCAGGCTCGAGCTCAATGTCTACGGCAAGGATGACCCGCGGCGCGGCGTGTCGTCGGGTCTGTCGGACATGGAGGCGGGGCTGCGCCTGCGCTACGAGTTCAGCCGCAAGTTCGCGCCTTATGTGGGCGTGAACTGGACACGGCGCTATGGCGATGCGCAGGCGCCCGGCGCACCCCGGTTCCATGCACGCGAAACGGCATGGGTGGCCGGCCTGCGCTGGTGGCTGTGACGCTATTGGCCCGACGGCAGCGGGCGGCCGTAGCCGCCCGCGCGATGGATCAGTAGGCCACCGTGATGCGCTTGCGGTTGGCATCACCCTTTTCGAGGCGATCGAGCAAAGCCACCGCGTAGTCGGGCACGCTGATATGGCTCTTGCCGTTGGCGTCCGCCAGTAGCTGGTCGCCTCCGACACGGTACTTGCCGGTGCGCGGGCCGTCCTCGATCAGGGCGGCCGGACTGATATACGTCCAATCAATCGGGGATGCGCTGGCGCGGAACACGGCCAGTGCCTTGCCCTGGCCGGCGGCCTCGGGTTTCCAGGCGTCGGGAAAGTGCGGATCGTCCATCACGAGCACGCCCGGTGCGGTTTCCAGCGAGCCGGCGCCGCCGACCCACGCGAGGCGTTTCACGCCCGTGCCGGGCAGGTTGTCCAGCAGTGTTGCCGCGGTGACCGGAATGCTGTCGTTGTTGCCATCGCGGCGCGCGGAGAGGCTGGCGACGACCGCATCGGCGCCATGCACGGCGTCTTTCCAGGTCCCGGGCTTGCCGGCATCGCCGGTGACCACGGTGAGGCGGGGATTGTGCGTGGACAGGCGCGATGGGTCGCGAACGATGGCGGTGACGTCGTAACCGCGCGCCAGCGCTTCGTCGAGGATGGCGTGGCCGATATGGCCGGTGGCGCCGAACAGGGCGATCTTCATGGACAGGGACTCCAGCAAGGCAAAGGGAGACCGGCGAACGATGACGCGCTTGGCGTGAATGCGTTGCCAGCACCGGGAACGGGTGAAGCATGCGCCTCCGATCGACGCGGATAAACGCACCAGCCGGGAATTCACTGTAAAGTTTGGCTTGACAGTGAGGTGCCCATGGCCGGCGAAGTGAATCTCAACCGTTTGGCGGTATTCGTGGCGCTGGTGCGCGCCGGCTCGTTCACCGCCGCCGCCGAAACGCTGGGCATGACCAAGGCGATGGTGAGCCAGCACCTGGCGCGACTGGAACAGGAACTGGGCGTCACGCTCGTGCTGCGCAGCACGCGGCGCATGACGCTCACCGAAGCGGGCAGTACGTTCCATGCCGCCTGCGTGCGCATTCTCGCCGAGGCTGAAGCGGCCATCGAACAGGTGGGCAGCAACCAGGAGAAGCCGACCGGCACGCTGCGGCTTACCGCCACCAGCGACTACGGCACCTCGGTGGTGGCGCCGGCGCTGGCCGGCTTCATGCGTAGCCAACCGCAATTGCAGACCGACCTGGTATTGAGCGATCACGTGAGCGACCTGATCGCGGAGCGGTTCGATCTGGCGATACGCATGGGCTGGTTGCGGGATTCGAACCTGCGCTCGACGCGGCTGGGCAGTTTTCGCCAGTTGCTGGTGGCGTCGCCGGCCTATCTGGCGGGCCGGGGGGAGCCGCGCAGCCTGGCGGATCTGCCGTCGCTGGAGTGGGTGGCGCTGGCACTGTTGTCTTCGCCGCTGCGCTGGACCTTCACGGCACCCGACGGCTCGCGCCGGACCGTGCGCATGAAGCAGGCCGCGCAGGCCAACAACGTGACGGCGGTGCATGCCCTGGTACGCCACGGCGCCGGTGCCAGCGTACTGCCGGATTACCTGGTCACCGACGACATCCGCGAAGGTCGCCTCGTTCCGCTGCTGGCGCAGTACGCCTTGCCCGAGGGTGGCATCCATGCGGTGTATCCGGGGCGCCAGCCACCGGCCAAGGTGCGCCTCTTCATCGAGCATCTGCGCGGATGGCTGGCCGCGCAGGGTTGAAGACTCACTCCACCACGTTGTGGCTTTCCGCCGTGCCGAGCAGTTCGGGCTGCGTGGCCTTGCCTTGCCGGCGGCCCAGCAGCGGATGCATGAATACCGCAGCAAGGATCACCGCCACGCCAGCGTAGAACCAGCCATCGAGTTCGCGCTGCTCGCCGAGCAGGAGCATGGCGAGCACGATCGCATACACCGGCTCCAGGTTCGTCACCATCTGCGTGCCGAACGCGCTCATGTGGCGCAAGGCCACCAGTGCGAGCGCAAACGGCAGCAGCGTGCAACCGAAGGAGAGCACCACCAGCAGCGCCGCATCGTGCAGGCCGGGCAGCACGAAGGCGGCGCCCGTGTGCGGCAGCAGCGGTGCCAGCAGGGTCAGGAACAGCGTGCCCGTGCCCAGCTCGATGCAGGTCACCGTGAGCGGATCGCCATGCTCCACCAGGCGCTTGTTGTACGAACCGAACAGGGCCACCAGCAGCGCGGAGAACGCGCCCACCGCGATGCCCAGCCGCATGTCGACGGGGACGCCGCCCACCACCATCGCCACGCCGGGCACGACGGCGATGCCGATCAGCAGCTCGCGAGGATCAAATTTGCGCCTGGCGATCCACGGTTCCACCAGGGCCAGGAACACCGGCCCCAGCGCGATGCAGGTCGCCGCCACCGAGGCGTTGGCCAGCTTGATCGCGGCATAGAAGGTGAGCCAATGCAGCGACACCAGCACGCCGATGCCCGCATAGGACCAGCGCAGGCGCACGGGCATGGCCTTGAGGCCACGCCAGACGCGCGGCATCAGCAGCAGCGAGCCCGATACCAGCAGCATGCGCCACCA
>NZ_BCPR01000038.1 GCF_016586165.1 Dyella sp. EPa41 | reverse complement strand
CGCCTGCTGCAAGGCACCGGTCTCGAATACGGCTTTACGCAGGCAGGCACCGTGGTGGTGAAGCCTCGCGAGAAGCCTGATGCCCGCGCCGCCCTCGACAGATCCAGGGCACCCGCCGCCGCCAAGGACCTCATGCCGGTGGAAGCCATTGCGCTGGTGGGACGCGATGCCGGCTTCATGGGGACGTCCAACAGCATGGCGGCGCGCAACGACGCCGACCTCATCGACGTGCCGCAATCGGTCAGCGTGGTGACGCGCGGCCTGATGGACTCGCAGCAGCTGCTCACCGTCGCCGATGCGGTACGGAACGTGGCCGGCGTGCAGTACGTGGAAGGCTCCGATGGCCTGCCACTGTTCCAGATCCGCGGCTTCTACACCGGCAATGGGCTTACCGACGGCATGCCCAACAGCATCGCCGGATCGGGCGATTTTCCGCCGCTGATCGGCGTGCAGCGCGTCGAAGTACTGAAGGGGCCGCAATCGGTATTGGGCGACACCACCGGCAGCAACTTCGGCGGCCTGGTGAACGTCACCATCAAGCAGCCGCAAAGCGTACCGGTGCAGCAGTTGAGCGCGATGATCGGCGAACAAGGCCAGGTGCAGGCCGGCCTGGACATGGCCGGCCCGCTGGGGCATGCGCCCGGCCTCACGTATCGACTCGTGGTGTCGGGCGATTACGGTTACCGCTCGCCGCAGGGTTATCTCAACCGGCGCAATGCCTACCTCGCGCCCGCCCTGGGCTGGCAGGGCGACACCACCGATCTGGTGGTGGGCATGCAACGCATCGTCAACCGCTTGCCGATTCCCGACCACGTGGTGCTTCTGGGTGACTCGCTTTCCACGGCATCGCCGGATGGGCTCCTGCCGGGCAACCCGCGCGACTTCGCCAACTACCAGACCGACCGCCTCTACTACCTGCTCGACCAGCAGGTAGGCAACAACTGGACGTGGCGCAGCCGCGGCCAATACGTGCGCCAGCGAAACAACCAGCACAGCTGGACGCTGTACAACCCGATGGCCAATGGCGACGCCTCGGCCGTGGCCGAGGCCTACCGCTACGACGACACCTACTACTCGCTGCAGAACGACCTGATCCGCAGCTTCGATACCGGGTCGCTGCAACACACGGTGACGCTCGGCGCCGACTACGCGCGCTCGCGCATCGGTCATTCCGACGACTATGTCCACGCGTATGACGATGGGGTCTACAACCTGTTCAGCAGCCGCCAGCTGCCGATCGTCGCGTCGGTGATCCAGCCGCAGGACAACCAGCCCTTGGGCGGCACCCCGTGGTCGGTGGACAGCGGCTTGTTCCTGCAGGACCAGTTGGCCTGGGGCGAGCACTGGGAGATGCTGCTGGCGCTGCGGCGCGCCGGCTACGAAGTGTCGACCGAAGACGTCGATGGCAACCCGTGGACGCCACGCCGCACCAAGTGGGTGCCGAACATCGGCCTCGTCTACAAGCTCACGCCGGACATTGCCCTGTACGGCGGCACCTCGAACGGGTTCCAGCCGGTGTCCTATCTCGGCGAGAACGGACGTCCACTGGTGCCGGCGCTTTCACGCCAGCTGGAGGCGGGCGCCAAGTTCAACCTGTTCAACGAGCGTGCGCGCCTCACGGTGTCGCTGTATCGCATCACGCTCGACCACAGCTACCTGCTGGTGGATGAGCAGCCGCCGAATTTCGCGAGCTTCGGGCCCGGCCAGACCAACCGCGGCGTGGAAGTGGAGTTCGCCGGCGAGGTGGCGCCGGGGCTGGACCTCAGCAGCAGCTACACCCATGCCTTGATCAGCAACCACGATGGCTCCATGCCCACCGGCGCGCCACGCCAGCGCTTCAACCTGTGGGCGAGTTACTGGTTCCAGGGTGGCCCGCTGCGTGGCTGGGGCGTGGCCGGCGGCGTAATGGCGCGCGGGCGTTCGCTCGGGCAGAGCCTAGACTACGCCACCTACTACGCGACACCGGGCCAGGCGGAAGCAGGCGCCAATATTTCCTATCGTGCCGATCGCTGGGGCGTGACCCTCGGCGTGAAGAATCTTTTCGCGCGACGGTTGATTGCCGACGATTTCAACGAGACGTTCGTGCCGTTGCGCACGCGACGCAGCTACCTGCTGTCGGGCAGCTACGACTTCTGAGCGGATCGCCGCGCGACGGCCGATGCCGGGCATAAAAAAATCCCGGGAGCGGTGCTCCCGGGATCTTCATTGCGTGACTGCCGCTGGAGATCAGCCGCCCGTCTGCGCGCCTGCCTCGACCTTGGCGTCGGTGGCGGCCTTCGCCTTGTGCGAGGCGTGCTTGCCGGCCTTGTGCGCTGCGTGTTCGGTGCTGCTGGTCGCCTTGTCCGCCGTGGCGGCGGCCTTGTCGGCCGTCTTCTCGGTGGTGGCGGTGGTCTTGTCCGCGACCTTGCTGGTCATGGCGGCCGTCTGGTCGACGGTCTTGCCGGCGGCGTCCTGCGCTGCCGCGGTGTTCGCGCTGGCTTCGACCTTCGCCGAGGCGGCGGCGTTCTGGGCGAACGCGGGCACGGCCAGGACCGAAGCAGCGGTGACGATGAGAGCGGCAAGCATGGTCTTACGCATGAGGAAAACCTCCAGTGTGGGAATGCCGACGAAGGCGTTGCTTCGCGGCTGGAATCCAAGCTAGACGGAATTCGCTCTACCGAACCTGAACGAAACCGGCTCCCTTAAGCCGGCAGACAGATCGCTGAATCCGCGCTGCGTGGCGTGCCACGGCGGGATCGTTCCCTACTTGTTTTCCGCGGGAAACGGCCGCCCGACTCAATCCGTTTGGACGTCCATACGGTTACTGCTGCACGCCGGCGGGCTCGGCTTGCTCGAGGCTGTCGACATGGGTGCCCCTCGCCTGGGCGGTCTGCACTTCCGCATGCGGCAGCAGCGGATCGAGTTTGCCCTTCATGCGCAACAGGGCGACGTTGGCCATGTCCTTGTCGGCGGTCTGCTCGTCGTGGTCTTCGCTGGCGGGTGGCGCACCCGGTGCGCGAGTGAGTGCGGCCAGCTGTGGCGCGATCACCTGGGTGAGCGCGAAGTAGGCGTCGTCGCGTACGCCGGCCTGCTCCAGCAGCCGGCCCGGCAGCATCCATGACGCAAGCGACTCCTGCTTCGCCGCGGTCGGGTTGCGTGGATCCACCAGCAGCCACACGCCGGCCTGGCTCAGCATGTCCTTGCCGTCCACGAAGCCGGTGACGTTGTACGTATCGGTAAGCGCCGGCAGGTGGTCGCCGTAGAACAGCAGCAGGGTGGGGCGTTCGCGATGGGCCAGCAGTTCGGCGAGCCGGCCGAGTTCCTGGTCGGCATGCTGCATGTGGTACAGGTAGTTCTGCAGCTCCAGCTTGTTCTTGCCGGTGACGCCGCCGGGCACCGGTATCGCGTCGCGTTGCGCGGCGTCGGCGGGCGGCACGTCGTAGGGACCGTGCGCTTCGATGCTGATGGCGAACAGGAACTGCGGCGGCCCCGCATCCTTCAGCTGCGCCATGATCTCGTCGGTCATCGCGCTGTCGGCCATGTACTGGCCATCCATCGCCGCGAGCGCGGGAAAGGACGAACGCGAGACGAAACGGTCGAAGCCAATCGCGCGGAACGCCGTGTTGCGGTTCCAGAAGCCCGGGTCGTTGCCGTGCAGCGCGACCGTCTCGTAGCCATGCGAACGCAGGACGCGCACCATGCTGGGCACGACCTTGTGGCTCATCTGCAGATAGGGGAACTGCAGGTCATCGAAGTAGCGCAACGACAGACCGGTAAGTACTTCGAACTCGGTGCGGATGGTGCCCCCGCCGTAGGTGGGTACGTGCAGCGCGCCACTCTCGCCCTCGGCCGCCAGGCGGTGCAGGTTCGGCGTGAGGTCGACGTCCTCGTAGCCTTTCATGATCGACGGGTCGAAGAATGATTCGCTCTGCACCACGACGATATCGGGACGCTCGCCCGGGTTCGTGGCCGCCTGCAGGCGTTCGCGCAGGCCCGGATCGGCGCGGGTGATCAACTGCTGCGCGGCGGCGGGGTCCGGCTTCTTGCGTGCATGCCCCTGGTGCAGGTGGAACATCACCAGCGAGCTGACCAGGCCGGAATGCTCGGCCGTGGCCTGCGCCGACCACGGCTCCAGCCACAGGTGCCGCCCGCCATAGATCCGGGTCCAGCCCGGCATGCCGGCCAGCAGCGTGCCCAGCAGCAGCACCAGCGCGGTGCCGCAGATCAACCGGCGGCCGCGCGTGCGGCGCGCGAACAGCGGCATTTCCTTGCGCCATGCGAGCACGATGATGCCCACGGCCACCAGCAGCGCCAGGTAAGGCCAGGGGCTCGCCGGCAGATAGCTTCCCAGCAGCTTGAGGCCGCCACGGCGCAGTTGGCCCAGCATGCGGAAGTCGGCCGGCATCAGCGGCGTATTGAGGTTGCTCACCTTCAGCGCGTTGACTGCGTAGACCAGCGCTTCGAGGACGAAGGCGATGCCGAAGGAGAGCAGCGGGCGCCGCGACAACACGAGCAGCAGCGTGGCCAGCAGCAGGCCGGGCAGGGCGTTGGCGATCGGGAAAATCGGCTGCGTGATGGCCTGGGTGGAACCCACGCCGGCGCCGCCGTCGATCAGGCCGGTGGCGAGGATGAAAATGACCGCCAGGCACGCGATATACGCCAGGCGAAAGGCGATGGAGCGCGCCGACGGTGCAAAAGGAGTCGCAGACATCGTCCTGGCATCCTGCAGATGGCTGTCATGCCTCGGACATCGTACTGTAATGGTCCGGATATGAACCAATTGTTGTGCGACGACGGGCAGTTGCACGCACAAACACGTCCAGGTCAACACGCCGCGGCCTTTGCCCGCGGTCATCGGGGCGTCATGCTGGGCCCGGCAAGCAGTCGGCAGCGCACCCGCCAGTACGGCACAATCCGCGGATGACCGTTCTCCACAGGCCTCAGGAATCGCCGGCGCTGCGTGCGCTGATCGACGACCGCTACAGTGAACTGGCCGCGCGCTGCCGCGCGCTCGGGGTGCCGCTGCATGACGATGCCGGCGTCGCCGAGCGCATCCGCTGCACCCTGCTCGCCAGCGATTTCGCCTTCGACGTATGGTCCCGCCAGCCGCACCTGCTTTCGCCGCAAGGGCTGGAGCGACTGCGTTCGAGCGGTGACGCGAGTGCCCGCATCGACTCGTTGAAGCTGCCCGAGGACGAAGCCGCGTGCTTCACCGGACTGCGACAGTTCCGTCACGCCGAGGCATTGCGCCTGGTATTCCGCGACATCAATGGACTGGACGAACTGCCCGAGACACTGTCGGCGACCAGCGTGCTCTACGAGATGCTGCTGGGTGCGGCGCTCGGCTGGTCCGAGCGGGCGCTCGCCGTGCGCTACGGGCACAGCCGCAGCCACGAAGGCGAGCTGCAGCGCATGGTGGTGATGGGGTTCGGCAAGCTCGGTGGCAGCGAGCTCAATTTCTCCTCCGATATCGACCTGGTGCTGGCCTACCCGCATGGCGGACAGAGCGACGGCGCCCGCTCGCTCGACAACAGCGAGTACTTCGTGCGACTCGCGCGCCAACTGGTGCGCCTGCTCAACGAACCCACGGTCGACGGCATCTGCGCGCGGGTCGACTTGCGCCTGCGTCCGTTCGGCAATGCCGGCCGCCTCGCGCTGCCGTTTTCGGCGATGGAGCAGTACTACCAGAGCGAAGGACGCGACTGGGAGCGCTACGCGTGGATCAAGGCGCGGCCGGTGGCGGGCGACCGCAACGGCGGCAAGGAGCTGCAGGATCTGCTGCGGCCCTTCATCTATCGCAAATACCTCGACTACACCGCGTTCGCCGGGCTGCGCGAGATGAAGTCGCTGATCGATGCCGAAGTCGCGCGCAAGGATCTCGCCGACAACCTCAAGCTCGGCCCGGGCGGCATCCGCGAGATCGAGTTCGTGGTGCAGCTGATGCAGATGATCCGCGGCGGCCGCGAGCCATCGCTGCGGGTGCGTGGCCTGCTGCCGGCGCTCACGGCCTGCGAGGCGCGCGGCCACATCAGCACGGCACGTGCACGCGCATTGCGCGAAGCGTATGTCTTCCTGCGCCGCGTGGAGAATCGCGTGCAGATGCTGCGCGACGCGCAGACGCACGACATTCCCGAGGACGCCTTGAGCCGTGAGCGCATCGCGCTTGGTCTGGGGCACGCCTCGTGGGAAGAACTGGAAGCGCAGCTGGCCATGCATCGCGCGCACGTCAGCGAGGAATTCGCCGAAGTGCTGATGCCCGAAGGCGGGCGTACCGCGAGCGCACCGGTGGAAGGCGTGGCGCTGTGGCAGCGCGCCTGCGTCGACACGCTGGACGCCCCCGCGATGGAGGCCTCCGGCTTCACACCGGGTGGCGAGGTGGCCGAGGCCTTGCAGAAGCTTTCACAGGCCGCCTCGGTGCGGGCGATGTCGCAGCGTTCGCGCGAGCAGCTCGATCGCCTGATGCCGCAGTTGCTGACCGTGGCGCGCGACAGCGCCGCGCCGGTGCCGTGCCTGCTGCGCCTGTGCCGGCTGGTGCAGGCGGTGGCGCGTCGTTCCTCGTATCTCACCTTGCTGGAAGAGCAGCCCGCGGCGCGCCTGCGCCTGGCGCGACTGTTTGCCGAAAGCGCGTTCCTCGCCGAGCGCGTGATCGCGCAGCCCTTGCTGCTCGACGACGTACTCGATCCGCGCATCGACCAGCTGCCGCTCAAGCGTGCCGACATCAGCGCGGAAATCGCCCGCGTACTGACCACGCTGGACGAGCGCGAGGCCGAGGCGGAGCTCGAGCGCATCAACGAATTCAAGGCCAGCGTGGCGTTTCGCCTGGGCCTGGCCTTCATCGACGGCCGCGCCGACGCCGTGGCCACGGCGCGCCGCCTCGCGGTGCTTGCCGAATCCATCGTCATCGCCGTCACGGCGCTGGCGGAACGCGAACTCGCCGCGCAGCACGGGCGTTTGCCCGGCGAGGGCTCCGGTTTTGCCGTGCTCGGCTATGGCAGCGTGGGCGGCGAGGAACTTGGCTTCGCGTCGGACCTCGACCTGGTGTTCGTATACGACACCAGGCGCGCGCATGCGATGAGCGACGGCGCGCGTTCGATGGAAGGCTCGCGCTGGTACCAGCGACTGGCGCAGCGCGTGATGAACTGGCTGACCGTGCTCACTCGCGCGGGGCGCCTTTACGAAGTGGACACGCGACTGCGGCCGGACGGTTCCAAGGGCCTGCTGGTGAGCAGTCTCGAATCCTTCACCGGCTACCAGAAGAGCCGTGCGTGGACGTGGGAACACCAGGCCTTGCTGCGCGCGCGCCCGATTGCCGGCGACAGCGCGCTGCATGCGGAGCTCGCCGCGGTGCGCCGCGAAGTGCTGGCGGTGCCGCGCGATCGCGCGTCGGTACTGCGGGAAGTCAGCAGCATGCGCCAGCGCTGGCGTGCGGAGCGTGACCGTTCGGACGACATCCAGTTCGACATCAAGCAGGGGCTGGGCGGCTTGCTCGACATCGAGTTTGCGCTGCAGGGCCTGGTGCTCGCGCATGCCTCCGAGCACCCGTCGCTGCTCAACGCCACGGCCAACGCCGCGCTGATCGAAGCGTGCCGCAACGTAGGCCTGCTCGATGGTCGCCAGGCGGGCTTGTTTGCCGAGGCGCATGCCGTGTTGCTGCATCGCGCGCTGGCCTGCACGCTGGACCTGCGCTCGCGCATCGCGCCACGCGATGCCGAGCTGGAACGCTTGTCGGGGCAGGTGCAGGAGGTCTCGATCGAACTGGGCTTCGCCTTCTGACGCGCGCGCGCGGACCGGTGCGGCGCAAATTCAGTCCTGCAGCTGACGCGCCGCGATGCGCTCGCGCAGGATCGCCGCGATGGCGGCCGTCTCGCGCAAGGGTTCGACCTGGGCGAAGGTGGTCGTGTCCAGACCATGCAGGCGACCGGTGTCGCGCAGGGCGCGATGGAAGCGTTCCAGCCTGGTCGGCAAGGAGCCGACGACGAACGTCTGCACCGGGCATCCGACGGCGCACGCTTCCGACAGCATGTTCACCGAGTCGGGCGTGACCACCAGGCGATCGGCCCAGCCCAGCACGCCCGGATACGGGTTGCCGCCATCGTCCTGCCCCGACCAGATCAGGCCGCGCATGCCGGACAGGCGCTGGCGCATCAACGTCATCAGCGATCGCGGCGTGCGCCTCGACGCAAGCACCAGCAGGCTGCCGCCCTCGTCGTGTTGGCGCGCCAGCAACTGGTCGGCAAGCCGCGTGACGTAGCCTTCGTCGAACGCGACGCCCTTGCGTGGGCCGCCCAGCAGCACGCCGACGCGCGGTTGCGGCAATTCGCCGAAGCCCGGATCGGCGTCACGTCCGTCCTGCAGCCAGGCATCGTCGACCGGATTGAGGGAGCCCAGGGGCTGCAGCACGTTGGGGGCCGACAGCTGATCGTGGCGAGGCGCAATGACCGTATCCCACTGCGCGGGGTCGATGCGTGGATCGAGGATCTGCACGGTGTAGCAACGTCCGCCGCTCAGCTTGCGCAGGAGCCGCGTATAAAGCGCCGACAGGCGGCCGCAACCGATGGCGACCGCGGGCCACGGCGCCGCAAATTGTTGCCGTTGCGCGAATGAAAGCGCGGACAGCGCGCCGACGGTGAGCCGGGGCGACAGCCACGACCAGGGCGCGCGTGGTTCCAGCTGCCAATGGCGCGCCGGCATCTCCAGCCGCTGGGCCAGCGCCAGCGCCTGGCGCTGGTTGCCGGCGGCCGCGTCGGTGATCACCCAGCAATCGCCATGCAGCTTCAGCATGGGTCTGTGACCTGCGGCATTGTTTCCCTGGGCAGCACAGTTCGTTTCATTTGCCTGGGTCCTGTTTGGCCGCGCCCGCGCTTACACTGACGGTTGTTGCGCCACCGGTGGCGCGTCGTGAACCGAAGGATACCCATGAGCGAGAAGCTTTCCGAGGCCGCCCTCGACCAGTTGTTCCGCAGCGCACGCACCTTCAACGCGTGGTTGCCGAAAGAGGTGAGCGACGAGCAGTTGCACCAGCTCTACGAACTGGCCAAGTTCGGGCCGACCAGCGCCAACTCCTCGCCGATGCGCGTGGTGTTCGTGAAGTCGCAGGAGGCCAAGGCAAGGCTCTCGCCGTTCCTGTCCGAAGGCAACCGCGCCAAGACCATGGCCGCACCGGTCACCGCCATCGTGGCGACCGACCATGAGTTCTACGAGAAGCTGCCGCAGCTGTTTCCGCACGCCGACGCACGCAGCTGGTTCTTCGGCAACCAGCCGCTGATCGACACCACCGCTTTCCGCAACGGCACCCTGCAGGGCGCGTACGTGATCATGGCGGCCCGTTCGATCGGCCTGGATTGCGGCCCCATGTCGGGTTTCGACAATGCCGGCGTGGACGCGGCGTTCTTCGCCGGCACCACCATCAAGTCCAACTTCCTGATCAACATCGGCTATGGCGACGCCAGCCGTGACCTGTTCCCGCGCAGCCCGCGTCTGAGCTTCGACGAGGCCTGCCGCATCGCCTGAGCCTTCGGCTCTTCCGTTTCGCGCAGTCCCCACAAAACCCCTAGGAGATTTTTACATGCGTGCACTTCGTTACCTCGTTCTCGCCGGCCTGCTCGGCGCTGCCGTTACCGCCCAGGCCACCCCGGTCACCTACAAGCTCGACCCGGGCCACACCTTCGTGCTGTTCAGCTGGAACCATTTCGGCTTCTCCAACCCGACCGCGAACCTCGGCCTGGGCGAGGGCACCCTGGTGTTCGACGAGAAGGATCCGGCCAAGTCGTCGGTGGACGTCACGCTGCCGCTGGCCGACCTCGACACGCACGTGTCCAAGCTGGATGAGCACCTGAAGAAGCCGGACTTCCTCGATGCCGACAAGTACCCGAGCATCACCTTCAAGAGCACCAAGGTGCAGGCGGTGGGCGGCAACAAGTACAAGGTGACGGGCGACCTTACCGTGCATGGCGTGACCAAGCCGGTGGTGCTCGACGCCACGCTCAACAAGAGCGGCGAGCACCCGATGCTAAAGGTGCCGACGGTGGGCTTCGACGCCGTGGCCACGCTCAAGCGTTCCGATTTCGGCGTGGGCGCCTACGTGCCCAACGTCAGCGACGAGATCAAGGTGCGCATCACCACCGAGGCCTCCGTGCCGAAGACCGACGCCACCAAGTAAGCCTGGCCGGTTTCCGGAAAGCCCGCGCTGTCATGGCGCGGGCTTTTTTCGTTTCCGCCGATGGTCGTGCGATGCCATGAGGGTGCCGATGGCTCGGCGCGTCCGCGGCCGCATGGGTCGTGCCTGCGACCATCGGGAGGTCGCGGCCACCTCGGCGCGCAGTCCGCCTGTTAACATGCCCGATCCGGTGTCCTGATGGAGTTTTACCCCATGTCGCCTTCCCCTGCGGCTGCCCCGTTGATCCCGGCGAATGCCGAAAATCGTTACGAAGTGACGCGCGCGGACCTTCCGCTGTCCTGCCCGATGCCCGGCATGGCGCTGTGGAATTCCCATCCGAAGGTTTATCTGCCGGTCGTCGAGGATGGCGGCGAGTCCACATGTCCTTATTGCGGCGCGCATTACGTGCTGCGCGACTGATTTTCCCCGGATGGTTTCATTTGAAACTGTCGTCCGGATGCGTTTAGGCACGATTGCTGCTTGCCTCTAGGGATGAAGGCACCTTACGAACCCATCATGTCAGCAGTCGCCACGCCAGCGAGGTCTCTGACCGTCGTTCAGCTGATCCCCGCCCTGCAATCGGGCGGCGCTGAGCGTTCTGCGCTGGAAATCGCGCGCGCGCTGGTGGCGGCGGGTCATCAGTCGGTGGTCATTTCCGCCGGAGGTCGCCTGGTGTCGCAGCTGGAGGCCGAGGGCAGCCGGCACATCACCCTGGACATCGGCCGCAAGTCGCTGGGCACGTTCATGAAAGTGGGCGCGCTGCGTCGCGTGTTGCGCGAACTCAAGCCCGATATCGTGCATGCCCGCTCGCGCCTGCCGGCCTGGGTGGGCTGGTGGGCGATCAAGGGGCTGAAGCCTTCGCCGCATTTCGTGACCACCGTGCACGGGCTCAACACGCCGGGCCGCTACAGCTCCATCCTGCTGCGTGGCGAGCGCGTGATCGCGGTATCGCAGACGCTGCGCGACTACATGCTGAGCCATTACTCGTGGCTGGAGCCCTCGCGCGTGCGCGTCATTCCCCGCGGCATCGACCCGGACGCCTTCCCGTACGGCCATCGCCCCGATGATGGCTGGCACAAAGCCTTCTTCGCCGAGTTTCCCGCGCTGGTCGGGGCGCCGTTGCTGACCCTGCCCGGTCGCGGCACCCGGTTGAAGGGGCACCACGACGCCATCGAGCTGGTGGCCGAGCTCAAGCGCCGCGGCATCGACGTGCGTCTCCTGCTGCTGGGGGTGATCGAGCCGGGGCGCGAGGCCTACGTGGCGGAGCTGCGTGAACTGATCCGCAGCCGCGGGCTGGAGTCGCAGGTCGTGCTTACACCGCCGCGCGCCGACGTGCGTGACATCTACGCCATTTCCTCGCTGGTGCTGCAGCTGTCGAACAAGCCGGAATCGTTTGGCCGCACGGTCATCGAGGCGCTGTCGCTGTGCCGCCCGGTGCTGGGCTATGCGCACGGCGGCGTGGGCGAGCTGCTGGCCGAGCTGTACCCCGCCGGCCGCGTGCCGCCGTCGGACCAGGAGCGACTGGTCGAACGCGCCGCCGAGCTGCTGCGCGTGGCGCCGCCGATTCCCATGCTGCAGAGCTATCGCCTCAGTGACATGCAGCAGGCCACGCTGGCGCTCTACGACGAACTCACCGCGGCCTGATCGGCCGGATCGGCGCACGGCTCACCTACAATGCGTGGGCCCAAAGGCAACACCCCGTCATTTGCATTCAACCTGTGGGGCCCGCCCTGTCTGTCCGCAGGCCTTCGGTCCGCTGGCTCGACAGACGGCCAGTCTGCCTTCGCCATCGGCCCTGTGACCTGCGAACAGACAGGGCGGGTAACGACGGCGATACTTGATCAGTGTTGCCTTAACCAGCCGATGCCCGCATGAGTCCATTCACTGCTTCCCTGAAGGCCGCCCTGCGTTCGCCCCTGCTGCCGTTCTGGCTGGTGATCGCCCTGTTGCCGTTCGGGCGCAGCTCGGAACTGGGCACTTTCCTCTGCCTGATCGGCACGGTGCTGTTGTTTGCGCGACATCCTTCCGCGTTGCGCGAGCACGCCGGCGCGCGATTGCTTCTGTGGCTGCTGGCCGCCTATGTGGGCGCCGCGCTGTTGTCGTCGGTGGACTCGCTGGCACCGGGCAAGAGCTGGTCGACCGTCGCGGCCTTGTTGCGCTATGTGGCGCTGGGCCTCTATGCATGCTTTGCGATCCGCCGCGCGGAAAAGCTCGACGCGCTGTATGTCGCCGTCGCCGCAGTGGCGGCGTTCTGGGCGGTGGATGCGTGGGTGCAGGCGCTCACGGGCTGGAGCCTGGCCGGACGCGCCGAACCGGAACGCATCTCCGGCATCTTCGGCGCCGCCAACCTCAAGCTTGGCCCGACCCTGTCGGTGCTGTCGCCCTTCGTGCTGTGGGCCGCGCGACAGCGATGGGGCACCAAGGGGCTGTTGATCGCTTTCGTGTTGCTGCTGGGGCCGGTGCTGATGTCGGGTTCCCGTGCCTCCTGGCTGTGCTACCTGCTGGCAGGCGTGGGCTACGCATGGCATGTCGTCCGGTCACCGGGACGTTTCCTGGCGGTGGCCTGCGTGGGCCTTGCCGTGCTGCTCGCGGGCGGCGGCGTGGCATGGAAGACCTCCGAGCGATTCCAGCAGCGCATGGACCGCACGCTGCAGGCGGTCCACGGCACCGGCGAGTCGCTCGACTGGGCCACCAGCGGCCGCCTGGATATCTGGCGCACCAGCATCGCCATGTTCGAAGGCCATCCGATCAATGGCGTCGGTGTGCGCGCTTACCGCAACGCGTACCCGACCTACGCGCCGCCCAACGATCATTTCGTCGTAAGCGAGGAAGCCTGCGGCGTGGGCGAGGGCGCCTGCCATGCGCATCAATGGGTGCTGGAAGTGCTGACCGAAACCGGCTCGCTGGGCCTCTTGTGCTGGCTCGCGGCGATCGTTGCGGCGGTGAAGGCATGGCGGCGCGTCGGTGCCGCCGCGCGGGAGCGCGCGTTTCCGGTGACGCTGGCGCTGGCGGTGATGCTGTTTCCGCTCAACACGCACCTCGCTTTCTATTCGGCGTGGTGGGGGCTGCTGTTTGCCTGGCTGCTGGGTCTGTGGTGCGCGGCGTTGTTCGTGCTTCCGCGTAGCGACGAGGCGCCGGCATGAAGCGCGAGCCGCTGTCGGTCGTGGTGATCACCTACAACAACGCCGATACGCTGGATGCCTGTCTGAGCCAGGTCGATTGGGCGGACGAAATCATCGTGCTCGATTCGGGATCCACCGACGACACGCTGGCCATCGCCCGCCGGCACGGCGCGCGCACGGCCATCCACCCGTTTGACGATTACGGACCGCAGAAGCAGCGTGCCTACGACATGGCAGGCCACGACTGGATCCTCAACCTCGATGCGGACGAGATCCTCTCCGCCGGTACGCGCGAGGAAATCGAGCAGGCGCTGACCGCGCCGCGTCATGCGGGCTTCCGCCTGCCGCGGCGCGAGCGCATGTTCTGGACCGTGCAGCACCGCTGGAGCTGGCGCAACGGCCACCTGCGGCTGTTCGATCGGCGCCGTGGCGGCATGAACGACGTCGAGGTCCACTCCGCCGTGGAAGTGCGTGGCCCGGTGAAGACGCTGTGGCGCGCGGACTTCGTCAACGATGGCGATGGCGACATCGCCACGCGGGTGGAGAAGATCAATCGCTATACAACGGGCATGGTGGCGTACAAGCTGCGCAAGCGGCAGCGCTTCACCGGCCTGCGCATGGTGTTCTATCCGCCGGTGTTCTTCCTGCGGCAGTACATCGGCAAGCGCTATTTCCTCAATGGCTGGGCCGGTTTCATCGCCAGCGTCACCGGCGCGTTCTATGCGTTCCTCAAGTACGCGAAGCTGCATGAGGCGCGCGAACTCGCCTCACGCAAGGCACGGGAAGCACGTCGGACCAAGCGGTGAAGTGCGCTGCTCCATCACGTCTGTCGGATCAGTAGACCGAAGGGCTTCCTTCCGGCCGCGTCTTGAAACGCTTGTGCACCCATAGATACTGCTCGGGCGCCGCGCGCACCATGTCCTCGATGCAGGTGTTGACGCGCGCGGTGTCTTCCAGCGGATCGCGGCTGGGGAAATCCTGCAGTGGTGCGCCCAGCCGCAACGCGTATCCCGCATTGCCCGGGAGGCGGCGATGGAAGAACGGGATCACCAGCGCGCCGGACAGGCGGGCCAGATGGTGGGTGGCGGTGATGGTGGCCGCCGGTATGCCGAAGAACGGCACGAAGACGTTGTCCTTGCTGCGCATGTCCTGGTCCGGCGCATACCAGAGCGTGCCACCGTTGCGCAGGTACTTCACCGTGCCGCGGATGTCGTCCTTGTCGAACATGGCCTCGGCGTAGTCCAGCCGCGCGCGCAGCACGGCCCATTCGAACGCCGCCGAATCCATCTTGCGATACATGCCGGAAATGCGGATGCGCTGCGACACGAGTCGGGCGCACAGTTCCAGATGGGAGAAGTGGCCGCCCACCAGCAGCACGCCCTTGCCTTGCGAGCGCGCCGCTTCCAGGTGCTCCAGGCCCTCGACGGTGACGGGCACGTCGGCGATGGCACGCTCGCTGCCCATCCAGCCGAGCGCGAACTCCACCATCATCAGGCCGATGTCGCGCAGGTGCGCGTTCACCAGCTCGGCCTGCTCGGCCTTCGGCAATGACGGAAAGCACAGCGCGATGTTCGCCTCGGCGATATGCCGGCGCGGCGATGGCACCCGTTGCACCAGCTGGCCCAGGAAACGACCCAGGCCCATCAGCCAGGGGCGGGGCAGGCGGGCGATGAGCCATACCACGCCGACGCCGAGCCAGCCTGGCCAGTGCTGAGGAGCGAGCAGGGAGCGCGTGAAAGAGGGGCGGGACATGCCGGGCATCGCGCGATTGTAGGGAACTAGCCAAATCGAGGCGAGCCGCGCAGGTCAAGGCGGGAGGCGAAAAGGCGCGGGGACGGCGCGCCACGACTAGCCGATATACTGGCGCACCGCATCCAAGGGCCGGCCGTTGCTCTACCTCTATACCCTCGCGATGTACCTGGTGACGCCGATCATCGTGCTGCGCCTGCTGGCGCGCGGCGTGCGTTACCGCGACTACCACAAGCGCTGGCGCGAGCGCTTCGGTTTCTTCGAGGCGCCGGGCTTTGCCGGCAGCCTGTGGGTGCATGCGGTGTCGGTGGGCGAGGTCAATGCCGCCGAGCCATTGATCAAGGCGTTGCGCAACGATTACCCGAACGCCCCGCTGGTGGTCACCACGGTAACGCCCACGGGGTCCGAGCGCGTGCGCCAGCTGTTCGGCGACAGCGTGTTCCACGTCTATCTTCCCTACGACCTGCCGTTCGCCGTGACACGCTTCATGCGTCGCGTGCGCCCGCGCCTGGCGATCATCGTGGAGACGGAGATCTGGCCGAATCTCTACTTCGCGTGCCGCAACCGCGGCATCCCGCTGATGATCGTCAACGCGCGCCTGTCGGAGCGCTCGCTGCGCGGCTACAAGCCGATGGGCAGCCTGGTTGCCCGCGCACTGGGTTGCGTGAGCCAGATCGCCGCGCAGTCGCGCACCGATGCCGCGCGCTATCGCGAACTGGGCGCCGATCCCGAGAAGATCGTGGTGACCGGCAATCTCAAGTTCGACATGCCGGTGCCCTACGACGCCGAGCTGAAAGGCGATGAGCTGCGCCATCAGTGGGGCCGCCTGCGGCCCGCATGGATCGCCGGCAGTACGCACGAAGGCGAGGAGCTGCCGGTGCTGGAAGCGCACCTGGAAGTGCTCACGCGCTGGCCCGATGCACTGCTGCTGATCGCGCCGCGCCATCCCGAACGCTTCAAGCTGGTGGAGAACTCGGCGCGCAGCCTTGGCTTCACGGTCGGCACGCGCAGCGCCGATCGCGTGCCCTCGGCATCGCACCAGGTGTTCGTGATCGACGCGATGGGCGAGTTGATGCCGTTCTATGCCGCCTCGGACCTGGCCTTCGTGGGTGGCAGCCTGGTGCCGATCGGCGGCCACAACGTGCTGGAGCCGGCGGCATTGTCGACGCCGGTGCTGGTGGGGCCGCACACCTTCAACTTCGAGGAAATCACCCTCACGCTGATCCAGGAAGGCGGCGCCACGCGCGTCAACAGCGCCGAGGAACTCGGCACGCAGGTGCTGCAGCTGCTGCGTGACGAGCCGCGACGTGACCGCATGGGCATGGTGGCGCGCATCGTGTTCGACAGCGAGCGTGGAGCCGTCAAGCGCGTCATGGGAATGATCGACCGCCTGCTGCAGGAATAGACGCCGATCTTTCGAGACAAAAAAAGGCCGGGCATCGCCCGGCCTTTTTCTGGGGATACGTCGATGCGCGGTTACTGCAGCATCGCGTTGACCATCTCCATGTCCTTCAGGTCGATCGAGCCGGCCGACTGCTTGAGCTGCAGCTGGTCGAGCACCAGCTGGTGGCGCGACTGCGAGTAGCTGCTCTCGGCCTGGGTCAGGGTCTGGATCGCGTTGAGCACGTTCAGCATGGTCTGGGTGCCGACGTCGAAGCCGGCACGCGTCGCTTCGAGTGCCTTCTGGCCCGAATCCACCGACGCCTTGTTGGCCTCCACCTGGCTGATGCCGGCGAGCACCGAGCGGTAGAAGTTCAGCGTGTCGCGCACCACCTGGCGGCGGGTGGACTCCAGCGAGTCCTGCGCTTCGTCGCGCTGGTAGATCGACTGGCGCACCTTCGACTGAGTGGCTCCGCCCGAGAAGATCGGGATGTTCACCTGCAGGCCGACCGTGGTGCCGTAGTCGCCGTTGCCGCGGAGGTTGGAGCTGCCGTTCTCGAACCAGGTGGTGTCCTTGCCGCGCGACACCGAGGCGCTCAGCGTCGGCAGGTGGCCGGCGCGTGCCGCGTCGATGGTGTGCTCGGCCGCCTGCACGCTGTACTGGCCGGCCTGGATGGTGGCGTTGGTCTTCAGCGCGGACTGCACCCAGGCATCCGGATCGGACGGATTGGGCGGAGCGAGCGGCAGGTCCTCGCGCAGCTTCTTGAGCTCGGTCACCGGCTTGCCGGTGATCTGGGTGAGCGCTTCCTTGGCGTCGTTGAGGGTGTTCTGGGCGGCGATGGTCTGTGCCTTGGCCAGTTCGTAGTACGACTTGGCCTGGTACACGTCGGTCACCGCCGAGAGGCCCACCTTGAAACGCTGGTCGGCCTGGTCGTAGGCCTCCTTGTAGGCGTCTTCGTTGGCCTTGGCGAACACCAGCGCATCCTGGCTGGTAAGCACGCTGAAGTAGGCGGTGGTGACGCGAACATAGAGATTCTGCAGCGAGGCTTCGTAGGTCGAATCCTGCGCCGACGCCTGCGAGTGGGCCGCCGACAGGTTGGCCCACTGGCTCAGGTCGACGATGGACTGGTCCAGGGTGGCCGACAGCGCGCGCGTGCGCGAATGGCCCTGGCCCTGGATGGTGCCGTTGGCGAGGTTGCTGCCCGTGGACTGCTGGGTCAGGCTGTAGGCGCCATTGAGCTGAGGCAGCATCACCGCACGCGCCTGGTTGACGCCTTCACCGGTAGCCAGGCGGGTAGCTTCCGCCTGCGACAGCACCGGATCATTGGCGCGGGCTTCTCGGTATGCATCCAGCAAGTCCTCGCTGTGGCCGGCCAGCGGGAGCGCCGACAGGGCCAGGGCAAGGGTCAGAAGCTTCAAGCGCATGGGTTGCCTCATGTTTGGGGAATGGGTCAGAAAACGAAGCGACGCGGCGGTTCGGCGTGCTTCAGGTACGGCAGGTCGGTTTCGAACAGCGACTCTTCGCGGTAGCGGCCGTTGCCTTCATGGGTAAGCAGCAGGACGTGCTGCACCGGCGACTCGCCGCGCACCACCAGCAGGCGGCCGCCGGGCTTGAGCCAGGACAGGAAACGCTGCGGGATCTGCGACACCGCGCCCGTCACCACCACGGCATCGAACAGGCCATTCGGCTGCCAGGCCGACACGGCCTCGCCCACTTCGAGCTTCACGTTGGCGATGCCGGCATGTGCCAGGCGGTCGCCGGCGGTGGCGATGAAGTCGGCATGGATGTCCACGCTGGTGACGCCGGCCGACAGCTTGGCGAGGCAGGCGGTGAGGAAACCCGAACCCGTGCCGATTTCCAGCACCTGGTCGGTCGGCAGCAGTTCCAGCGCCTGCAGCACGCGACCCTCGACCACCGGCTTCATCATCACCTCACCGTGGCCCAGCGGCAGGGCGAGGTCGGCGAAGGCCAGCTGGCGATGCTCGGCGGCAACGAAATCCTCGCGGCGCACGCTGCCGAGCACGTCGAGCACGCGTGCATCCAGCACCTCCCAGGGGCGCACCTGGTTTTCCACCATGTTGACCCGCGCCTGATCGAAGTTCATTGCCATCTTGCTTACGTCCTGATCGGATCGAAAAAAAGGCTAAAAATCATAAGCGCTTAGCCACTTTCCGACAATGTGCAAAGCCTGCGGCCTGCCCCTGATGCTACGAAGTGCCGGAAGTCACCGCGCTTGGTTGACGGAAGTCATGCGTGGCGCGGTGTCCGCGGACACTCATGCGCTGCGGCGATGAAACTGGAAGGGTGCCCCGAGCATGTCCGCCGGCAGGCGGGCGAGGGCATCTTCCACCGTCTGGTGCAAGGTCGCGTCAAGGCGACGCACCCGACCCAGGGGGGATGCCTCGCCATGGCTCTGCGCGGCAACGGCCAGCCAGGCCAGCCAGCGCGCCAGCCGGCCACGTTCGGTGGGATCCAGGCCAGCCAGTGCCGAGCGGGCCGCAAAGGCCGCCTGGCGGGCGCCGACCTGCCCGCGCTCAAGCCAACAGGCCATCGCACGCTGGGCGAGACGGTATGCCGGACTGAGGGAAAGTTCTGCGATAGTGGAGGACATGAGGAAAGCCGTGTATCGTGGCCGTGGAAAATAACTAAACCGTCCCGTATACTAAACGGCAGTTATTCATTTGTGAAGCCATTTTCGAAGGTATAGCCATGAGCACGATCCCGCAGACCAAGCCTCAGGGACCTGGCCGTCCCAAGGACATGGAAAAGCGCGCGGCGATCCTGGAGGCCGCCAAGGCCTTGTTCATCCGCAATGCCTTTGCGGGCACCAGCATGGATGCCGTGGCCGCCGAGGCGGGTGTTTCCAAGCTCACCGTCTACAGCCACTTCGGCGACAAGGACAACCTGTTCCGCGAGGTCATCCGCGCGCGCATCCAGGACCTCCTGCCCGAAGACACCTATCAATACGTCACCGGTGAAGACATCCGCGTGACGCTGGAACGCATTGCCCTGCATCACGTGCGGCTGGACTGCGACGTGCAGAACGTGGGTACCTTCCGGGCCATCCTCAGCGACTGCCGCCAGGGCAACCCCCGCTACGGCAAGCTGCTGTGGGAGGAAGGCCCCGAGCGCGGCCACGCCTTGATGAAACGCCTGCTGCAACAGGCGGTTGACGACGGCAAGCTGGACATCGCCAACGTCTCGCGCGCCGCCGGCCAGTTCACCTCCCTGATCAAGGGCGAGATGCTCATGCGCCGCATGTTCGGCTGCGAAGAGTGCGCCCAGTCCTACGCCGCCGAGCTGGAACAGACCGCTCGCGATGGCGTGGATATGTTCCTGCGCGCCTACCTGCCGCGCTGATTCCCGCCTACGGCAGCGTCCGGCTTGGGCCGCTTGCCGTTGTCGCACTCGCGACCAACCCCGCTTCGTGCTCAAATAGACGCCTTGAAGCGGGGGTGCCGGCAACAGCCGGCTGAGAGAGTCCCTTCGAACCTGATGCGGCTAGTACCGCTGTAGGGAGCTTCGCCGCACGGCACTTGAGTCCGTGCGTCCGGCGCCGTCGCTTCTGTTGCTGGTATGCGAATCCGTTCGCAACACCCCGCACGTCCCTGTGCGGAATCCCCAACAAAAGCGCGTCCCCTCGGGGATACCGCTTCGACCCCCCGGACGACTTGCCGATGAATGCCCTGCCCACCGACCTCGCGCGTGCCGCGCAGGAACTCTCCGAAGCCGTGACGCGCCCGATCCCGGGCTCGCGCAAGATCTACGTGCAGGGCAGCCGTCCTGACCTGAAGGTGCCGCTGCGCGAGATCTGCCAGGCGCAGACGCCGACCCTGTTCGGCGGCGAGGCCAATCCTCCGATCACCGTCTATGACACCTCCGGCCCGTACACCGACCCCGGCTACAAGGTCGACCTGGTCACCGGCCTGCCGGCGCTGCGCGCCGCGTGGATCGCCGAGCGCGGCGATACCGAGCAGCTCGCCGGGCTGAGCTCCGCCTTCGGCCGCGAGCGCGCCACCGACCACAAGCTCGATGCGTTCCGCTTCACCGCCACGCGCGCGCCGCGTCGTGCCAGGGCCGGCGCCAACGTCACCCAGATGCACTACGCGCGCCAGGGGCTGATCACGCCGGAGATGGAATACATCGCCATCCGCGAGAACCAGCGCATCGAGGCCCTGCATGGCAGCGCGCTGCTCAACCAGCATCCGGGCCAGTCCTTCGGCGCCGCGCTGCCCAAGCTGATCACGCCGGCATTCGTGCGCGATGAAGTGGCGCGCGGCCGCGCCATCATCCCGGCCAACATCAACCATCCGGAAGCGGAGCCGATGATCATCGGCCGCAACTTCCTCACCAAGATCAACGCGAACATCGGCAACAGCGCGGTGAGCTCCGGCATCGCCGAGGAGGTGGAGAAGCTGGTGTGGTCGATCCGCTGGGGCGGCGACACGGTGATGGACCTCTCCACCGGCAAGCACATCCACGAGACGCGCGAGTGGATCATCCGCAACTCGCCGGTGCCGATCGGCACGGTGCCGATCTACCAGGCGCTGGAGAAGGTGGGCGGCGTCGCCGAGGACCTTACCTGGGACATCTTCCGCGACACGCTGATCGAGCAGGCCGAGCAGGGCGTGGACTACTTCACCATCCATGCCGGCGTGCTGCTGCGCTTCGTGCCGCTCACTGCCAAGCGCGTCACCGGCATCGTCTCGCGCGGCGGCTCGATCATGGCCAAGTGGTGCCTGGCGCACCACAAGGAAAACTTCCTCTACACGCACTTCGAAGACATCTGCGAGATCATGAAGGCGTACGACGTGTCCTTCAGTCTCGGCGATGGCCTGCGCCCGGGCTGCGTGGCGGACGCCAACGACGCGGCGCAGTTCGGCGAGCTGGACACGCTGGGCGAGCTGACCCAGGTCGCGTGGAAGCACGACGTGCAGGTGATGATCGAAGGCCCCGGCCACGTGCCCATGCAGCTCATCAAGGAGAACATGGATCGCCAGCTGGAGAAGTGCCACGAGGCTCCGTTCTACACGCTGGGGCCACTGACCACCGATATCGCGCCGGGCTACGACCACATCACGTCCGCCATCGGCGCGGCGATGATCGGCTGGTTCGGTACCGCGATGCTCTGCTACGTGACGCCGAAGGAACACCTGGGCCTGCCCAACAAGCAGGACGTGCGCGACGGCATCATCGCCTACAAGATCGCCGCGCACGCCGCGGACCTGGCCAAGGGTCATCCTGGCGCGCAGGTGCGTGACAACGCGCTCAGCAAGGCGCGCTTCGAATTCCGCTGGGAGGACCAGTTCAACCTGGGCCTGGATCCGGAGAAGGCGAAGGAGTTCCACGACGAGACGCTGCCGAAGGACGCGCACAAGAGCGCGCACTTCTGCTCCATGTGCGGCCCGAAGTTCTGCTCGATGAAGATCACGCAGGACGTGCGCGACTACGCGGCCGAGCACGGCACGGGCGAGGCCGAGGCGCTGGAAGAGGGCATGGCCGAGAAGGCCGCGCAATTCCGCGCCGAAGGTTCCGAGGTCTACCACAAGGCATAACCCTCGGGCCCCTCTGTGGAAGCGCACCCCTGTGCGCGACTGCGGCATGGCGGCTTGCCGCTTCGCCGGTTGTCGCGCACAGGGCGCGCTTCCCCAAGGACGCCGCTCCGGGCGTGCGTGCCATCCAAGAGCGGCCTGAACCGTTGTTGCCGCTTTCACCTGCGTTTCGCGCGCTGCCGCCTACGGTCCGGCCATTGCCCAGCCAGTCCATAGTGAGGCACGCCATGGCAGCCAAGCCGTTTCTCAGCGACATCGAAACCATCCGCAAGCGCGCACGCGAGCATATCGACCAGGGTGCGATCACCGCCGGATACACCGCCGACCGCGAAACCGTGATCAAGCTTCTCAACGAAGCGCTGGCCACCGAGATCGTGTGCGTGCTGCGCTACAAGTATCACTACTACATGGCGAAGGGCATTCATGCCAAGAGCGTGGCGGCCGAGTTCCTCGAGCACGCGAATGAAGAGCAGGGGCACGCGGACCTGATCGCGCAGCGCATCACCCAGCTCGATGGCGCGCCGAATTTCTCGCCCGACGGACTGCTCTCGCGCAGTCATGCCGACTACGTGGAAGGCGATGATCTCGTCGACATGATCAAGGAAGACCTGGTGGCCGAACGCATCGCGATCGACAGCTATCGCGAGATCGTCAACTACCTCGGCACGGCCGACCCGACCACGCGGCGCTTGATGGAAGGCATCCTCGCGATGGAAGAGGAGCACGCGGAGGATCTTGCGACGCTGCTGGACGAACTGGGCAAGAAGGGCGAACCGGCGAAGCCGCGGCCGGAGAAGCGCACGAAGCACTAGTCAGCCATTCGCGCGCTGCCGCGTTACCGAGTGGAGCTGTCCAACCGGAGAGGCATCATGCCGATGTCGAACCCTGAGGCCCGCACGGGCCACGTGATACTGCGCGTCGTACTGACGGCGCTGTCCATCGCCGTGTTGCTGGCCTGCGTCCTGATGTGGTGGATGACGGTGTTCGATACGCCACAACCGGTCGCATCGTCCGCGGCTGCGCAACCTTCGGCCGCCGCGTCGCCGCAGGCCGGCGCGTCGGAGTAAGGCACAAAAAAACGCGCCACCCTCGAGGTGGCGCGTTTCCGTCAAGAGCGATCAGGCCTTGTCGGCTTCGTAGCGCTGGATGCCGCCGGTGATCTCGGCCTTCGCCTCGTCGGCGCCGACCCAGCCTTCCACCTTCACCCACTTGCCCTTCTCCAGATCCTTGTAGTGCTCGAAGAAGTGGCCGATGCGTTCCAGCCAGTGACCGGACACCTGCTTGATGTCCTTGATGTGCGCGTAGCCCGCGAAGATCTTCTCCACCGGTACCACCACCAGCTTCTCGTCGCTGCCGGCCTCGTCGGTCATCTTCAGCATGCCCACCGGATGGCAGCGGATCACCGAGCCCGGCACCAGCGGCAGCGGCAGGATCACCAGCGCGTCCAGCGGATCGCCGTCGCCGCCCAGCGTGCCCGGCACGTAGCCGTAGTTGCACGGATAGCGCATCGGCGTGGACAGGATGCGGTCGACGAAGATCGCGCCGCTTTCCTTCTCCACCTCGTACTTGACGGGCTCGGCATCCTTGGGGATTTCGATGATGACGTTGATTTCGTCCGGAACCTTGCGACCGGCGGAGACGAGGTGCAGACCCATGGGCTTGATCCTTGGCGTAGTCAAAAGCAAAGACTTGCAAGGATAAGGCAAAACGCTGGTGCATCGCAGCAGCGCCGGGCGGGAAATTCAGCGGGCGGCTGGGGCCGGCGGGGCGCTCAGGGCTGGTAGGGCCGCTCGCGTAACCATTTGGTGGCAATCCATTTTTCGCCCTTGATCACGGGCAGTCCGGCATGCAGCGAGGCCTGGTCGCCGGTCTCATACGCGAAATAGACGGCCGAACCGCGCATCGCGGTCACGGTCAGGCCAATGCCGGGAAAGCCGGTGCCGCCGCCTTCCTCAGGCGTATTGAGGTACATCACCACGCTGGCGACGCGCTGGCCGCCACGCGCGGTGACGGCGCTGAAGCCGGGTTGCGTGGGATCGAACCAGTCGAAATGCGGCTCGTATTCCTGGCCTGGCTGGTAATGCAGGATCTGCAGGCCCTCGCCGTGGCTCACCGGCATCGCGAGCAGATCGGCAATGCGCTGCTCGATGCGTTGCACCAGGGGCGTTTCACCGATGCGGAAAAACATGCCCTGGCTGGTGCGCCGCTCGTCGGTCTGGTGGCGACCTTCCACATCGACGGTCTGCGAACGCTGCAGGCGTGGCTTCGCCTCCGCGATCAGGCTTTCGCATTCGTCGGCGGTGAGCATGTTTTCCAGCACGCGCACGACAGGCTTGTCGGTGCTTACCGTGACACGCAGCGTGTGGCCGTCGACCGTCTGTTGCGGCGGTTCGGGATGGCGCGTGCGTCGTCCGCTGGAACCCGGCTTGCCCGCCGCCATGACCGTGGCGAGCGGCAGGTTGAGCACGCGGGCCACCATCTGGCGGCTCTGCTCGCCGCCGTAGCCGGCATCTTTCATCAGCTTCAGCAGGTCGCTGAGGCTATGGCCGGAACGGGCCGTGGCGAGAATCCACTCGCGAAGCTCGGGACGAATCGTGTGATGGCTCATCGGGGCAAAGAGTGCGCCAGCTCAGGCTGGCACACCATGTTACGCAGGGAGCGCGATTACTTCACGTGATCCCACAGGTAGGTATAGCCCAGCGCGCTCATGAAGGCCGCCTGCTTGTTGTCCGCCGCCGCGCCGTGGCCGCCCTCGATGTTCTCGTAGAAGCTGGTGTCGTAACCCAGCGCCTCCAGCTTGGCGGCCATCTTGCGCGCATGCACGGGGCCCACGCGGTCGTCGCGCGTGGAGGTGGTGAACAACGCGGGCGGATACTTCTTGCCGGCCGTGGCGTTGGCGTAGGGCGAGAAGGTCTTGATCCAGGCCCATTCCTGCGGCTTGTCCGGGTCGCCGTATTCGGCGATCCAGGACGCGCCGGCCGACAGATGCGTATAGCGCTGCATGTCGAGCAGGGCCACCTGGCTCACGATGGCGCCGTACAGCTGCGGATACAGCGTCAGCATGTTGCCCATCAGCAGGCCGCCGTTGCTGCCGCCCATCGCGCCGAGATGGGCGGGCGAGGTGATCTTGCGGGTGAACAGGTCTTCGGACACGGCGGCGAAATCCTCGTAGGCGCGCAGGCGGTTCGCCTTCAGTGCGGCCTGGTGCCAGCGCGGACCGTATTCGCCGCCGCCACGGATGTTCGCCACGACATAGACGCCGCCCTTCTCCAGCCACGCGCGTCCGACACTGCCGCTGTAGGCCGGCTGCAACGAGACTTCGAAGCCGCCATAGCCGTATTGCAGGGTGGGATTCTTGCCGTTCGCTTGCAGGCTCTTCGGCGCGATTTCGAAATACGGCACGCGCGTGCCGTCCTTCGAGGTGGCGAAGTGCTGGCTCACGCCGTATTTCGAGGCATCGAAGAAGCTCGGGCTGTGCTTGATCGCTTGCGCCTCGCCCTGGCCCAGCGTGCCCAGGTAGAGCGTGGTGGGCTGCAGGAAGCCGCTGACGGTGAGGAAGTAGTCGTCGCTCTCGTCCTCGTCCACCGCGGCGGCCGCGATGGTCGAGAGCTTTGGCGCGCCGCCCAGGTTTTCGCGCTTCCAGGCGCCGGGCTGCGGCGTCAGCACCTCCAACGTGTTCACCACGTTGTCCATCACGTTGAGGATCAGCTGGTGGCGCGTCCACGAATAGCCGTCCAGCGCCGTGCTGGCGGTGGGCTCGAACAGCACGGTGAGTTCACGCTTGCCGGCCATGTAGTCGTCGAACTTCGCCGCCAGCAGCGAGCCGGACTTGTAGGTCTTGCCGCCGACATGCCAGTCGCTGCGCGGTTCGATCAGCAGCCACTCGCGGTGCACGCCGGTGTTCGCGTCGGTGGGCACGTCGATGCGCGTGAGCTTGCCGTCCCTGCCGCGCAGGAACGTCTCGCTGTCGTAGAAGGCGATCTGGCGCGTGACGAAATCGCGTTCGAAGCCTGGCGTCTGGTCGCGGAAAGCGGACACGCTCATGTCGTCGTCTTTCACCTCGTGCACGGTCACCGCGCTGGCGAGCGGCGTGCCGCGCCTCCACTCCTTCACGATGCGCGGGTAGCTGGAGGTGGTCATCGAGCCGGGGCCGAAATCGGTGGCGACGTAGATGTGGTCCCTGTCCTTCCAGGCGATATCGGTCTTCGCCTCGGGCAGTACGAAGCCATCCTTCACGAACTGCCTGGTGGGCAGGTCGAATTCGCGGATCACGCTGGCATCGGCGCCACCGCGCGAGAGCGCGACCAGGCAGCGCTGGTTTTCAGGCTTCAGGCAATAGGCGCCGTGCCACACCCAGTTCTCGTTCTCGGCCTTGCCGAGGGCGTCGAGGTCGATCACGGCTTCCCAAACGGGCTGGTCCTTGCGGTATTCCTCCAGCGTCGTGCGGCGCCACAGACCGCGCGGATGATCCTGGTCGCGCCAGAAGTTGTAGTAGTGGTCGCCGATCTTGCTGACCATGGGAATGCGATCGTGCGAGTCGAGCACTTCCAGGATGCGTGCATCGAGTTGCCTGAACTGGGCGCTGTCGGCGTATTGCTTCACCGTCCGCGCGTTCTGTTGCTTGACCCAATCCAGTTGCCTGGGACCGTCGATGGTTTCCAGCCAGAGGTTTGGATCCTTGGAGGGTGTTGCGATGGCGTCGTTTGCGTGCGTCATGTGGCTGAGTGTGAGGCCGAGGGCGAGGGTCAGCCACAGGGAGGGCTTGGGTGCCATGGAAGTTCCTTCTTGATGAGGTCACCGCGGCTATTTCCCTCTTCCTTGAGGGGAGAGGGGGCAAACGTGCCACGCGGGTTCGCCCGATCACCATCGAGGTGACCGGGCGCGTTCCTCTCACAGCAGAGGAATCAGCAACAGGGCCACGATGTTGATGATCTTGATCAGCGGATTCACCGCCGGGCCCGCCGTGTCCTTGTACGGATCGCCCACGGTGTCGCCGGTCACCGCCGCCTTGTGCGCATCGGAGCCCTTGCCGCCGAAGTGGTCGTCCTCGATGTATTTCTTGGCGTTGTCCCAGGCGCCGCCGCCGGTGGTCATCGAGATGGCCACGAACAGGCCGGTGACGATGGTGCCGATCAGCACGCCGCCCAGCGCCTGCGCGCCGGCTTCCGCGCCACCCAGCCACTTGAAGCCGAACACCACGATCACCGGCACCAGCACCGGCAGCAGCGAGGGAACCAGCATTTCGCGAATGGCCGACTTGGTCAGCATGTCCACCGCGCGCGAATAGTCGGGCTTGGTGGTGCCTTCCATGATGCCCTTGATCTCGCGGAACTGGCGGCGCACTTCCTCCACCACCGAGCCGGCCGAGCGGCCCACCGCTTCCATCGCCATCGCGCCGAACAGGTACGGGATCAGGCCGCCGATCAGCAGGCCGATGATCACGTACGGGTTGGAGAGATCGAAGCGGAAGTCGGTGAGGTTCAGGTGCTGGTTGAGGTTGTGCGTGTAGTCGGCGAACAGCACCAGCGCGGCGAGGCCGGCCGAGCCGATGGCGTAACCCTTGGTCACCGCCTTGGTGGTGTTGCCCACGGCGTCGAGCGGATCGGTCACGCCGCGCACCTCCGGCGGCAGCTCGGCCATCTCGGCGATGCCGCCGGCGTTGTCGGTGATCGGACCGTAGGCATCCAGCGCCACGATCATGCCGGTCATGCTGAGCATGGCGGTCGCGGCAATGGCGATGCCGTAGAGGCCGGCCAGCTGGTAGGCGCCCCAGATCGCGGCGCATACGGCCAGCACCGGCAGCGCGGTGGACTTCATCGACACGCCGATGCCGGCGATGATGTTGGTCGCGTGGCCCGTGGTGGACGCCTGCGCCACGTGCTGCACCGGCTTGTATTCGGTGGCCGTGTAGTACTCGGTGATCACCACCATCGCCCCGGTGAGCACCAGGCCGATCAACGCGCAGCCGTAGAGATGGCCCACGCCGTAGGACGAATCGGCCATCAGCTGGCTGGTGATCGGCCAGAACGCGATCGCGGCAAGCACCGCCGACACCGCCACGCCGGCGTACAGCGCGTTCATGATCTTGGGGCCGCGTGCCTTCACGAAGAAGGTACCGATCACCGATGCCACGATCGACACGCCGCCCAGCACCAGCGGAAACAGCACGCCGTTGCTGCCGGTCTGCTCGGCCATCACGCCGCCCAGCAGCATGGTGGCGATCAGCGTCACCGCGTAGGTCTCGAACAGGTCGGCGGCCATGCCGGCGCAGTCGCCCACGTTGTCACCCACGTTGTCGGCGATCACCGCCGGGTTGCGCGGATCGTCCTCGGGAATGCCGGCTTCCACCTTGCCGACGAGGTCGGCGCCCACGTCGGCGCCCTTGGTGAAGATGCCGCCGCCCAGGCGCGCGAAGATCGAGATCAGCGAGGAGCCGAAGGCCAGGCCCACCAGGGCATGCAGCGCATGCATGGTCTCGTAGCCGAAATGCATGAGCACGGCGTAGTACGCGGTGACGCCGAGCAAGGCGAGGCCGACCACCAGCATGCCGGTGATGGCGCCGCCACGGAACGCCACGTTGAGTGCCGCCGCGAGTCCGCCACGGGCGGCCTCGGCGGTACGCACGTTGGCGCGCACCGACACGTTCATGCCGATGTAACCGGTGGCGCCGGACAGGATCGCGCCGATCGCGAAACCGATCGCGGTGCCCCAGTCCAGCGCAAAGCCGATGATCAGGAACAACACCACACCGACGCCGCCGATGGTGGCGTACTGGCGATTGAGATATGCCTTCGCGCCTTCCTGGATCGCGGAAGCGATCTCTTGCATGCGTGCGTTGCCCGGCGATTTAGCCAAGATCCAGCGCACGGACAGCGCGCCGTAAAGAACCGCCAGGACCGCACATGCCAGCACGATCCACAAGCCATACTGCTGCAGCATCGGAGCCTCCCCATGGGTGGAAACCACATCGTCGGGATCCGCCACCGGCATCCCGACACGGCGGCCGCCCTTGCGGGCGGTCATGGGCGAGTATAGGCAGAGGATCACGACAGTCGTGTTGTGCGACGCAACGCGCTGCGGCACTGGCGCACAAAAAAGGCGGCACCTCGCGGTGCCGCCCCGGTTTGGCCCGGTGTCCGCGGATCAGCGGATCACCATGTCCAGGATCATGTTGTCGCCGATCGAGACCAGCAGGTAGTTGCCGTCATCGCGCACCCAGCGATAGCCGTACGGCGGTGGCGCCAGGCGGTAGTAGCTGTAGTCGTTCACGATATACATCGGGCCGTCGTAGCGGTAGCCACGTGCCCAGCGAGGGTGGCCATAGTAGTGGCGGTCACTGTAGTAGCGGCGTTCCCAGTGGTCGTGGCGATCGCGGTCGCGTCGACCCTCGTCGCGGCCGTGCCAGCGATCGCGCTCGTGGTGATCGTCGCGGTCATGTCCCCGGCGGTCGTGGTCGTGCCACGGATCGGCCAGGGTAGCGCCGCTGCCGGCAAGCAGGGCCAGGGCTACGAACACGCGGATAAGGGTCTTCATCACAACCTCCTCGGTGGTGCCGTCAGCGCCAGGGGCGTTGGTCAGGCGAGCGCATCGTAGGAAGATGCGTCTGAACGCCGGGCGTGCTTTCCGGTTCCCGGCCCGCGGGCTTTCAGCCATCGCTCATCCAGGTGAACCGGCCAGTCAGCTGGCGACAGGAGAGGCTCATGTTCGTGCGGGTCGTGCTGGTGTTGGCGGCGTTGTTCATCCTGCTCTACGGCGGCCTGTGCGTGTCGCTGTACCTGGGCCAACGCCAACAGGTCTACCACCCGGAGGCGTCATGGCAGGTGCGCCAGGCGCCGGATTTCGAGCTGCTGCACGACGGGGTGAAGCTGCGCGGCTGGGTGATGAACCCCGGTCGCGGCAAGGCGCTGCTGTACTTCGGCGGCAACGGCGAGCGCGTGGAGGATTCACGGGCCGATCTCGCGCGCTGGTTGCCCGATCGCACGGTCTATCTCGTGGCTTATCGGGGTTACGGCGCCAGCGAGGGAACCCCCGGCGAAACGGCCCTGGTCGGCGATGCACTCGCCCTGTTTGACCAGCTGGCACCGCACTTCTCATCCATCGCGGTGCTCGGGCGCAGCCTGGGCAGCGGCGTTGCCGTGCAGCTGGCGGCGCGGCGACCGGTCGAGCGACTGGTGCTGGTGACGCCGTTCGACAGCCTGGTGCGCGTGGCCGCCGGCTATTTCCCGTGGGTGCCGGTGAATGCGCTGATGCGCGAACGCTTCGAATCGTGGCGCTATGCCGGCGCCATCCGCTGCCCGGTGCTGGTCATCCAGGCCGAGCAGGACGAGGTGATTCCGGCGGTGCGAACCAAGGCGCTGGTCCGGGCCTTCGGCCAGCCACCCATGCTGCAGGTGGTGGCCGATGCGGGGCACAACACGATCCAGGACTACGCCGACTATCGCGTGAGCCTGGATCGCTTCCTGCGTTGACCCTCAGCGCGCGAAGGGCTCGAGCTTGCGCGTCACTGCGGTGTTCTTCAGCGCGATGTACTGCGGCAGGCCGTTCTTACCGTAGGGCAGGGGCGCTTCGCCCTGGATCAGCGGCGCGAGATAGCGTCGTGCCGCCGCGGTGATGCCGAAGCCGTCGCGGGTCAGGAAGCTCGCCGGCATCTTCTTTTCGCGATTGGCGATCTTCGCCAGCGGTGCGGGCTCGATCTTCCAGCGGTAGGGCGCATCGTTGGTGCGCACGATCACCGGCATCACCGCGTTCATGCCGGCCAGCGCGTACGCCACGGCGGCTTTCCCCACGGCATACGCCTGGTCGGCGTCGGTCTTCGATGCAAGGTGGCGCGCCGAGCGCTGCAGGTAGTCGGGCAACGCCCAGTGGTACTTGTAGCCCAGCTTTTCCTTCACCAGCGCGGCCAGCACCGGCGCCACGCCGCCCAGCTGCGAATGGCCGAATGCATCGCGCGTGCCCGCCTCGGCGAGGAACTGCCCTTCGGCGTTGAGCAGGCCTTCGGAGGCCACCACGGTGCACCAGCCCACGCGTTCCACCGTGGCCTTCACCTTGGCGAGGAAGGCGGCCTCGTCGAAGCTGCGCTCGGGGAACAGGATGATGTGCGGCGGCGCATCGGCGCCTTCACCGGCGAGGCCTGCGGCAGCGGCGATCCAGCCCGCATGGCGACCCATCACTTCGAGGATGAACACCTTGGTCGAGGTATCGGCCATCGAGGCCACGTCCAGGCTCGCTTCCAGCGTGGACACCGCCGTGTATTTCGCCACCGAGCCGAAGCCCGGGCAGCAATCGGTGACGGCGAGATCGTTGTCCACCGTCTTCGGCACGCCGATGCAGCGGATGTCGTAGTTCATCGCCTTGCCGAGCTGGGAGATCTTCAGCGCGGTGTCGGCGGAGTCGTTGCCGCCGTTGTAGAGGAACCAGCGGATGTCATGCGCGCGGAACACCTCGATCAGGCGCTCGTACTCGGCGCGGTTCGCTTCCAGCGATTTCAGCTTGTAGCGGCACGAGCCGAACGCTCCGCCCGGCGTATGGCGAAGCGCGGCGATGGCCGCCTTGGTTTCCTTGCCGGTGTCGATCAGTTCCTCGCGCAATGCGCCGAGGATGCCGTTGCGCGCGGCATAGACCTGCACGCCCTTCGCGCGCGCCGCTTCGATCACGCCGGCCGCCGTGGCGTTGATGACGGCGGTAACGCCGCCGGACTGTGCGTAGAGCAAGCGACCTTGGGACTGGGAGGCTAATGTCATGGGCTTTCATCCGGCAGGGCGAGGTTGCCGTGCTCATCAAACACGAAGTACGGATTGAAAGCGAATTCCCACAGGTGCCCGTCCGGGTCGGCGATGTAGCTGGAATAGCCGCCCCAGAACACTTCCTGCGGCGGCTTGACCGGGCGCGCGCCTGCCGCAACGGCGTCGGCGAACCAGCTGTCGACCTCGGCCTTGGAACGGGCGTTGCGAGCCAGGGTGACGGCGGCGAAGCCGGTCGGCTGGTCATCGGCGAGCGCATCATCGGCCAGGGCTGCGCGCCCGTACAGGGCGAGTACGCCGGCGCCGCCCTTGAGGAAGACGATGTGCTCGTTGCTGGCGGCCGAGGGTTGCCAGCCCAGTGCCTGGTAAAAGCGGCGGGAGGCTTGCAGGTCGCTGACACCGAGCGTGACGATGTGGATGCGTGGCGAGGTCATGCCTGTCTCTTTCGCGTGAAGGATCACGCAAGCTTAAATCCCCCGGCGCGCGTCTTTTCGTGACAACCGGGTGTCAGCGCCAACTCGTTTCGCAACAGTGACTTGGCAGGTTCGGGCAAGGGGTCTCGTTTGACGGAACCCAGCGCAGAAGCTAATTTGCACGCTACTTTTCCGCTTTTCGCGGGGCCTCCGTGCAGCGGTGGCCCGCGGATACCTCTGGAGCACTATGCGACTCGTCCTACTTGGTCCGCCCGGTTCGGGCAAAGGCACCCAGGCCGCGCGTCTGAAGGTGGAACTCGGCGTCCCGCACATCTCGACCGGCGACATGCTGCGCGCGGCCGTCGCGGCGGGCACGCCCACGGGCCTGAAGGCGAAGGCGGTCATGGATGCCGGCAAGCTGGTTTCCGACGACATCCTGCTGGCGATGCTCGAAGAGCGTCTTTCGCAGGACGACGTGAAGAACGGCTTCATCCTCGACGGTTATCCGCGCAACCTGGCCCAGGCCGACGCGCTGGACCACCTGCTGGCCAAGATCGGCCAGCCGCTGGACGCCGTGGTGAAGCTCGACGTGCCGAACGAAGCGATCATCGCCCGCTGCGAGATCCGCTTTGCCGCGGAACATCGCAAGGACGACGATCCGGTGGTCGTGCGTGACCGCCTCAAGGTCTACGCCGAGCAGACCGCGCCGGTTGCCGATTTCTTCGCGCGCCGCGGCAAGCTGCAGGTCGTCAACGGCGTGGGTGAGCTCGACGAAGTCACCGCCCGCGTGAAGCGCGCGCTGGCCGACGAGTCGGCCGCCGCCAACGGTTGATCTTCCGGGCCGCCGCAAGGCGGCCCGATGGTTTCAGGGCCGGCGTCGCCGTGCCCGCCGCTACAAGCGAACAGGTCTAGCATGCGTCTGCACATCCTCGGCATCTGCGGCACCTTCATGGGCGGCGTCGCCGCATTGGCGCGCGAGCTCGGGCTCACCGTCGAAGGTTCCGACGCCAACGTCTACCCGCCCATGAGCACGCAGCTGGAGGCGCTCGGCATCCGGCTGATGGACGGCTACCAGGCCGAACACCTGCAGCCCGCGCCGGACCTCGTCGTGGTCGGCAACGCGATGACGCGCGGCAACCCCGCCGTGGAATACATGCTCGACGAGCAGCTGCGTTACATCTCCGGTCCGCAATGGCTGGGCGAGACGCTGCTGCCGGGCCGCGAGGTGCTGGCCGTGGCCGGCACGCACGGCAAGACCACGACGACCAGCCTGCTGGCGCACCTGCTGGAAAGCGCGGGCCTGTCGCCCGGCTTCCTGATCGGCGGCGTGCCCGGCAATTTCGACGTCTCCGCGCGCATCGGTGGAACGGCGCGCATGGCGGATGCCGAACCCTCATCCGGCGCGCCCTTTGTCATCGAGGCCGACGAGTACGACAGCGCGTTCTTCGACAAGCGCTCGAAGTTCGTGCACTACCGGCCGCGCATCGCCATCCTCAACAACCTCGAATACGACCACGCGGACATCTTCCCCGACGTCGCGGCGATCCAGCGCCAGTTCCATCACCTGGTGCGCACCGTGCCGGGCAATGGGCGCCTGATCGTCAACGCGCACGATCATCACCTCGCCGAGGTGTTGGCCATGGGGTGCTGGACGCCGGTGGAAACCTTCGGCATCGGGCAGGGCGACTGGCAGGCGGAATTGCTCGCGGCCGATGGCTCCGCGTTCCGCGTGCATCGCAAGGGCGAACTGCTCGGCGAGATCCACTGGTCGCTGCTGGGCAACCACAGCGTGATGAACGCGCTGGCCGCGCTCGCCGCGGCTGCGGCCGCCGGCGCCGATCCGCGCGCGCTGCTGCCGGCCTTCGCCGGGTTCCAGAGCGTCAAGCGCCGCATGGAAGTAGTGGGCGAGGCGGGTGGCGTGCGCGTCTACGACGATTTCGCGCATCACCCCACCGCGATCGCCACCACGCTGGCCGGCCTGCGCGCCAAGGTCGGCGCCTCGCGCATCGTGGTCGCACTGGAACCCCGTTCCAATTCCATGCGCCTGGGTGCGCACGCCGAGGCACTCGCGCCCTCGCTGGCCGATGCCGATGCGGTGGTGTTCCTGCATCGTCCCGAGCTGCCATGGGATGCGGGCCGCGTGACCGGCGCACTGAACGGCCGCGGCAGCACGGTGCCGACGGTTGATGCGTTGATCGCGGCACTGCGCGACCAGGTGCGCCCCGGTGACCACGTGGTCTTCATGTCGAACGGCGGTTTCGAAGGCGCCCCGCGTCGTTTCGCCGAAGCGCTCGAAGCCTGAGTCGCCCACGCGCTCTCTGTAGGAGCGCACCCAGTGCGCGACCGCAGCGTCAGGTCGTCGCCGCTCCGTAGGCTTTTCGCGCACTGGGTGCGCTCCTACAGGGGCTCGGCAATGGGTTGAACCCGCTAGACTGGCCCCATGGCAGCCCAGACGCCCTACCTCGACCTGCCGCTGTTTCCGCTAGGCACCGTGCTGTATCCCGGTGGCCAGTTGCCGTTGCGCATCTTCGAGCCGCGCTATCTCGACATGGTGCGCGAATGCGCGCGCACGGGGTCGTCGTTCGGCGTGTGCCTCATTCTCGAGGGCAAGGAAGCCGGCGCACCGGCCAGGCCCGCGGCGGTGGGCACGCTCGCGCGGATCATCGATTTCCACAATCGTGAAGATGGCCTGCTGGGCATCCTCGCCGAGGGCACGGAGCGGTTTCGCGTCGCGCGCACGCGCATACGTTCCGATGGACTGGTGCGTGGCGACGTGGAGCTGTGGCCCGCCGAACCCACGCACGACGTGCCGGTCGAGCTTGCGCTGCTTCCGTCCATTCTCGAACGCCTGGTCGATTCCATGGCGCCGCAGTGGCGCCACGCGCCGCGCCAGTGGTACGACGACGCCGGCTGGGTCGGGTTCCGCCTGGCCGAACTGCTGCCGCTGCAGGACGACGAGCGCCAACGCATGCTGGAAATCACCGACCCGCTGCGCCGGCTGGCCGAACTGCGCGATATCCTGCCGCGCTTCCAGCGCGCCTGATCCACCCACCTGCCTTTCCGCCGGAGCGCATCCGGTGCGCGACCGCGGCGATGGGTCGTGCCTCGGACCCCATTCGCCGCAACACGGCAACGCTTCAGCGCTACGACGCCACGGGCTTTTCGCGCGCTGGGTGCGCTCCTACACTGGGTGTTCCCCGAACAAGGCGCACACCTCATGACCAGCCTGGCCGGCAAGACCCTCTTCATCACCGGCGCCTCGCGCGGCATCGGCCTGGCCATTGCGCTGCGCGCGGCGCGCGACGGCGCCAACATCGCCATCGCGGCCAAGAGCAGCGTGCCCAATCCCAAGCTGCCGGGCACCATTCATAGCGCCGCGGCGGAGATCGAAGCCGCCGGCGGCAAGGCATTGCCGATCAAGTGCGACATTCGCGAAGAGGACGAAGTGCACGCCGCCGTGGCCGCCACCGTGAAGGCCTTCGGTGGCATCGACATCCTGGTGAACAACGCCAGCGCGATCTGGCTGGCCGGTGCGCTCGACACGCCGATGAAACGTTTCGACCTGATGCAGCAGGTGAACTCTCGCGGCAGTTTCCTCTGCGCGCAGGCGTGCATGCCGCATCTGCTGAAGTCCGCCAACCCGCACATCCTCACGCTGGCGCCGCCGCCGTCGCTCGATCCCAAGTGGTGGGCGCCGCATACCGGTTACACGCTGGCGAAGATGGGCATGAGCTTCGTGACGCTGGGCCTCGCCGCCGAATTCGGCCCGCAGGGCGTGGCCGTGAATGCGCTGTGGCCGCGCACCATCATCGCCACCGATGCGCTCAACATGATTCCGGGCGTGCCGCTGGATCGTTGCCGCAAGCCGACGATCGTCGCGGATGCCGCCCATGCCGTGCTCACGCGGACGGCGAAGGGCTTCGCGGGCCAGTTCCTCATCGACGAGGACGTGCTGCGCGCCGCCGGCGTCTCCGACCTGTCGTCCTATGCGATGGACCCGACAAAGTCGCTGTTGCCGGACCTGTTCCTGGACTGATCGTGGCGGCGTGTCCCTTCTGCGAGATCGCCGCGGGTCGCCTGCCTGCGAACGTGGTCGCCCAGACCGACCACGCCCTGGCCTTTCTCGATCTGCGGCAGGCGATCGAAGGGCATGTGCTGGTGGTTCCACGCCAGCACGTGGAAACCATCTTCGACATCGAGCCTGGGCTGGCCGGCGAGGTCATGCGGCTGGGCGTGCGCGTGGCGAAGGCGTTGCGCGCGGCGTTGCAGCCGGCCGGGCTGAACCTGTGGCAATCCAATGGCGCGGCGGGCGGGCAGGAGGTGCCGCACTTCCATCTGCATGTGCAGCCGCGGCGCGTGGGCGATGGCCTGCTGCGTGTCTACGCCGGCCGCCCGCCCGCTCCCGCATCGCGTGAGGCGCTGGATGCCCTGGCCGCGCGCATCCGCCCTTTTCTTTCCCCTTGACGGCGCGCCCCCGGCGCCAGGAGCACACCATGAAATACCTCCACACCATGATCCGCGTTCGAGACGTCGATGCCAGCCTGCGCTTCTTCTGCGAAGGCCTCGGCCTGAAGGAGATGCGCCGCATGGAGAACGACGCGGGCAAGTTCACGCTGATCTTCCTGGCGGCGCCGGGCTCGCCGGACGCCGAGGTGGAGCTGACCTACAACTGGGGTTCCACCGAGGACTACGGCAGCGCCCGCAACTTCGGGCACCTGGCCTTCCAGGTCGACGACATCTACGCCACCTGCGCCCACCTGCAATCGATGGGCTACACCATCAACCGCCCGCCTCGCGATGGCCACATGGCCTTCGTGCGCTCGCCCGACCTGGTCTCCGTCGAGTTGCTGCAGGACGGCCACCTGCCGCCGCAGGAGCCATGGGCATCGATGCCCAATACCGGCGTCTGGTAGGCCATCGTCAGCTTCGCGCCAGACGGCGCCGCTTCCCCGGGCCGGCCCTAGGCCATTGGTGCTAGCCGATGACCAGGGCTCCCGCTTCTGTCCGAACACGCCTGCATCGTTTGTGGGGTGACTCCCGGCGCCCCGGTTGTATATTGTGTGATGCATATCACATTCCTGTAGCAGTCGCGGATTAGCGTTGCGCGACGGCGTGGTAACCGGGGGGTGGCCAGCGGACAGGGCTACGACCGGCCGGAACCTGTAACCCTCTATCAGGGGAAGGGGAGGAAGCCATGGCTGTGTTGAGGGAAGAGGCCAGACGATGCGTCGTCTGGTTCGGACAGCCTGCCAGCGAGGAACGTGCTGGCCTGGCCGAAGCGGGCTGGATCATTCGCGTCGCCGATGCCAATACCCAGGGTGGCGTGGGCATGCGCAACAACGACACCGTCGTGGCGCTGGCGGACCTGAGGCAGGGCGACCCCGCCTCGATCCAGGCCATGGCCCACCTGATGGCCGACCACCCCTGGCTGCCCTGGGTGGCGCTGATTCCCCCTGAAATGCCCGGGCACGAGCCGCTGATCGATCGCGTGCTCGAAGCCAGCATCGAATACTTCGCCACCCCCGTGGACGTCGACCGGCTGGTTGAAGCGCTGGCGCGCATCGGTGGCGACCAGCCACGCGCGGCCGAACCCAGCGACATCGGCGTAACGGGTCGCAGTGCCGCCATCGGCGCGGTCGTCGCCAGCATCCGCAAGTACGCGCCGGTCGAGTTGCCGGTGTTGATCACCGGCGAAACCGGCACCGGCAAGGAAGTGGCGGCGCGGGCGCTGCATGGCTTGTCGGCGCGCGCGGACCGTCCGTTCGCGGCGATCAATTGCGGTGCGCTCCCGCCCAACCTCGTGCAATCGGAATTGTTCGGCCACGAGCGTGGCGCGTTCACCGGCGCCAACGCGCGCCGCATCGGCCATTTCGAATCGGCGGCCGGTGGCACCGTGTTTCTCGACGAGGTCGGCGACCTCCCGCCCGATGCGCAAACCAGCCTGCTGCGCTTCCTGCAGGAAGGCACGCTCGAGCGCGTGGGCAGCAGCCAGTTGATCAAGCTCGATGTGCGCGTGCTCGCGGCCACGCATGTCGACCTGGAAAAAGCGGTGGAGCAGGGCCGTTTCCGCGAAGACCTGTACTACCGGCTCAACGTGTTGCGCCTGCGCATGCCGGCGCTGCGTGAGCGCGAAGACGACGTGGTGTTGCTGGCGCAGCGCTTCCTCGATGCCTTCCGCGAGTTGCATCCGAGCCGGGCCCGCGCCTTCAGCGCGAGCGCACGCCGCGCGATGCTCGATTTCGCCTGGCCCGGCAATGTGCGCGAACTGCTCAACCGCGTGCAGCGCGCGGCGGTGGTGGCGGAGGACCCGCTGATCAGCGTGAGTGATCTGGATCTCGCCGACGTGCTCACCAAGCAGGCGGCCCGCTCCAGCCTGGGCAGCACGCGGGTGGCGGCCGAGCGGGACGCGGTGATCGCGTGCCTGCGCGAGAGTCGCTTCAATGTCAGCGAATGCGCCCGGCGGCTCAAGGTATCGCGCGTGACCATCTACCGGCTGTGCAAGAAACACCAGCTCGCCCTCGACGAGCTGCGCTGAACCTGTGCGGGGATGACCGGTGCACGCGCCGGCGCGCGGAGTGAGCGGCGGATGCTCGCTCAACGTGGCTGGTTGGGCGCCCGCCCGGCCACCTGACCCGCAAGCACCCGCCGCTCACTCCGCGATGGAACACCATGACCAGAAAAGGAAGGCCCCCGGCCCGCAGGGGTCGGGCCGGGGGCTTCCGTTGGTGCCCCGGCCACAGGGGTTGCCGGGTTACCGCCCTCATGACCGCCTTGCGGCGGAAGATCGTCGAACCACGTGCCCGTTCGAAATGGTGGAAAGGAGAGGCTCCCTTGCCAGCTGCGATGGCTGCGCCGGTGATGCTCCGGGCCATCCAAGAGCGTCGACTGTCCGCCGCCGTGGTTATCCATGCCACGGTGCCCGGTTTGTCTTCGCAGCTGGCTTCCCGCCTGTACACCACAAGCGCAGCAAGCGCCGTGCCAACCACGTGTATGCCTCAAAAAGGGGGCTTAAATGGCCATGTGCAGGCCAAACGCTGTTCGAGGGCGTCTTGCGCGCGTTACATCAACGAGGGCGGTTGCGCGCCCGCGAAGGCTGGCAGGCCGCACCGCTGCGCGGTTTTCGAGCAGGTGTAACACCCGGGTTACAGCGAACAGGGGAAGTTGACACTTGCGCGGCGCCGTTTGCCGGCCATCGTCCGTGCAAAGCGAGGGCACAGGGCTTAGGATGCGTGGCGCGCCGCACCACGCCGCGGCGTTCCCCGAACCCGGTCCCCATCCCCACATGGCAGCGTCCCGGACGATGCCTGGAGTACGACATGCACGCGCAAGACCCGTCCGCCTCATCCCTGATCGATCTCGGCAAGCGCTACTGGCTGCCGGTGTATCGACCGCGCGAGGTGGTGCTGGACCACGGCAAGGGCTCGCGCGTGTGGGACACGGAAGGACGCGAATACATCGATCTGGGCGCCGGTATCGCCGTGAATGCGCTGGGTCACCAGGATCCGGATCTGCTCGAAGCGCTGACCACGCAGGCGCACAAGCTCTGGCACACCAGCAACGTGTTCTACAGCGAGCCGCCGCTGCGCCTCGCCGAAGCACTGGTGGAGGCCTCCGGCTTCGCCAAGCGCGTGTTCCTGTGCAATTCCGGCACCGAGGCCAACGAGGCCGCGATCAAGCTCGTGCGCAAATGGGCCGCCGCGCAAGGCCGCGATGCGGGCAAGCGCGTCATCGTGACGTTCCGTGGCTCCTTCCACGGCCGCACGCTGGCCGCCGTCACCGCCACCGCGCAGCCCAAGTACCAGGAAGGCTACGAGCCGCTGCCCGGCGGTTTCCGCTATCTCGATTTCAACGACGTCGCGCAGCTGGAAGAGGCGTTCGCGCAGGGCGACGTGGCAGCCGTGATGCTGGAGCCGGTGCAGGGCGAGGGCGGCGTGCTGCCGGCGGCTCCCGGTTTCCTCAAGCGCGTGCGCGAACTGTGCGACCAGCACGACGCCTTGCTGGTGCTGGACGAGATCCAGTGCGGCATGGGACGCACGGGCACGCTGTTCGCCTACGTGCAGGACGAGGTGCAGCCGGACATCGTCACGCTCGCCAAGGCGCTGGGATGCGGCTTCCCCATCGGCGCCATGCTGGCGGGCCCCAAGGTCGCCGAGATCATGCAGTTCGGCGCGCACGGCACCACCTTTGGCGGCAATCCGCTGGCCGCCTCCGTGGCGCGCGTGGCGCTGCGCAAGCTGTCCTCGCCCGAACTGCTGGCGAACGTGGTGCGTCAATCGCAGGCGTTGCGCAGCGGACTGCTGCGCATCCATGCCTCGCTGGACCTGTTCGACGAAGTGCGCGGCCGCGGCCTCATGCTGGGCGCGGTGCTGAAGGATGCGCACAAGGGCAAGGCCGGCAGCATCCTCGATTTCGCCGCCGCCCACGGTCTGCTGGTGCTGCAGGCCGGCCCTGACGTGCTGCGCTTCGTGCCGCCGCTCAACCTCACCGACGCGGATCTCGCCGAAGGCCTCGCGCGCCTCGAAACCGCGCTGCGCGCCTACCTCGCAGGCTAAGCCCTCCTGCCCTGCGGGGGCGCAACCCGTGCGCGGCCGCCGACTCGTATCGTCATCGTGACGTCGGGTTTCCGCGCACCGGGTGACCTCCTGCAACCATTCGACCACCCGTGGGCAACTCCGCATGGTTGAGGCCCGTGGAGCCGCGGCGGCGCATCGTTACCGCCGCCGGGATGCCGCATCGCTGGCTTCGCCCGGCCTAGTCGTTGCTCTCATCCGTCGGCAGCGGCGCCCCGCAGCCGCGGCAGTAGCGCGCGTCGGGCTGGTGCTCCTTGAGTTCGCAGTGCACGCAAACCCGGGTTCGTTGCCTGGCCTCGCGCATGCCGCTCGCCAATTCCGCCGCGAAGATGCCGGTGGGCACGGCGATGATGCAATAGCCCAGGAGCATGATCAGTGACGTGACCAGTTGCCCCAGCGTGGTGTGCGGTGTGATGTCGCCGAAACCGACCGTCGTCATCGTCACCACCGCCCAGTACATCGAGCGGGGAATGCTGGTGTAGCCGTTTTCCGGCCCTTCGATCAGGTACATCAACGCGCCGAAGATCAGCACCAGAGTGAGGATGGTGCTGAAGAACACGAGGATCTTGGGCCGTGCGCGCAGGAAGGTGGACCAAAGCAGGTCCGCCTCGCTCACGTAGCGGGTCATCTTCAGCACGCGGAACACGCGCAGGATGCGCAGCGCGCGCACCACCATCAGGTGCTGCCCTCCGGCCGCGAGCAGGGTCAGGTAGGTGGGCAGCACCGCCACCAGGTCGACGATGCCGAAAAAGCTGAAGGCGTAGCGGCGTGGCTGCGAGATCACCAGCAGGCGCGCCACGTATTCCACGGTAAACGCGATGGTGAAAAACCATTCCAGCAAGGCGAACGCGCGGCCCAGCCGTGCGTGCAGGTCTTCGACCGTATCGAGCACCGCCACCAGGATACTGGCAAGGATCGCCACTATCAGCACCAGGTCGAACAGGCGCGAGGCGGTGTCGTCGTGGCCGAAAATGACGTGGAACCATCGCGCTCGCCAGCCCTGCCGGGCCGCCGGTGCGATGGCGCTGTCGAACGGAAACCGTGGCTGCACGCTCATGTTGTGGGCCCCACGCGCGATGGCACCAGCATAACGCCGCGGCCGGCGACGCCGTCACGCCGAAGCAATCAGGGCAGGCCGAAGCGGGCCAATGCGGCGTTCAGGCCAGCCAGGTCCCGGTAGTGGTGCGCATGCAGGCCTGCCAGCAGCGCTCCCTGGACGTTGGCCTCGTTGTCGTCGACGAACAGCGTCGCCTCCGGCAGCTCGCCCAGGCGCTCCAGGCAGGCGCCATAGACACGCGGATCCGGCTTGCTCGCGCCGAACTCCGCGGAAGCGAAGGCGCGGCCCGCGAAGAGGGGAAACAGCGCCGGCACGATCTGCGGCAGCTGCCGCGCCATCAGCACGCCGTTGTTGGTGAGCAAGGCCAGCGACATCCGCTGGGCGAGGCGGTGGGCCAGCGCGAGGACTTCCGGGCGCGCCCGAGTCGCCGCGCGGCGCGCCGTGGTCCAGGCATCGATGCCGAGCGTACGCCCGAGCCGCGCGCCCAGCGCGTCGAGATAGGCCTCTGGCGTCAGCTCGCCGCGGTCGGCCGCATCCTCGATGCCTGATTCGTAGATGGCCGCGTGAACCGCGTGCGGCGTGCTGTCGATGAGCTGCGCCAGGCGACCGACGCGGATCGAACGATCGTAGTCGACCAGCACCTCGTCCAGGTCGAACAGCACGCAGCGGAGCATGCGTTTATGCCGCGCGCGCCGCCTTCATCGCACCGCGTGCCGCCTCCAATGTGTCGGCAAGGTCCTGCTCGCTGTGCGCGCTGGAGACGAAACCCGCCTCGAACGCCGACGGGGCGAGGTAGACGCCACGCTCCAGCATGCCGTGGAAGAAACGGTTGAACATCGCCGTATCCGCCGCGGTTGCCTGTGCGTAGCTCTCCACTTTCTCGCGGGTGAAGAACAGGCCGAACATGCCGCCCACGCGATTCGTGCTGAAGGGAATGCCTTCACCATCGGCGATCGCCTGCAGTCCGTCGGTGAGCAGGCGCGTGCGCGCGGCGAGCTGATCGTGGAAGCCCGGCGCCTGGATCAGCTCCAGCATGGCCAGGCCCGCGGCCATCGCCACCGGATTGCCGGACAAGGTGCCCGCCTGGTAGATCGGACCCGCCGGCGCGATCTGCTGCATCAGGTCACGCCGGCCGCCATAGGCGCCCACCGGCATGCCGCCGCCGATGATCTTGCCGAACGTGGTGAGGTCCGGCGTCACGCCGTAGTACGCCTGCGCGCCGCCCAGGGCGACGCGGAAGCCGGTCATCACCTCGTCGAAGATCAGCAACACGCCATGCCTAGTGCACAGCTCGCGCAAGGCCTGCAGGTAGCCGTCCTTCGGCGGGATGCAGTTCATGTTGCCGGCCACCGGCTCGATGATCAGGCCGGCGATGTCGTGGCCGTGCTCGTCGAACAGGCGCACCGCGGCGTCGATGTCGTTGTAGGGAAGGGTGAGCGTGAGGTCGGCATTCGCCTTGGGCACGCCCGGCGACGTCGGCACGCCGAAGGTCAGCGCGCCGGAGCCCGCCTTCACCAGGAAGCTGTCGCCATGGCCGTGGTAGCAGCCTTCGAACTTCACGATCAGGCTGCGATGCGTGGCGCCGCGGGCAAGGCGGATCGCCGACATGGTCGCCTCGGTACCCGAATTGACCATGCGCACCATGTCGATCGACGGGATCAGGCGCGTGATCGTCTCGGCCATGGTGACCTCGGCCGGGCAGGGCGTGCCATACGAGAGGCCGTTCTTCACCGCGCGCTCCACCGCTTCGCGCACCTGCGGATGGTTGTGCCCCACGATCATCGGACCCCACGAGCCCACGTAGTCGATATAGCGCTTGCCCTCCACGTCCCACAGGTAGGCGCCATCGGCACGCGACGTGAAGAACGGTTCGCCGCCCACCGACTTGAAGGCGCGCACCGGTGAATTCACGCCGCCGGGCATCAGCTGCTGCGCGCGTAGGAAAAGCTCATGGTTGGTGGTCATCGTGGCACTCAATGCGTCGAGAAAAGTTGGGTGAAACGCGCGGCGGCGCCGCGTACGTCCGGGTCGCCGAACACGGCCGAAATCACGGCCAGATAGTCCGCGCCGGCATCGATCAGGGAGCCGCCATTGTCCGGCGTGATGCCGCCGATCGCCACCCGAGGCAGTCCCAACGCGGCGGTCTGTCGCAGCAGCTCGAACGACGCGCGCCGCGCATGTGGCTTCGTGGGTGAGGGGAAAAACGCGCCGAATGCGAGGTAATCGGCACCGGCCGCCGCCAACTGGCCGGCCCGTTCGGCGGAGTCGTAGCAGGACACGCCAATGATCGCCTCCGGGCCCAGTACCGCCCGCGCGGCGGCGATGCCGCCGTCGTCCTCGCCCAGATGGACGCCCGCCGCGCCGGCGGCCCGGGCCAGTTGCACGTCGTCGTTGACGATCATCGGGACCCCGCGAGCGGCGCACAGCGCGCGCAGGGCGCGTGCCTCGGCAAGGCGGCGCGCCTGATCGCCGGTCTTGTCGCGGTACTGCAGCACGCAGGCACCGCCGGCCAGGGCCTGCGCCACGACCTCGAGCAGGTCCGGCCGCGGGCCGTCGGTGATCACATACAGGCCGCGGCCTCTGAGTTGGGAATGCATCGGTTCCATCCTGAAAAACGGGGCCGTACGCTTTCGCATCGGCGGGGGAGTTGCGAGAATGCGCCTCTTATTCTCCATATCAAGCAGTCCAGCGATGAATCAGAGCACCAACGAAACCGGGACCTTTCGCAAGTGGATGTGTGTCGTCTGCGGCTTCATCTATGACGAAGCGCTGGGCGTGCCCGAGGAAGGCATCGAGCCTGGTACGCGCTGGGCGGACGTGCCCGACACCTGGACCTGCCCGGATTGCGGCGCGACCAAGGACGATTTCGAGATGATCGAAATCGACTGATTTCGCTCATCGCGCTGCCCGCAAACGGCCCGATTCCGTCATCGTACGGACCGGGCCGTTTGCTTAGATAGCTCCTGCACGCCGGCAACGACGGCGCGCAACCACGCAGGAGCAGCACCATGCAGCAGTTCATTCCGTTCGAAGACGACTGGGACGCCCTGGAAAACCTCCGTCCCGACATGCTCGTCCCGTACCACGTCGGCGTCCCCTGCCGGCACGACCTGGCCGCCGCGAATCACTGCGCCGCGCCCACCGCATCCACCATGGCGGGCTCATCGCCGACCGTCACCCCGATCCTCACACCGGCGCCTGCACGGAACCTCGGCACCTAGCGTGTGGCCGGCCCGTGGCAGCCGGGGCGAAATCGGCCTTGCACGATGGCTCGTTCGCCCGCGCCTGGCCCCATCAACGTGCCGCGAACAAGCGTGCTCTCGGTCCAGGACCCGTGCCTGGCCTTGTCGGAAGGCAGAAGCGGCGTTCCCCGACGGGCAATTAGCGCGATGCGTCTCCAGCGGGTTCGCGCCCGGTTGGCGTGATTCCTTGGCGGATCTGCGTGGAGGGCGCCACCACACCTCAAGCCCGTGCTGTGCGGGCGCGATATCGAGGAACAGCAATAACCATGCGGGCTGCCACGTCATCGCAAACGCCTGCACATAGGCGTTTGCGGGCGCAGTGGCGGCTCGCCATGTCATCGCAGTGAAAAAAAGTTCGCTGGCACCCCTTCACAGAGTTTCATGGGGGCGCTATTATTTTCCTCCCCCGTCGAGACGCTCTCCGACGCGGGGTTCCTCCAAAAACCCGAAAGCAAATTTTTTT
>NZ_BCPR01000037.1 GCF_016586165.1 Dyella sp. EPa41 | reverse complement strand
ATATGGGGGATAGGAGCGTCGGACGACCGAGGTCAGTCGGGCCGTGCTCGTTACTACCTCGAACGTAGCCGCTACACCGCCACGCGCCGTAGCGAAGAGGACTCAAGGCAACGTTGTTGAGCCCTGAGGGGATCTATTCGCGCCGCACCGCCGTTTTTTCTCCCTCTCCCCTCCGGGGAGAGGGGTGGGGTGAGGGGTGGGTGCTCGCGAAGTTCCTTCCTACCTCTGTGGGAGCGCACCCAGTGCGCGACCGCAACGTTGCAACGCGCCTTGGCCTTGCGTCGTCGCGACCATCGCGGATCGAGGCAACCCTGTCAGTCCACGGTCGCGCACAGGGTGCGCTCCCACAACGAACCGCAGCCACCGGTGTCGCGACGCGATGTGCCGCTCCGCGGCACGAGCCTTCAACCAACCCCTGTGGGGCGGTGAGGGGTGGACGAGCAGGCCCCGCAGGGGTGCCCGACAGGACGTCGGGCACTTTTCGTCCGGGCAGGAGCCCGGTCGAAAAGCCCGGCCGCCCCTCACGGACTGGCTGGGCGTAGCCCAGACAGCGCCACGCGGGGTGCCCTTCTCTTTGGTTACTTTCTCTTGGGCAAGCAAGAGAAAGTGACCCGGGCCGCGGCAGCGGCTCGGAAGCCCGCCGCAGGCGAGCCCGGTCACGGAAGAAAGCAACTAAGACATCACCAACTACATGCTGAAGAACGAGTGCTGCAGACCGGCGCGAAAGGCGGTCGCGCACTGGGTGCGCTCCTACAAGGGAACGAACGTCACGTGAGGAGAAAGTGACCTGGGCCGCGACGGCGATCTGAAAGCCCGCGGCCCCACGAGGGCTCCTTTCGGTAGCGGGCGAGCCAGGTCGCCGAAACATAGCAATCGCCTGAAACGACATTGCCGAAAGAGCGAACCATGCAAACCGGCGCGAAAGGCGGTCGCGCACTGGGTGCGCTCCTACAATGGGTGCTTCAAGGATGCGCGGCGACAGGAGCGGGGCATGCCTCAGCCGGCATACCGCACGCCACCGATCCACGTCTCGCTCACCATCAACCCCTCATCCATCACCGCGAAGTCCGCCCGCTGCCCCGCCACCAGGCGGCCATGGGTGCGATCGAGGCCCAGCCATGCGGCCGGATAGGCGCTCGCCATGCGCGAGGCTTCGGCCAGCGGCAGGCCGACCATGTTCACGAGGTTGCGCACGCCCGTCGCCATGTCGAGCGCGGAGCCGGCGAGTACGCCGGTATCGCTCTGGCAGATGCCGTCGCGGGCGATGATGGTCTGGCCATTGAGTATGTATTCGGGGCTGTCGGCGCCAACCGGCGGCATCGCGTCGGTGACCAGCACGCTCTTGCCACGCGCCTTGGCAGCGATGGCGACGCGCAATGCCGCGGGATGCACATGATGGCCGTCGACGATGAGGCCGCACCAGCTGTAGGGATCATCCAGCGCGGCGCCGACCACGCCGGGCTCGCGACTGCCGAGCGGCGTCATCGCGTTGTAGAGATGGGTGAAGCCGCACACGCCCGCATCGAGCGCGGCACGCGTGGTGTCGTAGCTGGCGGCGGTGTGGCCGGCGACGACGAGCACGCCGGCTTCGCTGAGCTGGCGGATGGTGTCCAGTGGAACCTCTTCCACCGCGAGCGTGAGCATCACCACGCCGCGCCGGTTGCGCGTGATCGCGGCGATGTCTTCCGCATCCGGCAGCCGGAACAGGCTGGCGTCGTGAATGCCCTTGCGCGCGGTGGCGAGGAACGGGCCTTCGAGATGGATGCCGAGCACGCCCGGCACGCCTTGCTCGATCGCCGCGTCGACGGCGTCCAGCGCCTTGCGCATCACGTCGGCGGTATCGGTGATCAGCGTGGGCAGGAAGCCGGTGGTGCCGAACTTGCGATGCGCGGCACCCATCGTGGCGAGCGCGTCGACGGTGGGCTCGGCGTTGAACAGCACGCCACCACCTCCGTTGACCTGCACGTCGATGAAGCCGGGCAGCAGCAGCCGGCCCTTGAGGTCGTGGCGTTGTGCGGCCGTTGCGCGCGCGTCGTCGGCGCGCACGACGGCTTCGATGCGCTCGCCGCGCACCAGCACGGCCAGGCCGTCTTGCGGGCCGTGGTCGGTAAGCACGCGGGCGTTGACGAGGGCAGTGGCTTGGGCGCTCATCACATCGTCTCCGTCACCTTGCGCAGATGCGGCGGCACGTCCGGGTCGTAGCCGCGCGCGAGCGACAGCGCGCTGGCGGCGCGATAGAAGCTCTGCACGGCAAGCAGCGGCGTCACGATGGGCGAGATGCCTTCGGGCAACGGCAGCTTGTCCGGATCATGATTGCCGGGCGCGGCGACGAAGACGCGGGCGCCGCGGGCGCGGAACTCGCGCGCCACCGCCATGGTGTTTTCCAGCGTGCCGTCATCCTGGGCGAAGAACAGCACGGGAAACCCTTCGCCGACCAAGGCCATCGGGCCATGCTTCACTTCGGCGGCGCTGAAGGCTTCGGCATGCAGGCCGCAGGTTTCCTTGAGCTTGAGCGCGGCTTCCAGCGCGGCGCCGAAGCCGAAACCACGCCCCACCACGAACAGGTTGTGCGTATCGCGCAGGCCTTCGACCATCGCATTCCAGTTGCAGTCCCAACCCTGGCGCAGGTCACCGGGCAGGCGTGCCACCGCGGTGTGCAGGTCGTCGTCGTTGCACCAGTGCGCGGTCATCTGCAGGATCGCCGCCAGCGTGGCGAGATAGCTCTTGGTCGCGGCGACGCTCAGTTCCGGGCCCGCACGCAGCGGCACGAAGGTGTCGGCCATCTGCGCCAGCGGCGAGTCTTCCACGTTCACCAGCGCCACCACGTGCGCACCCGCATCCTTCGCGGCCTGCGCACTGCGCAGCAGGTCCGGGCTCTTGCCCGACTGCGAGATGGCGACGAACAAGGCGCCGTCCATGTGCAGGTCGGCGTCGTAGATGGAGGAGATCGACGGCGAGGCCGAGGCGGTGATCAGGCCAAGCCTTGTTTCGAATACGTACTTGGCGTACGCGGCGGCGTGATCGGAACTGCCGCGTGCACAGGTGACGATGAAGCGGGGCGGGTTGGCGCGAAGACGTTCGCCCAGGGCCGCGAGGATCGGTGCGTTCTCGCGCAACTGGCGCTCGACCACGGCGGCCGTCTCGTGGGCCTCGCGGAACATCAGGGTGGAGCTGGCTTCCTTCATCGTCTTCTCAATGGCATGCGTGTGGGCGCACACCGCAGGGTTTCAGCCCTTGCGTGGCGGGGTGGTTTGCGGCGGCGCGGTGGAGCCGCGCACGACCAGTTCGGGAACGAAACATTCGGCGTGCGGCATCTCCGCCGGGGCGCCGGCCTTGCGCTGCAGTTCGGCCATCAGCTGCAGCGCCGCATGGCGACCGATGTCGCTGGTGGATTGGCGCGCGGTGGTGAGCGCGGGCCATGCCTGCTTGGAGAACGGGCTGTCCTCGAAGCCGGCGATGGAGAGATTCCACGGCACGTCCAGTCCACTGGAACGCGCGGCCGCGAGCACGCCGGCGGCGATTTCGTCGTTGCTGCCGAAGATCGCGGTCGGCGGATCCTTCAGCGCGAGCAGCTTGCGGGCGCCGCGGAAACCATCGTCGAACGCGTAACGACCGGGCAGCACCAGCTTCTTGTCGAGCGGGATGCCGTAGTCCTTCAGTGCGTCGGCATAACCCTGGTAGCGCTCCGGGCTCGACCGGTGATGCGGTTCGCCCCACAGGAAGCCGACGCGCTTGTGGCCCATCTGGATCAGGTGTTCGGTGATGGCATACGCCGCGCTGCGGTCGTCCACGTAGACGCAGGGCGCGCCGTCGTGCGGATCTTCGCGCGAGGAAATGATGCGCACGAAACTGATGTCGTTCGCGCTGAGCTTGGCGATCAGCTCCGGCTCTTCGGACATCGGCGGCGCCAGCACCAGCCCGGCGAGGCGGTTGCGTTCGACCAGCGAGCACAGCTCGTTGGCGAGGTCAGGCGAGCTCGAGTCGCAGGGATGGATCAGCAACCCATAACCACGTTCGCGGCAGGCCGACAGCACGCCGTCCTGCATGCTGATGACGTAGTGCGCGTTCGGGTTGTCGTACACCAGCCCGATCGCATAGGCGTGCGTGCTGCGCAGGCCGCGCGCGGAGGGGTTGGGCTGGTAGCCCAGTGCCTCGATCGCGCGTTCGACCTTCTCGCGGGTATCGGCGCGCACCGAGGTCTCGCGGTTGATGACGCGCGAGACGGTCTTGAGCGAAACGCCCGAACGCTTGGCGACGTCCTTGATGGTGGGGTTGCGCAACGTGAAAACTCCGGAAAGCGGGAAAGGGCATCGTAGCCCAGCGAGGCGGGCGCCATGCCCGCCCTGGCTCAAGGCGCGTGCTGGCCGACGCGATGGCCCCTTGCGCCGTAATAGAGGATGTACAGGTAGCAGGGCACCATCAGCGCCATGAATACCAGCTGGAAGTTGAAGTGCTGTTTCAGGTGCACGAACAGCTGCGGCACCAGCGCACCGCCCACGATGGCCATGATCAGCAGCGCGGACCCGCGCTCGGTCAGGCGACCCAGGCCGTGGATGGCGAGCGGGAAGATCGCCGGCCACATCATCGCGTTGGCGAAGCCCAGCGCGGCGACGAAGCCCACCGAGACGCCGCCCGTGGTGAAGTAGGCGCCGAGCGTGAACAGCACGCCGAGCACCGCCGATACCGCCAGGTAGCTCTGCTGCGAAATGAAGCGCGGGATGAGCACCAGGCCCGCAAGGTAGCCGGCGAGCATCGCCATCAGCGTGTAGGAGGTGAAGTGCTTGGTTTCCTCCAGCGGCAGGCCGAAGCCCTGGCCATAGGTGCCGATGGCGTCGCCCGCCATCACTTCCACGCCCACGTAGAGGAACAGGCACAGCACGCCCAGCCACAGGTGCGGGAAGCTGAAGATGCCGCCCTTGCCGTGGCCGATATCGGACTCGGCGTTGGCGCCTGCCGGCTTGATCTCCGGCAGCGGCGAACGGACGACCCAGATCGCCAGCAGCACCAGCAACGCGGCCATGACCATGTAGGGCATGTGGATTTTCGCGGCGAACGTATTGAGCAGCGCCTCGCGGGCCGCGTCGGTCGGCGCGGCCTTCACTTGCGCATCGAAGCTGTCGATGCCGCTCAAGACCAGCGCGCCGAACACGAACGGCGCGAGCGCGCCAGCCACCTTGTTGCAGATGCCCATGAAGGCGATGCGCTGGGCGGCGCTGTCGATCGGGCCGAGGATGCTGATGTACGGGTTGGATGCCGTCTGCAGCAGCGCGAGGCCCGCGCCGATCACGAACAGGCCGACCAGCGCCGGATAGAAGATGCGCATGCTGACGAACTGCCCGAACAGCACGGCGCCGATGGCCATCACGAAAAGCCCGAGGCCCATGCCCTTCTTCATGCCCGTGCGGCGCAACACGCTCGACGAGGGAATGGCCAGGAAGAAGTAAGAGAAGTAGAAGACCAGCGGCACCAGGAAGGCCGACACGTCATCGACGTTGAAGGCGAGCTTCACGAAGGTGATCAGCGGGCCGTTGAGCCAGGTGACGAAGCCGAAGATGAAGAACAGCACGCCGATGATCAGCATCGGTACGACGCTGGACGATCGCGTCTGTCCGGCGGCAAGCGTTGTGGACGACATGGATGGTGAACTCCCCGCGGATGGCCTCATGACTGGCGGGCTCTAGCGGCCCGGCTCCCCCAGTGGCTCTTTATCGAGCTAACTAACAACGTTGTCAAATATTGACGCGTGCGAGTCATGGAGCGGTCATGGCCAAATCGGCGGACTTCCGGCGGAACGGATATTTTCCAAACGGCAGGGCACGGTCGCCGAAGTTGCTTGATTACTTAAAAAAGCATTCATAACAATGTGTTGCAGCGCACAAGGCGAGGTGTTCGGCCTTGGCTGCGCGGCCTGGCCAAGCCGTTGTTTGGCCTGAAAAACCCGCGATGACAACGTTATCATAAAAGTCTGGCTGGCGGCGGCAGCGGCCGCTGGCGACGCGTTCCGGACCCGGTGCCCCATCCAGCATGCGCGCCTTGGGCGCCGGAGGGAAGCCGCCCGCGGGCCTCGGCTCAGTCCAGCGTGCCGGCGCCCAGCTTCTCGTCCATGGCATGCGTGGCTGCGGCTTCGAGCGCCACGGCCAGTCCGCGCACCACGTCCCCGGCCGCCATGCTTGGCGCGCCCGGAAGTCGCGCCGCCTGGGCGGGCAGGTAGGGGATATGGATGAATCCGGCCCGTACCCCCGGCGCCAGCGTGGCCAGGTGCAGCATGAGGTAGGCGACGTGGTTGCACACATAGGTGCCGGCGGTGTTGGACACCTCGGCCGGCAGGCCCGCGGATTGCAGGGCGGCGAGCATGGCCTTGATCGGCAGCGTGCTGAAGTAGGCGGAAGGCCCGCCTGGCATCACCGGCTCGTCGATCGGCTGGGCGCCTTCGTTGTCCGGCATGCGCGCGTCCTGCACGTTGATCGCTACGCGCTCGATCGACAGGCGGCTGCGTCCCCCCGCCTGCCCGACGCCGAGCAGGATGGCGGGTTGGACCTCGTGCGCCGCCGACTCCAGTTCACGCCGGGAGGCCGCAAACACCGTTGGCAGCAGTCGCGCCACCACGCGATGGCCGGCGATCTCTCGATCGTGCAGCACGCGGACGGCTTCCCACGAGGGATTGACCGTCTCGTCGCCAAACGGGGTGAAGCCGGTCAGCAGGATGCGGGGCTTGCTCATCGACGGATGCTCAGCGGAAGACCAGCAGCCACATCATGATGAAGGTGGCGACGAAGATCGTCACCGCGCTCCAGAACTGCGCGCGGATCACGCCGTAGGGGCTGCGCAGTTCCAGCAGCGCGGCGGGCACCAGGTTGTAGTCGGCCGCCATCGGCGTCAACAGCGTGCCGCAATAACCGCAAAGCATGCCCATCGCGCCGAGAACGGCCGGGTGCGCGCCATACTGGTGGATCAGCAGGGGCAGCCCGATGCCAGCCATCATCACCGGGAACGCGGCGAACGCGTTGCCCATGATCACAGTGAACAACACCATGCCCAGCGCAAACACCAGCAGGCAGGCGAACGCGCTGCCTTCGGGCAGGATAGCGTTGGCAAGCGCGGCAATGGCGGCACCTACGCCGCTCTGCGTGAAGACCTCGCCGAGCGCGGCGAGCAGCAGCGGCAGCAGCGCCGCCCAGCCGATCGCGTCGAGCAGGCGCCGGCCCTCCGACAGTCCCTGATGCAGCGGCGCACGCGCCACGCCGGCGGCGACAAGCAGCGCGATGACGCAGGCGAGCGCCAATCCCGTCAGCGTCATTTGCGGCGCGGCAAACAGCGCATGGCCCGCCACCGACAGATGGGCGCCGAACAAGGCCACGATCAACGTCACCAGGGGAATCAGCAGCGCCGGCATGAACAGCTTGTGGCCCAGGCGCAGCGCCGAGGCGAGCCGCTGTTCCGCGCCGACGGTTTCCACGTGTGCATGCCTGCGCAGCCGCGGCGCGAGCAGGGCGAGCGCGATCACCATCGCACCGGCACCCTGGGCCGGCAGGGTGTTTCCCGCCTTCTGCTGCGCCAGCACGTAGTCACCGCCGGCGAACAACAGCCCCAGCAACAGCCAGAACGCCGCGCGACTGCCCTGTCCGTCGCGCAGGTTGCGCCATGCCACATGGATGAGGAAGGCGGCGATGAGCCAATAGGCATGCTCGATGCGCAACATGTTCAGCCGCCCCGTTCGCTGTGCAACGACATCGCACGCCGCTGCAGGCGGCGCTGATAGAGCCAGATGCGCACCGACTGGATGACGAAGGCGACGATGGCGGTGGGCAGCGCCCACAACGCGATGGCGAGCGGCGTCAGTTCGATGCCGTGCTGCGCGTAGAAACCCTGGATCAGCAGCACCGCTCCCAGCGCGATGAAGACATCCTCGCCGAAGAAACGGCCCACGTTGTCGGTGGCGGCGGCGATCGCGCGCAGTTCATCGCGATCATCGTCGCCCAGTGCCGGCAGGATCTTTTCCGCCGCGGCCTCGCTCATCGGCGCCAGCAGCGGGCGTACGGTCTGTGCATGGCCCGCCACGCCCATCAGGCCGAGCATGGCCAGCACCTCGCGCACCAGCAGGTAACCGATCAGCAGGCGTGCCAGCGTCATGCTGCGCAATCGCGCCATCCATTGCTGGGCGTGTTCGCGCAAGCCCGCGCGCTCGAGCAGGCCGATGGCGGGCAGGGTCAGCACGAACATCAACAGCATGCGCGAGGAGACGAAACTCCTGCCCAGCAGCGCGAGCAGGTCGGGCACATGCAGCCCGGCAAGCAGGCCGCTGACCAGGGCTGCGCACACCACCACGGGCACCGCGTTGAAGCGCAGGGCGAAGCCGATCACGATCACCGCCACGCCCAGCAGCGGCCAGTAGTTCATGCGCGCTGGCCCGGGGCGCGGATGCCGATGTCCGCGGCTTCCAGCGAGGCGCGCAGCTGGCGCGCGAATGCCACGGCATGCGCGCCATCGCCGTGGACGCAAAGCGTGTCGGCCTGCAGTTCCACGATGTCGCCATCCACGGCGCGCACGCGGCCTTCGCGCACCATGGCCATGGCCTGCGCGATGGCCTCGTCGCTTTCGACGATGACGGCGTCGGCTTCGCGGCGCGGTTGCAGCGAGCCGTCCGATCGGTAGCGGCGATCGGCGAAGGCCTCCGCCGCTACCGGCAGCCCCGCCTCGCGGCCGGCGTCCACCAGGGCGGAGTTGGCCAGGCCAAACAGGCACAGGGTGGGATCGAAATCGCGCACGGCCTGCGCGATGCCGTCGGCGAGGCGACGATCGCGCGCGGCCATGTTGTACAGCGCGCCATGCGGCTTCACGTGATGAAGGCGCGTGCCCGCCGCCTGTGCGAAGCCGTGCAGTGCGCCGACCTGATAAAGCGTCATCGCGTAAGCCTCGGACGGTGTGACGGGAATTTCGCGCCGACCGAAGCCCTGCAGGTCGGGCAGCGAAACATGGGCGCCGATGGCGACGCCGTGACCGACCGCCAGCGCGACCGTGCGGCGCATGATGTCCGGATCGCCGGCGTGAAAACCGCAGGCGATATTCGCCGAGCTCACCACGGCAAGCAGGGCGGCATCGTCGCCCATGCGCCATGCGCCGAAGGACTCGCCCAGGTCGCTGTTGATGTCGATGGTCTTGCGGATGACGGCGGTCATGCGGATTCCAGGCGTTCTTCGATGCGGCAAAGCAGGCGCTGCAAGCGTTCCTGGCGACGCGCCAGTCGCTGCAGCGACTCGTCCAGCGTGGTCTCCCGGAAGCATACGGCATCGCCGGGCCGCCGCTGCGCGAGGCGGGGGAGATCCACCGCCGCGAGCTGGCCGATGCGCGGATAGCCACCCGTGACCGGCGCCTCCGCCTGCAGCACGATCGGCTGCCCCGACGGCGGCAATTGCATGGTGCCCGGCAGGGTGGCTTCGGAAATCAGTTCCAGTGGCTGGCGCAAGGCGAGCCGATGACCATCCAGGCGGCTTGCCGTGCGGTTGCTGTCCTTGCTGACATGGAACGACGCGTCGAACAGCGTCCGTTGCGATGCGGCATCGAGCTGCGCGTAGTGGTGGCCGCGCAACAGGGCGAGAGGGCGCGCCATGTCGTCGAACCAGGGGCGGGGATCGAGCCCCCAGCGCGATACGCGCGGCGTATCCGTGGTGCGCGGCGACGATGGCGCTTTCTGTTCGCCGATCGCAAGTACGTCACCGGCCCGCAGCATCCGCCCGTCGAGTGGACCGAGGCGGGCATGCATGTCGGTGCTGCGACTGCCAAGCACGGCGGCCACGGCGAACCCCCCGTGCACGGCCAGGTAACCGCGGCAGCCGTGACGCATGCCGCCCAGTTGCAGCACGCTTCCGGCAGGGAGCACGCAACGGGTCCAGCCGGGCAGGGCATGCTGGTCGACACGCGCGTCCACAGTCGCGCCGGTGAGCGCGATGATGGCTGGCCGGGAAAAGCGCAGGGTCGGCCCCGTCAACGTGAACTCGAGCACCGCTTCATCGCCGGCGTTGCCGACCAGTGCGTTGGCCAGTCGCCATGCCGGCCCATCCATGACGCCCGCGCGCCCCACGCCAAGCGCTGCATAGCCTTGTCGGCCGCCATCCTGGAGACTGGTCAGCAGCCCGGGCCTGAGCACGCTCGCGTTCATGCGTCGCCACCGCCCGTGGTGGCAAGCCGCTCGTACTCCCGCGCATCGATTGCGCGAAAGCGCACGCGATCGCCGGGTTGCAGCAGCGAGGGCGGCGTGGACGCCAGCTCGAACAAGGCCAGTGGCGTGCGGCCAATCAGCTGCCAGCCACCCGGCAATGCCTGCGGATAGATGCCTGTTTGCAGGCCGCCGATGGCGACGCTGCCCGCCGCTACGGCGAGCCGCGGATCGGCGCGGCGCGGCATGGCGAGCGCCGGGTCCAGGCCCAGCAGATACGGGAAGCCGGGTGCGAAGCCGAGCATCGCGACGCGATAGTCGGCCGCGGTGTGGCGAGTGATGACTTCGGCTTCGGACATGCCGGCGTGCGATGCGACATCGTGCAAGTCGGGGCCGTGCTCGCCGCCGTAAAGCACCGGAATCGTCGCCACGCGGACGTCTTCGACAACCACGGCGGCATCGCGCAACGAAGCGCGCACGGCATCGTGCAGGCGCTGGCCGGGCGTCGCGGCGCCGATATCGATCCACTGCAACGGATCGAAGCGCAGCAGCACGCTCGCGTAGGCGGGCACGCATTCGATGCCGGGCAAGGCGGCCTGGAGACGTCGTGAGGCGGCGTGCACGCGCGCGTTCACCGCGGCATCGATCGTGTCGCCGAAACGCAGCAGCCACGCTTCTTCGGACAGCACCTCGATGGAGGGGGCGCCGTTCAATGCCATGGCGATGGCTCCTGCCTGGGGCAGGTCATCGGCGCCAGGCATCGGGCGGTTCTTCGCATGCGAAACAGGCGTCCATGGGAAAGCCGCCACTGTAGGAGCGCGGCTGTTGCGGGAAAAGCCCGCGACGCGACGCATGCATTCGCGCGGCAGGTGTTGGCGCGCGATGGCCGCGCGACCGTCGCATCTAGCAACGTTGTCAATTTCGGGTCGAGCCAGGCCCCAAAATGTCCTGTCGAGTCATCTTCCGTGACCTCCGGCAGGGTGCCAAATGGCTGCTGTGGCCGTGATCCGCCGGGCCACCCATGGCGCGGCGCGGGACTGTCTTCACGTCGTCGCTGTTCATACATAAGTGTATGAACTATAGGGTAATTACGACGACATCTGCGCATGCCTGTAACCCCGCGGCCATGGTGCCTGCTGCGTGGCAACACGGCATCTGCCCGTCCAAAAGCACCAGGCTGTTGACAACGTTGTCAGTCGTTACCAGACTCCGGCCAAAATCGGGTCGCGTTTCACAAGTACGTGACGAAGGGATGACGAGGGGATCGCAGTGGGCGAAGGGGTAAGCCGCAGCACGGGCGAGTTTTCGGCGGAAGGCATGTTTCTGGCGGCCGACGTCGGGGGTACGCACGCGCGCATCGGGCTGGTCAGCCAGGAGCCGGACGGCATCCGCCCGGTGACCGTGCTGCAGTACCACCGCTATGCCTGCGCCGACTGGCCCAGCCTCACGGCGGTGCTGAAGGATTTCGTCAGCCAGCTCGATCGCAGCGTGCACGTGGACGCCTGCGCGGTCGCCAGCGCGGGCTATGTGCTGGGCGACGCCATCGTCAACGACAACCTCCCGTGGCCGGTATCGATCCGCGATATCCGCGACAGCCTCGGCATCAACCAGCTCGCGGTCATCAACGACTTCGAGGCGGTGGCGTATGCCACGCAGTTCCTGAGCCACGCCGACACCACGCCGGTGATCGAAACCGAGGCGCCGCACGTGGCGGGTCCGGTGCTGGTGATGGGTCCGGGCACGGGGTTGGGTTCGGCGGTGTTGCTCCCGGGCAAGCCGCACGCCACGGTGCTGCCCACCGAAGCCGGACAGATCGCGCTGGCGCCGGGCAACGAGCGCGAGATCGAAATCCTCCGTTATCTCTCGCGCGAACGTGCCCACGTGTCGTTCGAGCACGCCTTGTCAGGCCCTGGACTGATCAACCTGTACCGCGCGCTGTGCGTGCTGCGCGACCAGGCGCCGGTGCTTTCCCTGCCCAGCCAGGTGACGCAGGCCGCGCTCTCGCGCAGCGACGCGGCGGCCGTGGAAGCCCTGGATGTGTTCTGCAACCTGCTGGGCAGCTTCGTGGGCGATCTTGCGCTGCTCTACGGCGCGCGTGGCGGCGTGTTCCTCGCCGGCGGCATCCTGCCGCAAATCCGCGACGTGCTGCTGGCCAGCGGTTTCCGCGATCGTTTTTTCAACAAGGGCGTGATGCGCCCTTTCCTGCAGCAAGTTCCCGTACGACTGATGGAACACGGCCAGCTCGGCGTGATCGGCGCGGCCGGCATGTACCTGGACGGCCAGCACGACCGGGGGAGAACGCAGTAACCGCTTCACCGTTGCATTGAACCGGGCGCAAGCCCAGACAGCCACGCCGCAGCCGGACGACCCACATACATCCGCTGCAGATACGCCTTCGAGGGGAGGAAACCATGTCAAACCGCAAGACTCTGCTAGCAGCAAGCATCATCGCCGGCTTGTGTCTGTCCGGCTCCGTGTACGCTGCCGATAACACCCCGGCGCAGCCGGGCCCGGCCGCTTCCGGCCAGGACAATGCCCAGACCACGGCCGACAAGAACAAGGCCAAGGAACTGGGTACCGTCACCGTCGTCGGTATCCGCGATTCGGAAGCCGAGTCGCTGAACCTGAAAAAGGCAGCCGACTCGCACGTCGAAGTGATCACCGCCGAAGACATCGGCAAGCTGCCGGCCAAGAACGTGGCCGACACGCTGCAGCGCCTGCCCGGCATCAACATCAGCTCGTCGAGCGCCAGCGAAGGCGGCTTCGACGAGAACGATCGCGTCAGCCTGCGTGGCACCAACCCGAGCATGACCCAGACCCTGGTCAACGGCCATACCGTCGGCACCGGCGACTGGTTCGTACTGAGCCAGGTGCAGACCGTGGGCCGCAGCGTGAGCTATAGCCTGCTGCCGGCGGAAGTCGTCAGCGAAGTGGTCGTGCACAAGTCTTCCGAAGCCAAGCTGCAGGAAGGTGGCAGCGCCGGTACGGTCGACATCATCACCCGCAAGCCACTGGAGTTCGCGCAGCCGTTCACCGCGCAGGCGGCCGTCGGCGGCGTCTATTCCGACCTGCCGGGCGATACCAAGCCGCAGTTCAACGGCCTGGTCAACTGGAAGAGCGACGACAACACCTTCGGCGTGATGGCGCAGGCGTTCTACGAGAAGCGCAGCCTGCAGCGCGACGGCCAGGAAATCGTGGGCGGCTACAACCAGATCGGCGCCGCCGACCCCATCGCCGTCGCCCATCCGGACCTGGCGGGCAAGTACTACCCGAACCTGATCGGCCAGACCCTGTTCACCCAGACCCGTACCCGCAAGGGCGGCACGGTGGACATCGAATGGAAGCCGCTCGACAACCTGACCTTGAACCTCAACAGCTTCTACTCGAAGCTCGAGGCCGACAACTACAACCGCAACTACATGTTGTGGACCAGCCAGTTCGTTTCGCGCGGCCTGGGCCTGCAGCCGGGTTACAAGGTGCAGGGCAACGTGCTGACCAATGCCACGTTCGCTCCGCCGCCGGCCGGTACGCCCGACACGCCGTATGGCGTGTATGACCAGATCTCACGCCCGGGCGCTTCGTCGTCGTCGGCGTACACCACGCTGGATGCCGAATGGCGCGCCACCGATCACCTGACCTTTACCGGCCAGATCGGCACCACCCAGGGCAAGGGCAACAGCGATAACCAGGACGTGAGCGAACTGGGCTTCGCCAACAACGCCGGCGGCAGTTGGTCGATGCGCGGTACCGGTCAGCCGACCAACTGGTCCGTGGGCGGCGACAACACCACGCCGTCGGGCATCATGCCCTCGGCCGGCTGGATCTTTGGCGACCAGGACATCCACGTCAAGGACAAGGAAGATTTCTACCAGTTCGACGGCGAATGGGCGCTGGACAGCTCGCCGATCAACCTCAGCACGCTCGATTTCGGCGTGCGCTATTCCGACCACACCCGCGAGAACAAGACCGACATCGGCCAGGGCCCGACCGGCGACTGGCAGAACCCGGCCAACTATCCGACCACCTGGTCCAACTACCCGGGCAGCTTCAACAGCGACCTCGGCGTGACCGGCCCGGGCCCGGCCTGGTACTACAGCCCGGGTGCGTTGGCCGCGTTCGATGCCAAGTACGCCAACCGTGACCCGGTGGCGCGCTTCAACTGGCAGAACATCTACAAGGTCAACGAGAAGGACACGGCGGCCTACGCGCAGGCGAACTTCGCCGGCGACCGCTGGAGCGGCAACATCGGCCTGCGCTACGTCTATACGAAGGAAGACATCAACTACAACTCCAGCGCCGTGTCGTCCTACACCACGGCGGGCCCGATCACCGGTTCGGCGTTCGGCAACTACTACGTCAACACCTACAACCACAGCTACGACAAGTTCCTGCCGAGCGCGAACTTCAAGTTCAACATCACGGATGACGTGATCGCCCGCTTCGCCGCGTCGCAGACGATGACGCGCCCGGACTACTCGGCACTGGCCGGTTCGTACTCGCTGGATGACCTGACCCACACCGGCAGCGGCGGCAATCCGCAGCTGAAGCCGCTCATCTCGACCAACTTCGATGCCGGCCTGGAGTGGTACTTCGCTCCGCGCGGCCTCGTGTCGGCCGGCGTGTACAACATGCAGCTGAGCGACTACATCAACTTCGGTACCCAGAACATCCAGTTCAAGGACCAGCAGGCCAGCAACACCGCCGGCCACGACGTGTTCGCGACGTACCAGGTCAGCGTGCCGACCAACGTCAACGGCCACGTGAAGGGCGTCGAGCTGAACTACATCCAGCCGATCGGCGACTACTTCGGCGTGCAGACGAACTACACCTTCGCCAGCGGTTCGGCGGAGGACGGCAAGCCGCTGCAGGGCACCTCGAAGAACACGTTCAACGTCTCGGGCTACTTCGAAAACCAGATGTTCAACGCCCGCATCAGCTACACCTACCGCTCGTCGTTCTACGCGGGCGTGAGCCGTACCGACACGTTCTACCAGGCGGGCATCGGCAACCTGGCGGCGTCGTTCGGCTACAACATCACTTCGTGGATGTCGCTCACGCTGGACGCGATGAACCTCAACAACCCGAAGCTCAAGTACTACACGGTCAATCCGAACTACGGCAAGCAGCCGTATGCGTTCTACGTGAACGGCCGCCAGTACTACCTGAACCTTCGCTTCAAGATCTGATTTGAGGCTACCTCCCCGCCAACGGGCCCGGCACTTTTGCCGGGCCCGATTTTTCATCGGGGATCCGCAACACCGTTATGCAAGCTCGAGGGGTCGATGGCATGAAGCAATGTCGCCGTCTCGCGATCGCACTGCTGGCGTTCCTCGCGGACGCCGCCAGCGCATCCGGGCAGAAAGTGCTGGTCGACCAGGTGGGCTACGACACGCTGGCCTCCAAGCAGGCCGTCATACAGGGCCTGCCGGATGCCTCGAAGCAAGGCTTTCGCATCGTGGATGCCGATACCGGCAAGATCGCCTGGCAGGGCGAAACGACGCCGGCCGTGCAGGTCGCGCGATGGAGCGATGACCGCTACGCGCTCGCCGACTTCAGTGGCCTGAAGACGCCGGGTCGCTACTACGTCGAATGGCAGGCGGGCGACCGCCAGGCGCGATCGTCGACGTTCGATGTGCAGGACAACGTGCTGGAGCGCCATACGCTCTCCAACGTCATCTACTACTTCAAGGGCCAGCGCGCCAGCGGCCTGATGGACCGGGCGGATCGCCAGCTTGCGCGGCCGGACGGCCAGCCCGGCACGCTCGATCTTCGTGGCGGCTGGTACGACGCCACCGGCGACTACGGCATCCACCTGTCGCACCAGAATCCCACCCGCTACTTCAACACGCAGCAGTTGCCGCTGGTGGCATGGAGCCTGTTGCGCAGCTGGCAACAGCTCGAGGCACGGCACGACAAGAACTTCCGCGAGTACCAGCGCCGCCTGCTGGACGAGGGGTTGTTCGGCGCCGACTTCCTGGTGCGCGACAAGCGGCCCGACGGTTCGTTCTATCAGTCGATCGATGCACCGGGCCCCGGCAAGCTGCCGCAGGATCGCCACATCGGCGATCCGAACTGGCGCACCCAGATCAAGCTCAAGCCCGGCGACCACACCGAGCGCGTGGATGAACCGGCGCGTGGGCCGCATGCGTACGAAGCGAGTTTCCGCGCCGGAGGCGGCATGGCGATCGCCGCGCTCGCCCTGGCGGCGAGCACGGGCGTGGATGGCGACTTCACCGCGCAGGACTACCTGCGCGCGGCGGCATCGGCTTACCGCTTCCTCGACGCGCACAACAGCGAACTGGCCAATGACGGCAAGGACAACATCGTCGACGACTATGGCGCATTGCTGGGCGCCGTGGAGCTCTATCGCGCCACGCACGATGCGTCATGGCGCAGGCTGGCCGACGGCCGCGCCGCGCGGCTGATGGCCAGGCTGGTCAGCCACGACGGCCATCGCGACTACTGGCGAGCCGACGATGGCGTGCGCCCGTTCTTCCACCCTTCCGATGCCGGCATGCCGGTGATCGCACTGGTCGAATACGCCTCCATCGCGGATGCAGCCAACCAGGCCAGGGTGCGCGACGTCGTGCGCCGCTCCCTGCGGGCCGAACTGGCGACGACGAATGCCGTGGCCAATCCCTTCGGTTACGCGCGCCAGCTCGTGCGTGGTGGCGATGGCAAGGTGCGCACCGCCTTCTTCTTTCCGCACGACACCGAGGCTGCGCCGTGGTGGCAAGGCGAGAACGCGCGCATAGCGTCGCTTGCCGCCGCCGCACGCCTGGCGGCTCCGCTGTATGCGGGCGACGCCGGGTTCCAGGGCGAACTGCAGTCCTACGCGTGGAACCAGTTGCACTGGATCCTCGGCCGCAACCCTTATGACAGCAGCATGCTGATGGGCAGCGGCCACGGCAATGCACCCTATATGTTCTTCGACTCCTACGCCTACACCAATGCGCCGGGAGCGATCATCAATGGCATCACCTCGGGACTGGACGACGAGGAAGGCATCGCCTTCGACCTCGGGTACGCTCAGACCGGCAAGGACGACGACTGGCGATGGACCGAGCAGTGGCTGCCGCACGATGCGTGGTACCTGTTTGCCATCAGCCTTCCCCACGATTGACGTGACGACGCGAGACGACCGATGAGCATAGCCCGCACCGCCCTTTGCCTTGCCCTGGCCAGCCTGGGCACGTTCGCCCATGGCGCCGGTACGAGCATCGACGTGATCCCGATGCCGGCACAGGTCTCCGGGTCCGGCGATGGCTTTGCGGTGGGCACGCGAACCCCGATCGTGGTGGATGCGGGCGATGCGCAGGCGAAGCGGTCGGCCGACTATCTCGCCTCGCTGATGACGCGCACGCGGCACCTGGACCTCAAGGTGCAGCAGGCAGCCGCCACCGGCGCGGCCATCGTCTTGAAGCGCGATGCGTCGGCGCCGGTGGCCGGCGCGGAGGGCTACGCGTTGGACGTCACGCCCACGGGCATGGTCATCACGGCGCGCGACGAGGCGGGGCTGTTCTACGGCGCCATGACCGCATGGCAGTTGATGACGCCGGCACATGGCGAGGGCGACGTACGCGTGCCCGCGGTGCATATCCGCGATCAGCCGCGCTTCAACTGGCGTGGCTTCATGCTCGATTCCGCGCGCCACTTCTGGACGGTGGATGAGGTGCGCACCGTCATCGACCAGATGGCCCAGCACAAGCTCAACGTGCTGCATTGGCATCTCACCGATGACCAGGGTTGGCGCATCGAGATCAAGAAGTATCCCGAGCTGACCCGCATCGGCGCGTGGCGCAAGCCGCCGGGAGCCGGCCAGGACGGCGAACCGCGGCGCTACGGCGGGTTCTATACGCAGGACGAGATCCGCGCCATCGTCGCCTACGCGGCGGACCGCCACATCACGGTGGTGCCCGAGATCGACATGCCCGGCCATGCGCAGGCGGCGGTGGCGTCGTATCCGGAGCTTGGTGTCACCGGCAAGCGTCCGCCGGTGTCGGTGGACTGGGGCGTCAACCCTTATCTCTACAACGTCGACGACCACACCATCCGTTTCCTGGAGGATGTGCTGGACGAAGTGATGGCGTTGTTCCCGTCGACCTACATCCACGTCGGCGGCGACGAAGCCGTCAAGGACCAGTGGCAGGCATCGGCCGCGGTGCAGGCGCGCATGCGCGAACTCAAGCTCAAGGACGAGAACGCGATGCAGAGCTGGTTCATCGAGCGGATGGGCCGGTACCTCGCCGCGCATGGCCGTCGCCTGGTCGGCTGGGACGAAGTCCTCGAAGGCGGCGTGCCGCCCAGCGCGACGGTGATGTCCTGGCGCGGCACGCAAGGCGCCATCAGTGCCGCGAAACTGGGGCATGACGTGGTGCTGTCGCCCGCGCCGCAGCTCTACCTCGACCACATGCAGAGCGATCGCGAGGACGAAACCACGGGCCGCATGCCGCCGATGACACTGGAAAGCTATTACGGCTTCGAAGCGGTGCCGAAGGAACTGGACGCTTCGCAGGCCAGGCATGTGCTCGGCATGCAGGCGAACCTGTGGACGGAACACATGCCCACGATGCGTCATGTCGAGCACGCGGTGTTCCCGCGCCTGGACGCGCTTGCCGAAGCAGCATGGTCGCCGGCGGCCGTGCGCGACTGGCATGGCTTCCTCGACCGCTTGCCGGCGCAGTTCTTACGCTATCGCGCGCAGGACATCGGTTATGCCGACAGCGCGTTCGCGGCGAACATCGAGGTGGATCGCAATGCTTCCATCGCCAGCGGCGAGGCCAACGTGAGCTTGTCCAACCAGGCGGGTTACGGCGCGCTCCACTACACGACCGACGGCACCGCGCCCACCGCTGCTTCGCCGGTTTACGCCAAGCCGTTCGCGGTGAAGCTGCCGACCACGGTAAAAGCCGTGGCGCTTGCGCCGGATGGCGCGCCGTTGGCGCAAGCGCGCCAGCGCGTACTCGATCTTCCGTCGCTGCGCACCCGCGGCACCGCGGAGATGGTCAACTGTCCGGGCAGCGACTTCGGCCTGCGCGTGCAGCCGACGCCCGATGCCACCAGCATGAAGCCGAGCTACGTCATCAATGTGTTCGACAATTGCCGCGTGTATCCGGCCGCGAAGCTCGATGGCATCGCCGGCATTCGCGTGGAGACCGCGCGGCTGCCGCGCAATTACCAGTTGGCGCACGACGCGAAGCTGGTGGTTGCGCACAAGGGCGGCACGCCGCAGGGTGAACTGGTCGTGCGCGCGGACAGCTGCAAGGGCAGGACATTGGCGACGCTGCCGCTGCCCGTGGGCGGCAGCGACAGCTTCACGCTGAAGGGCGCCCTGGCCGCCCAGACCGGCGTGCATGACCTGTGCCTGGTGTTCACGTCGCCGATCACCGGCCCGCTTTATGGCATCGGCTCGGCCACGCTGGTGCCCGCGGGCGCGGCGCCGTGAACATGCTTCGGCGGCTGGCCTCGGTGGATGCGCTGCGTGGCTGCACGGTCGCGCTGATGCTCCTGGTCAACGATCCGGGCGATGGCGAGCATGTCTACTGGCCGTTGGAACACGCGCGGTGGAACGGCTGCACGCCGACGGACTTCGTGTTTCCGTTCTTCCTCTTCGTGGTGGGCGTGTCGATCGCACTGGCGATCGCTCCACGCGTGGAGCGCGGCGAAGACAAGGGCGTACTCGCACGGGCGGCGATGAAACGCGCCTTGCGCATCCTGTTGCTGGGCGTGGCCATCAACGTGCTGGCCTGGTGGGCGCTGCCATGGGCGCATCTGCGCTTTCCCGGCGTACTGCAGCGCATCGGCGTCTGTTTCGCGGGCGCGGCGCTGTTCGCGATCTACACGCAGGCGCGCGTGCAGTGGGCAGCGATCGTCGCCATCCTGCTCGGCTATTGGGGGCTGTTGCTGGCGGGCGGCAGCATGGAGCCGTTCGTCAACATCGTGAGCCGCACGGACTTCGCGGTCTTCGGCCGCTTCGTCTATCTGATCGACCCGGCCACCGGGCGTGGCCACGATCCGGAAGGCCTGCTCAGCAGCTTCCCGTCGCTGGCGACGACCCTGCTGGGATTGCGCGCCGGGCAATGGCTGCGCGATGGACGGATAAAGCCGCTGCTGGCCGCCGGCGCCGTGATGCTCGCGCTGGGCTATGCATGGTCGCTGGTGTTTCCGTTCAACAAGAATCTGTGGACTTCTTCGTTCGTGCTGTGGACCGGCGGCTGGGCGATGCTCGCGCTGGCGCTGTTCCACGGACTGGTCGACCGGCTCGGTTGGCCGGCCATCGGCCGTCGCTTCGGCGTGAACGCGGTGGCGGCTTACGCGGGTTCCGAGTTGATGCAGATACTGATGCCGGCCCTGGGTATCCAGGAGCCGCTCTACCGGCATGCCTTTGCCAGCTGGGTGACCCCTCTCGCTGGTCCCTACGCCGCTTCGCTCGCGTACGCCGTCGCGTTTGTCGCCCTGTGGTGGGCGATCGTCTACGTGATGGATCGCCGGCACCGTTACATCAAGCTTTGAACCATCGCCGAGAGCGCCACGTCAGGCCACCGCGCCCGCTCGGGCAGAGAGCGCCATCCAGGTCGCATTGCCATGGATGGCGCCCCAGTCACCCGGCAGGCTCTGCTATTTGGAAATCAATAACAGCAACGATTGGCCACATTGGCCGTAGGTGGTGCCGGCACCACCGATGAGAGCCTCGTTGCCAGGCGTCACGAAGGTATTGGCGCCGTCATTCCAGTTGCACGTATCGGTCACGCGATACCACTGCGTGCCGCTTGGCGGCGCGGGCAGGGTGAAGGTCACGCTGCCCGACCAGCCGTTGTAGGCGATGTAGATGGAGTTGGCATCGCCCAGTGACGGCCCGTTGATGGTGTACGCGATCGCGTAGTTGGATGTGTTGCTCCAGTAGCCGCTGGTGGCGACGGAGCCGTTCGGCTGGTACCACACGACCTGGCTGGACGAATACCAGGTGGCCGGCCGCAGGGCCGGATGCGCACGACGGAAGGCAATCAGGCGTTGCGCGAAGTTGTAGAAGTTGGACTGGTCCGTGGTCCAGCCGTTGGTGAGCCAGTTGGCCGTGGAGTCGAGGTTGTAGGCGTTGTTGTTGCAACGGAGGGAGCGCAGGTATTCATCGCCGCCCTGCATCAACGGCGTGCCGGCCGAAAGCATCTCGAAGGCCATGCCCGTTCGTGCCGCACGCCGCTGGTCGAACGCCGTGCCCGTGCCGGCGGACATGCCCTGGTCCCAGCTGTAGTTGCTGCTCGTGCCGCCATCGGACGGACCGTACGGCCATGCCTGGTTGTTGTTGGAACCGTTGCAGGCATAGACGTCATTGAGCGTCAGGCCGTCGTGCACGTCCATCAAGTTGATCGAGTTCCACGGCGAGCGTCCGCTGGCCTGGAACAGGTTGGATGACCCGCTGAAATCATTGGCGTCCTGCCCGATCGAGATGGTCATGCTGCCCAGCTCGTTCTGCGCCTGGCGCAGGCTGTCGCGAAACGCGCCATTCCATTCCGACCAGCCGGCGGGAAAGCCGCCCAGCTGGTACGAGTTGCCACCGATCGCCCAGGGCTCCGCGAACAGGTCCAGGCCGCTGCCGCCGGCGGCGGGGCGCACGGTGAATTCGCGCAGGATGCGGTTGATGGCGACGTTGGGGTCCGCCGCGTCGAAATTGAAGCCGCCATTGGGGCAGTTGGGTGCGGCCGATTGGTAGGCACCGTTGAGGCAGCTGTTGCCCAGCACCGGCGCGAGATCGAAGCGGAAGCCGTCCACGCCCATCGTGTTTGCCCAATAGGCGAGCGAATCGACGATGAGGTTCTGCGCCACGGTGTTGTACGTGTTGTAGTTCGCGCCCGTGCCGGTGTTGTCGTAGAAGTACTGATTGCCCGAGGTGAGTTCGTAGTACGTCGCGTTGTCGAGCCCGCGCCACGAGTAGATGGTCGCGGTCGACGGATCGCTGCTGCTCCAGCTGCCGCCCTCGGCGGTGTGGTTGTAGACCACGTCCATGTAGACCTTGATGCCTGCGTTGTGGAACGCCTGCACCATTGCCTGGAACTCCGCGGTGGGACCCCCGCTGCCTTGTTGTACGCATAGCGGCGATCGGGCGCGAAGTAGTCCTCGGTCATGTAGCCCCAGTAGTTCTGGTTGGCGCTGGAATTGGGCACCACGTCGTTGGCGTCATTCTGCGTTTCCTGCACCGGCAGGAATTCCACCGCCGTCACGCCGAGGCTGGCGAGATAGCTCGCCTTGAGTCCCGCGCCACGATAGGTACCCCGGTAGGCGGCGGGAATGCCGGTGTCCTGTTCGGTAAACCCGCGCACGTTCACTTCATAGATCACGTCGTCTTTCTGCGCGCGCGTGGGTTTCGTGCCGATGCCTTGTCCGCTGGGCGCGAGCACGATGCCCTTGGGCGCGTAGGTGCCGCTGTCGATGGTGCGGTAACTCGCGCCCGACGCGAACACGTTGCCGTTCTGGCTGGATGCGTTGAGCGGGTCCTGGCTCACTTCAAGCGCGTAGGGATCGAGCAGCAGCTTGTTCGGATTGAAGCGATTGCCGCCGGCATCCACGTCCGACACGAAGCCGGCCTGCGAGCCTTTGCCCCAGCTCGCGCTGTAGGTCCAGTTGGGCCCCCACGCCCGATAGCCGTAGTAGATGGCGCCGGTGATGCCGGCGGCCTGGATCGACGACACGGGAACCGTCGCCGCCCATACACCGTTGCCGACGTTGCTCATCACGTAGGTGGCCGACTCCTGCGCACCATAGCCGCTGGCGTACAGGTACAGCGCGATGCGCGTGGCATGCGACGAGTACACGCGAAACGTCACGTTCGCCTGCTGCGCGTCGTAAGCGGCGCCTAGGCTCATGCCATTGACGGCTGCGAGGGCAGGTGCGGCGGGAAGGGTCGCGAGGCTGGCGCAGGCCAGCAGCATGGCGAGAAACGTCGAGCACTTCATGCAGGTCTTCCTCCATCCAACGGTTGCGGATCGGGATACATGAACGTGCGCAGTCCGTGCGCTTGTTGCGTTTCAACGCTCGCGGCGGGCCGAAAGAGGAGGCGTGAAGCGATACGCCCTGGCGGTCGACGGCGAGTGCGAGGCATCGTAGAGAGCATCGCAATGCAGCAACCAGGGGGTTGCATACGTATTCATGGGTCGATCGAACACATCGCAGGATGTCGCGATGGCGGCCTCAGCCGGGGAAGTCGTGGCCGGGCGAATCGCCGGCGAGGTGGATGCGGTTGCCGCCGAGTTTCTTCGCTTCGTACATCGCGTTGTCGGCGGCGCGCGTGAGTTGCTCGGGATCGTCGCCGTGCTCGGGATAGGTTGCGATGCCGATGCTGGTGGCGATGCGCACCTCCCGTCCGGCGAGCAGGAAAGACGCGTGGAGTGCCAGGCGGATTTTCTCCGCGACATGCAGGCCGTCGTTCGGGGACTGCAGCGCATGGAGCAATACGACGAACTCGTCGCCGCCAATCCGGCCGATCACGTCGGCCTCGCGCACGTGCTTGGCGATGCGCGCGGCCACTTCGCACAGCAGCAGATCGCCCACGTGGTGTCCGTAGTGGTCGTTGGCCTGCTTGAACTTGTCCAGGTCGATGTAGAGCAGGCCCAGGTGTCCGCCAAACCGCTTGACGTGTTTCAGCGCGGCATCGAACTGCTGGTAGAAGAGATCGCGGTTCGCCAGGTCGGTCAGCGGGTCGTGCCTTGCGATATGGTGCAGCCGCGCTTCCGCCTGCTTGCGCTCGATGGAGGCCGCGACCTGCGTGGACACGAACTGCAGGAGCTCCTTGTCCTTTTCCGAGTAGCGCATGCGCTCGGAATAGCTCTGCAGCACCAGTGCGCCAATGGTGGCGCCGTGCGAGGTGAGCGGCACGCCCAGCCACTGCAGGGCGTCGCTGCCATGGCGCGGCAGGGACACCGCAAGGTCGGAGTCCGGCGTGAGCAACATCGCCTCGCCGGAGCGGATCACTTCGGCGGTGAGCGTGCCCGATTCGAGGGGCTGCGGCGCCGGCGCCGCATCGCGTTCATCCACGAAGTAGGGAAAGCTGAGCTCCTTGCGCGCAGCGTCATACAGCGCCACGAAGAAGTTCGCCGCGGGCAGCAGGCCGCCGATGATGCGGTGTATCTGCTCGATCAGCGCAGGCAGGTCGTCGCTGGCGTGCGCGGCCTCGGAAATGGCGTGCAGCGCGGAGGTCATCGACTCGGCGCGCTTGAGCTCGGTGATGTCGCGCGCGACCGCGATGCGCAGCCGGTCGGATTCCGACCATCGCGCCGACCACATGATGTGCACGACCTTGCCGTCCTTGCGGATGTAGCGGTTGTGGAAATGCGACTGCGGCTGGCCGGCCATGATGGCGTTGGCGGTCAGCAGCGTGAGTTCACGGTCGTCGGGGTGCACCAGCTCGATCATCGGGCGCCCGATCACCTCGGCCGGGGCATAGCCGAAGATGCGTTCGTAGCTGGCGCTGACGAACACGTAGCGGCCTTCCTCGTCGACCACGCAGATGGCGTCCCATAGCAGGTCCATGATCTTGTTGAGCGAGGTGAGTACGATCGGCTGCGTGGTCATGGTCGGCCCCTGGCGGCCGGATCGTGGGCCTGCCATCGGGCTCGCAAGTCCCGTGCCACGAAGCCACCCCGCGGTCGAGGGAGTTCTCCGGTCGGCACTTCGGTGCGACTGACAGTCATGGCGGCGAGGCGGCAGCGAAGTCGCGGGACGCGGGCACTATAAGGCGGAAGGCACCGCCACCGCACCTTCCGGGGCGCCGGGAAAGATCGACCCCGGCGCCGGCCACGCTGGCCGGCGCCGGGCTTCTTCACGGTTTCAGTGCAGCGTCCACTGCTGGGGCGCCAAGCCGTTGTCGGTCCAGATCTGCAGTTGCGTGCCGTGGGTGGTCGAACCGGCGGGGTCGTCCAGCATCAGCGAGCCGGAGGCCTGGTTCATCAGCTTGTAGGTGCCGTTGCCCAAGTCCATGAACATCCAGTTCTGGTTGGCGTTGTTGGCACAGCCCCACAGAGACACCAGGTTGCCCGGCGAAGTGCTGCCACCGGTGTTGTCCACGCAAAGGCCCGTCTGCTGGTTCTGGATGCTGAACCAGCCGCCGCCCTTGGCATGCACCGTCCAGTTCTGCACCGGAGCGCCGTTGCAGTCCCACAGTTCCGCGCTGGTGTTGTTGGCGGTGGACCAGGCGGTGTTGTCCAGGCACAGCGCCGGCGCCTGCACGCTCTGGAACACATGCGTGGAGCCATCGGCCGGCAGGCGGTTCCATGCCTCGCTGGCGAAGTAGGTGATGCAGCCGCCATTGAGGTAGTCCGAAGCCAGTTCCAGGATGCTCGATCCGTCGGTGGCCGGCAGCAATGCCGATGAATAATTGGGGCAGTAGTTGTCGTAGGCCGTCGGTACCTGCACCGGCGCGGCGATGGTGTACCAGTTGCCGGTGCCGTCGGTGTTGGTGTTGACGAACAGCACCTTGCCGTTGGAGGCGGACACACTGCCATTGGATTCGTACATCACCTGGCCGACCAGCAGGATGGCGCCGTTGCCCGACAGCACCGACGGGCTCCAGCGATTGAGCGGCGCATGCTCCAGGTACTGCCCCGCCGTGGTCTGCACCTTGGTACCCATGTTGCCGGCATCGCCGAAGTTCCAGCCGTCAGTGGACGTGCGCGAGAACACGGTGCAGGCCGCCGGCCCACATAGCTCGTAGCTCATGAAGAAATGCCCGTTGGGCAACTTGCTCACCGTGATCATGCCGGGGCGATCGCCCTGGATGGTGCTGCGCACGGTGTTGGTCTCGTCCTGCCAGGTCTGGCCGTTGTAGCTGCGGATCTGCGCGAGCTTCTGGCTGCAGCAGCTGTCCGTCTCGTCGGACCAGAACATCACCAGCGCGCCGTCGTTGGCCACTTCGAACTCGGGTTCCCACAGGCCATGGCTGCTGTCGCCGCGCACCACCGGCGTGCTGTGGTACGACCAGGAGCCGCCCTGGTTGGTGCTGATGTACACCTCGATCGCCGGCGTGCTGCCGGAGAAATACGACGCGGCCGAGATGAGCGTGCCCGCCGGCAGCGAACCCACTGGCTGGGGGAGCTCGTAGAGCGTGGCGCAGCAGCGTTCACTGCTGCCGCTCACCGTGGGCACCGGGCCCAGCAGCGACCAGCTGGCGCCGTCGTCGCTGCTCTGGAAGATGATGCCGTTGGTGCTGGCGATCAGACGTCCATACGTATTGGCGGGGCCATGCTGCAGCCTCACCACGCGTGGGTAGAGCGTGCTTCCCTGCAGCACGGTTCCGGTGGCGGCGTGGGCCTTGCCGCCGATCTGCAGCAAGCCCAGCAGAAGGACAAAGAGGAGGAACAGGGGATGGTTTTTACGACAGCACCGCATAAACGACCTCCGTGGCCGTCCGGAGACGGCCAAGCATGGGTTGATGGGTACAGCGGTTGGTTGGCCGGTTAGCGCTTACCGGCCGATGTCGCGCAGTCGCTTGCCGCTCATCAGATTGCGCTCGATCTGTTCCAGCGTGACGCCCTTGGTCTCGGGCACGAGCCAGAAGGTAAGTACGATGAACACCGCATTGAGCCCGGCATACAGCCAGAACGTATTGGCGTTGCCGATGCCGTTGAGCAGGCTCAGGAAGCTGATGCCCACGAGGTAATTGCAGGCCCAGTTGGTAAAGGTGGAGCAGCCGATGCCGAAGTCGCGGCCCTTGAGCGGCTGGATTTCCGAGCACAGCGTCCAGATCAGCGGGCCGGCCGACATGGCAAAGCCGACGATGAACATCAGCAGCATCGCCACGGTGAAGATCTGCGTGCCCTGGTCGTGGATGCCGTTGTGCATCATCAGGCCCACCACGGCGAGGCCGACGGCCATCACGGTAAAGCCGGTGTAGAGGATGGGCTTGCGGCCCCAGCGGTCGATCAGTGCGATGGCGATGAACGTGGCAAGCACGTTGGTCAGGCCCACCAGCGCGGTGAACCACATCTGCGCGGCCGTGTCGTAACCCATCACCTGGAAGATGCGCGGCGCGTAGTACATCACCACGTTCATGCCGGTGAACTGCTGCATCAGCTGCAGCAGCACGCCCAGCCATACTGAACGGCGGAAGTTGCGGTTCTCCAGGAACATGTGCCAGCCGCGCTGCGGCGTCTTCAGCTGCTCGTCGATGTCGGCGATTTCGCGCGACACGACGTCGCTGTCACCACGCAGGCGCTGCAGCACGTCGATGGCCTCCTGCCGGCGACCGCGCATCAGCAGCCAGCGCGGGCTGTCGGGAAGAAACAGCACGCCCAGCAGGAACAACGCGCCCGGAACCGCGATGATGCCGAGCATCCAGCGCCAGGCACCGCTGTAACTGAAGGCCGTATCGGAAAGAAACGCCACCAGGATACCGATGGTGATCATCAGCTGATACGTGGAAATCATGGCGCCGCGGATGTATTCGGGCGCGACCTCGGCCAGGTACAGCGGTGCCGTGAAGGACGCGATGCCGATGGCCATGCCCAGCACGACGCGGGAGGCGATCAGCGTCTCCGGCGACCATGCCATGCCCGATAGCAGCGAGCCGATGACGAACAGCACGGCGCCCAGTACCAGCGAACGCTTGCGACCGAGGTGGCCCGACAGCCAGCTGGCCGCCAGGGCGCCCGCGGCGGCGCCGAACATCATGGCGCTCACGATCCACTCGATGGTGTGGTCGCTCACCTTGTACTCGGCCTGGATGAACTGCGTGGCGCCGGAGATCACGCCGACATCGAGGCCGAACATGAGGCCCGCCAACGCCGCGAGTATGCAGACGAAGACGACGGTGGCCTTGGATTGCGCCGAGGATGGCGCGATGGCTTGGGCATTCATGGGTGAGACTCCCCCGCTGGCGATGGTGTGGCCCCTGTGGGCATGGGTGGGCCGCGATCCCTACGCGGCAGCGATGACGTGTGGCGGCGGCCCGGGAAAACGCGGCTCGGGCAATCCGCCGAAGTCCGAGTGCACGGCAAACAGCGCGCCGGCATACGGTTGGCTGGCGAGCGCGGCTTCGTCGAGGCCATCGCGCGCACTGGTGATGTAGAGCGTCGAAAGATGGGTGCCGCCGAAGGCGGGACGCGTCGGTTGCGAAGCCGCCACGTCGATGCAGCGATCCATGCGGCCGTCGCTGGTGTAACGCACCACCCGGCCGAGGCCCCACTGCGCGTTCCACAGCGCACCCTCGGCGTCCACCGCCGAACCATCCGGCTCGCCGCGCGGGTCATCCAGCGCGATGAACGTGCGCACGTCGGAAACCCCGTCGCCGTAGTCGCAGCATTGGATGGTGCGCGTGAGCGAATCGCAGAAATACATGAGGTCGCCGTCGGGGCTGAAGGCGACGCTGTTGCTGATCGCCACGCCGGGCAGCGGCAGGCGTTCCAGCGACAGATCGTGGTTGAGGCGATGAAAGCCGCCGATGGGTTGCTTCGGTCCGTCATCGGGCGGCTCGTGCAGCGTGCCGAACACGAAGCGCCCCTGGCGATCGCAGGCGCCGTCGTTGAGTCGCGTGGGCAGCCCGGCTTCGACCTCCATGATCGGCACCAGCCGACGGCTGGCCGGATGGAAGAAGGCCAGTCGCGTAGCGAGCCCGAGCAGCAGCCAGCCGTCCGCTTCGCACAGCGCGAAGCAGGCCAGTCGCTCAGGCATGCTCCACTGGTGCAGCGCGCCGTCGTGCGGCCGATAGCGCCACAGCGTGGAGGCGTGGATGTCGGTCCAGTAAAGCACTTGTCCGCGGTCGCACCACAGCACGCCTTCGCCCAGCGTGTTGTGCACCTGCATCGCGACCGTGGCGCGCATGTTCATACCCAGCCACCGTCGACGATGAAAGCCTGTCCCGTGCACATGCGGCTGTCGTCGGCGGCGAGGAACAGCGCGGCGCGCGCGAGATCGTCCGCCATCAGGTAGCCCGGCAGGCACTGCACGCGCGCGATCTCCGCCTCGCCATCCGCGTCCAGCCACAGGCGGCGCTGCTTTTCGGTGATCACCCAGCCGGGCACCAGCGCATTGATGCGGATGCGGTCGTGGCCGAGTTCGCGCGCGAGGCCGTTCACCAGCCCGTGCACGGCGGCCTTGGCCATCGCATACATCGGATAGCCGGCGTTTTTCTTCATCCAGCCGGTGGAACCCAGGCAGATCACCGAACCGCCGCCCAGCGCACGCATGTCCTCGCGCACGGCCTGCGTGGCGAAGTACTGGTGACGCAGGTTGATGGCGATATTGCGGTCGAATTCCGCCGCCGTGGTCTGCCCGAAGGTGTGGCGAACATCGTTCGCGGCGTTGTTCACCAGCACGCCGATCGGGCCGTGCGTGTCGCGCGCGTCATCGATGGACGCCTCCAGCGCCGCGAGATCGGTGACGTCGCATGGCAGGAATAGTGGGCGATGCTTCGCCTGGGCGAGGCTTTCCGCCAGCTGCTCGCCGCTCGCGCGATCGATGTCGACGAACGATACGCGCGCACCCTGCTGCGCGAAGTGCTCGACGAAGGCGGCGCCGATGCCGGTCGCGCCACCGCTGATGAACACGTGGCGGTCGACCAGGCTGGGATAAGTGGCGAATCTCATCTCACCATTCCGCCACGCTGCCGTCGGCGTGGCGCCAGATCGGGTTGCGCCAGCGATGGCCCACGGCCGCGCGCTCGGCGACGTATTCCTCGTTGACCGAGATGCCGAGGCCGGGGCCGCCGGGAATCGTCACGAAGCCGTCGTTGTAGGCGAACACGCTGCGGTCATGCACGTAGTCGAGCAGGTCGTTGCCCGCGTTGTAGTGGATGCCCAGGCTCTGTTCCTGGATGAAGGCGTTGTGGCAGACCGCATCGAGCTGCAGGTTCGCCGCCAGCGCGATCGGCCCCAGCGGGCAATGCAGCGCGAGCGCCACGTCGTAGGCTTCGGCCATCGCGGCGATCTTGCGCGTTTCGGTGATGCCGCCGGAGTGCGAGGGATCGGGCTGGATGATGTCCACGCCGCCCATCTGCAGCACGCGCTTGAAGTCGTAGCGCGTGTACAGGCGCTCGCCGAGCGCGATGGGCGCGGGCGAGATGGCGGCGAGTTCCGGCAGCGCTTCCAGGTGATCGGACAGCACCGGCTCTTCGATGAACATCAGCTTGAACGGCGCGAGCTCGCGCATCAGCACCTTGGCCATCGGCTTGTGCACGCGGCCGTGGAAATCGAGGCCGATGCCGACATGCGGGCCCACCGCCTCGCGGATGGCCTGCACGTTGGCGATGACCTGCTCGACCTTGTCGTAGGTGTCGACATACTGCAGCTCTTCCGTCGCATTCATCTTCACGGCGGTGAAGCCGCGGGCTACGGCATCCCTTGCCTGGCGTGCCGTGTCGGCAGGCCGGTCGCCGCCGATCCACGAGTACACGCGGATGCGATCGCGCACCGGTCCGCCAAGCAACTGGTGCACGGGCTGGCCCAGGTCCTTGCCCTTGATGTCCCACAACGCCTGGTCGATGCCGGCGATCGCGCTCATCAGCACCGGTCCGCCGCGATAGAAGCCGCCGCGGTACATCACGCTCCACAGGTCTTCGATGTGGCGCGGATCCTTGCCGACCAGGTAGTCGGAAAGCTCCTCCACGGCGGCCGCCACGGTATGCGCGCGGCCTTCCACGATCGGTTCGCCCCAGCCGACGATGCCGGCATCGGTTTCGATGCGAAGGAACAGCCAGCGCGGGGGAACGATGTAGGTGGTGAGGCGGGTGATCTTCATGCAGGCGATCCTTGTGAAGCGAGGTGACGCTGCCACGCGTCGGCGAACTCGCGCGCGCGGACGGCAACGTCGCCGGCCGGCCGGCCGGGCGCGTAGAGGGAAGAACCGATGCCGAAACCGGTCGCACCGGCGGCGAGCCAGGTCGTCATGTTGTCCGGCGAGATGCCGCCGACGGGGAGCACGGCGGTGCCCGCGGGCAACACGGCGCGCCATGCCTTCAGCCCGGCCGGGCTGGCCTGTTCGGCAGGGAAGAGTTTCAGCGCATCGGCCCCGGCGGCCAGCGCGGCGAAGGCTTCGGTGGGCGTGGCGACGCCGGGCACGCAATAGAGGCCCGCCTGCTTGGCAGCACGGATCACGGCGACGTCGGCATGCGGCATCACCACCAGTCGACCGCCCGCGTCCGCAACGTCCTTGACCTTGACCGGATCGAGCACGGTGCCGGCGCCGACGAGATAGTCATCGCCCAGCGCGTCGACCAGGCGGCGGATGCTGGCGAACGGCTGCGGTGAATTGAGCGGCACTTCCAGCATGCGGAAGCCCGCGCCGACGAGCGCGCGGCCGACATCGACGGATTCGTCGGGCGTGAGTCCGCGCAGGATCGCAACAAGGGGGAGGGGTTCAAGCCAGGCTTTCATGGGGTCATGCCGCTGCGAGAGGGGAAACCAGGCCGGCCGCGGCGGCGATGCGCCAGAGGCCTAGTGCCGTGGTGTTGTCGGGAGCCGCATCGATGTCGATGCCGAAGATGGCGGCGGCTTTCAGATAGCGTTCGCACAGCGCGCCTTCGCCCACCATCCGTGTCGGCGTGAGCGGGTCGGCCCAGCCGGCGGCGAGCGCGATGCGCAGCTCATCGCCGATCAGCAGGCCCGACAGGTAGTCGGCCACCGAAGAGGGCGGCAGCACGCCGTCGAGCATCAGCGCGCGCGCCGAAAACACGCGTGACAACGCGCCGGCGGCGCCGCTGTCGCGCGCGCAGACCACGCCGCCATGGAACGCCTGCTCGTCGTCGCCGCTTTCAGGCAGTTGGGCGCCGAGGATCGAATGCTGCAGCAGCACGCCATACAACTCGCCCGTCATGACCGTCGCGAAGCCGGTGACCGCCCCGTCGCGCAGCGACACCCATTTGCTGTGCGTGCCGGGCAGCAGCAGGCAGCCGCGTTGCCCGATCGAGGGCGTGGCGGCGAGCGCGCCGGCCACCTGGGTTTCTTCGCCGCGCATCACGTCCGGCCGCTGCGGATCACGCAGGCCCGGCACCAGGTGGACGCGGCGGCCGCCCGGTGTCTCAAGCCGCGCCAGCGCGCCGGCGAGCCGGTCGACACTGGTGGGCGTATCGAGATACGGCACCTCCCGCCAGCCGTTGCGGCTGCCGACCATGCCGCATGCCAGCACGGGCACGTCGGGCCAATGCTGCACGGCCTGCGCGAAGGCTTCGGCGAAACCGCCCTCGGGCAGGCGCCGGATGCCATGCGCAAACGCGCGTTTCTCCTCGACCTCTCCCTGGGCGTCGTAGCGGTAGGCACGCAGGTGCGTGCTGCCCCAGTCGAGGCCGATGAGCGACGTCGTCACGCGCTGGCCTTCTTGCGGGTACGGCTGCTGCGACTGCGCTGCAGGTTGGTGTGCGAGTCCACGATCATGCTCTGCATGGTCTTGCGCGCCACTTCCGGCTGCTTGCGGCGGATCGCCTCGAGCACCTTCTGGTGGTACGGCAGCGAATACTTGAAGTTGCCGGCATTGCGCGCCGACAGCGTGAAGAACGTGCCGAGCGCGGTTTCGATCACCGAGAACAGCGACTGCATCAGTTCATTGCCGGTGGCGTGCAGCACGGCGTCATGGAACAAAAGGTCGGCGTGCGACCACTCGTCCAGCGTCTGCGCGGCGTCCATCGCGTTGTAGGCTTCTTCGATCGCGGCCAGCTGCGGCGCGGTGCGCCGGCGCGCGGCAGCGGCGGCGGCGGCGGGTTCGATGATCTCGCGCATCTCCACCAGCTTGTCGACGAAGTCATCGGTCGGCATGGAGGCGCAGCGCCAGGCGAGCACGTCGGCGTCGAGCTGGTTCCAGTAGCGCTCTTCCAGCACGCGCGCGCCGACGCCCGTGCGCGACTCGATCAGTCCCTTGGCGGAAAGCACCTTGAGCGCCTCGCGCAATGCGGTGCGGCTGACCTGCAGGCTCTCGGCCAGGGTCTCTTCGCGCGGCAGGATCTCGCCGGGCTTCACCTTGCCGCTGACGATGCGCTGCCCCAGTTCGTGCATGACATGCCCGTACAGGCTGCGAACTGCGATCGGCTTCTTCATGAAATCCTCTGACCCCCGGTTCTGGCGACATGCGCCCGTACGTGCGCGGGCGATGATCGGCGCCCGAATCATTTGTCATACAAACGGACTATAAGCAAGTTGCTCGGCGCCTGCCAAGCTGTTTTGCATCGTTTCTTCGTGCGGACACGCCGACATGGCGGTTCGCGATCCAAACGCGCCATGACGCAATGCAGAAACTTCCTGCCTGGATCGCCAGCGGACATGACGCCCGTGTTTCCGGTTCACCGCACGAAAACCGCGTCGTGGCGGACCGTTGATCATGCCAGTGTCCGCAATGCCGCATCGCACAAAGGAAAATTCCGGTGACCAGGAACACTTGCACGATAATCATACAATGTGATTGCATGCCGCCACTCGTGATACATCGAAGGGGATGCTGGGGACATGCAGCGTGCAGGTTTGATGGCTTCGATTCTCTGGCTGGCGACGTTGTCCGCGGCACACGCGGCGACTGACGCCAGGCGCGAAACATTCGGCACCACGCCCGACGGCAGGCACGTCGATGCGGTGGTGTTGAGCAACACCCATGGCACCAGGGCGCGCATCATCGCGCTGGGCGCCAGCCTGCAGTCGCTCGAAGTGGCCGACCGCAACGGCCACGTCGCGAACATCGCGCTCGGCTACGCATCGCTGGACGGCTACCTGAGCAAGCCCCAGTACTTCGGCGCCACGGTGGGCCGCTATGCGAACCGTATCGCCAAGGGACACTTCGTGCTCGACGGCAAGCCGTACAGCGTGCCCGTCAATGACGGCGCCAATTCGCTGCACGGCGGCACGCGCGGCTTCGACAAGGTGCTGTGGACCGTCGGCGAAGTGAAGCACGACGCCGGCAAGGCCAGCGTGACGCTGAGCTACGTGAGCCCCGACGGCGACATGGGTTACCCGGGCGAGCTGAAGGTCAGCGCTACCTACACGCTGGACGAGGACAACCGCCTCGCCATCGACTATCGCGCCACCACCAGCAAGACGACCATCGTGAACCTCAGCAACCACGCCTACTGGAATCTCTCCGGCGAAGGCTCGGGCAGCGTGATGGACGAGCGCCTCACCATCGCCGGCGATGCGTACCTGCCGGTGGACGCGGGTTCCATCCCCACCGGCGAGATCCGCAAGGTCGATGGCACGCCGTTCGATTTCCGCCAGGGCAAGCCGATTGGCCGCGACATCCGCAGCAACGATCCGCAGCTGCTCAACGGCCGCGGCTACGACCACAACTGGGTGATCAGCCGCGAAGAAGCAACGACACCGCGGGTGGTCGCGCGGGTGGAAGACCCGGCGTCGGGCCGCGTGATGACGTTGAAGTCGGCCAAGCCGGGCCTGCAGTTCTATTCGGGCAATTTCCTCGACGGCACCACCGTCGGCACCGGCGGCCACGTCTATCGCCAGGGCGACGCCTTCGTGCTGGAACCGCAGCTTTACCCGGACACGCCGAACCAGGCGTCGTTCGGTTCGGCCCGGCTGGAGCCGGGTCATGAGTACCGCAACCTGATCGTGTACGAGTTCACCACCGAATCGGCGCGCGGAGCGCGCTGACGCACCGAGTCACCGACGCAAGGGCGCCCGCGAGGGCGCTCACGGGGCCGCTTTGTCTCGCGACAGCGCAGCCAGGCGTCAAACCATGCTTCGCGCGGAGGACCGCGCGATCCAAGAAGGAGAGCTATGAAGTACGCACTACTGGCCATGGCGATGGGACTGGCGGCAACATTCGCCGCGCCGACGCAGGCGCGCGAAGCCTCCGGTCGCTGGACGCCGGCCGAAGCCAAGGCCTGGTACGACAAGCAGTCGTGGACGCTGGGCAGCAACTACGTACCGGCAAACGCCATCAACGAGCTGGAGATGTGGCAGGCCGACACGTTCGACGCCGCGCGCATCGACCTGGAGCTTGGCTGGGCGCAGAAGCTGGGCATGAACACCATGCGCGTGTTCCTGCACGACCTGCTGTGGCAGCAGGATCCGGCCGGGTTCAAGCAGCGCATCGATCGTTTCCTCGCGATCGCGGCCAAGCACGACATCAAGCCGATCTTCGTGCTGTTCGATTCGTGCTGGGATCCGGAGCCGAAGCTGGGTCCGCAGCGTCCGCCGATCCCCGGCGTGCACAACTCCGGCTGGGTGCAGAGCCCCGGCGTGGCGATGACCGATCCGAGCCAGTACCCGCGATTCGAGCGGTACGTGAAGGACATCGTCGGCAGCTTCGGCAAGGACAACCGCGTCCTCGCCTGGGACGTGTGGAACGAACCGGACAACCCGGGTGGCGGCAACTACGATCCCAAGGAGCCGAAGGACAAGGTGGCGCTGGTCGCCAAGCTGCTGCCGCAGGTATTCACCTGGGCGCGCAGCGCGTCGCCGATGCAGCCGCTCACCAGCGGCGTGTGGCATGACGACGACTGGTCCGATCCGTCCAAGCTCAATGCGGTGGAACGCACCCAGCTCGAGCAGTCCGACGTGATCAGCTTCCACAACTACGGCTGGCCGGAAGAGTTCGCCAGTCGCGTGCGGCAGCTTAAGGGTTACGGACGTCCGTTGATCTGCACCGAATACATGGCGCGCGGCGCGGGCTCGACCATCGACGGCGTATTGCCGCTGGCCAAGAAGCTCGATGTCGGCATGGTGAACTGGGGCTTCGTGGAGGGCAGGTCGCAGACCATCATGCCGTGGGATTCCTGGCTGCGCCCGTACACGCAGCAGCCACCGACGCTGTGGTTCCACGACCTGTTGCATGGCGATGGCACGCCCTATCGCCAACGCGAAGCCGAGATTCTCCGCGCGCTGTCCCACGCGCCGCGCGGCGTAGTGCCTGCGGAAGCGGTGATGGTTCCCGCGCAGGCCACCAGCAAGACGCAGTGATGCACGCCTTATCCATTTGCCGTCCCACAACGGCATCGCACAACGACAGCTGCCGGCCCAACCGGCGGCACACGACCGACCTCTGAGGGGAGGCTTCACCCATGTATCGCCATCGCATTCCCATGACCCTGCTCGCGACGATGATCGCCGCGGCCTTCGCCACCGCCCACGCGGCCGACGCGCCGACGCCGGCGCCGGCCGACCAGCAGCAGACCACCGACGCGCAGTCCGCCGACGCACAGGCCAACCAGTCCGGCGCGCAGAAAAAGCCGGGCACCAGCGGCACCGAAGCGTCCACGCAGAACGCCGTGAACCTCTCCGGCGTGGTGGTGACGCCGCTGCGCGAAAGCTTGCAGAGCGCACAGTCGATCAAGCAGGACTCGCGCATGATCGTCGACTCGATCGTCGCCGAAGACATCGGCAAGCTGCCGGACAACAGCGTGGCCGACGCCATGCAGCGCATCACCGGCGTGCAGATCGCGCAGGGTTTCCAGGGCGAGACCAACTCGGTGGTGATCCGCGGCCTGCCCAATGTCATCACCACCTTGAACGGCCGCGAGATCTTCAGCGGCGTGGGTCGTTCGTTCGCGTTCCAGAACCTGCCGGCGACGGCGGTGAAGACCGTGCAGGTCTACAAGACCAGCGAGGCCAGCCTGCCGACCGGTGGCATCGCCGGCCTGGTGGACATGCAGCTCTATCGTCCGTTCGATTTCGACGGCCCCAAGGCGGCCGCCACCTTCACCGAAACGCACAGCAAGTACGGCGACCACAATGATCCCAACGGCAGCCTGCTGCTCAGTGATCGCTGGAAGACCGACATCGGCGAGTTCGGCGCCCTGGTGAACGTGGGCTACGACAAGCAGCACTACGCCTACAACGCCGTGTGGAACGACTTCCCGAAGGTGCTGACCGGCGCCAACGGCACGCCGATCCGCACGGGTGACGGCAACCTCATCTCCATGCCCAACGGCTTCGGCGCCGACTACAACATCGGCGACCGTACGCGCCAGGAGTTCAACTACGCGTTGCAGTGGAAGCCCAACGACAGCACCGAGGTCTACGTCGAAGGCCTCTACGACTGGGATTCGGACAGCTACAACCAGCCGTTCTACTTCAGTTTCCCGGTGGGTTCGGTCGATCCGACCTCGGTGACCGTGGGCAACCATTGCTACGCCAACCAGCTGACCGGTTCGCCGTACCAGGGCCAGACCATCTGCGACGCCACCAGCGGCAGCTGGACCGGCAACACCTATGCGGCCACCAGCACGCAGGCGCACCAGCAGTGGGGCCACGACATCCAGAACTCGATCGGCGCGAAGTGGCACGGCGACCGCCTGAACCTGTCCACCGACCTGTCGTTCAACTCCAGCTCGTTCCATGACCAGACCTTCATCGTCGACACCTTCCTTAAGGCGCCGGTGACCACGGTGTGGAACGGCGGCAACAGCTGGGCGCTCGCGGGCAACCCGGCCAACGATCCGTCGCAGTACTACCTCAACGGCCTGTTCCAGACCTGGAACAACCAGCGCGGCACGCAGACCGCCTGGCGCGGCGACGGCACCTACGACCTCAACGGCAGCTTCTTCCAGTACGTGGATTTCGGCCTGCGCTATTCGGACCACAAGGCCGAGTACACGGGCAGCGTGGAAGTGTCCACGCCGCCGCCAGGCGGCACGGGCGCCATCTCGGCCAACCCGAATCCGGCCAACCAGGTGATCGCGCGCTTCCCTAACGGCTACTTCTGCAACCAGCCGAGTACCGATGCGATCCCGGCCACCTGGTTGAGCGGCTGCTACAACTTCCTCGTCAACAACGCCGACGCGATCCGCACGCTCTACGGCCTGCCGACGGGCCTGGCGCCGGTAAACCCGGGTCGTTACTACCAGATCGACGAGAAGTCGTACTCGGGCTATTTCCAGTTCGCCTACGGCAACGAGATGTTCGGGCTGCCGTACGACGGCCTGCTGGGCATGCGCATCGAACGCGTGAAGCGCAACCTCGATGCGTTCTCGTATGACGCCTCGACCAACATCTACACGCCGCTGTCGGCGAACACCAGCTCGCCGGTGTACCTGCCGAACGCCAGCTTCAACCTGCACATCAAGGACAACCTGCAGCTGCGACTGGTGGCGGCCAAGACGCTCACCTACCCGGGCTTCGGCCAGCTCAACCCGTCGTTGTCGCTCAACCCGGGCACCATCAACCGGGCCGGCGTCGCCAGCAGCGGCAACCCGGACCTGAAGCCGATCAAGTCGAACAACTACGACGCTTCGCTGGAGTGGTACTTCGCGCCGGCCAGCTACATCAGCGGCGGCCTGTTCTACCGCGACATCAACGGCTACATCCAGAACTACGTGACGGACGTGACCATCGGTGGCCAGCCATACCAGCTCAACTCGCCGCAGAGCGCGGGCTCGGGCCACCTGTTTGGCGGTGAATTCGCGTACCAGCAGTTCTTCGACTTCCTGCCGGAACCCTTCAACGGCCTGGGCGCGCAGCTCAACTACACCTACATCGACGGCTCCACCCGTTCGCCGCAGTACATCGGCGGCCCGGTGGTCACCTCGCCGCTGCAGAACGTGTCGAAGAACAACGGCAACGCGGTGCTGATGTATGAAAAGTACGGCTGGTCCGCGCGTCTTGCCTACAACTACCGCAGCCGCTTCATCGATGGCTTCAACCAGCCGACCGTGGCGGGCGTGAACGACGAGATCAAGCCGGCCAACCAGGTGGACTTCTCGCTCGGCTACGACATCAACCAGTACTTCACCGTGGTGTTCAACGCGACCAACATCCTTGGCGCGGACCTGCACCAGTACTGGGGTGACGGCAACACCCGTCCGCGCGACGTGCGCTACCAGGACCGCACCTACGGCCTGGGCGTCCGCTTCAAGATGTAACGCTCTCTCCCACTTGGCGGGCGACGGTTGGCAACGCCGTCGTTCCGCCAGTTTTTTTTGGAGGGCAGGGCGCCTGCGTCGACACCGAGGAGCACGCATGAAGATCGCAACAACGCCGCTGGCCACGCTGGTGCTGGCTGTTTCGCTGGCCTGTGCCGCGCATGCCCAGGATGCGCCCAGGCAGGCGCAGGGCACGCGCCTGGCCGATGGCACAGGTTACGTGTCCATCGCGCGCGTGGAGCATGGCCCGGCGCAGGATCGTGGCCGCCTGCTGATGGTGTTCGAGCAGGACGGCATGGGCGGCATCCCCTTGTGGGAAAGCCGCGACCGCGGCGATACCTGGCATTTCCTGATGAACGTCACCGACCAGGCGCATGCCTCGGATCGGAACTGGCAGCTGCGCTGGCAGCCGCATATCACCGAGCTGGAGCGCGCGGCGGGCGATCTGCCGGCGGGCACGCTGGTGCTGTCGGCCAACGCGACCGGCAACGATGCGAAGGGCCACGTGGTCACCGAAGACCTGCAGGTGTACGTATCGCAGGACGGCGGCAAGACCTGGCGTTACCGCAGCTCCATCGTGAAGGGTGGCGGGCGACCGGAAGACAAGGACAACAAGGGCGTGTGGGAGTCCAACATCCACGTGCTCGACGACGGCCGCCTGGTGGCCTATTACTCCACCGAGCAGCACAAGGCCGAGGGCTACAACCAGCTGCTGGCGCACAAGGTCTCCAATGACGGCGGCCGGCACTGGGAACAGGAAGTACGCGACGTGGCGATTCCCGGCGGCGTGCAGCGTCCCGGCATGGCCATCGTCACGCGCCTGCCCGACAAGCGTTATGCGATGACCTACGAGAACATCGACGGTCCCGACAACGGCCAGGTGTTCATCAAGTTCAGTCGCGACGGCCTCGACTGGGGCGATCCGCAACGGCATGGCGAACCGGTGATGACGCTGTCGGGCTTCTGGCCCGCCGCCTGCCCGGTGGTGCGCTGGTTCCCGCTGGGCGGGCCCGAAGGCGTGATCGTCGTTTCGGCGCAGCGCGCCGGCGGCGGTGGCGACGAAGGTGGCCGCACGCTGTACTGGAACAATGCCTCGGGCCGCGGCCCCTGGTGGGAAGTGCGCGCGCCGGTGCAGAAGATCACCGGCAACATCCACGCCGGCTGGACGCAGGAGCTCCTGCTGCGCGACGACGGCAGCCTGCTGCACGTCACCAGTTCGTCGGTGGCCGACGCGCCGACGCATGCCTCGCGCAACGAGATCCTCTATCGCGCGGCGACGCTGCGCTTCGACCGCTATGAAGCGGAGGATGCGTCGTTTACCGGTGCGGTGGCGGTGCCCGATCCCAAGGCTTCCAACCTGCGCAAGGCGCGCCTGGGTGCGGGTCCGCAGGCGCGGCTGCGCTTCGTGGTCAACAGCACGGGTGGCACGCATGCGCTCACCCTGCGCTATGCCGATCTCGGTCTCGCGGCGCAGCCCGCGTTGGTGGTCAACGGTGCGCGCATCGCCACGCCGCGCGCGGGTGACACGCCGGACAGCTGGCACGAGATCAGCGTGCAGGCGAACCTGCTGCCGGGCTTCAACACCATCGATGTCGATGGCGGCGAACACGTGCTCGACGTCGACTACCTTCAGGTGGACGGCCAGGCACCGGCGGGCAAGTCGTGATGCGCGCCATGCGAACAGCGTTTGCACTGGCTTGCCTCGTCGTGGCTGCCCCGGCATTCGCGGCGGCTGCCAAACCGCAGGGTCCGCTGCTGCCTTCGGGCCCTGATCCGTGGGTGGCGCAGCGCGATGGCGTCTACTACTACACCAACACCCAGGGCGATCGCATTTCGCTGTGGAAGACCACCGACCTCGCGCGCCTGGGCGAGGCCAGGCCGGTGATCGTGTGGCGTGCGCCCGCGCAAGGTCCCAACTCCGCGTCCGTGTGGGCCCCCGAGCTGCACTACCTCGACGGCAAGTGGTACCTGTACTACACGGCCGTGGACAAGGCACACACGGGATGATGCGCATCGCCACGTCTTCGTGCTGGAGAACGCCTCGGCCGACCCCACGCAGGGCGAATGGATCGACAAGGGCATGCTGAAGACGCACCTGTCGGGCATCGACGGCACGGTGTTCGACCACGGCGGCAAGCGCTACTTCGTGTATTCCGCCTACGTGGGGGATCACAGCGACCTGGTCATCGCGCCGATGAGCAACCCGTGGACACTGGGCGAGCCGCAGGTGGACATCGCGCATCCCACGTATGCATGGGAAATGCAGGGCGGCCGCAAGATCCTCGAAGGGCCCGAGTTCCTCAAGGGCCCTGGCGGCAAGGTGTTCCTCAGCTATTCGGCAAGCGCGTGCTGGTCCGACGACTATGCGCTGGGCCTGCTCGAAGCCCATGGCGACGGCAACTTGCTGGACCCTTCCTCGTGGCGCAAGTCGCCAGCGCCGGTGCTGCATGGCTCGGCGGAGCGCGGCGTGTATGCCACGGGACACAACGGGTTCTTCAAGGCGCCGGATGGGCAGGACTGGATCATCTATCACGCCAACGGTGGCCCGGACTGGAAGTGCACCGCGCGCCGCGCGCCATATATCGAGCCGTTCCATTGGAGCCCGCAGGGCACGCCGGTCTTCGACGGCACGCGCTGAGCCGGATGCGTGGTCACCTGGACGTCGCGGCGTCGAGCCGCGACGCCAGCTCGACGCTACGCGGCGCGGCCAATCCACCGAAGCGCAGGTCGATATCCTGCAATTGGGTGCGCGCGTGGTTGCCGTCACCGCGCGCCAGCGAGGCCTCGACTGCGTCCAGTTGTTCGCCGAGTTCCTTGTCCATGCGCGCACGGCACGCCGTGAGGGGCGTCGCGTCGTCCGCAACATGGCGCTCCAGTGATTCCAGCGCGCGGTCGAACGCCGACGGATCGGCGATCTCGTGGCCGGTCCACGGTATGGTCCGCGCGTCGATGTCGGTGATGCACCACTGCTTCAGCGACTGGCGGCTTTGTCGATCGGCTTGCTGGCGCGCGGTGTCGGTGGCGCCCGTGAGGTAGACCACCCGGGTCGATGCCTGGAACTGTTCGAGCAGGTCGCGCGGCGGCAGCGGCACCTGCTGGCCGAGCACGTCGCTGCCGGCGTCGAGCAGCACGCCGTGGAACAGGTCCGCATAGCCGAGCGCCAGGCGCAGCGCCACGCGCGAGCCGCCGGAAAAACCGCCGATGAACACCCGCCGTGGGTCGATGTGGTAACGCGACATCGCGTTGGCGGCACCGAGCAACGCCAGTGGCTCGCGACGATCGAGCACATCCTCGTCGTTGCCGGATTCGGCGGCGGTGACAAGCACGATGCCGCGCCGCTCCAGCACGGGAATCCAGGTGAGCGGAATGCGCGCTTCGTCCCAGGGTGGCACGAACACCATCAGCGCGTAACCTTCCGGTGGCGCATGCGTGGGCACGTAGACGGTGAAGCGCTCCTTCGAAAGATCGATCGGCTGTTCGCGGATGGTGATGCCGGTCGCATGGGCCTGTTGCCGGATGCGCTGGCCGTTGAGGGGGCTCACCAGTCGACGGATAAGCTGGGAGCTGGTGGCGAAATCGGGGTACTGGTCGAACACCATGTCCCGATGCAGGCCGGTGACGTCGCCCGTGGCATCGCCGGCCACGGCCATGCAGGAGGCCAGTCCGAACAGGGACGCGAGCAATGCGCGGCAGGTCATGCCATGAGGCTAGCATCGAAGGCCGGGCCCGGCGTGTCACGGCAATTTCTTGCGACGCGACTATCATGCGCGATTGGCCTGTCACCAAGGGATTGCCCATGCCGTTTCCGTCGCTGCGCGCGCCACGCGTGCTGTTGCTGGCTTCGTTTCCGCTGATCACCGCCTGTGCCAGCCAGGCCGTCGCGCCGCCCGCCGTGCACGCCACCGTCATCGACGTACCGGCTATCCAGCGGCCCGGCGGCGAAACCCCGCAGTGGTGGTTCCGCAACGGCGCGGCCGCGGCTGCGCAGCTCGCCGCGCAAGCGAACACTGGTGGGCAGCACGCCAGGAACGTCATCGTCTTCCTTGGCGATGGCATGAGCCTGCCCACCATCGCCGCGGCACATGTACGCGCGGGACAACGCCAGGGCCTGGACGGCGAGAGCTACCGCCTGAGCTTCGAGCGTTTTCCGTTCAGCGCCTTGAGCCGCACCTACGAGACCGACCAGCAGACGCCCGACTCGGCCGGCACCATGACCGCCATCATGAGCGGCGTGAAGACGCGCGCAGGTTTCATCGGCGTATCGCAGGTGCCGCGTCGCCAGGACTGCGCCGCCACGCATGGGCAGGAGCTGGTGAGCACGCTGGAACTCGCCGCCGCCGCGGGCATGGGCACGGGCGCGATCACCACCACGCGCATCACGCATGCCACGCCAGCGGCGACCTACGGTCATCTGCCCGAGCGCAACTGGGAAGTGGATGCCGACCTCACCGCCGATGCCAAGGCGCAGGGCTGCAAGGATTTCGCCGCGCAGCTGGTCGATTTCCCCGCTGCCGGCGGACTTACCGTCGCCCTGGGCGGCGGCCGCACCGAGTTCATGCGCGCGGGCGAGGACGATCCGGTCGAACGCGGCGTGGTCGGCCAGCGCCTGGACGGCCGCGACCTGATCGGTGAGTGGAAACAGCATCACCCGGATGGCGCTTATGTGTGGAACCGCCAGCAGCTGCTGGCGCTGGATCCGGCGAAGACACCGCGCCTGCTCGGGCTGTTCAATCCCTCGCATCTCAACTACGAGCACGAGCGCACCACCGGCAAGCTGGACGAGCCCAGCCTCGCCGAGATGACCACGCGCGCCATCGACGTGCTGAAGCAGAATCCGAACGGCTTCTTCCTGATGGTGGAGGGTGGCCGCATCGATCATGCGTTGCACGGTGGCAACGCGTACCGCGCGCTGGATGAGACCATCGCGTTCGCCGATGCCGTGCAGGCGGCGCTGCAGCATACCGATCCTGGCAATACGTTGATCGTGGTCACCGCCGATCACAGCCACACCATGACCTTCGCCGGCTACCCCAGGCGCGGCAACGATATCCTGGGCCTGGTGCAGGGCCACACCGACAGCTACGACGAGGAAGGCGGCGCCGGGCTCGCCCGCGATGCGGCGGGGCGTCCGTACACCACGCTGGGTTTCGCCAACGGACCGGGCTACACCGGTGCCAGCGACATGCAGCCCGAGGGCAGCAAGCGCTTCCCGCACAATCCGCGCGACTACTCGTACAACACCAAGGGTCGCCCCGACCTCAGCAAGGCAAAGACCAGCGATCCGGACTACATGCAGGAGGCCATCCTGCCGATGAAGGCGGAAACGCATGGCGGCGAGGACGTGGCGATCTTCGCCAACGGGCCGGGCGCCGCCGCGTTCCACGGCGAGCTGGAGCAGAACGCGATCTTCCACGTGATCGTGCAGCACGCACCGCTACTTCGCGACGAACTCTGCAAGCTGGGAAGCTGCAACACCGATGGCATGCCGGTGGACCGGCCGACTTACGAGGCGTGGCTGAAGCAGGTGGGTGCGGGAAAGCGTTGAGCCCGTCACACCCGCCACCTTGTGGGAGCGCACCCTGTGCGCGACCGCGGTGCCTGGGCACGACCCAGTCGACGGATGTCTACCGACTCCGGCCTTGCCAGCCCGAGGGCAGCTCATCGTCGCGCACAGGGTGCGCTCCCACACAATGGCCTGGTGGCGGCTCAGCTGTTGTAGGAGCGCACCCAGTGCGCGATCGCAGGGTTGCGATCGCGCGCGGGTGTTCCCTTTCGCCCTTGCATCCCCGCGCGGACATGGGCGGTTCGCGGGATCCCATCGCGCACTGGGTGCGCTCCTACAGGGAGGGCTTTATCTGGCTCTCGCCATACGGCGGATGCCACACACCCTTCGCATAGTCGATCGCCATGCGCATATAGCCTTCCGAGTAACGCGTGGAGACGCGCTCGCCTTTCGCATCGGTTTCGAATTCCGTCATGCCGTGCTCGGCCTTCGGGAACACCGCGGTGGTGACGGGAAGCCCGCCTGCCTGCAGCGAGGCCAGGCGGCGCAGCGTTTCCCCGCTCGGCGCGTCGATATCCAGTCCACCCAGCATCCACAGCTGCGGCGTGTGCAGCTTGCGCAGCACGGCCATGGAGTCGTAGTGCCACGGCGTGTGGAACATGTACGCCTTGCCCTTCTCGCGGATGTCCGCATCGCTCATGGGCAGCACGAGATAGCTGAAGTCGCCGCGCACGTCCTTGTACCAGGGCTCCTTGCTGTATTTGGCGCGCGCCGCGTCGAGCTGGTCGAAGCCTTGCGTCAGCCCGCTGGAAAGGATGAGGCCGATGGCGTCGGACAGTTCCCAGGCCTTGTCGATCACCGACTGGTGATAGCCTTTCAGCTTCAGCTGGAAGGCCACGGCTTCACGGTCTTCCTCCAGCGGCGAGATGGCGAGGCCGTAGCCGACGATCACGAAGTCCACCTTGGTGCGTGTCGCGGCCAGCGGCGCCACCCAGCCGCCCTGCGAGCCGCCGCGGAAGCCCGTGCGGGACGCACGCGCACCGGCGAGCCTGCGGGCCGCGTTCATGGCGGCCACGGCGTCGTTCGCCAGCACGCTGTAGTCCTGCGTGTACTCGCCGGCCGAATCGCCGGTACCGCGCTTGTCGTACACGAACGCGCCCACGCCTTCCGCCGGCAACTGCCGCTGCATGGCGTCCCAGGTGCGCGCCGAGTCGTGCTCCGATCCGTGGACCAGCACCACGATGGGCACCTTGCCCGAGCCCGGTGGAAGAATCAGCCGCCCCGCCAGTCGCGTGCCGCCGTCGCCGGCGAAGACCGTCTCGCGCACGTCCAGCGGAATGCGTTTGGCGGCCATGCCACCGAAGGTCAGGTCGCCCTTGGCGCAGTCGGTGAACACCACATCCTTGCCATCGGGCCGGTCGGTCCAGCCGAACGTGCTCTTCCAGCTGTCGTCATGCTCGCGGCGCAACTTGCCGCTGGCGCCGTCGATGCGCCGCCAGCGCAAGGTGCCCTCGTCGCTGGGCGCGATATCCAGCGATTGCCCATCGGCGAGGCGATAGGCGCCGACGTGGCAATCCGTGGCGGCGGGGGCGCTGGCAAGCAGGGCGGCAAAGAGTAGGGAGAACATGGAATCCGTGTCCTGTCGTAGGTTCCTGCAAACTATCAAGCGCGAGCGAGCCCGCCATTGGCCGCAAGTCACGCCCCTGCCGACAGTCATGCCGGCGCTCGCATGCCGACGGTGTCGCGACGGCGCCTCGGCCATGTCAAGGAAACGACATGCGGCCGGCTCACGATGGGCGATCACCAGGCAGGCATCGCAAGGGAGTGGGCAATGGCCGTAGTTCGTTTAAGCTGGGCTGTCTTCGTCGTGGGTGTGCTGTCCATGGGCCATGTGCAGGCCAACGAAGCGCCGCTGGCGCCGAAGGTGCTGGTGATCGGCCATCGCGGCGCCAGTGCACTGCGTCCTGAACACACGCTGGCCTCCTACGGCAAGGCGATCGCAGACGGCGCCGACTTCATCGAGCCCGACCTGGTGATGACGCGCGACGGCGTGCCGGTGGCGCGCCACGAGAACGAGATCGGCGGCACCACCGACGTGGCGCAGCATCCCGAATTCGCCTCGCGCAAGACCACCAAGGCCATCGACGGGCATCCGGTGAGCGGCTGGTTCACCGAAGACTTCACCCTCGCCGAGCTGAAGACGCTGCGCGCCCGCGAGCGCCTGCCCGAGTTTCGCGGTACGGCTTACGACGGGCAGTTCCAGATACCCACGCTGGACGAGATCATCGATTTCGTCGCCGCTGAATCGGCGACGCGCGGTCGCGTGGTCGGCATCATTCCCGAGATCAAGCACGGCACCTATTTCCACAAGGCCGGCCTGCCGATGGAAGACCGCGTGCTGGCCATCCTCGCTGCGCATGCGTATACGCGGAAGGCGCCGGTGGAGATCCAGTCGTTCGAGATCGCCAACCTGCGCTATCTGCGCGGCAAACT
>NZ_BCPR01000036.1 GCF_016586165.1 Dyella sp. EPa41 | reverse complement strand
GACCCTCTCCCACAAGGGGAGAGGGAGAAAGCGCCGCCGGCCCCGCACAGTGCGCTCACCCTGTCCTGTAGGAGCGCACCCAGTGCGCGATAAACCTACGAAGCACCGCCGTCGGCATGCCGCCGCCGGTCACGAGGCGCCCGCCCGATGCGCGCGCGTGTTGCAGCAGCCCACCACCGTTGTGGGAGCGCACCCTGTGCGCGACAAGCCGGTGGAGCGGCGCCAAGAAGCTCTTCGGCCGCGCACGAGGTACGCCCTGCGGTGGCCTCGGTCAGGCAGGTTTCACCCGCCCCGCTTCCCGCGGGGCGAGGGAGCGACGGGTCAGGCGCCGCGCCAGATCACGTCGCGCGAAATGCGCGAGGCATCGCGCTGGCCGGTCAGCGCCATGCTGACGCTCAGTTCGCGGCGGATCAGTTCGATCGCCTGCGTCACGCCCTGCTGGCCGTTGGCGCCCAGGCCATAGAGAAACGCCTTGCCGATAAGCCCCGCGCGCGCGCCGAGCGCGAGTGCCTTGAGCAGGTCCTGGCCGCTGGTGATGCCGCTGTCGAACAGCACTTCCGTGCGGCCCTGGACGGCATCGACGATCGCGGGCAGGACGTCGATGGTGCCGGGGGCGCCATCGAGTTGTCGTCCGCCGTGATTGGACACCACGATGGCATCGACGCCGTGCTGTACGGCGAGGCGCGCATCCTCCGGATCCAGGATGCCTTTCACGATCAGCTTGCCCGGCCACTCTTCACGGATCCACGCAAGGTCGTCCCAGTTGAGCGTGGGGTCGAACTGGCTGGCGATCCATTGCGCGAGCGTGGTCAGGCTGTCCGCGCCGCCGATGCGTCCCTCCAGGTTGCCGAACGAGCGGCTGGGCGCCTTGAGTACGTTCCACGCCCAGCGCGGCTTGCTGGCGATGTCGAGCAGGTTTCGCAGCGTCACCCTGGGCGGCACGGACAGGCCGTTCTTGATCTCGCGATGGCGCTGACCCTGCACGGTAAGGTCTGCGGTCAGCATCAGGGCGGAACATCGCGCGGCACGGGCGCGCCGGATCAGTTCGCGGGTGAAGCCGCGGTCGCGCATCACGTAGACCTGGAACCAGAACGGCGTGTCGCAAGCCGCGCGCACCTGCTCGATCGAGCAGATGGACATGGTGCTGAGGCAAAACGGGATGCGTGCTTCGGCAGCGGCGCGCGCCCCATGGATCTCGCCGCTGCCGTGCTGCAGTCCGGTCAGGCCGGTGGGCGCGATGGCCAGCGGCATGCTGACGGGGGCGCCGAGGATGGTCGTGGCCAGCGAACGGTTGTCCACGTCCTGCATGACGCGCTGCCTGAGTTGCAGGCGGTCGAGGGCGCGGCGGTTTTCGCGCAGCGTGGCCTCATCGTACGAGCCACGGTCGGCGTATTCGAAGAACGCGCGGGGCACCCGCCGGCGAGCGATGGCGCGCAGGTCGGCGATGTTCGTCACTGGCGTTTTCATGGTTCACCCCACCGCGGTCTTGGGAGCGTGCTTCCATACGATGCCATCGGGAAAGAGGTGGTCACGCACCGAGTCCTCGTGCATGCGGGCGGAGAAGCCCGGCGCCCTGGGCGCGAGGTAGCGCCCCTGGGAAATCGTCACCGGATCCTCGAAGTGCTCGTGCAGGTGGTCGACGAACTCGATCGCGCGGTCCTCTTTCTTGCCGGTAATGGCCACGAAATCGGCCATGGCGAGATGTTGCACCAGTTCGCACAGGCCCACGCCGCCCGCATGGGGAAATACGCGTACGCCGAAGCGGGCGGCCAGCAGCAGGATGGCGAGGTTTTCGTTGACGCCGCCGACGCGTGCCGCGTCGATCTGGATGAGGTCGACGGCCTGCGCCTGCAGCAGTTGCTTGAAGAGTACGCGGTTCTGGCCGTGCTCGCCGGTGGAGATGGGGATGGGCGACACGCCGCGGCGAATGGCCGCGTGACCGAGCACGTCGTCGGGATGGGTGGGCTCCTCGACCCAGGCCAGGCCGATGTCCTCCAGCGGCTTCAGCCATTCGATGGCCGTCTGGACGTCCCAGCGCTGGTTGGCGTCGACGGCGATGGCGACGTCCGGCCCGACCGCTTCACGCGCCAGCCGGCAGCGCCGCAGGTCGTCTTCCATGCGCAGGCCGACCTTGAGCTTGATGGTGCGAAAGCCATCGGCCACGGCCTTGCGGGCGAGCCGTTGCATCTTCTCGTCGGAATAGCCGAGCCAGCCGGGAGAGGTGGTGTAGGCCGGGTAGCCCTCGGCTTCGAGCTGCGCGATGCGTGCCTGCTTGTGCGGCTCGGCTTCGCGCAGCATGGCCAGCGCCTGCCCGGGCGTGAGCGCGTCGGTGATGTAGCGAAAATCGACCTGGTCGACCAATTGCTCGGGCGTCATGTCGGCGATGAAGCGCCACACGGGCTTTTTCGCCATGCGGGCGGCGAGATCCCACGCGGCGTTGATGACCGCGCCGATCGCCATGTGCATCACGCCCTTCTCGGGGCCCAGCCAGCGCAGTTGCGAGTCGCCCGTCAGCTGCCGCGCAAAGGCGCCCAGGTCGCTCGCCATGTCGCTGGCGTTGCGGCCGACCACCATGGGGCGAAGTGCCGCCAGCGCGGCGGTTTCGATCTCGTTGCCACGGCCGATGGTGAACACCAGGCCATAACCGGCCAGGCCATCGGGCGCGTCGGTTTTCAGCACGACGTAGGCAGCGGAATAATCCGGGTCCGGGTTCATGGCGTCCGAGCCATCGTGCGCCAACGACGTGGGGAAACGCACGTCGAAGGTTTCCAGAGCGGTAATCGTCACCATCGTGGCCGGCCTCCCGTGCCGGGGGCGAAATGGAGGGGATGGCGCAAGACGCTCATGCGCGCGATGCGGGATGGGCGAGTACGTCCTGCCGTTGCCGGCCCAGGCCTTCGATGCCCAGTTCGATCACGTCTCCCGGTTTCAGGTAGGTCGGCGGGTGCAGTCCAAGGCCGACGCCGGCGGGCGTTCCCGTGCTGATCACGTCGCCCGGCATCAAGGTCATGTAGCGGCTGATGTAGCTCACCAGGTGGGTCACGCCGAACACCATCGTGCGCGTGTTGCCGTTCTGGTAGCGATGGCCGTTCACCTCGAGCCAGAGCGAGAGGTTCTGCGGATCGGGCACTTCGTCCCGGGTGACCAGCCATGGGCCAATCGGCCCGAACGTGTCGCAGCTCTTGCCCTTCACCCATTGGCCGCCGTGTTCCAGCTGGAATTCGCGCTCGGACACGTCGTTGATCACGGCGTAGCCGGCCACGTGATCGAGCGCATCGTCGATCGAAACATCGCGCGTCACCTCGCCGATGATCACGCCCAGTTCCACTTCCCAGTCGGTCTTCACCGAGCCACGCGGAATCACGATGGGGTCGTTGGCGCCGCCGATGGCCGTGGTGGCCTTCATGAAGAGGACGGGCTGCTCGGGCACGGGTGCTTTCGTTTCCGCGGCGTGGTCGGCGTAGTTCATGCCCACGCAGAGCATCTTGCCCACATGCGCCACCGGCGTACCGAAGCGGGGCGAGCCTTCGACGACGGGCAGGGTGGTGGGGTCGATCGCCATCAGCCGGCGCAGGCCTTCGCGGCCGAGCGCGTCGGCGCCGATGTCATCGATGACGGCGGAGAGATCGCGGATGGCTCCGTGCCTGTCGATCAGGCCGGGCTTTTCCGCGCCGGGCGCTCCATAACGGCAAAGTTTCATGCAGGCATGTCCATCAATTCGACCAGCCGCCGTCCACGACGTGGATGGTGCCGGTGGTAAAGGAGGATTCGTCGGAGGCGAGGTAGAGCGCGAGCGCGGCGATTTCCTCGGGCTTGCCGAGTCGTCCCATCGGCTGGCGCGAGGTGAAGCCGGCCCATGCGGCTTCCTCGTCACCGCCCAGGGCGCGCACGCGCTCGGCGAGCGAGGGCGTCTTCACCGTGCCGGGGCAAATGGCGTTGCAGCGTATGCCTTTTGCCACGAAGTCGGCGGCAATGGCGCGCGTCAGCCCGATCACCGCCGCCTTGGTAGCGCCGTAGGCGAAGCGGTTCGGCACGCCCTTGATGCTCGATGCGACCGACGACATGTTGATGATGCTGCCCGCGCCGCGCTCGATCATGCCGGGAAGCAGGGCACGGCACAGGTGGAACATGCTGTCCACGTTGATGGCGAACGAGCGCCGCCAACTGGCATCGTCCGTGTCGAGAATGGTGCCGGCATGCACGTAGCCCGCGCAGTTGAACAGCACGTCGATGCGGCCGGCGGAGGCGGCCAGCGACCGGATTGCCGTCGTGTCGGTGACGTCGAGGATTTGCGTGCGGATGGCCGAATGGCGGGAGGCGAGGGATGCGAGGCTCTCCTCATGGATGTCCGTCGCCAGCACCGTCGCCCCGGCTTCGGCAAAGGCGAGTGCCGTGGCGCGGCCAATGCCGGCGCCGGCGGCCGTAACGAGGGCGTACTTGCCCGCCAGGCGCCCGCTCATGCGCTGCTCCCGGCGTTGCCTGCTGTCGAGTTCACGGAACGGGAATTCATGCCGCTCTCCCTGGGGCCGTCGTGCGGCCGTTGAGTGAATAGATCGCCATGGCGTTGGCGCCGAACACCGCGGCCTCGTGGCGTGGCGCCAGCCCGCGTACCAATGCTTGCGCGCAGGTTTTCCACTGCTCGTAGGTGGCATGCGTGGTGAGCACGGGCCAGTCGCTTCCCCACATGACGCGCTCGCCGCCGAAGCTTTCGAAGAGGTGCGCAACGAACGGTTCGATGGCGGCCGCGTCGGCCCTGGCCCCCGTCAGCGTCAACAGGCCGGACAGCTTGCAGGCCACGTCGGGCACCTGGGCGACGCGTGCGACCGCACCCGCCCAGGCGGCGAATTCCCGCCCGGCGATGTTCGGCTTGGCGCCGTGATCGACGACGGTGATCAGGCCCGGATGACGGGTGAGCCGCTGGGACAGGGCGCGCAGGTGCCGGTTGTCCACCAGTGCGTCAAAGACCAGGCCGTGATCGCGCAGGCAATCGAAGGCGCGATCGAGTGCCGGGCGGGTCAGCCATTCCGTATCCGGGATGTCCTGCACCATCGGCCGGATGCCGCGCAGCAGTCCTTGTCCTTGTTCGGCCAGGGCCTCGATGCGCCGCGTGGCGTCGTCCGCTTCCATGTCCACCCAGCCCACGACACCGAGCACGCCTTCGGTCTGGCGGGCCAGATCGAACAGGAACCATGTTTCGCGCTCATCCGGCGCCGCCTGTACGAGGATGCAGGCATCCTGCGTCGTGCCGATATCGGGTGGCAGAAAGCTGCGTTGCAGCGTGGACGGCGCGTGCTCCAGCCAGCCGTATTCCAGCCGCGACGGGTCCCAATAGTGGCGGTGCGCATCGATGATCACGGCGTGGGTACTCCCGCATCGATCAGGCCGGCTTCGACCAGTGCGGTCCAGGTGGCAGGGGCAACCGTGGCGCGGATGCGTTCGATGGCGCTGTCGACTTCGGCGACGGAGCGCAGGCCGCACACGACATTCGACACCGCCGGATGCGCCATGGGGAATTGCAGCGCGGCCGCGCCCACGGTCGCGCCGGTGCGCGCGCAGACGTCATAGAACCGTTGCGCGCGCGCCCGTATGGCGGCTGAGGCGGGCGCGTAATCGTAGGTGTCGCCCGGCCCTGCATCCGCGCCGAGCAGGCCAGAGTTGTAGGGGCCGGCGATCAGCACCTTCACGCCGTCGGCCTGTGCTTTGGCCATGACGGTCTTGCTGTGCGCCTGCTCGAACAACGTGTAGCGTCCGGCCAGCATGACGGCGTCCAGCGGAAAGCGCTGCATCACTTCCAGGCACACGGCCTCTTCGTTGACGCCCAGGCCGATGGCGCCGACCACGCCCTGGGCACGCAACTCGGCCATCGCCGGCAGCGCTTCATTCAATGCCTGCGCGAGCACCTGGGCATGGCGTGGGCCGTGCGTGAGTTCGCCGATGTCATGCAGCAGCAGGAGATCGATGCGTTCGGTGCGAAGCCGGCGGATGCTGCTCTCGAGGCTGCGAAGGATGCCGTCGCGCGAGTAGTCGAAATACGCGCGGCGCCCGTCGACGGCAAAGCCGTCGCCGCGGTCGTGCCGGTCCTGGTCGACATCGATGAGGCGCCCGACCTTGGTGGAGAGCGCATAGCTCGCGCGTCCAACGCCCGCGAGTGCGTCGCCGATGCGGGTCTCGCTCAGGCCGTAGCCGTAATAGGGGGCGGTGTCGAAGTGGCGGATGCCTTCGCGCCAGGCATGTTCGATCGCGCCGCGGGCGACGCCGTCGGCCACGCCTGTATAGAGGTTGCCGGCCGGCGCCCCGCCAAAGGCGAGGGAGGCGAGCCGGGCCTTGCCGGCCTCAGGCCTGCCGGGCGGTTCCTGGTCGTGGTGCTGAACCGGCATCAATGCTCCCGAATCCGCCTCCGGGGAGACGAAGAAGTATGCGATCGCGCCCCGCCCCCTTGGGTCGGGTTGTGTCGTCTGGATCCTACTACTTGTGCACATATAAAAACTAGGTTTATATATGATCGAAAGTGCGGGGCGCGACACGGTCGGCTCATGGCGCGATTCCGCGCACGGTTGCGCCCCATGGCTTGGGCCTTGGGACGCGGGCAAATTCTTGGTTTATCTGGAAATGGCTTGGGGCGGGGCATGCCCAGCACTGGGGTGAGGTGATGACGCCGTTGTCGGATGAGGGCCGCGAGCCCGTGCACACCGATCGCTCACCGGTCCCTGGCGAGCCCCTGGTTGCCAGTCGCCGGGAATGGCAAGGCTTCGGGGGCGCGCCGTTCCTGGCGGCGGACGTAGGAGGTACGCACGCGCGCCTCGGCCTCGTGGTGCCCGATCCCGTCACGGGGCGGCCGGCCATTGCCTCCTACCAGGTCTACCGCTGCGCCGACTACACATCGCTCGCCGACATCCTCCGCCATTTTTGTCGTGAATACGCGGTGCATCCGAAGACGCTGGTACTGGCCTGCGCCGGATTCGTCGAGCGCGGCGCGGTCGTCAACGAGAACCTGGCGTGGCCGGTCGTCCTGGATCAACTGAGAGCGGAAACGGGGTTCGCTTCCATCGAGGTGCTCAACGACTTCGAGGCGTTCGCGCATGCCATGGGTCACTTCGGCGAGCAGGACGTAGTCACCATCGTGAACGGCATGGCCGATCCAAAGGGGCCGGTGGCCGTTATCGGCCCGGGAACCGGCCTGGGCGCGGCGCTTTGGCTGCCGGGGCGACCGGCCCGCGTGCTTCCTGCCGAGGCAGGGCAGATGGAACTGGCCGCCCGCCCCGGCATCGAGCAGGCGATCCGCGCGGAGCTGGGCCCGGTGGATGGCTATGTTTCGTATGAGCACGTATTGAGCGGCCCGGGATTGCTGCGTCTCTACCGCGCCGTGGCTGCCGTACGAGGCGCGCCGACGCCTTTGATCGACCCCAGGGAGATCACCGCCATGGCGGTGACGGACGCCGATGCCATCGCCGTGGAAACGGTCGACTGCTTCTGCCGCTGGCTTGGCGCTTTCTGCGGCGATGTGGCCGTTGCCTTCAGCGCGAGTGGCGGCGTTTGCCTCGCGGGCGGGTTCCTTGCGCGGCTCACGCGCGTGCTCCGCGCCGGACCGTTCACCGAGCGGTTCCTGGACAAGGGCGTGATGCGCTCGTTCCTGAATCGCACGCCCGTGTTCGTGGTCGAGCACGGCCAATGGGGCGTGCTTGGCGCCGCAAGCTGGAGGTTGAACCGGTAATGCCATGGCCGGGGCGTGGGGTGATCCAAGTCCCCGGCAGCAAGCCGGCATGTGAGGTTGTTTGTCGACACCGCTAAGGGTTGGGGATGAGATTGAGGTTGGGTCGTGCCATCGTGGTGCTGTCGCTGATGCTGTGGTGGTCGACGCCCGGCCACGCGCAGGTGCGCATCGACCTCGATCACGACTGGCGATTCCGTACCGATGCCGCCGATGCGGGTGTCGTCGAAGGCTGGCCCCGCGCCACGCCGGCCGATACCCGCCGGATCGATGTGCCGCACACCTGGAACATCGGGCAGGACGACGACTACGAAGGCGTCGCCTGGTACTTCAAGACCATGGTCGTCCCGGCATCCTTGCTGTCGTCCCACGTGGAGCTGCACTTCGGCGCCACGTTCTATCGCAGCCGCGTGTGGGTCAACGGCGTGGAGGTCGGCGGGCACGAGGGCGGGCATACGGCGTATGCCTTCGATATCGGCCGGCAACTCCGTGCGGGTGAAAACCGGGTCGCGGTGCGACTGGACAATCGGCCCGGCATGACGACCATTCCCGGCTATGCGATGCGCCAGGCCGCCAGCGGCAACGTGTGGTACGACTGGTGGCACGACGGCGGCATCGTCCGCGACGTGTGGTTGACGGCCAACGAGCACGCGCTGATCCGTCGCCAGCGCATCGCGAGCAGGCTTGGCGCCGATGCGGCCGACATCAGCACGCAGGTGTTGGTCGAGAACGTCGACCGCCAGGATGGCCGCTACCTGGTGACGGCAAGCATCATCGATCCCGATGGCAAGACGGTGGCCCAGGCACGGGCAGGCGTCGATGCAAGCGCGGGGCAGCCGGCGTCGGCGACGCTGCAGGTGAGGCTCGCGCACCCGCAGCGCTGGAACATCGGGGATGGCCGGCTCTACCAGTGGGTCACGGAGTTGCGCGCCACCGATGGCACCGTGCTTGATTCACGCAGCGACACGTTCGGCGTGCGCGACATCGCCATTCGCGACCGCCGCCTCTACGTCAACGGCCAGCCGGTGCGCCTGAGCGGCCTGACGCGCCACGAAGATTCGCCCTGGGAAGGGCTCGCCGAATCGGTCGGGACGATACGCCACGACTGGCAGGACATGGTCGCGCTGCATACGACGTTGACGCGTCCCGTGCACTATCCGCAAAGCGATGCCGTGCTGGATTTCGCCGACCGCCACGGCATCCTGCTGGTGCCGGAAATTCCCGTCTGGCAGTTCAGCGAGGCGCAACTGAAGGATCCGGCCGTGCTTGCGCTCGCCAAGGCCATGATGCGCGAGATGATCGAACAGGACGGCAATCACGCGAGCATCTTCGCCTGGAGCGTATGCAACGAAAGCGATGCCTCCAGGCCCGGCGGTCGCGCCTATGTGGATGCCATGGCATCGCTGATCCATGAGATCGACCCCGGGCGCTACGTGACCTTCGCCGATGCCGATATCAGCATCAAGCCATGGAAGGAGACGCCGGTGATGCACGACGTCGACTTCATCATGGCCAACGCCTATTTCGGCTCCTGGAGCGGTGGCGGCGGCGACGTGGAAGGCTGGCTGGACTTCATGGATCGCACCTATCCCGACAAGCTGGTGATCATCTCCGAGTTCGGCTATCCCGGCGTGTTCTCGCCCGACGCGGCCTCCGCGGACAAGGCGCGCGGGGAAAACCTCGTGCAGCAGATGGATGCCTTCCAGCGACGGAGTTTCATCGGCGGCGTGATCTTCTGGACGTACCAGGACTACAAATCGCACCGCAATCTGTGGCCCGGCCAGACCGAGGGTTACGTCGACCATGGCCTGGTGGACGAGAACCGCCAGCGCAAGCCGTCGTACTTCGTGTACGAGTCGCGCAACCGCCCCTTGTCGGTGACGACGCAATGGCAGGCCGGCAAGGACGGCCTGCGAGGTTTCCAGGCAACGGTGGCGGGCCATGGCATCGCGCAGCTGCCGTCGTATCCCATGCAGGGTTATGTCGCGCATTGGCGCGCGCTGGATGATCGTGGCCATGAACTTGCCCATGGCGAAAAGCGGCTGGCGGATCTGGCCCGGCCCGTTCGGTTCGATGGCGCCTGGCCTGCCGCCGGCAACGATGCCGCCGTGCACCTGACGGTGGATGTGATGTCGCCCGGCGGCGCGAGGGCCGGGGGCGCCACGAGCGACTACCACCCGTTGAACATCGGCAGCGCCCACTTTCTTCCCGCCGGGGACAAGCAACCATGATCCAACCTGCTGCTCGCTGCGCCCTGTTCGCCGGCTGGCTCGCGTGCACCTCCGTGCTGGCGCAGTCGGCCACGGCGCCAACCGCGAACACCTTGTCGCCCGCCGCGCAGAGCGAGGCCTGGCGGCAGGCCAGCGCGAAGTTCGCGCCGCAGCGTAACGCCATCCTCGACCGCGTGGCGAAAGCCTCGGGCCAGGGGCCGTTCCGCGGTGACTGGACATCGCTGGAGAAGTACCGCTCGCCGGCGTGGTACGACGATGCCAAGTTCGGCATCTTCATCCATTGGGGTGTCTATTCGGTGCCGGCCTTCGGCAGCGAGTGGTACTCGCGCAACATGTACCAGCAAGGCACACAGGGGTTCGCCCATCACGTGGCGACCTATGGGCCGCAAGCCAAGTTCGGCTACAAGGATTTCGTGCCGATGTTCAAGGCCGAGCACTTCGACCCGAAGGCCTGGGCGCAACTCTTCCATGATGCAGGCGCGCGCTACGTGGTGCCCGTGGCCGAGCATCACGACGGCTTTGCCATGTACGACTCGGCGCTGTCGGACTGGACGGCGGTGAAGAAGGGCCCGAAGCGCGACGTGATCGGCGAGCTCGAGCGCGCCGTGCGGGGGCAGGGCATGCGCTTTGGCGTGTCCTCCCATCGCGCCGAGCACGACTGGTTCTTCGATGGCGGCCGCCAGTTCGACTCGGACGTCAACGATGCGCGCAATGCCGAGCTGTATGGGCCGGCCGTGGCCCACCTGGGTACGGGCGACGACCAGAACCTGGCGGAGGACTGGACCTATGTCTCCCAGGCCTGGCTGGACGACTGGCTCGCCCGCACCGTCGAACTCACCGACCAATACCACCCCGACCTGATCTACTTCGACTGGTGGATCGGTCATCCGACCTTCCGCAACACGCTGCCCACGTTTCTCTCGTACTACTACAACGAAGGCGCCACGCGCGACGGCGTGGTGGTGAACTACAAGCTGGGCGACTTTCCGGAGGGCGCCGGCACGCTGGATATCGAGCGCGGCCAGCTGCGCGGCATCCACGCCACGCATTGGCAGACCGATACCTCGATCAGCAATGACTCGTGGGGCTACATCGAGCACGATACGTACAAGTCGCCGACGTCCATCATCCATCTGCTCGCGGATGTGGTGAGCAAGAACGGCAACCTCATGCTCAATGTCGGCCCCCGCGCGGACGGCACCATTCCCCAGGGCGCGCAGGACACGTTGCGCAGCATCGGTCGCTGGCTGAAGGCGAACGGCGAGGCGATCTACGGCAGCAAGCCATGGCGGACGTTCGGCGAAGGCCCGACCGAAGTGGCGGCGGGCACGTTCCAGGACACCAAGACCAGGCCCTATACCGCCGAGGATTTCCGCTTCACCACCCGGGGCGGCAAGCTCTACGCGATCGAGCTCGGCTGGCCCGCCAAGGCCGAGGCGACCATCCATTCGATCACGCCCGGGGACAAGGTGACTCGCGTCGAATCGTTGGCCGATGGCCGCTCCCTTTCCTTCACCCAGGACGCGGGCGGCTTGCACCTGCGTCTTCCTTCCCGCCCCATCGGCAGCGATGCGTACGTCTATCGCATCAGCTTCTCCACGCCGAACCCGATCAAGGCCGCACCATGAAACGATGGATGTTCCCAGCCCTGTACCTGTGCCTCGCGCTGGCGTCGACGAGCGCGCTGGCCAAGGCGCCAACGGCGCTGTTCTACATGATGGAAACGCAGAAATCGATCAATTCGTTCGAGGCGCACATCGACAAGATCGACCTGCTGGTGCCCACGTGGTTTGGCGTCGATGAGAACGGCCTGGTGTCGGGTGCGCCCGACATGTACGTGCTCCATCTCGCCAAGGCGCACCACCTGCCGGTGATGCCGATCATCTCCGCCGGTGGCGACCGCAAGAAGTTCCACGACCTGCTGGGCAACGAAACGGCCAAGAAGGCCATGATCAGCGGCATGATCGAGCAGGCGAAGCTCTACGGCTTTACCGGCTTCCAGTTCGATTTCGAAAACATCGCCTGGACCGATCGCGACGCCCTGACCTTGCTCACGCGGCAGACCGCCGAGGCGTTGCACAAGCAGGGCCTGAAGCTGTCGATGGCGGTGGTGCCCAATGCGCCCGGCTATGCGGGGCGCGGACCGTTCGGCAAATGGATGTGGGAATACTGGCGCGGCGCCTACGACCTCAAGGCGCTGGGCCAGGCACTCGACCTGGTCTGCCTGATGACCTACGACCAGCACACCCGCTGGACCACGCCGGGCCCGGTGGCGGGCATGCCGTGGGTGATGGACAACCTCCAATACGCGCTGAAGGTGGTGCCCAAGGAGAAACTCTCACTGGGCATCGCGCTGTACGGCTATCACTGGTTCGCCGGCGATCCGGTGGGCGAAGACGGCAAGGAGAAGTCGAACATCTCGGCGCAGTACATCGACGCCGACGAATCGTTCCCGCTCGCCAGGCAGTTCCAGGCGACCATGCAATGGGATCCGGTGGAGCACGAGTCCTGGTTCTATTTCTATCGCGACCAGATGCGCGAATGGGTCTTCCTGCCCGACGCGCATGCCTTCCGTGATCGCTACGACGTGGTCAGGCAATACGGCCTGGAAGGCTTCTGCGCATGGGTGCTGGGTGCGGAAGATCCGAAGGTATGGGAGGAGCTGCCCAATGCCGTCCGCTGACTTTCGACGCGGCGTGGTGCTGGCCTGCCTGCTGGCCCTTGGCTGCGGTGCGCGGGCCGCGACGCCTCCGATCATCCCCATGCCGGCCAGCATGACGGTGGAGCAGGGCAGCTACGCGATCAGCGCTGCCGCCGTCATCCATGTGAAGCCGGGGGATCGGGCGGCGGCGGATGCGGCGCACTATCTCGCCGACCTGCTGGTGCGCACGCGCGGGCTGTCGTTGCCGGTGGTCGAAGACGCGACGGCGACGAGCCGGGGCGACATCGTGGTCCGCAGCGATGCCAACGCCAGCGTTTCGCAGGCGGAGGGCTATGTGCTCGACGTCGATGCGCATGGCATGACCATCCGTGCGCGCGATGCCGCCGGGGTGTTCTACGGCGCGGTCAGCGCCTGGCAATTGCTCACGCCCGACGCGGCCAAGGGCGCCGTCGCCGTGCCCTATGTGCATATCGCGGACTGGCCACGGTTCGCCTGGCGCGGACTGATGCTCGACGTCGCGCGGCACTTCGAGCCGCCCGGCGAGGTGAAGCGCATGCTGGACGCGATGGCCCAGCACAAGCTCAACGTCTTCCACTGGCATCTCACCGACGACCAGGGCTGGCGCCTGGAGATCCGTCGCTATCCCAGGTTGACCCAGGTCGGCGCGTGGCGACAGCCTCCGGGCGCGGATGCCAGGCCCTACGGCGGCTATTACACGCAGGCCGAAGTGAAGGACATCGTGGCTTACGCCGCGGCCCGCCACATTACGGTCGTGCCCGAAATCGACATGCCCGGCCATGCCCAGGCCGCCGTGGCGGCGTATCCAGAGATCGGCGTGGCGAGTGAACGCCCGGCCGTGTCGATCGACTGGGGCGTCAATCCCTACCTGTTCAATGTCGACGAGCACACGATCACTTTTCTGCACAACGTGCTGGATGAAGTGATGGAGCTTTTCCCGTCCACCTTCATCCATGTCGGTGGCGACGAAGCGATCAAGGACCAGTGGAAAGCCTCCGCGGCCGTGCAGGCGCGCATGCATGCGCTCGGCATCAAGGACGAAAACGCGCTGCAGAGCTGGTTCATCGAGCGCATGGGGCAATACCTCGCGCAGCATGGCCGCCGCCTGATCGGCTGGGACGAGATCCTGGAGGGCGGCGTGCCGCCTTCCGCGTCGGTGATGTCCTGGCGAGGGACGCAAGGTGCGATCGATGCGGCACGCCTCGGACATGACGTGGTGCTGTCGCCGGCGCCCACGCTCTACTTCGACAACCTGCAGAGCGCGCGTGACGACGAGCCGTCCGGCCGGCTCTCGGTGCAGACGCTCGCCACGGTCTATCGCTTCGAAACGGTACCGGCGAGCCTTTCCGCCGAGCAGGCCAGGCATGTGCTTGGTGCGCAGGCCAATATCTGGGCCGAGTACCTCACGGCGCCATGGCAGGTCGAGCATGCAGCCTTCCCCCGCATGGACGCGCTTGCCGAGGCCGTGTGGACGCCGGCAGGCAAGCGTCACTTCGATGATTTCCTCGTGCGACTGCCGGCCCAGTTCGACCGCTACGACACGCTGGGGCTCGCCTATGCCGACAGTGCGTTCGCCGTCGGCATGCGGGCGCGCCGATCCACGGGCAAGGCAGGCCAGGCCGTCGTGACGCTGGGCACGCAGGAGCCATCCGTCACCATCCGTTACACCACGGACGGCAGCGTGCCGGATCGAGGCTCGCCGATCTACCGGCAGCCCATCGACGTGACGCTGCCCGCCACCGTCAGCGCCACGTCGTTTGCCGCCGATGGACGGCAGATCGCGCACGTGCGCACGCAACGCTTCGATGCGCGGACACTCGCCATCATCGATGGCAGCGGCTTCCAGGGTTGCCCCACGGGCGGCCTGGGCGTGCGCGTGCCGCTGCTGCCCGATGCGACGGCGCCGGCGCCGGTTTACGACGTCGACGTGATAAGCAGCTGCTGGAAGCTGCCGCAGGTGTCGCTTGACGGGGTGGCCTCCATCACCATCGACGGTGCCTGGCTTGCCCGCAACTACGGCTTGGCGGGTGACGCCGCGAAGGTGGTTTCGCGCACGGCGCGGTCGCCCGCCGGCGAGCTCGAAGTTCATCTCGATCGTTGCGATGGTCCATTGGCGGCCACCCTGCCTTTGCCGACGCAAACCGAATCGGGCACGCCGTTCCGGCTTACGGCCGCGTGGCCGGCGCGCGCGGGGACGCATGATGTCTGCGTTTTCTCCACCGCGCCGATCCATGGGTCCTTGTCGGCCATCGGCCGCGTGTCGTTCGACTCATCCGCGCCGTCCGATGCGCCGCCTTGATCCGTGCAACGGCATGAAGCCGCGGGGCGCGAAACGGCGGCGCGCGATCCATGGCCACGTCGGTGCGTGGCTGCTGGCGGCGTCCGCTGCCGCACCGGCCATGCCCGATCAGGCGACGGAACAGGCGAGCCGGCTCGTGGCGCAGATGACGGCGGCGGAGAAGATCGCCCAGCTGCAGAGCGCATCACCCGCCATCCCGCGCCTGAACATCGCGGCCTATGACTGGTGGAGCGAAGGGCTGCATGGCTTCGCGCGCCATGGCGAAGCCACCGTGTTTCCCCAGGCGATCGGCCTGGCCGCCAGTTGGGATCCCGCGCTGCTGCATGCGGTGGGCGCGGCGGTGGCGGCGCAGGCGCGCGACAAGTACCTGGCCACGGGCTTGCGCCACGACCATGGCCGCTACAACGGCCTGACCATCTGGTCGCCCAACATCAATATCTTCCGCGATCCGCGCTGGGGTCGAGGACAGGAAACCTATGGCGAGGATCCGCACCTGACGGCAACCCTCGGTGTCGCTTTCATCCAGGGTTTGCAGGGTGACAACCCGGAACATCCCACGGTCATCGCCACGCCCAAGCACTTTGCCGTGCACTCGGGGCCGGAGCCGGGGCGTCACGGTTTTGATGTGGATGTTTCACTGCATGACCTCGAAGACACCTATCTGCCGGCCTTCCGCGCAGCCATCGTGGAAGGGCGCGCCGGGTCGGTCATGTGCGCCTACAACGCCATCCATGGCGTGCCGGCGTGCGCCTTGCCCTGGCTGCTTGGCGAACGGCTTCGCGGCGACTGGGGCTTCAAGGGGTTCGTTGTCACCGACTGCGACGCAGTGGACGACATGACGATGTTCCATCACTACCGCAACGACCATGCCGGCTCGTCGGCAAGCGCGCTGCGCGCGGGGACGGATCTCAATTGTGGCGTGGCTTATGACGGTCTTCGCAAGGCACTTGCCGAAGGGCAGGTCAGCGAGCATGACCTGGATATGGCGGCGACGCGCCTGTTCGCTGCCCGCTATCGGCTGGGCATGTTCGATGCATCGATAGCCAGGCCGCGCATGGATGCCGCTGCGCAAAGCGCACTCGCACTTCGCGCGGCCAGCGAGTCCATCGTGCTGCTCAAGAATCGTGCCGGTGTCCTGCCGCTCAAGCCTGGCACGCGTATCGCCGTGGTCGGGCCCAATGCGGATGCCTTGTCGGTGCTGGAGGCCAACTATCACGGTACGGCACGTCACCCGGTGACGCCGCTCGATGGCCTGCGGCAGCAATTGGGCGCGCAACGCGTGAGTTACGCGCAAGGCGCCACGCTGGCCGAAGGGGTGCCCGTGCCCATTCCGTTGACGGCGTTGCGCAGCGGCCAGGGCGGCGCGGCCGGCTTGAAGGGCGAGTACTTCCGGGGCGGCGGCCTGTCCGGCCAGCCCGTCGTGACGCGTACCGACGCCAAGGTCGACATGGACACGGATCATGCGCCGCCGGCAAACGACCTGGACGCTTCGGGCTATGCCGTGCGATGGAGCGGGCAACTGCTGCCACCCGGCCCTGGTGATTACATCCTGTCCGTACGCGTCGATCGTTGCTTCGACTGCCGCGGGCATGACCCGGTACACCTGTTCCTCGACGGTCGTTTGATCTCCACCACCGAGGGCGATCAGGAGCCGGCACCCGCGAAAGTCCGCTTCGACGACGCGCAGCCGCATGATCTGCGGCTGGAATGGCAACACAGCGGCGAGGACCAGGGCATCCACCTGCAATGGATCGCCCCGGCGGATGCGCAACTGGCCGAAGCGCGGCGAGTGGCGAACGACGCGGACGCCGTGGTCGCGTTCGTGGGGCTTTCGCCGGATATCGAAGGCGAGGAGCTCAAGGTCGACGTGCCGGGTTTTCTCGGTGGCGACCGCACCGATATCGGCCTGCCGCCGGTGCAACGCAAGCTGCTCGAAACGGTGTCCGCCAGCGGCAAGCCGCTGGTGGTGGTGCTGATGAGCGGCAGCGCCGTGGCCATGACCTGGGCCAAGGACCATGCGGACGCGATACTGGTCGCCTGGTATCCGGGTGAGCAGGGCGGTGGCGCGATCGCGCGGACGCTCGCGGGTGCCACCAACCCTGCCGGTCGCCTGCCGGTGACGTTCTATCGCGACGCGCGCGACCTGCCGCCGTTCATCGACTACGACATGAAAGGGCGCACGTATCGCTACTTCGACGGCGAGCCGCTTTATGCCTTCGGCGACGGCTTGAGTTACACCACGTTCGCCTATGACGCGCTCGTCTTGTCCTCGACACGCGTCAAGGCGGGCGATCCCGTCGATGTATCGGTGACCGTGCACAACACCGGCACGCGAAGCGGTGACGAGGTGGCGCAGCTGTACCTGGCGTATCCCGGGGTGGCGGGTGCGCCGCGACGCGCACTGGTGGGCTTCCAGCGCGTGTCGCTGGCGGCGGGCGAGAAGCGGGTCGTGCGATTCCACCTCGATGCGCGCGCATTGAGTCTTGTCGACGCCGAAGGCGTGCGCGCCGTAAGGGAAGGGCGTTACGAGTTGTTCGCCGGCGGTCACCAGCCGGCATCAGGGCAGGTGCCGGTGACCTTCACCATCGCCGGGCATGCCGACGTGCCGCGCTGAATGCACTGGCCGATGCGAAACGGCATGCGCCGATCTGCAAGCCCGTGGCGGGCAACGGCGCCGCCGTTCGGTCATCCGGCGGCGGGCGCGCGCGCTTTGCCGCGCGCCGGCCGTCGCTCAGCGCGACGGCAGTGGGCCTGCGTTGAACACCTGGAATTCGCGTATGGATGCCGTGCCGACGCTGGACAGGATGTTCAGGCGCACCCGTTGCGCGGTGACCTTGGGGAACGTATCGATCTTCATGTGCCCGATCGCTTCGGCGCTGGCGACCGTGCGCCACGCCTTGCCATCGAAGACCTCGATGGCGTACTTGCGCACGTGCTGGCCATCGTCCAGCCACTCCATGGCCAGCGTGCGATCGAAGGCGACCGGGTGGCCGAAATCCACTTCGAGCGTCGCGTGTCGCGAGCCGGCAGGCGCGGACCAGAACGTGTCCCTGTTGCCGTCGAGCGCCGCCTCGACGTTCTCATCCGCCGCGGCGTGATGGCGGGCCAGGTTGCTGGCGTCCCCATAGCGTTCGCGCAGCGCCTTGCCGAATGCCTCGAGCCGGGCGACATCGGCATCCGGCAGCCGGCCATGGCGATCGGGCGCGATGCCCAGCATGAGTTGTCCACCGTGGCCCACGCTGTTTTCCCATGTATCCACCAGCTTCGCCACGCTCTTGAGCGTGCCCTCGTCGTGGGGGTGCCAGAACCAGTGCAGGTCATGCAGTGGCGTATCCACTTCGACCGGGCGCCAGCGCGCATGGCCGTGACGGTCGATGACATTCCAGTTCTCTCCTCGGATGTAGCCATCTTCCTGGCCCACCCAGCGAAGGTCGCCGTACTCGAACAAGCCCATGTCGGCGAACACCATGGCGTTTGGCTGGTAGGTGCGAAGCGTATCGATGTAGCGCGCGAAGTCGTAGACGTGCCCGGCACTCCCGGCGCCATCCAGCCACCACTCGACGAGTGGCCCGTAGTGTTGCGCCAGTTCCTCGACCTGGGCCTGGTAGTACGCGTCGTACGCCTTCGGGTCGTGGTAGCGGGGTTCATGCCGATCCCACGGCGAGAGATAGACGCCGAATTCGAGCCCCTCGGCGCGGGCCGCGTCGGCGGCAAGCCGGACCAGGTCGCCCTTGCCGCCCATCCACGGGCTGCTCTTCACCGAGTAGTCGCTCTGCGCCGTCGGAAACAGCGCAAACCCGTCGTGGTGCTTGGCCACCATCACCATGTATCCCGCGCCGGCTGCACGGCTCGCGCGCGCCCATTGCGCCGTATCCACCTGGTCGGGATTGAACACCTTGGGGTCGGCCGTGCCGTCGCCCCATTCACGATCAAGGAACGTGTTCGTGCCGAAATGGACGATGACGCCAAACTCGAGATCCTGCCAGTGCACCTGCTGCGGCGATGGCTTGATGTCACCGGATACCTGTGCCATCGAGGCTGCCGGAAGGAGGCTGGACATCATCGCGGCGCCAAGAAGGGATCGTGCGAGTAGCTTCATGATCAACCCGTGTATCAATCAATTTGGACGTAAAGACGTCTGTTGAATATATCGTATCGGAGGCGGTTGGGCGGCAGCTTTTTCAATCAAACAGGAAAATACTTCGGAGTGAAATCGAGAGGATTTTGCCCGCGCAATCGCTTTGCTCTTCAACGAGGGCAGGCTGGCGGCCGGCCGTGGCAACCAGCCATCATGCGATCACGATCTTTCGGGCTACGTCGAAAGGGTGCCGCCACTGATTCGGACGATGGACTGCCGCATGCCAAATGGACACGAAGCCCGCTCGCGCCTGCCGTCGCGGCCCTGGCGCCATGCTCGCGCGTGGCCTTTTCGTGGCCGCCGGCTTCCTTCGCTGGAACCAGGCCAGCGCGCACGACGCGCGCGTTTGCTGGAGCCATGCCGATCTCGTCTTGCCCAGCCTTGGCAGTTATTGGCGCTGCCGGGTGACTTCAGTGAAATAAGCGCTCAACGGCTCCACTTCCGCATCCAGGATGGGGGCGCCGTAGACGGTGCGCATCTTGTTGATCTCGCTCTTCCACTGATCCCGGGAGAGCGCCGGCTGGCGAAGCACCATGCCGGCGGAGTGGCAGATCAGGCACTTTCCCGCGATATCGGAGCCGGGCCCCGGCGGGAACGCGGTGGTGCTCGCGGGGAAATCCACGTTGACCGAATGGATGGCGATCGGGGGCGGCTTTGCTTGCTGTGCCGATGCGCAGGTGGCGGCCATCAGGGTGGCGCACAGGCAGGTTCGAGCGATGGACAGGGCGTGCATGGCATGCGTCCTCAGGTGACGACGAGCCTGGTCCGTTCGGCAACGTTGCGCATGAAGCCGCCGCCGTTCCAGTTGGGGGCCAGGGGTTGCTCCGTGCCATGGGTGTTGATGGCCTTGACGAGCAACTCCATGTCGCCACGCTTTGCGGGGGTGAGGCGCGCGTTCCAGCGCCGAAACGCATACTTTCCCTGATCTTCTTCGAGCCCGGCCTCAAGCCAGTGCTCTCCGCCATCGCTGGACCACAGCACTTTCTTCACCCCGGTGTCGCCACCGAAGGCGATGCCGCGCAGCGCGACGTCGTGGCCAGACAGGACCTTGTCTCCATCATGCAGGTTGGTGATGAACGAACGAGGCACCAGGCGATTGATCGGGACGCTCTTGAAGCCCGTCTGCTCGGGCGTGACGCTGGCGTGCGGCGTATCGGGGATCATGTACGCCTTCGCCATCCAGTAATTGTCGTCGACCTTGTCCAGTACCTCGATGTCGTCGAGCATCTTCACCCAGTAGGTCGAGTACCAGCCGGGAACGACCAGGCGCAGAGGGAAGCCGTTCAATACCGGCAACTGCTCGCCATTCATGCCGTAGGCGAGCATGACCTCTCCGTCCCTGGCATGTTCGAGATCGAGCGACTTCAGGAAATCCGGCGTGGCCTGCAACGTGCCGCTGTCCATTCCGTTGAAGCGAACCTGTACCGCGCCGGCATTGACACCGGCCCGATCCAGCACGTCCTTGAGCCGCACGCCCGTCCAGCGTGCGCACCCCATGGCCCCGTTTGCCCATTGGCCGCCCGGAACGCGCGGCTGGAAAAAACCGCGCGAGTTGCCCGAGCACTGGTTGACCGCGGCGATTTCGACGCGCTCGAAGTCGCTCATCAATTGGTCCAGGCCCAGCGACAGTGGCTTGCCGACGTGCCCGCGCACGTTCAATCGGAACGCACGGGCATCGATCCGGGTGGGGATATAGGCGAGGTGCCAACGCACGAAGAAGCGGTCGTTGGGCGTAAACACGCCATGATCGAATACATCGAACGGGGTTTCGAGCATGGGTGGCCGCGTTCGCAGCAGGATCATTTCACCCTTCTGCGGAAAGGCCCGGGTCAACTCACGCTCGCCGTTGGCGAAGGGGAGGCGTGTCGTATGGGCCTGCGCGCCAAGGGCCGCCACGCCGCCCGTGAGGCCCGCGGATCCCGCCAAGGCCGCGGCCTGCAGAAAACGCCGTCGCGAAATCCCGCCGTGATCAGGTTGCTCGCTCACGAAAGTCGCCACTCCTGGGAGGGGTCGGCACGCGCCAAAGGTCAGGCGCTCCTCAGTCGGGTCTTGCTGCGCACCGCTGCGGATTCATGCTGCATCTTCGGGCGTGAGCATGGCGACAATTTCCGCCGCCGACCGTGGCTGCCTCGACGATGGCGTCGAGGCAGCCAGGCCGGCCGGGGCGGTGCGCCGCCAACGAGGTCGTTGACGTGGGCACCCGGTCAAAGCGCCGGCTCAGTTGGCGACGGCCGCCTTTTCGATGAGGTGCGCCACGGTGTCGGGGTGGGACACCATGACCACGTGCGATCCGCCCTTGACCACGATCACATCCCTGGCGGCGGCACGCTTGGCCATGAAGGCCATGGCCTGCGGCGGGATGTTCTTGTCCGCATCGCCATAGACCCACCATGACGGGATGTTCTTCCATGCCGCGGCGCCCGCCTTCTCATCGAGCGCTGCCTGCAGCAGCGGACGTTGGGTCGCGGCCATCAGGGCGGCGTTGGCCGCGGGTACGTCGGCGGCGAACTGCGCATGGAACTTGTCCTGCAGGATGTACAGGTCCTTGCCGCCATCGGCGAGTTCGGCTGGCGGCGCCAGCGCCTGGCCCAGCGTGCTGCCCGGGAACTTGCCGGTCAGTTCGCCCAGCGTTTCGCCTGTTTCCGGCGCGAACGCACTGACGTAGACCAGCGCCTTGACGTTGGCGTGGCCGTTGGCGGCTTCGGTGATGACGTTGCCGCCGTACGAATGCCCCACCAGGACCACGGGGCCCTTGAGGTCGGCGACGAGGCTGCCAATGTACGCACCGTCGCTCTTGGCGCCGCGCAGCGGATTGGCCGCCGCGATGACGAAGTAGCCATCCTTCTGCAGGATCTTTACCACGCCATTCCAGCTGGATGCATCGGCGAAAGCGCCGTGCACCAGCACGACGGTGGGCTTTGCCGTCGGCATGGACGTTTGCGCGAACGCATTCACGGCCAGCGTCGTGACGACGCCGAGCACGAGCGCGATGATTGTTTTCCTCATTTGCAATCTCCTCGAAGGGTGGGCCCGGCTTGAGAGGCCGGCAGGGATGAAAGTGATGCCATGCCAGGGATCAGAGGTGATCGGCGTCGATCACCGCCTGGGTAAACGCCGCCGGCGCCTCCTGCGGCAGGTTGTGGCCGATGCCGCCATGGATCAGCCGGAATTCGTACTTGCCGGTGAATTGCCTGGCATATGCTTCCGGCGCGGGATGTGGCGCGCCGTTGGCGTCACCTTCCATGGTGATGGTGGGGACCGGGATCTTCGGCAGCTGCGCCAGGCGCGCCTCCAGCGGTGCATAGCGGGCTTCGCCCTTGGCCAGGTCCAGGCGCCAGCGATAGTTGTGGATGGTGATGGCGACGTGATCCGGGTTGTCGAAAGCCGCCGCGCTGCGTTCAAACGTGGCGTCGTCGAAGTTCCACTTGGGCGACGCCAGCTGCCAGATCAGCCTGGCGAACTCGCGGTGGTTCTTTTGATAACCCTCCTGGCCGCGCTCGGTGGCGAAATAGAACTGGTACCACCATTGGTTCTCGGCCTTCGGTGGCAGGGGGTTCTTGCCGGCTTCCTGGGAACCGATCAGATAGCCACTGACGCTGACCAGGGCTTTTACGCGTTCGGGCCAGAGGGCCGCGACGATGTCGGCCGAGCGCGCGCCCCAGTCGAAACCGCCGAAGACGGCGCGCTTGATGTGCAAGGCATCCATGAAATCGACGACGTCCTGCGCCAGGGCCGCGGGCTCCGCGTTGCGCATGGTGTCCTGGGAAAGGAAGTGCGTGTCGCCGTAGCCGCGCGCATACGGGACGAGTACGCGATAACCCTTCGCGGCCAGCGCAGGCGCGACCTGTTCGTAGCTGCGGATGTCGTAGGGCCAGCCATGCAGCAAGATCACGGCGGGACCATCCGCCGGCCCCATCTCCACGTAGGCCACATCGAGGACGCCGGCATGGACATGCTTGAGCTCACGCCATGCATCGGGTTTCGCGGATTGCGCGAGCGCCTGGCCCGCGATGCCGGTTTGGACGGCCAGGGCGGTCGCGAACGCCGCGCGTAGCCAGCCGCGAATGGAGTACGTCGTTTTGCTGTGCATGGATGAGTATCCGTGGGGGAGGCAATGCATGAGGCTTCCACTCGAGGCGCCACAGGCAAGGCATCGTCCTGCGTGGTCGGCCAGGATCGTCTTTGCCTGGGTGGTCCGGGCGATGGACAAGCGTGCGGGGGAGGCCGATTACCTCTTGGCGTAGTCGGTAAAGACGTAGTCGCGCCCCTTGACGATCGTGTGGCAGGCGAACCCGCACTTCGCATCGTTGGCTTGCGGCGGGTTGCTGGCCTGCGTGCCGGGCGAGAACGCTTCCGTCGTCGTATCGCGATCGAACACGGCATAACCCCAGCCGCCGCTGTCCGCAAATCGCTTGCTGTCCTTGACCATGAAGTCGACATCATGCTGCGTGGCCGGCACCGTGGCCGCTGCGAAGGTTTCGAGCTTCTTGGTGTTCCAGTGCACCTTGGCCATCTTCGAGCCGTCGGGGAACGGTTTGCCGTTGCCAGGAGCGCCGGACCGGTAGGCCTCGATCATGATGGGGTTGGCCATCACCACCGCGAGTAGGCCGCCATCTTCGCTGACGGAAACCACCTGCCAGTTCTCGTAACCCTTGAACTCCGCGAAGGCGAGGCCGCCGGGCACCTTCAGGCTGTACTTGTCTTGTGCGGATACGGCGAAGGCGACGCTGCCCAGTGTCGCGATCATCAACAGGGTTCCCGAAATCAACAGCCTTCGTTGGTGCTTCATGATGGATCCTGCCTCGCTGGGGTGGATAGGGTCGGCGACTCTCTACGCGTGTCGCCCGACGGGCCGCGGCTTGGAGCCGGCGATGCGATGTCGATTCACGGCATGTCGCCGTGGCGTCGTCTCCGGGTGTCGTCATCGGGATGGTTGAAAACCACGCTTCTGCGACCGAACATCCGCGCGTCGAGGGAATAGCCGCCAGGGCCCAGAAGCGCCAGGGCGAAGGCGACCGCAACGGAGACTTCCGCGCACGGCCATGCCGTGCCGCCTGCGCTGATCAGCACGTACACGCCGGCCATCACGCAAAAGGCGGCGAGCAAGGGCGTTGCAAAACCGATGAACAGCAAGAAGCAAACGATCTCCAGCAGCCACGCAAGCGCCGGATGCCGCATGCGCGCCGGCTGCGTCGACAGGCAGAGCGAAAACGCGGCCGTAAGGCGCAGGCAGAGCAGGCCGATACCCGGCAAACCAACGGGAAACATGGAAAATAGACGCTGCATGGCCATAGCCTAGGCGCCGCCCATGCGGGCGGCAGCCTCACATGGGGCAGGGATGGACTTACCCTTTCGAGGCATTGCCAGGACGTCATCACGAGAGGTCATCGGCGAAAGGATTTGCAATCCATCGTTCTTGGGCGAAGATCGCGGCACGTTGGCCAATTGAGAGAGAAGGGCTTTGGCGCCTCGTGCGGACCAGGTTTTGCCGATACGTCGCCGCGTGCCTGCCTGGGTGCGTTGCATGGCCATGCTCCTTCTTTGCGTCACCCTCTGGAGTGGCGGAGCCGCGCACGCGGTTGAGGCCGGACGCCTGCTTTCGCAGTACGGGCATACCGCGTGGCGCTTGCAGGACGGTGAACTTCCCGCGCCGGCTTATCCGATGGCGCAAACGGTGGATGGCTACTTGTGGATCGGTACCCAGGCGGGCGTCGTGCGATACGACGGCGCGCGTTTCGTACCACTCGACAGCTTGACGAAAAGCCGGCTGGGCAACCCCTTCATCCTTGCGCTCCTCGGTGCAAGGGACGGCAGCTTGTGGATTGGTACAACGGCAGGCCTGAGTCGATGGAAGGATGGCGAGCTCAAGGACTACGGCGTGGTCGATGGTGGCGTGTCCGGGCTGGCCGAGGACGACAACGGCAAGATCTGGCTGCTGACCCACGGCAAGGATGCGACGCCGTTGTGCGAGGTGGCCGGCGACGGCTTCGTGTGCCACGGCAAGGACGATGGCCTGGTGACCTCGGGCGTCTGTTGCGACCGCATGATCACTGACGGCAAGGGCACCTTCTGGATGGGGACGGACACATCCCTCATCCAATGGCATGAGCACGGCTCGTCAAGATCGTTTCCCATCGAGGCGAAAATCAAGGCGGGCACGCCGGGCTCCCTGATCCTCGCGCGCGAGCCCACGGGTGAGATATGGGCCGGTTTGCCCATGACCGGGCCTGGCCTCGGCTTGCAGCAGCTGGTGGGTGACCAATGGCGGGCCTTTCAGGCGCCTGAAATGGCGGGCAGCGCGTTGGCCGTCCAAGCCATGTTCCGCGACCGCGCCGGCGCACTGTGGATAGGCACGATCGACCATGGCATTTACCGATATGCCGATGGTCGGATGGATCATTTCGACAGCGATGACGGACTGACCAGCAACGGCGTCTATGCCTTCTTTGAAGACAGGGAAGGCAACATGTGGGTGTCCACCTCGGCGGGGTTGGACCGGTTCCGCGATTTCAAGGTCTGGTCGTACACGACGCGGGAAGGCCTGTCGGTGGATGAAGTCGACTCGGTCCTCGCGGACCGCCATGGAAGGATCTGGGCGGGCACGGCCAACAGCCTGGATAGGCTGGACCAGGGGCAATTCCATTCGCTGCGTTCCGGCAAGGAGTTGCCTGGCACCCAGGTCACCGCGCTTTTCGAAGACCGGGATGGACGCCTCTGGGTCGGCATCGATGAAGGCCTTTGGATATATGCGTCGGGAACATTCACCGCCGCCACCGATGCCAATGGCGTTCCCGTGAAGGGAATGGCATTCGCCATGGCCCAGGATGCCGCCGGCGACGTGTGGGCCGTGTTGCGCGGCCATCCTTCGAAGCTCTATCGCTTCCATGGCGATCGTGTCGCCGACGAATTCGCCACGCCCAGGTTCCCGTCGGTGCGGTCCGTGGCATCCGATTCCGCAGGCGGCATCTGGCTGGGGCTTCAGAATGGTGATCTCGCGCGGCCTGGTCCCGGCGGACAACAGGTGTCGACGCATCTGGATACGCCCGTGATGGACATCGCGGTCGCAAGCAACGGGCTGGTGCTTGGTGGAACGGCCAAAGGCCTGGTGGTGTCCAGGAACGGCGCGTTGCGCATCCTTTCATCCAGGGACGGACTCCCGTGTGACGCCGTGAAGGGGCTTGTCGACGGCGAAGACGGCACGTTGTGGCTGTCGATGGGCTGCGGCCTGGCGAAGGTCCGGCTCGCCGACGTCGAGGATGCGCTCAGTCACCCCGGCCGCACGCTCGATGTCGACACGCTCGATGCGCTCGATGGCGTACGTTCGGGCACGGCGCCGTTCCAGAAGAGGATCGCGCGCGCTCCGGACGGTACGCTATGGATCGCCAACGGCGTATCCCTTCAAGCATTTGATCCTCATGCGGATGCGGCGGTCCGCGACGCGCTGCCTGTCCATGTCGAAAGCCTGACGGCAGACCGCAGGTCGTACTCTCTGTCCGATGGCATGACGCTTCCGCCCTTGACGCGCGATGTCCAGCTCGACTACACGGCCATCGGGCTCGCCGTGCCCCAGCACGTGAGTTTTCGATATCGCCTTGACGGGCGCGACCAGGACTGGGTGGACGCGGGCTCCCGCCGCCAGGCGTTCTACACGGACTTGCCGCCGGGGTCCTATCGCTTCCACGTCGCGGCGCGCGTGGGCGATGGCGAATGGCACGAGGCGACGGCGCCTCTGGCGTTTACCGTGAAGCCGGCTTTCTACCAGACCGGCATGTTCATGTTGCTGGTCGTCGCGCTGGTTGCGATAGCGCTGTGGTTGTTGTTTGCGTGGCGCCTCGCGCATATCAAGATCCAGATGCGCTCCCTTTACGAAGAGCGGCATGCCGAGCGTGAGCGCATCGCACGCGAGCTTCACGATACCTTCCTGCAAGCCGTCCAGGGATTGATGCTGCGCTTCCAGTCGGCGATGGAGCGTATCCCGCCGTTGCAACCCGCGCGTGAACTCATGGAGAAGGCGCTGGATCACGCTGATGAAGTGATCGTCGAGGGTCGCGACCGGGTCGGTGCGCTACGGGCGACGCAGCACGAAAAGGCGAGCCTGGAGAGCGCGCTTCGGCGCATGGGCGAGGAACTGGCGCGCGACAGCAGGATCCATTTTAGGCTCACGATCGAAGGCGCGCCGCGCTCGGTGGAGCCCGCTGTCGCCGACGAAGTATTGCGTATCGCGCAGGAATCCCTGGCGAACGCCTTCCGCCATGCCCGCGCCGACCACGTCGATGTGGGCGTCAGTTACGACTGCAAACATCTCACGCTGAGCATCGTGGATGACGGCATTGGCTTCGACGTGGACGCGGCGGCGGTGCCGGGGCCGGTGGGTCATTGGGGCTTGCAGGGCATGCACGAACGCGCAACGCAACTCCGCGCGCGCCTCACGCTTTCCAGCCGGCCGGGCGCAGGCACCGCGGTGGAGCTGGCCGTGCCGGCAGCCATCGCGTTTCGCCGGGTGCCCGGGCAGTGGCGTCGGCGGGCGGCATTCCTGCACATGGTTTTCGGCGGGCGCGTGACGGGCGCGCGGATCTTCGATCATGACGACGCAAAGTGACGATGCCAGCGAGAAACGCAAAATGATTTCAGTACTTGTCGTGGACGACCATCCGCTTTTGCGCGATGGCGTTGCTTTCGCGCTCTCGGGCGAGCCGGACATGCACATCGTGGCCAACAAGGCCGATGGTCGATCCGCCATCGAAGCGTTTCGCGAGCATCGGCCGGATGTCACCTTGATGGACCTCCAGCTGCCGGACATGAGCGGCGTCGACGTGATGCGCGCCATCCGCGCCGAGTTTCCCGAAGCGCGCATCCTCGTGCTGACGACGTATCGCGGTGACGTGCAGGTGGCCAACGCGCTCAAGCACGGCGCCAGCGGGTTCCTGCTGAAGGCCTCGCTCCGAAAGGAGTTGCGCGACGCGATCAGGGCGGTACACGCCGGCCGCCGCGTCGTGTCCCCGGACGTTGCCGCCGACCTTGCGTTGTATGTCAGCGGAAACATGCTGTCTGAACGCGAAGTGCAAGTCTTGCGCGCGGTCGCCCGGGGTTACGTCAACAAGAAGATCGGCTCCGAGCTCGGCATCAGCGAAGACACGGTCAAGGCGCACATGAAAAGCATCCTGTCCAAGCTGGATGCAAGGGACCGCACGCATGCCGTGGTATTGGCAGTGAAGCGCGGCATCATCCAGATCTAGAGAGACCGGATACGAGAAGCCGTGCCCAGAGTCCTGCAGACGGTCAGGACCATGCCGGTCGCAGGGAAGGGCTATCGGGCGGGGTTGTTGGGCGCATTGGATGGGCTTTCGCACCGCGGCTTGCGTTCCGTGATGGTGCTTCAACGCGCCGCGACGACCGTCCGGCGTCAAGGGTAGGGAAGATCGACTTCCGACGCGTGCGTACTTCAACCGGTGCGATGTACCGGACAGGTCACCTTGATCCATGGATCTCGTTGCGGCCAGAATGGCACGCATCGGATATCGATATCCAAACCGGGATTGCATCGCCCATGACGGATGAATCGAAGATCGCGAAAGAGAAGCAAGACCACGCCGCCTGCGGCGCTTCCGGCGATACGCAGGCGAGCGGCAAGATCTCACGCCGTGAATTCCTCACGGGCACGGCCATCGCCGCGGCGGGCCTGATGATCGTGCCTCGCCATGTCCTGGGCGGGCCCGGCCATACGCCGCCCAGCGATCGATTGAATATTGCCGGCATCGGTGTCGGTGGCATGGGCTTGCACAACATGCGCGCCCTGGCCGGCGAGAACATCGTGGCCCTGTGCGACGTGGACTGGCGCTATACGGATAAGTCCTTTAGCGGGATGGTCGACGGCCTGGGCAAAGTGCAGGCGCGCCTCGACAAGGCCCAGACCGCCAGGGAGCGCCGCAGGCTGCAGGACGAAATCGAGCAGACAAGGCTGCTTTCCAGCAAGTTCAGCGCGATCAGGCGCCATACCGACTACCGCAGGATGCTCGAACAGCAGAAGGACATCGATGCGGTGGTCATTGCGACGCCGGATCACCTGCACGCGGTGATCGCCAGCGCGGCGATGAGCCATGGCAAGCACGTGTATCTGCAGAAGCCGCTCACCTGGTCGATTCATGAAGCGCGCGAACTGGCCAGTAAAGCGAAAGACAACCCCAGGCTCGTCACGCAGATGGGAAACCAGGGGCACTCCACCGATGATGCCCGGTTGATCAACGAGTACATCGCGGCCGGGGCGATCGGCGATGTTCGCGAGGTCCACGTCTGGACGAATCGTCCGCTTGCCTACTGGCCGCAGGGAATTCCACGTCCGCAAACGAGAGCACGGCCGGACGACGCGAACTGGAACGAGGACGCGGTGATGGACCGGCTCGCCAACGCCATGGCCGGCAATTATCCCAAGCCGGAAGGGCTGGCATGGGATCTCTTCCTTGGCCCCGGTCCCGTCATCGAGTACCACCCTCTGTATCACCCCTTCAACTGGCGTGGCTGGGTGGATTGGGGCGTGGGTGCCATAGGCGACATGGGGGCGCACCTGATCGACTCCCCGTTCTGGTCGCTGGACCTGGGCTTTCCGACGTCCGTGGAGACCGTCTCGACGCCATTCAACGGGGCGTCATACCCCATGGCGACGATGACGTATTACGACTTTCCCGCGCGCGGCGGCAGGCCGCCGGTGAAGCTCACCTGGTATGACGGCGCATTGCTGCCGCCGAGGCTGAAAGCGTTGGGAGCCGGGCAGATGAGCAAGGACGGTGGCGTCCTCTACGTCGGGGACAAGGGCGAGCTCATCCACGAAACCTACGGCGCGAACCCACGCCTGCTGCCGCAGTCGCTGCATGATTCGGTGGGCACGCCACCCCAGAAGTTCGCGCGTATCAAGACCTCGCATGAGATGAACTGGGTGGACGCCTGCAAGGGAAAGGCGGAAGCGTCCTCGCCGTTCTCGTACGCCGCGCAGCTGACGGAGGTCATGCTGCTGGGCATCGTGTCCCTTCGCGCAGGCGGCAGGATCGAGTACGACGCGGCGAACATGCGCATTACCAACATGCCGGACGCCAACGCGTTTCTGCGGCGCGAGTATCGCGAGGGATGGGTCCTCTGACGACCAGGTGACTTCGGCATCCTGGATGGATGCCATCCTGGCCGGCTGAAAGATACAAGGCCGCGGGCTTGAAGTCGGGGCGCAGGTTGAAGCAGCGGCCGCGTGTAAATAGGACGCCGTTTCCTTGGCGTATTCAAGGCAAAGCCAGCGCACGGTCCCGCACCTAAAGCTGGGCCGTTGACGCAAAACCCGCAGCTATCGCACTCACATCCATGTGGATGGCCCGCTGCAGCGTGTGGTTCCCCAAGACATCCAGCGGCCATGACCACTGACGTTTGTCCATCGTTACCGGGTATCGCGGTGTCGAGCCTTGGGTTTGGCTGGCCGCGTCGGCTTGTCATCCGGCTCGGCGATATCGTGCTTCTGACGACGATGCGCGGCATGGGACAGGCGCCACCGAGACAGCGCGTCCGCGCCTGGGCCTTCCTTGATCGCGAGGTCCCGCGCATTCAGCGGCTTGCCCGTGCGCTTGTCGATAAAGCCCCACACGGCCTCCGCGCCAGTCTCCCGGTTGACGAATTTGATCGGGGGCGCGGACGCCCCGGAAACGCCCAAGTGATCCCCGATCTGGGCGAGGACAGGTATGACGGCTGCAATTTGCCGTCCTTTGTCGGTCAGGAAGTACTCGAATCGCTCTGGATTGGTCTGATAGGGCTTCCGCTCGACGAGGCCGTTCGCTTCGAGATGTTTCAGTCGGTCACTAAGCGTCGCATTGGTCACGCCTGAGGATTGGCGAAAGTCATCGTATCGACTAAGGCCAAGGACAAGGTCGCGCAGTATCAGTAATCCCCATCGATCGCCTATGGCGGCCATGACGCCGGCGATCGAACAGACCATTCCCTCAAAACCCTTGGAACGCATGATCCTTCCATCAAGTGGCGGGAAATCCCGATGCAACTCTCATGATAGGAGCTCGCCTTTTCGGCGACAAATGCCCGCTGGGCGGAATGAACCTTCGAGCCCCTGCACGCTGAAGCCCATCGCTCGCGCCGGCCGTTTGCCTCCAGGGAAACAAATGCTTGCCCTCAGGCAAGGCCTGCGATACAGTAACTCTTGTTATAAGAGTTAGTCATTTCAGGCCGGGCTGGACGAGCTGGCAAGTGAACAGATCCATCCAGGTCAGGCGCCCATAGGGCGTGGAATGGCTTGGCGACGCTGTCGAGCTGACCGTGCAAGGCGCTCTCATCCAAACCATGGAAACGATCGTGTCCCCACAAGAAATCTCCAAGATCTTTGTCATCGGTGCGACAGGCGCCCAGGGTTTGCCAGTGGTGGGCGCCCTCGTTGCCGACAGGAAATATTCCGTGCGCGCGCTCAGCCGCGACGCAACGTCCCGACGGGCAAAAGCCCTCCTTGCACTCGGCAATGTGTCGATCCTCGAAGGAAGCTTCGCCGACGAGGCGGTGTTGCGAGAGGGCTTTCGCGGTTGCGACGGGGCCTTCATCAATATCGATGGATTCAACACGGGCGAGAAGACCGAAATCTACTGGGCCATTCGCTGCTACGAGATTGCGATAGAAGAGGGCATCCGATTCTTTGTCTACGGAAATCTTGACTATGCATTGAAGAAGGCCGGATACGACTCGCGCTTCCGGGCCGGTCACTACGACGGCAAGGGTCGGATAGGCGAATGGATACTGTCGCAAAACCTGGCGAACAGAGACAGGATGGGAGCGGCGGTGTTCACCACGGGGCCGTACATGGAGATGGCCATCTCGGCCATGACGCCGATGACGCCTTCCGTGGAAGATGGAATCCTGACCTGGCGCGTACCGTTGGGTGATGGTGCCGTGCCTCACGTCGCACTCGAAGACTGCGGGTATTACGCGCGCTGGCTTTTCGATAACCCGCGGCGAGCGAATGGCATGAACCTCGAAGTCGCCATCGAGCACGTTGACTATCGGAAGCTTGCCGAAGCGTTCGAAAAGGTCACGGGCCATCCGGCACGCTACATCGATACGGATTTGGACACGTATTGGGCCGGCCCGCTCAAGGCGGCCGCCAACTTTCCCGCCGGATACAACGCAGATCCCGCGGACAAAAGCACGATGAGTTTCCGGGACAACTTCACGGGCTTCTGGAACATCTGGAAGCACGGAATGATCCAGAGGGATTACGCCCTGCTGGATGAAATCCACCCCCATCGAATCCGGACCGTTGAAGAGTGGCTCAGGCGCGAAGACCAACGTGGAAGGGCGCTCGGCATGGGTAGCCTTTGGGAAAGGGTCCAGCCGCAGAACATGTACACGTCAGCGCCACTCCTCAAGTTGAGCGAGGACGGAAGAAAAGGCGCCCTTTAGCACTGATCCAACCCGGTGGCGCCGGCTCGCAACGCGTTCCATCGAAGGGCCCGACCGCAGGAAGCGGAGCACGACAAGCCACTGGCTCGTCAGTGGAATAGCCAATCTGCCGGGCATGGAACAAACGACGTCTACGCGCCATGTCGGGTTGCCGGAATCACGACGTCGAATCCACAGCCTCCCGGCACACCCGGTGGGCAAGGCCAATAGCAACGCAAGCACTCCTGCATGGAGATAAGACATGAACAGTGAAGCAGAACTTTCGAAACGCCGGGGGACACGCATATTGCTGGCCGTGCTGGCCGCTTGGGGGTTGGCCGTTGTCGTTGCAGCAGAGACCGGTGCCTACGCCGCAGTCAACCCACGGTTCTTGGCCGCCATCATCGCCCTCGGCATCGTGGTGCCCGTGATTGGGTATGCCCTGTCCAGCGGCTTTCGCGGGTACATCCAGGCCATGGGCTTGCGGTCGCTTACGGCATTTCATGTCTGGCGCATTGCGGCTGCGCTGGTTTTCTTCTGGTATGGAGCACACGACCTTCTGCCAGAGGCTTTTGTTCGAAATGCGGGGTGGGGCGATCTCATCGCCGGGTTCCTGGCGCTCGCTGTCCTGCTGCTCCCCGAGAGTCGCGGCCGGTACCTGACTTTTCATGTCTTGGGATTTACTGACTTCGTGGTGGCGGTCGGCACCGGTCTCACCTTCTTCTTGCGCAACGACCCACGGATGTCTGCGATCGAGACATTGCCGATGGCGCTCATCCCGCTGTACGGCGTCGGCATTTCCGGTGCAAGCCACATCATGGCCTTTGACCTGCTGCGTCGCAGCGCCGTCCGTCGGCACGAAGGGGCGCGGCGTTCTGCCTCGGTCTAGTCGCCAGAGCATTCGACTCCATGGAACGCCCGGCCTGCTCCCACGACACTTCAAGCAAGGAACTTTCATGAATCTCCGACGCACCGGCGCAGCAGCGACCGCATTGCTGGGTCTCTTGTCCGGAACATGGCTCGCGAGTCCTGCACTTGCACAGTCAGCCACGCATGCCGGCGCGCCGGCAAGCCCGGCGGCCTCTCCCTGGGACCAGAGGAAAAATCCCGACGCCAAGGAAGCGGATGCGTGGTTCGACAACTACACGTTCCGCAATGGCGAAACCATGGCGCGGGTCAGGATTCACTATTCGACCCTGGGCACACCGCACCGAAATAAAAGCGGTGGCATCGACAACGCGGTGCTGGTCCTGCACTGGACCGGCGCAGACAGCCGGGCATTGCTGAGCCCGTCCTTCATGAAGGCGCTCTTCGATCCTGGCTGCCCCCTCGACGCCAATCGTTACTACTTGATCTTCCCGGATAGCGTGGGCCACGGCCGATCCAGCAAGCCAAGCGACGGATTAAAGGCCGGCTTTCCCAACTACGATTACGGCGACATCGTCGACCTCCAGCACAAGCTGGTGACGGAGACGCTTGGCATAGACCATCTCCATGCCATCCTGGGAATGTCCATGGGCGGCATGAATGCCTGGCAATGGGCTGAGGCCTATCCCGATATGGTTGACGGCGTCATGCCCGTGGTCTCCTTGCCGACACCGGTATCTGGCCGCAACCTCCTATGGCGGCGCATGGTGATCGACTCGATTCGCTCCGATCCGGAGTGGAAGGAAGGTAACTATACGCAGACTCCGCGCGGCTGGATGGTGGGATACAACATCCTGCGGATGATGATCGATGGTGTTTCCGCACTTCAGCATGAGGTACCCAACGACATGGCCGCGGAAAAATTCCTGGGCGCCAACCGCGCCACGGCGGAGCACGTCGACGCAAATGACATTCTCTATTCACTCAAGTCGTCATTTAGCTACGACCCGGAGCTGGGTCTATCCAAGATCAAGGCGAAGCTCTTCGCGCTCAATTTTGACGACGACGAGTTCAACCCCGACAGGCTTCAAATCCTTCAGAAAGCCGCGCCAAAGATCGCCCATGCCCGCTACTTGGTTCAGCCGGGCACCGCGACCTCGCCAGGCCACTTCACCATGACGCAGCCCAATCTATGGGCTCCGCATGTGGGTGAATTCATGCGCTGGCTCGGCGATTCTCCGTAGTGCGGAAAATGGCGGCGTCCAGGGGAAGCAAAATCTCGCATCGTGCGACACACAGGCAGGCCGTCACCTCCCGCAGCCGCATTGTCCTGGCCTGGCTTCTGGCACCAGCCGCGTTTGGCCAAGTCGCGCGGCACCACGTAAAAAACCGGAGCTGGCTTGCCGCCGGTGTCGCGAACCCCCGGGCTCTCGGACTGGCCGTTGTTGGCGCCGATCCTCGCCCCGGCAAGCCAGGGCGAGGATGCAGACCCACTCCGAGCGGGAATGGTCAGAAGGCGACGTTCAAGGTGAGGCGAGCGGCCTGGTCCTTGGCGCCGCTGGCGAACTGGCCGTGGTAGCCGAAGTCTGCCGTCACCATCTGGCTGATCGGGAAGCGCAGGCCAAGATCCACCACGCCGGCGTTGTCCGCAACGGGCAAGCCGTAGATCGTGAACGTGTCGGCGCCGGCCACAAACCGCTGCTGGCGTTCCGGCAACCGGTCGCCCCAGGCATGTTGCCAGCCCGCGCCGGCATAGGCATGCAGCCCGCCTGGGCCCAGGTCGAGCGTGCCACGCACGCCAAGGACACCGGTGCTCAGGTTGGCCGAGCTGCCATTGACGGCCAGCGCCGCGGCCGCGCCCTGTTCGGCGAAGGCGTCTGTCCGGACATGGACCTGGCTCAGGTTGATGTACGGCTCCACGGTGCTGGCGTCGACGTGGAAGGTGTAACCCGCGTCGATGTAGGCCTGTCCGGTATTAGCGTCGTAGCTCGACTGCGCTGTGCCGGTGTAGGGGCCAAAAGCGATGTGCCTCGTCACGTCGACAGACTGCCACGCATAGGCCAGGCCACCACGCACGCGCCACGCACCCAGATCCCATCCCGCGTACAGGCCGGCGTAATTGGAATCGGTGTGGCCGGTCGAGGTGACTTCATCCACGCTCAGGCTGCCCTGACCATGGCCGATGACACCACCGAGACGGAAGGCGTCAACCGGGAGGTCGGCTCCGACCAGGATGCCGCTGCCGTTGGCGCTCATCGAGTGCGCGTTGCCATCGCCATCGTGATTGCCCCAATGGCCCCAGCCCGACGTCCACACGCTGGTGCCGGCGCTGGTTACGCCCTCCGTCTGCTGGCCGCCGGCGGATGCGCCGAGCAGGTGGTTGTTGATCGCGTCGCGAACGTAGTGGCTGTCATCGGCGAGCGCGGTGGTCACGCTCGCGTGCACTTCGCCGGAGAGCTGGTCGAGCGCATGACGCGCCGTCGCGGCATCGAGCCCCAGCATGCCCACATAGACCGGCGAGGCCATCGACAAGCGATCGAGCGCCGCGGCGGTGGCCAACTGCGACCGGGTCTGCGCCACGCTCGCGAAGCTCACGTCGTTACGCTGCAGGGAGAGCGTCACGGCGTTGCTGCTGTAGCCCAGTGCCGGCGTCAGGAAGAGCAGATTGGAAGTCACGCCGCCAAAGCTGCCCGTGATGCCGTTGCCTGCCGTCAGGATGGTGTACTGGGTGAGCGGGGCATAGGTGCCTGCCTGTGCGAGTGTCAGGACGCTTCCGCCAAGGATCGACACATTGCCGGCGACCGCGAGGCGGCCGACCTGGCCGTCCGGCGTGGCCCAGACTTCCAGGCTCGATCCGGGACGGAACACCGCGTTGCCGGTGACGGAAAGGGTGCCCGGTGAATTGCCGGGCTTCACGGCGCCGTAGGTGTCGAGGCTGCCGATCGAACCAATGCCGGCAAGCATCGCGCCGCTGGCCACCGACACGGCGCCGGCGAGGCTGGCGGCCGGATGGCTGTCATCGCCGACGATCAGTGCACCCTGGGAAACCGTGGTGGCGCCGGCGAGGGTGTTCGCCGTATTGATGGTCAGGTTGCCAGCGCCTGTCTTCATGAGCGAACCACCGCCCGACAGGGTGCCGTTGAAGATGCCGTTGGTGGCCTGGTCAAAGACGAGTGCCGCGCCGTCGGCAATCGTGCCCTGCAGGTTCGACGTGTTGCCCCGCAGCGCACCCGCGGTGATCGTGGTGCCGCCGCTGTAGGTGCTGGCCCCCGACAAGGTGAGCACGCCCGCACCGGACTTGGTGAGGGACCCCGCACCCGACAGGTTGCCGGCATAGGTGCCGTCGACTGCCTGATCGAACACCAGGGAGGCGTTGTCGACGATGTTGCCCTGCAGGCTGACTGTGGATCCCACGAGCGCGCCGGCAGCGACGGTCGTGCCGCCGGTATAGGCATTGGCGCCGGTAAGGATGACTGTCCCGACACCCTGTTTGGTCACCGAGCCCGAACCGGAGATCACGCCACTGAATGTGCCAGCTCCTGCCTGGTCGAAGACCAACGCTGCGTTGTCAGTGATCGCGCCCTGCAGGCTGGTGGTGTCGCCCTGAAGGGTGCCGCCGCTGATGGTGGTACCGCCCGCGTAGGTGTTCGCGCCGCTGAGGGTGACATTGCCCGCACCGCTCTTGGTCAGCGAGCCGCTGCCGGAGATGGCGCCGGTGAAAACGCCGTCGGTGGCCTGGTTGAAGATCAGCGATGCGTTGTTCGTAATGGCGCCCTGCAAGCTGGTCGTGGTGCCCTGAATCGCACCGGCGGCAATGGTGGTGCCGCCGGTATAGGAGTTCGCCCCGGCGAGCGTGACCGTACCGGTACCCAGCTTGGTCACTGAGCCGTTGCCCGAGATGCCGCCACTGAAGCTGCCATCCGTGGACTGATTGAAGACCAGCGCTGCGTTATTGGTGATGTCGCCCACCAGGCTGGTGGTATCGCCCTGGAGCGTGCCGGCACTGATGGTGGTGCCGCCGGTGTAGCTATTGGCCCCGGTCAACACGAGCGTGCCGGTACCTGCCTTCACGAGCGCACCGGTACCCGACAGCGAGCCACTGTAGGTGCCGTTGACCGTTTGCTCGAACTGCAGCAACGCATTGTTGGTGATATTGCCCTGGAGACTCGCCGTGTCACCGCGCAGGGTGCCGGCGTTGATGGTCGTGCCGCCCGTGTAGCTGTTGGCACCGGCCAGGACCAGCGTGCCGGCGCCCAGCTTGACCAGGCTGCCGGTGCCGCTCAGCGAGTCGTTCACCGTGAAAGTGTTGGTCGCATCGGCGATATCAAAGCCACCGCCTGCGGCACCGAAGATGATCGCGCGGTTGGTCGAGGTGTAGGTCGTGCCTGTGACACGAAGCATGCCGCCCTCGAAATCGATCGCGGTGCCGTTGGCGCCGAGGGAGGCATCGGAGCCCACAGACAAAGTGCCAGCCGTCAGCATCGTTCCCTGGGTATAGGCATTCACGCCATTGAGCACCAGAGTGCCCGCACCGGTCTTGTTGAGGCCCACACCGGTCAGGGTGTTGTCGATAGTGGTCGTCCAGCCAGCGCTGGCGCCGCTGCCATCGCCCACGCGGATCTCGCTGAAGGCACCGGCCGACGCCGCTGCCAAGGTGAGCGTGTCGCCGGTGAGGTGGTAGCCGTCACTCGCGAACTGCATGCCTTTGGCGGAGACGGGTTGCGTGCCGCCCGCATCGTCAACCGTCACCGTGCCCGCCGCGCCGCCGAAGATGGAGAACGCATCGGCCGGGCTGCGCGCTGAGGTGATCGATCCGGTGGCATTGGTCCAGTTGGGCTGGGCAACGCTCCAGGTACCGCTGCCACCGCCCATCTGCGTGCCGCTGGCCAGCCCGTTCGCGTTCCAGAAGGTGAGGATCAGGCCATTGGTGTTGATCAGGTTGATCTGCTTGCTGGCGATAAGGTTCTGGATGGTGAAGCCCGAAGGCGGCGCGATGCCGCCGTTGGTTTCGGTCAGCGTGCCGCCGTAGGTGAACAGGTTGTACAGGCCGGGGCCGAAGCCGCCGGCATCGACCGGATTGAGCGTGGCGCCGTTGATGGCGAGATTGCCGCTCACCGCCACGTTGTGGCCGGTACCGAAGGTGGTGAAGTTGGGGCCCGGCGCGCCGAAGGAGAAATCGAGCACGCTGCCCTGGCTCAAGGTGAGATTGGTACCCACGGTGAGTGTGCCGGTGGGGTTGCCCGGTGCGAGGTGGCCGCCGTTCTGCACCGTGACGCTGCCGCCAACCGTGCCGAAGCCGCCCAGTGAGGCACCGCTCGCCACCATGACATCGCCGGCCACGCGACCGCCGGTGTGCGTCGCATCGCCGACGGTGAGGCTGCCGCCTTGCACCGTGGTCAGGCCGGTATAAATGTTCGCGCCGTTGAGCACGAGCGCGTTGGCGGTGTTGGTCACGCCGCCGGCCCCCTGGATCACGCCATCGAAACTGCCACCGCCGGTGCCGCTCACGCTGAGCGTGTTGGCGCCGAGCCTGACCGTGCCGCCGGCGCCGGCGAGCGTGCCGATGGTCTGGTTGCCGCCGCCGGAGATATCGAAGGTGCCCGCACTGGCCAGCGTCAGCGCGCTGCCTCCGGCAAGCGCGCCACCGATGCCCAGCGCCAGCGTGCCGGACTGGATGCTGGTGCCGCCGGTGTAGGCGTTAGTACCGGTGAAGGTCTCGGTACCCGTACCGTTGATCACGACGCCGGCGATCCCAGCAATGGAGCCACCGAAGCTGCTGCTGCCGGAGGGCGCGAGGGTCAGCGCATTGGCGCCGAGCATTACCGAACTGCCAGTAGCGCCGAACAGGGAGCCGATGGTCTGAGCACCGGCGGCCGACAGATCGAGCGAGCTGCCGGGTGCGGCCAAATCAACCGCGCCGGTGGGAGCAAACGAACTACCGCTGCCGAGGGCGAGCGTGCCGGCATTGACGGTGGTGCCACCGGTGTAGGTGTTGGTGCCGCTCAAGGTGAAGGTGCCGGCGCCCTGCTTGACGATGCCGCCGGTGCCGTCGATGGTGCCGCCAAAGGTGGTGTTGCTGGCATCGCCCAGGGCAAGCGTGTTCGTGCCCAGTAATACCTGGCTACCGGCAACGCCGGACAGTGCGCCGATGGTCTGGTTTGCGGTGGCGCTGCTGATATCGAAGGTCCCGCCTGCGAAGCTCAGCGTTACCGCGCCACTGCCTGCGAGGTTGCCGCCCCCGCCGATCGCCAGCGTGCCCCCATAGATCGCGGTGCCGCCGGTATAGACGTTCGCGCCACTCAGGGTGACCACGCCGCCCTGAGTGATGATGCCGCCGGTACCGCTGATCGTTCCGCCGAAGTTGGTGCCGTCACCGAACGTGAGAGTGCGCGCACCCAACGTGATTGCCGTGCCGAAGTTGCCTGTCACTGCGCCGATGGTCCGGTTGCCGCTGGCGCCGGAGATATCGAATGTGCCGGAACCCTGCAGGTTGACCGATCCATTGCTGGGCAGCGCACCAACACCGCTGAGCGCGAGGGTGCCGCCATTGATAAGGGTGTCGCCCGTATACGTTTCGAGGGAGCTCAGCGACACGGTACCGGCCCCGCTTTTGGTCAGCGAGCCACTGCCGGACAGCTGGCCGAACAGGGTGAAGTCATTGTTGCCGGTGACGGTGAGGCCGCCCGCGTTGAGCAGGATCGATTTGCTCAGCGTCACGCCGCTGCTGCTGGCGGCGATTCCGCCTCCATTGGAGGTAATGGTGGAAGCGTTGCCGAAGTTGACGTCGCTGCTGAACTGCGCCACGCCGCCGTTGAGAGTGGTACTGCCGTCGACCAGCGAACCGCCCAGAGTCCAGGTGCCGCTGTTAACGACCAGATTCTGAAAATTGACGTAAGTGCCTGACGACGCGAAACCCGTGCCTGAAGCGCCCGAGCCGGGACCTGCCGCCACGTTCTGCAATACCAGGGTGTTGTTGCCACCCGCGCCACCATCGATCTGCCCGGTGGGTGCAAAGCTGAGATTGATGCCGAGCACACCCAGCGGGTTCAGGCCCAGGCTGCCGCCAGCGTTGACGTCCGAGCCGGTTACCGCGGTGAAGGCGTTGGTGCTGTTGGTGCCCATCGACACGCTGCCGCTGATGGTGCCGGCGTTGATGAACGTGTTGCCCGTGGCCGAGGACTCAAACGCCGTGCGCCCGGTGATCGTTCCCGTATTGGTGAAGTTGATCTGCGCGCCGCCGTAGGCGGCAACGACGGGTGCATCAGACCCAAGCAAGGAAACCCCGAGCAGCGCGCTCGAGCCGATAGTGCCGGAGTTGTTGATGGTCGTCGTGCCACCGCCACCGTTGCGTACCGACAGGGCCATGCCCGTGAGGTCGGGAAGGTTCAGCCCCAGCAAACCGGTAGTGCCATACATGATGCCCTGGTTGGTGACCTGGACCGTGCTGCCTGGAATGGCCGTACCGAGATTGGGATTGCCGATGACGGTGCCAGAGGACAACAGGCTGAGTAGCCCAAGCAGGGACGGATCGATGGCGCCCGAGTTGGTCAAGGTCGTGCCATTGCCGGTAAGGGACATGGCCGTGCCGCCCAGACCCAGCAGTACACCGGTGGAACCGCCTGGGAAGACATTGACGGTGAGGTTGTCTGCACTCGAGGCGTAGGAAGGTGCAAGGGGGTTGGCAGCACCAGAGCAGGTTACGATGGCGCCGTTGGTCGGATTGATCGGGGAGCACGCCGCCATGGCCGAGTCGATCGAGCCTGCGCAGGCGGCCAGGCAAGCCAATGCGATCAGGCGGCGCCGGATGGCACGCGGCGTCGTGCCGTCTACCGAATGGCCGGTGGTCAGTCCGGGCGCAAGTTCGGATGCCACTTGAAGCACGCGCAGGGCGTGGTTCCAGACGAGCCGGTAAGTGCGATTCATGTTGTCCCCTGTTTGGCTGGGCGCATGCCAGACGGCGAATGCTTGCCAGGCCAATCCCGTGATGAGTGAGTAGTGAATGCTTCGAAGTGCCGGAGATGGTGAGGGCGGTAGCCATGCGCCGGCCACTTTGATGCGGCGAGGATTTGAGCAGTCAGCGGATTGCGATTCGATCTCGAAAGATCCCGTGCCAGGCGCAGGCGGTATCAACCTGCACGGCGCCAAGCCGATCCATCGGATGTGAGCGATTGCTCGATCGCGACATGAGTCCCCCAACTCCTGAAGTCCGACCTGGATTCTACCGTGCCACCAAGACGACAGCCGGCCCGTGATGGGCGGTAATGCATGCGCACCGATACTCCATCTGGGGGATGTACATGGCCGCATCTTTGTGCGTGATGAAATCCGCAGACGAACGCGATCCTTCTTTCTTCCTTCGCATGCATAACGCGGCGCAAAGCACTCTGCAGAGCGTTGGCCTATTGGCGGACTTGAGCTTCGATAGGTCCTTCCTCTGCACCGCGCCATTCGGAGACATTGGGCGGGCGCCAACCGCCGGCAGTACCGGCGCAGATGATTGGCCCGTGTTATCGAGGGCAGGGAGGGACCGCTAGACCCACGGCAGAAATGGCGTTCAAGTTGCCGGCGGAAACCGCGCGCAATTTGAACTTTCGCGGCCTAATCCCCGTTTTCCTCTTCACGTACTTGTCACGCACCAGGCGCGGTGCGGCCGCGCGACAGCCAAGACCAGTGATACTTTGGTGTTGATTTCGGGCTGTGCTGCCCTGTTGGAGGTACAGGTCAAATCCAGAGCTAATGCCCCTCGCTCTACGGGGCCAGAAGTTTCGCGCACTGGAAGAAGCGTCAGCACCTTCGCCAGGGAGCGTGACCCGGCCGATTACCGTCGGCGCCATGGCAAGGGCGCGTCCTCTGAGGTAGTGATTCAGCCCACGCAGTTCTTGCCGACTGCTGACAAAGCCGGCTCCCGTAGCGCAATAATCGCCTCACCTGACCTACGTGAATGGCGCTCGACAGCCATTAATATCCCATAGAATTTTCCAGGATTCGGAGAACGTCCGATCATGACGGATCGTTCTAGGCGTGGCCGCTCACTTCTTGCACGGCCTGTCGTGCAGGTTTTCGCGTGGGTCTATTCGTTGGCTGGGATCGCATGCATGAGCGGCTGCGCAACGACGGGTGGAGCGCAGCCCCCGGACGTCCCCGCCGAGGCCATGCTCGAGAAAGCGCGAGCTTGGCAAGCCGTAGCCATCCGGGGGCAATCCACAAGAATCCAGGTGGATGCGTGGTTGCATTGCGCGACACTCGCGCACGACGCGATGGCCAGTACCGAGCCAGCGACCGAAGCAGCAGCGGGGGCGCTTTCGACACTATGCAGTCGCTCGTTCTTCGACGTGGCGGCACAGGGCGGCCCCATCAATGTGACAGCGGGCATGGCCTCACTGGGAGGCGCAGCGGTTCGTGTTGAATTTCGCGGCTTGCCCGACAGCCTTGGCAAAAGCATCTACATCGAACCCGCCGATCAGGTGCCGATGGATACTCTGGGCGGCGTTCACTATCGCCATGCAGGCTTCGGCGTGCCGCTCGTGGCGTTTGCGTTGCCATGCAGCGACAGGCCCATCTGCCGACACTATCCGCCCGAGGGCATTTTTCGTCCGGCAACCATGTGGGTAGAGGCGTCGACCCGGGCTGAACCGCATGATGGCGCGCCAGTTCTCGTCTTGCAGAATCCCGTGCTCCAGCCCTCACACGCTGTGGGCGCCGCCAGCTATGAGCTTGCCGACGATGTATCCGCACCCTACGCACAGTTGCTGGAGCGAACAAGCCTGAAGCGCCTGGCATGGTGGGGGCTGATCGGCGGCGCTGAAGTAGGCAAGCGATCAGGCCTCTTCATGCTGGACGACTACGATCCAGACAAAACACCCATCATCATGATCCATGGCGTGGCCGGCAGCCCTGTCATCTGGGCACGGCTGAGCAACGCGATCATGGGTGATCCGGAGCTTCACCGGCGTTATCAGATTTGGCACGTCGTGTACCAAAGCAATGCACCCCTGCTGGTGGAGCGCTACCGCGTCCAGCGCTATATCGATAAGGCCTGGAGCGACATCGATCCAGATGGCCTGGCGCCGGCTCGACAGGGAGTTGTTCTGATCGGGCACAGCATGGGCGGGGTGATCGCGCGACTGCTATGCGCTCAGAGCACACCAGAGGTTTGGAATGCGGCATTTACAGCCCCCTTTGAAAGCCTGCACGCCAACGCGACCGATCTGACCACGCTCAAGGGCGTATTCCAGTTCAAGCCATATCCGGGTGTCGATGAAATCATTTTCATGGCCGCGCCCCAGCGTGGAAGTCCGTCGGCAGACGGCCTGCTGGGACGCTTTGTCGGGCTGTTGGCGTGGCGGCACATTGAGGAAATTTCCGGGCTGATGCGCATAGCCCTCCAGAATCCCGGCGCCATCCAGCCGACGCTTCTATCCATGTTCCAGACAGGCCACATAAGCAGCATCACCAGCCTGCGGCCTGACGAGCCTGTGACGCTTGCCGATGCGAAGCTGATGCCCGCAGCAGGCGTGCGCTATGACACGATCGCCGGCGTTCTGCCCGGTGTGAAACCACCCGGGGACGGCTTCGTGCCATTGAGCAGCGCACTCCTCACGGGGTCGACGACGACATTGATCGTTCGTTCCAACCACGAGGTTCCCAACAGGCCGGAAGCCATCAGCGACGTGCTCAAGATCCTTCGCGCGCATACAGCTGCCAGCGATGTTGCAAGCAACATCACCCCTTAGCCCACTTGGCGGGAGCATGACCGTAGCGACACTGCACGCCTACCTGCTGCCACGCGGCATCGAGCAGGCGGCGCTCGCGCGAGCCACCGGCATTCCATCCCGCCACATCAGCGCGATCATCCAGGGACGGTACCCCATCACCACGGACATCGCCTTGCGCCTGTCCGCCCGCCTCGGCACCCCGGCGCGCTATCGGATGGACTTGCAGTGGGACTACGAACAGGCGGTGCGGACAGTCGTGACAACGGAAAATGCAGAACCGCACCACACCGTACACGTGGCCCCGTTTTGGCCAGATCGACCCCTCGACGGGGTCATGCTCCGCCGTGGCCTTCATCATCTAGACAGTGCCTCTGACCTGGGTTGCGGGTCTCGTCACGTGACCACGCGAAAAGCAACTTGAAGCCCTTTTCGTGGCGTCGGCGCGCTATCGACTCGACAACCTTTTCGCGCCAATGATCTGCTAAAGCGATCGCGCGTATTTTCCTGGAGGCATGCCCGCGTGCCTGCTGAAGGCCACGCTGAAGGCGCTTGCCGATGCGTAGCCCACGCGGCTGGCGATCTCGGCGACGGATAACTCCCCGTCGCGAAGCAGCCCCTTGGCGACTTCGATGCGCCAGGCAAGCAGGTATTCCATGGGTGCAACGCCGACCAATCGGTTGAAACGCTCAAAGAAGGCGGAACGCGACAGCGCGGCGACCCTGGACAGTTGTTCGACGCTCCACGGGAGGTCGATGCGCGCGTGCATCTGCCGAAGTGCGGGGGCGAGCCGTTCGTCACCCAGGCCACGCAGCAAACCCGGTGGTGCACTGGTGCTGGAGACCTCGCGCATGGCGTCCACGAGCAGAAGTTCGACAAGCCGGGCTAGCACGAAGTCGGCGCCGGGTTTTTGATCCGCGACTTCCTCGCCGACCATTCGCACCAGTTGCGACAGGCGTGTCGAACCTTGCACGTGCACGACTCTGGGAAGCAGGGACACGAGCAGTGCCGGGTTCGCGTCGTCAAACAGAAAGGAGCCGCCCAGCGATCGCATATCGGGCGGGCCGTGAGGCTCGCCGTAACGCAACTCGGAGACGCCACCAGCTATCTGGCGCGGGTCAAGATGCACCGGCGGTGCGGGAGAGTGGCTGGAAAGGGTGAAGGCGGGCGTGGTGGGCAACAACACGAAGTCGCCGGCCTGCAGATTGATGGGCTCATGGCCATCCACGGCGAGGCGGGCGCCGCCGGCCAATACGATGCAAAAGCTCGGCTCGCCAAAGTCACCATAGCGAACCGCCCAGCTCCCTTTGCCGCTGATGGGGTTGGCGAACACGGCACGTGGGCGCAGCAGCCTTACAACCTCGGACAGTGGATCGCTCATGATTGGACTTTAGCGAAAGAATCATGGACGAACAATTATCGAAAGTCCTGCGTGCCACACCTATCGTTCTCTCCACACCCACCGGACCACTGGAGAGACAAATGAAAACCGTATTGATCACGGGTTGTTCGTCAGGCTATGGCCTGGAGACGGCGCGCTATTTTCTCGCGCTGGGCTGGAAGGTCATCGCCACCATGCGCACGCCGCGACACGACCTGTTTCCTCCGTCGGCCAACCTGCGGGTGATTGCGCTCGATGTAACCCGCGTAGAGAGCATCGCGCAGGCGCTGGATGCTGCGGGCCCCATCGATGTGCTGGTTAACAATGCAGGCATTGGCTTGTTCGGTGCTTTCGAGGCGACGCCCATGGCGACGGTGCGCGAGGTCTTCGAGACAAATACATTTGGCACCATGGCCATGTGCCAAGCGGTTATCCCGCAGTTTCGTGCGCGTGGCGCCGGCATCATCATCAATATCACTTCTAGCGCTGTGCTAGCCCCGTTTCCGCTCGTGGCCGCCTATACGGCTAGTAAGGCGGCGATCGAAGGTTTCACGTCATCCCTCGAGCATGAACTTGGCGCCTTTGGCGTGCGCGTCAAACTGGTGGAACCCGGTTACGGCCCATCGACCCGCTTTACCGCCAATGGGCAGGGCCGCATGCAGGGACTGATTCCAGGTGCTTACGAAACATTCGCCCATCGCGTGTTCTCATCGCTCGCGGATAACCATGCTGTTACCCACGAAGCGGATGTGGCTCTCGAAGTGTGGCGCGCGGCTAACGACGCGACGGGGCAGCTGCGCTTCGCCGCCGGTGCGGACGCGGTTGCGTTGATGCTCGCGCGAAGGGCGGAGACCGCCGAGGAGGGAGCGCATGGGGATCCCGTACAGAGATGTTGCTGCATGCCCGATGGAGCAAGCCCGTAGTGGGCAATCAAGTGCAGTGTAGGACACGCGCTTTGGTGACTTACGGTGTTAGGCCCAAGTAATTGACGTCGCGCAACGTTAGACCCGCGTCACCAAGCCCAATGCCAAAGTGCAATCAAGAGGCGCCTTTGCAGGAGCAGTTCGTTGTCCGTGAACAGTTGCAGAGGCGCTTCTATGCGTCAAAGAAAGCAGATAAGTCAGAGCGAGCCACCAGAGCCAACCATGATTTCGCGTTCTTGGTAGTTACGGCGTGCGTTGCCCTCGGCAAAGCCTCACAACTCAGCGCATTCCTATGTAATTGGCGAAGAAAGCCGTTGCGCAACCCGGAATAGTTCAATGTTGCGTAACGGCCTGAGCGTGCCGCAACACGTCAGCGTGCTGTTGCGCGATTTTACGCCTAGCTATGTTGCGCACCGGGTAAGTAAACCGCGGTGGCGAGCGCCTCTCGCAACTTTTGTGCTCGCGGCTCTCGGCGCCGGCTGACATTTCGATCAGCGATTAGGCAAGTTATCGTGGCTATCGTCTAGCGCCCGGTTTTGAGTAGCACGGCGAATTGAGGTCCAATCCTCCAACTGACGGAGGTTGGACATGAAGAGGCGCTTTTCCGAAGCACAGATCATCGGCCTCCACTTGAGGTCGCATGGCTTCTAGCATCAATCAGCCTGACCATTCTGAAGCGTCCGCCCGGGACCGGTCGCGTGATCACCGGGTACGCTGACCGCCGTGATGCCTGCCTCGTGCAGTTGTTTGTTGAGCTTCGCCAGATCGGTCGTGCGCATGGCGTTCCATTGAGCGAACGCCTGGTCGACGCTGGCCTGGTAATGGGCAAGCGCCTGTTGCTGACCGTCAGTCGGCGCATGATCGGCGCCTTCGACATCGGTGGCGATCGCGGCGAGTGCGTCGCTGATGGCGTGCAGGTTGAGGGACGTCTCGCCCGCGCCCTCGACCAGTGGCGTGGTTTTCGAGTGCAGCGAATCCGCGCTGTCGAGCAGCGCCTTGTATGCGGCGCTCTTGCCGAGCTTGTGATCCAGTGCTTCCAGTTGGTCGCGCACGGCTTCCACTTCACCGTAGCCTTGCCATACGCGTTGAAGCAAAGCCGCTATGTTGCGCGAGTAGGTGAGCCCGGCGGCCAGTTCGTCCTGGCTGACCTGCTCGCGCGGGTCCAGCGCGACGAGCAGCGGCGCGCGATACGACTTGCCGTCCACGTGAAGCACCACTTGATAGTTGCCCGG
>NZ_BCPR01000035.1 GCF_016586165.1 Dyella sp. EPa41 | reverse complement strand
GGCACCGAGCGGGTAGGCCGGTTGTTCGGTCCGGTGATGGTGGTGTGGTTCATCGTGATCGCGCTGCTCGGCGTGCACATGATTGCGCGCAACCCGCATGTGCTGTGGGCGCTCAATCCGGTCTACGGCCTGAAGTTCTTCGTCAGCCACGGGCTGCAGGCCTTCATCGCGCTGGGTGGCGTGGTGCTGGCGCTGACCGGCGCCGAGGCGCTGTATGCGGACATGGGCCACTTCGGCAAGCGGCCGATCCGCTTTGCCTGGTTCAGCTTCGTGCTGCCTGCGCTGGTGCTCAATTATTTCGGGCAGGGCGCGTTGCTGCTCGATCATCCCGAAGCCATCGACAATCCGTTCTTCAAGCTCACGCCCGCGCCGCTGCTCTATCCGATGATCGGCCTGGCCACCGTGGCCACGGTGATCGCATCGCAGGCGGTCATTTCGGGCGCGTTCTCGATGACGCGCGAGGCCATGTCGCTGGGCTATTCGATGCGCATGCCCGTGGTGCACACCTCGCGCGAGATGTCCGGCCAGATCTTCGTGCCGTGGGTCAACAATTTCCTGCTGGTGATGGTGCTGGCGGCCGTGCTCGGTTTCCGCAGCTCGGAAAACCTCAGCGCGGCCTACGGCATCGCGGTGACCGGCACCATGACGATCACCACCATCCTTGCGTTGATCGTGGCGCGCCGCCAGTGGAACTGGAGCCTGTTCACCGTCATCTTTGCCGGCCTGCTGCTGCTGACCATCGACCTGTCCTTCCTGGGCGCCAACTTGATCAAGATCGAGTACGGCGGCTGGTTCCCGCTGGTGCTGGGCGTGGGCATCTTCATCGTGATGACCACCTGGCGCCGCGGACGCGAGCTGGTGGTGCGCGAAATCAAGCAGTCGGGCCTGGCGCTTGAGCCCTTCATCGAGAACATCGCCGAACACCCGCCGCTGCGCGTGCCGGGCACGGCCGTGTTCCTCACCGCCAACCAGCACGCCGTGCCTCATGCGCTGCTGCACAACCTCAAGCACAACAAGGTGCTGCACGAGCGCAATGTGCTTTTGACGGTGGAGATGCTGGAAATCCCCACCGCCGATCAGGGCGAGCGGATCGAGATCAGCGAGCTGGGCGGCGACTTCTTCGGCCTGGCGCTGCGCTTTGGCTTCGCCGAGGATCCCAACATTCCGCTGGCCCTGTCCAAGTGCTCCAAGGTGGGCCTGCCGTTCGACATGATGGACACCACGTTTTTCCTGTCGCGCGAGACCATCATTGCGGATGCCCGTCGCCCCGGCATGGCGCTGTGGCGGGACAAGCTCTTCGCCTTCATGGCACGCAATGCCCTGCCGGCCACGGCGTTCTTCCAGATTCCGGGCAACCGCCTGATCGAGCTGGGCGCACAGGTCGAGATTTGAGCCGGGAATCGGGAATCGGGAATCGGGAATAGGGAATGGGTAGAATGGCCGTGTTTGGCCGATTCCCTATTCTCGATTCCCTATTCCCTGCATCCAGGCCATGACCGAACACCGCATCGTTACCACCGCGTCCCAGCTGGACGATGAGGCCCTGGAAGCCTCCATCCGTCCGAAACGGCTGGCCGAGTACCTGGGCCAGCAGGCGGTGCGCGAACAGCTGTCGATCTACATCGAGGCGGCCAAGAAGCGCGGCGGCGCGCTCGACCATGTGCTGATCTTCGGCCCGCCGGGCCTGGGCAAGACCACGCTCAGCCATGTGATCGCCAACGAGCTGGGCGTCAACCTGCGCTCGACCTCCGGCCCGGTGCTGGAGCGGGCAGGGGACCTTGCGGCATTGCTGACCAACCTCGAACCGCACGACGTGCTGTTCGTGGACGAAATCCATCGTCTCTCGCCGGTGGTGGAGGAAGTGCTCTATCCGGCGATGGAGGATTTCCAGATCGACATCATGATCGGCGAGGGCCCCGCGGCCCGCTCGATCAAGCTCGACCTGCCGCCTTTCACGCTGATCGGCGCCACCACGCGCGCCGGCCTGCTCACCGCGCCGCTGCGCGACCGCTTCGGCATCGTGCAGCGTCTGGAGTTCTATACGCCCGACGAGCTCACCGCCATCGTGCGGCGCTCGGCGCGCATCCTGGGCATCGCCTGCGAGCCGGAGGGCGCGCAGGAGATCGCTCGTCGCTCGCGCGGCACGCCGCGCATCGCCAACCGCCTGCTGCGCCGCGTGCGCGACTATGCCGAAGTGCGTGCCGGTGGCCAGATCACCCGCGATGCCGCGCGCGCCGCGATGGACATGCTCAAGGTCGACGCCGAGGGTTTCGACGAACTCGATCGGCGGCTGCTGTCCACCATCATCGAGAGCTTCGATGGCGGCCCGGTAGGCGTGGAGTCGCTGGCCGCGGCGCTCAGCGAAGATCGGGGCACGCTCGAAGACGTGGTCGAGCCCTACCTGATCCAGCAGGGCTATCTGGTGCGCACCGCGCGCGGCCGCATGGCCAGCGCCAGGGCGTGGCGCCATCTCGGCCTGACGCCGCCGCGCCAAGCCGGTTCCGCCGATCTCTTCACTGCCGACAATGCCGATGTCTGATCATGCAGCCGTGCCCGCCGCCGACCCGTTCCAGTGGCCGGTCCGCGTCTATTGGGAAGACACCGATGCGGGCGGGGTGGTCTACCACGCCAGCTACCTGCGTTTCATGGAGCGTGCCCGCACCGAGTGGCTGCGAGGCATGGGCATCAGCCAGTCGGCCGTCAAGGAATCGACCGGCCTGGCCTTCCTCGTCCGCGAGATGCAGATCGACTTCCTCCGGGCGGCCCTGCTGGATGATGAACTGTCGGTAAGCGTTGAAGTCAAAGAGCGGCGCGCAGCCAGTATCCTTTTCGCCCAAACGATCCGCCGGGCGGACGGCGTGGAGCTGATCCGCGCGAAGGTGCGCGTGGCGTGCGTCGACGTCAACCGCATGCGTCCGGTGCAGATTCCGGCCGACCTCATCCCCGGCCTTCCCCCTCAATAAGCACGTGCGCTGGAGAACCTTCGAGCAATGAACAGTGGAGTCAACATTTTCAAGCTGATCGCCGAGGCGAGTGTCCTGGTGCAGGCGGTCATGCTGGTGCTGCTCGTGTTCTCGTTCCTCTCGTGGGTGATCATCATCCGCAAGCACGCGCAGCTGAAATCCGCGATGGAAGAGGCCGAGGGCTTCGAGGAGCGCTTCTGGTCCGGCGCCGATCTGGCCCAGCTGTTCCGCGAGGTGAGCAACCGCGGCGCCGGCAACGGTGGCATGGAGACGGTGTTCGAGTCGGGCTTCCGCGAGTTCGTGCGCCAGCGCCAGCGCAAGACGCACGACATGCGCATCGTCATCGAAGGTTCCGAGCGCGCCATGCGCGTGGCCGGCACCCGCGAGATCGGCCGCCTGGAACGCAACCTCGAATTCCTCGCCAACGTCGGCTCGATCAGCCCGTACGTCGGCCTGTTCGGCACCGTCATCGGCATCATGGGTGCGTTCCAGGGCCTGGGCGAAATGAAGGACGTCACCATCGCCGTGGTGGCCCCGCACATCTCCGAAGCGCTGATCGCCACCGCGATGGGCCTGTTCGCCGCGATCCCGGCCGTGTGGGCCTACAACCGTTTCGCCAACAAGGTCGAGCGTGTCGCCTCCCGCTACGAGGTGTTCCAGGAAGAGTTCTCCTCGGTGCTGCAGCGGCAGATCCAGACCGACGACCCGACGGCTTGAGGAGAAGAGCCTGACTATGGCCTTCACGTCGCCCGCGTTGAGTCCGAATGCCCGGCTGGGTGTGGTGCGTGGCGCCGCAGCTGACTGGCTGTCAGGTCAAGACGCGCGTCGCACCCAGCCGGGCATTCGGGCTCAACCCTTCGGGCCGGGTCTGTTTGCCCGCCATCCTGCGTCATCACTCAGTCGTGTATCGACATACATTCCATCGTTCTTCCTTGGCTTGCGCGCAAACAGATCCCGGCGCGGGCAACGTGAAGACCATAGTCAGGCTCTAAACGATGCGTAGCTCTGCGCGCCACAAGCGCTTCAAGCTCAAGTCCGAGATCAACGTCGTTCCCTACATCGACGTGATGCTGGTGCTGCTGATCATCTTCATGGTCGCCACGCCCATGCTCAACGCCAACGTCGACGTGAACCTGCCGCAGGCCAATGCCAAGTCGCTGCAGGACAAGAAGGAACCCGTGATCGTGTCGGTCGACCACAACGGCCAGCTCTATCTCACGCTCGGTACCGAGAAGAAGCAGCCGATCGATGCCCAGACCATGCAGGCCAAGGTGGGCGCCTTCGTGAAGGCGAACCCCGAGGTCAGCGTGCTCGTGGCCGGCGACCGCGACGGCAAGTACGACGGCGTGTACCAAGTGCTGGCCCAGCTGCAGCAGGCCGGCGTGGCCAAGGTGGGTCTGATGAGCCAGCCGGAGTCGGGCAGCAAGAAATGAGGGCCGACTCGCCGAAGGGCACATCCAAGGCGGTCGTACTTTCCGCCGTCCTGCATCTGGGCATCGTGGGCTTCCTCGCCCTCGCGGTGATCCCGTGCTCGTTCTACGAGGGCCTGTTCGAAACCCTGCACCTGCCGGCGAGCTGGAATCCGATCACCTGCGCCAAGCCGATCGAGCTGCCGGGCGAAATCATCGAGGCCACCCTGGTCGGCCCGACCGGCGCGCCGCCGCCGAAGGCGGTCAAGGTGAAGCCGGTGCCCGACACCGTGCCCCCGCCGCCGACCGTGCCGCCGCCGCCGGTGCCCGAGGCGCCCAAGGTGAAGACCTTGCCGCCGCCGCCCGAGCATCCCGACACCAAGGACCAGGAAAAGGTGGTGGCCGATGCCTTGCAGAAGGCCGAGGACGCCAAGAAGGAGCAGGAAGAGAAGCAGCGCCAGCGCGCCGCCGAACTGGACGCCCAGGCGGCCAAGCAGAAACAGGAAAAGCAGAAGCAGCTCGATGAGCTGTTCGCCAAGATGGACGCGGCCGACCAGCAGACCAAGCGGGCGGACAACAAGGCCAAGCAGGCCAAGCAGCAGATGGAAGACCTCAAGAACGCCCAGGACAATGGCCTGGCCAACGTGCCCAATGCCGCCCAGCGGCAGACCGGCAACAACGGTCCCGATGCCGGCCTGCTGGCGCAATATTTGGCTGCGATTCAGAACGCGGTCACGCAGAATTGGTTACGCCCGGATAACATGCCGAGCACGCCGTGCATCGTGCACATCGTGCAGCTGCCGGGCGGCGACGTGATGAGCGCCAAGGTCGACTCGAGCTGTCCGTACGACGAGGCCGGTAAACGCTCCATCGAAAACGCCGTGCTGCGCGCACAGCCCTTGCCCTACAAGGGTTTTGAGACTGTATTCCAGCGTCAGATCGATTTCACTTTCAGGCCGTAGTGATGAAGCCCATGTCCAAACTGAGCTCAAGCCTCGCTTTTGTCCTGCTCGCCGTGGCCGCGTTGGTCGCTGGTCCGGCGGCAGCACAATCCCTCAACGTTGAAATCACCAAGGGCGTAGTGACCGCCACGCCGATCGCGGTGGTCCCGTTCGCCCAGGCGGGCGGTGCGCCGCTGCCCACCGACGTGGCCGACGTCATCCGCAACGACTTCAACCGTTCGGGCAAATTCCGTTCGCTGGCCAAGAGCGAGATCGTCGAGACCCCGTCCAAGGGCTCGGACGTCAACTTCGCCACCTGGCGCCTGCTCAAGCAGGACTACCTCACCATCGGCCGCATCAGCGATGCCGGTGGCGGCATGCTGCGGGTGGAATATGAGCTGTGGGACGTCAACAAGCAGCAGAGCCTGCTGGCCCAGGCGTACACCGCGCCCGCCGGTGACCTGCGCGGCGTGGCCCACCAGATCGCCGATGCGATCTACGAGAAGATCACCGGCGTGCGTGGCGCCTTCTGGACCCGCATTGCGTACATCACCGCCGTGGGCCTGGGCAACAACACCACCTATTCGCTGATCGTGGCCGATTCGGATGGCTACAACCCGCAGGTGGTGGCGCGTTCGCGCGAGTCGCTGCTGTCGCCCTCGTGGTCGCCGGATGGCCGCAAGATCGCCTACGTGTCGTTCGAAAGCGGCAATTCGGCCATCTATGTGCAAGACATTACGACGGGTTCGCGCCAGCTGATCTCGGCCCGCGCCAAGGGCATCAACGGCGCGCCGGCCTGGTCGCCCGACGGCAGCAAGCTCGCGCTGGCGCTGTCCTACCAGGGCAATCCGGAGATCTACGTGATGGACGTGGGCTCCCGCGCGGAGACCCGCCTCACCAACAACCTGGCCATCGATACCGAGCCGCGCTGGACGCCGGACGGCCAGGGCATCATCTTCACGTCCGACCGCTCCGGTCGCCCGCAGCTCTACCAGATGCCTGCCGGCGGCGGCGGCGCGGACCGCATCACCTTCCAGGGCCAGTTCAACGCCAACGCCTCGATCAGCTATGACGGCAAGCAGATCGCCATGGTGCAGGGCAACGGGAACGTGTATCGTATCGCCATTATGGATCGCAGTCTGGGTGGGCAGGTGCGCTTCATCTCGCCGGGTCCGATCGACGAAACCCCGAGTTTCGCGCCCAACGCCAGCATGCTGTTGTATGCCGCCTCCGAAGGTCGACGTGGTGTCCTCTACGCCGTATCGGCCGATGGTCTTGTGCGGCAGCGTCTCGTGTTGGCCGACGGCGATGTTCGCGAGCCGGCCTGGGGTCCCTATCGTCAACGTTGACCAGTTCATGCCCTGGCGCGCGAGCGTCAGGGTCATGTGATCCGGGCGTGAAGCCATAAACGTCACAATCCGGGTCAAAACAGCTTGCCGGCCGTGGCAATCCGTCGCGGCTGGCGGGTCAGGTGGTTGCGAGACAGCGCACCGCCGGCAGCAAAAATGTCAAAATAACAGCCGGTTCACCGGCGAACACTGTCCCGAAACCGCAATCACTACTGACTGTCGGAACTCAAACCCGTTTGAAGGAACGTCCACCATGAATAAGACCGTTCGCGTCGCCCTGGTCGCCCTGCTCTGCGTTGGCGCGGCCGCATGCTCGAAGAAGCAGGAAGTCAAGCCGCAGCCGCAGCCGGAACAGGCTCCGGTGACCGCCCCGGCTTCCGGCCCGACCAAGTACACCCCGGCTGACCTCGACACCGACGCGTGCCTGCGTCAGCGCGTTGTGTACTTCGATTTCGACAAGGACGAAATCAAGCCGGAGTTCCAGCAGATCATGGCGTGCCACGCCAAGTACCTGCAGGACCGCCCGATGGCCCAGATCCGCCTGGAAGGCAATGCTGACGAGCGCGGCACCCGCGAGTACAACCTCGGCCTCGGCGAGCGCCGCGGCAACGCCGTGTCCAGCGCCCTGCAGTCGAACGGCGGCTCCGCCAGCCAGATCAACGTGATCTCGTACGGCAAGGAAAAGCCGGTGTGCCGTGAGCACAACGAAGACTGCTGGAGCAAGAACCGTCGCGTCGAGATCGTCTACACGGCGAAGTAATGAAGAAGCAACTGGCTAACAGCTTCACGGCCAGGATGGGCATGGCGGGCGCGATCGCGTCCGCCATGCTTTTTGTCGTCCCGGCATTCGCGCAGGATTCCCGCCTCAGCCTCGCCGATCGCGTATCGCGGCTGGAGCAGCAGGCGCAGAACCAGAACCAGGGCGGCACGAGCCTGGTGAACCAGGTGCAGGCACTGCAGTCGCAGTTGCAGCAGATGCAGGGCCAGATCGAAGAACTGCAGCACCAGCTGCAGGAAGCGAACGACAAGAACAAGGCGCAGTACGTGGATATCGATTCGCGCCTGGGCCGCCTCGAAGGCGGTGCCGGAGCAGCGACGAACAATCCGGGTAATGCAGCCAACACGAATCCGCCACCGGCGGCGGCCCCGACACCCCAGGCGCCGGCGGCTCCCGCCCCCGCGCAGGATGCGGGCAAGGGTGGCAAGCCCGCGGCGGCAGGTGCCGCTGCAGGTGCTGCCGCTGCCGGCAATGGCAAGGGCGGCACGGCCCCGGTCAATGCCGCTGGCGCCCAGGCGGCTTACGACGAAGCTTTCAAGTCGCTGCGCGGCGGCGACTATGTGGCGGCTTCCCGCGGTTTCCGCGGCTTCATCCAGCAGTATCCCGACAGCCCGCTGCTGCCCAATGCCTATTACTGGCTGGGCGAGTCGTACTACGTCACCATGAACTACTCGGTGGCGCTCGAGGCATTCCAGCGCCTGCTCAGCCAGTTCCCGCAGAGCGAGAAGGCGCCCGACGCCATGCTCAAGGTCGGCTACAGCCAGATCGAGCTCAAGCAGGTCGACGCCGGCAAGGCCACGCTGAAGAACGTTTCTGCCAAGTTCCCGGGTACGAAGGCTGCTGGCCTGGCCCAGGAGCGCCTGCGTCGCCTGCAGGTGCCGTCGTCGGCCAACTGAGGTTGACGGTGTGAGCAGTACCAGCACGAGCGTGGCATCCACGCCAGCGCGGTCCGAGCGACTGCGGATCACCGAGATCTTCCACTCGATCCAGGGCGAGGCCGACGCGATCGGCTGGCGTACGGTGTTCGTGCGCCTGACCGGTTGTCCGCTGCGCTGCGTGTGGTGCGATACCGAGTACTCGTTCTATGGCGGCAACTGGCGTTCGATCGACGACATCGTGGCCGAAGTGGCCTCGCACGGCGCCAAGCATGTCTGCGTGACCGGCGGTGAGCCGCTGGCACAGAAGCGTTGCCTCATCCTGCTGACACGCCTGTGCGACGCCGGCCACGACGTATCGCTGGAGACCTCGGGCGCGCTCGATGTTTCCCTGGTCGATCCGCGCGTACGCAAGGTCATGGACCTGAAAGCGCCCGATTCCGGCGAAGCCAAGCGCAATCTGTGGTCGAACATCGACCACCTGCTGCCGCACGACCAGGTGAAGATCGTGATCGCCAGCCGCGCGGATTACGAATGGGCGCGCGAGACGGTTGCCGAGCACCGGCTTGCCGAGCGCTGCATGGTGTTGTTCTCGCCGGTGCACGGTGCGATCCAGCCGCGCCAGCTGGCCGAGTGGATCATCGACGACAAGCTCGACGTGCGATTCCAGCTGCAGCTGCACAAGCTGCTGTGGAATGACGAGCCGGGGCACTGAGGCGCAGCGGATCCGGTGCCATCCTGTGGGAGCGCACCCTGTGCGCGACTCGGCCGGCTCATGCCGCACAATAGATTCTCGCGCGCCGGCCTGTGTTGCCGGTGGCGCTCTTCGGCCGGATCACCGGCCTGAACCCAGGAGTGGATCTACCCATGTCTCAATCGTCTCCCCGCAAAGCCGTCGTGCTCGTTTCCGGCGGCATGGATTCGGCGGTCACCATCGCCATCGCCCGCGAACAGGGCTACCAGGTGCACGCACTCAGCGTCGCCTACGGTCAGCGCCACAGCGCCGAGCTGGAGGCTTCGGAGCGGGTTTCACGCACGCTCGGCGCGGTCGAGCACAAGACCGTGCGGGTGGACCTGCGCTCCATCGGAGGTTCGGCGCTTACCGCGGATATCGACGTACCGCTGGACCAGACGGGCGACACCGGCATCCCGGTGACCTACGTGCCGGCACGCAACACCATCATGCTGTCCATTGCGCTGGGCTGGGCCGAGGTGCTGGGTTCCACGGACATCTGGTGCGGCGTGAACGCGGTGGATTACTCCGGTTATCCCGATTGCCGTCCCGCCTTCATCGAGTCGTTCGAGCAATTGGCGAATGTGGCGACGAAGGCCGGCGTGGAAGGGGCGGGCATTCGCATCCACGCGCCGCTGATGCGCATGAGCAAGGCCGACATCGCCCGCGAAGGCCAGCGACTGGGCGTGGATTTCTCTGAAACCGTGAGCTGCTACCAGGCCGACGCCCAGGGCCGCGCATGCGGCCACTGCGACGCCTGCCACCTGCGCGCCCAGGGCTTCAAGACGGCCGGGCTGCCCGACCCGACGCGCTATGTCTGAACGGGTTTCGCTTGTGCCATGGACCTATAGTCCATAAAATTACGGGCTTGCCTTTGGCGACGGGTCGTTAGCTCAGTCGGTAGAGCAGTAGACTTTTAATCTATTGGTCCCGAGTTCGAATCTCGGACGACCCACCAAAGCATCGAGGACTTGCCTGTCGGCGAGTCCTTTTTTTATGCCCGTGACGCCAGGCGCGTCCGCTCCACGCCACGGTTGCCGGCGTGCGAGACGGCGCTCGGATCGTGGCTCAGCCGGCTTGCCGCCAGGCGGGCGATGTTTGCTTGCGAGGCGTGGAATGGCGCTCCATCACCGGCATGCGAGGCAGTTCGAACCAGAACGTGCTGCCACGGCCGGGCTCGGAACGCAGGCCGATGCGCGTGCCGAGCAGTCGGGCGAGACGTTCGGCAATCGCCAGGCCGAGGCCGTAGCCGCCGCGCCGCTCGCTTTCTCCGGCCTGCAATTGCACGAATTCCTCGAAGATGCGCTGCTGGTGGATGACGGCGATGCCCGGGCCGTTGTCGCGCACTTCGATGCGCACGGCCTGGCCGCGTCGCCGCGCAGCGATCAATACGCGTCCTTCCGGCGCATTGATGATCGCGTTGCTGGCCAGCTGGTAGAGCAGGCTGGCGGCTACATCGGCGTCGCCGTGCAACTGGTGGTGGCTGCCGCGCCATACCAGCGTGACGTGATGCTCCGCGGCCTGGTGGTTGAGCGAGGTGCGATCGCGCATGAAAAGCTCGGCGGCCGAGAAGCCGGTGGGCTTGACCGCGATGACGCCGGCATCGAGTCGCGAAATCTCCAGCAGGGCGCCGAGCAGTCGCGTCATCGCGGCGATGCTGGTGCGCATCTGCTGGAACAGCGACTGGCGTTCCTCTTCGCTGCCGCTGTCCACGCCGGCGGCAAACAGTTCGAGCGCTTGCAGCGGTTGGCGGAAATGATGGCTGACCAGCGCGATGAACTGCGATTTGCTGCGCGTGGCTGCCTGGCTCTGCCGCAGGCGATCGAGCGCCTCTACGGCGTTGTCGTGCTGCATGGTGGTCCAGTCGCGGCGCTGCTCTTCCAGCAATTCGGAGAGCCGCTGCAGGGTCAGGCGGATATCGCTGAATTCCGGCCCGGTAGGCGTGGCGTCGATGGCGGGATGGCGCGCGTTGACCATTTCGTGCAGCGCGTCCTGTACATGCGACAGGGGATCGAGCACGTGATGGCGCAGGGTGACGCGCGCCAGCCAGGCGAGCACGAGGATGCCCGCCGCGCAAAGGCCGCCCAGCAGCCAGACCAGGCTTTGCGCCAGGCGCAACGGGCGGGTGTCCACCTGCATGCTCAACCACGACGGCGGATCGCCGCTGCCGCGCATTTGGCTGCGGTAGATGGCGCCGCCCTGCGGGAGGGACACGCCGCTGCTGAAAAGGCTGCCGTCGGGACGGTGCAGTTCGATGCGCCGCAACTGGTCCACCGCACCGTCGCTCAGGGCGCGGTCGAGCACGTCCTGTGGCGAGGTCGTCATGCCGTTGCCCAGCTCGCCGGCAAGGCGCTCCAGCCGCAGGCCGATGGCCGCATCGGCGCGTTCGCCCATGGTGTGCGTCTGCTGCACGCACAACGCGAGCACCAGCGCCAGCGCGGCAATCGTGCTGGGCAGGATGACGTCGATGAAGAGGCGCGGAAGCAGTCGCTGGCGCGATTCCATGCGTCAGGCCTCCATGGCCGGCTGCAACGGGGAAAGCCGCTCCGCACATCGCCTGGACGTCCTCTGGCACGGCATGGCTGGCGTCGGCTGCATGATGTGTGACTCGCGGCGATCGGCGATAGGAACGGCCCTTGGCGGCACGTCATCGTGGTGAAATGCCCTGGGATGCACTCTAAAGAATTCGCCGGGAACCAACGATAGCCACTTCGTTCTAGCGCGAGGCGCCATAGTTCGAACGGCCTATCCACCCGCCGGGCCGCATGTTGCAGCGCAAGATCCGGGATGAATCGCACGCAGTGGCCGCGGCATGACGCCGGGGCCGTTTGGCGTTACCTTGCACAACCGCATGGCCGACCCGGCCTCATGGAGATCCTCATGTCCGCACCACGCCGTCTGCTGCTTGCCCTTTCCCTGCTTGGCCTCGCTACCGTGGCCGTGGCGCAGGATCTTCCGGCCAACATGCCCAAGCGCAAGCCGGGCTTGTGGGAAATGCAGACCTCCGGCATGGGCGGCCACGCGCAGGTGATGAAGCTTTGCCTGGACGCCGACACGGACCAGGCGATGTACAAGATGGGCTCGCAGATGAGCGGCCAGATGTGCAGCAAGTTCAACGTCAACGTGCAGGGCGCAACGGTCGTGTCCGATGCCGTCTGCAAGCTCAATACGCCCAATGGCGCGGTCAACATGACCAGCCACAGCGAGACCAGGTTCGAAGGCGACACGGCCTATCGCACCGAGGGCCACATGAAGTACGAGCCGGCGGTGATGGGCCAGAGCGAAATGGCGATGAGCAGCGCCGGCCATTGGGTTGGCGAATGTCCGGCCGGCCAGAAGCCCGGCGACATGGTCATGCCCAACGGCAGCACCATGAACATCAAGGATATGCAGCACCACTGAGCGCTGCGCCCGCGGGCACCCGTCGTCGCGCGGTCGCCTTGGTTCCCGCGTCGGGGCCGGCATCATGCCGGCCCTGCTGCATTCAGGGTGTCGTCGGCGCCATCAGCTGGCGCACCAGCGCCTGGTGCTCGGCATCGATCTTGTGCAGGCGCGCCTGCATCGCGGCGTCGCTGACCCATTGCGCGCTGTAGGCGCGGCGCCGGTCGAGGTTGAATTCGATGTCCGCAAAAGGCACCAGTGTTTCGTTGCCGGCCGGCGCGAAGCCGCTGATGTCGTGGATCAGCTGCAACTTGGCCAGCTCGGCCTGCGCGTTCCTGCCGGTACCGTAGGAGGTGAGCGCGGCGGTGACGCGCTGGCGAAGCTCGGCCGGCAGGTCCTCGCGGATCACCACGACCGCATGCGGAATCAGGCTCGACATCCACAGCACGCGCAGGCGTGCGTACTGGTCGGGAAAGCGCTTGGCGAAACGCTCCATGTCCGCCGTGTTGTTGGTGGCGACGTCGACCTCGTTGTTCGCCACCGCCAATGCATTGTTTTGGTGGTTGTCGACGACGACATTCGCGAAGAACGTGTCCGAGTCGAGCCGGCGATTGGCGAACAGCTGTGTTTCCGGCACCAGGTAGCCTGACACCGAGAGCACCTCGCCGCGCGCGTAGCGCAGGTGGCCGGGCTGGCGGAACATGTCGTCGATGTTGCGCAGCGGCGAATCCTTGGACACCAGCAGCACGGAGTAGTAGCCGCGCGAGCCATTGGTGCGCGTCAGCTGGGCGATCACGCGCATGCGATCGTGGGTCACGGCGTCGAGCGCCAGGCGGCCGGACACGAACGCGAAATCGACGCGCTCCTCGGCCAGGGCCTGGCCCAGGCCTTCATAGGTGCTGACCGAAATGCTGCGGATCGGCAAGCCGAGGGTATGGCTCAGGTCGTCCAGCATCGGCCGCCACGCGGCCAGCGATTCAGAAGGCCCGCCGATCGGCAGGATGCCGAAGGTGAGCGCGCTGATGTGCTTGGCATCGTGGGGAGCGCTGGCCGGCCCCGCAGCCAGCGCCGGCAGGCCGATCAGGCAGGCCAGCACGAGGCCGGTGGCGGCTCGCAGGAGGGAGCGGGGCCTCAGGTTCGTCATCCATCCCTTCGGCAAGACGGCATTCCCCCGGAAAGCATCAGGCGCGTCAGGCGGCAATCAGCGCCCGGCGTGGGGCAGCATACGCGGCAATCGTCATGGCCGGGTGAATGCTAGAGGCCGCTGATACGCCGCGAGGCCACGACCGCCTCCACGCGATTGCGCACGTTGAGCGCGCGGAAGATCGCGGCCAGGTGGATCTTCACCGTGCCTTCGCTGATACCCAGGTCGCGCGCGATCAACTTGTTCGGCTTGCCCTGCGAGAGCAGGCGCAGCACGTCGATCTGGCGCTCGGTGAGGAGTTTGCGCAGGCGTTCCTCGAGCGAGTCCGACGAGGCCGGCATCGGCGTGGGCGACTGGGTGGGCGTGGTGGCCGCGCCATTGCCCGCGCCGTCGGCGCGCTCCTGCAGCATGAGCGGGGGCACGTACACGCCGCCGGAGAGCACGAGGCGCACCGCCGACAGCATCACCTCGGGTGAATACGCCTTGGGAATGAAGCCCTGCACGCCCATCGCGAGCAGGTTCTTCATGAGGTTCGGGTCTTCCACGCCCGAAAGCACGATCACGGGCAGCTCGGGCAGTTGCTCGATCACTTCGGTCAGGTGTTCGCTGCCCTGCACGCCGGGCATCGCGAGGTCGACCAAGGCGAGCGAAAGAGACGCCGCCTCGGGCGCGTGGATCGCATCGCGCAGCTCGGCCATGTCCATGGCGGTGACAAAGTCGGTGTCTGGCCCAAGCTCGGCCAGCTTGAGCTTGACCCCTTCGACGATCAGTCGATGGTCGTCCGCAATCAGTATGCGCATGTCGTTCCCCAAGACGCGCGCACGGCGCTCCCATCGCCGCACATTCGCGAACGCAACATAGCCCCAGCCCGCAAATACGGCAACCTCGCGGCGCTTACGAACGGTATAGTCACAAGGTCATATGGCCCACCACGCAGGCGGCCGAGAAAATCGGCCGGGTGCGAGGGGAGTCGCCTATTGCACCAAGCGACAGGGGCGGCGCAGATGGCAACACGCTGCGTATGATGGGTTTTGATGGGAGACGGTGCGAACGGGTCAGGTGATGCGCGTGGCGCCTTGCCTTGACTCCGGAGCCATGGGTGTCATGCGGCTGCTGGAGTGTTACGCACCTTTGTTCTCGTATGGCTTGCTCATCGAGGAGCAGGCAGCGACGCCTGACGGCCCGGGTGAGCTGGCAACGGTGCAGGCGCGTGCGCGCGCCTTCATGGACGAGGCCCGCGGCAAGGCGCTTGCGGCAGGCAAGCCTCTCGCCGACGTCGAGATGGCGGGCTTCGCCGCCATCGCCTGGTTCGACGAGGTCGTCATGCGGCAGGACGCGTGGAAGCACCTCGCCAGTCCGTTGCAGCTGGACCTGTTCGGCACCGCCAGCGCCGCCAGCGAATTCTTCGACCATCTCGCGCGCCTGTCGCCCTCGGCGGAAGAGGTGCATGAAGTGTTCGGCATGGCGCTGATGCTCGGCTACGTCGGCCAGTACTACTACGAGCAGGACGACAGCGGCGAGCTGGGCAGGATCAAGGCCTTGTACTGCCGCCCCAGCATCACGGCCACTGGCGTGCTGCAGTCGCTGCAGCGCGAGCCCATCACGCCGCAGCCGTACCTCGCGCCGGGATCGCCGCCGCTGCGGTTGCCCGCCTCGTGGGTGGGGCGGCGCTCGATGCAGTTCGTCGCCGCGGCGGTGGTGCTGCTCGTGCTGGTGGCGTTCGTGGCGCCGGCTTTCAGTCATGTGGTTTCCACGGAAACCTGGTCACTGCTTGGCCTTGGTGTCGTGGCGGCAAGCGCGCTGGCCTGGGCCGGGGCGCTGGCATGGCATCGGCTGGTGGTCATGCGCGGGCACACGCGGGTGGCGGCGCACCCCGAGGCGAGCTATGGCATCGGCGACGTGTGGTCCGCGCTGCTCGATGCCGCGCGTCACGTGCGCGGCGCCGTTTTGCATCCCTTCCGCCGCCGTGGCGAATGGCGCAGGTTGTCGAGGCATCCCTGGCTGATGTTCCTCGGCGACAGCCCGACGGAGGTACGCAGCCTGCTGCAGGCCGCGGCCCACGCGCCGCATGCACGCAAATCCGCCGCCAACACGGAAGCGCGGCCGTGGTACTGGTGGATCTTCCGTTCGGTGGTGGCGATCGAGCCTGGCGGTCATCTGCTGCAGGCAACGGGCGAGCCGCATGGACAACTCTCGCCCTGGTCGCAGGCCGTCGCGCTGTTGGCGCGCGAGCGGCGCAAGCTGCCGCTGGACGGGATGGTGCTGTGCGTCTCGGCGCAGAGCCTGCTCGAATCGACGACGCAGATCAGTGCCCGCGCGACTCGCTTGCAGGACATGGCGAGCGAGGCGACGCGGCATCTGCAACTCCAGCTGCCGCTCTATGTCGTCGTGACCGGCCTGGAGGCATTGCCCGGGCATGCGGCGGTCAGATCGACCTTGCCGTCCGCGGTGTTCAGGCGCGCGTTGGGGTGGCGCGTCGGCTTTTCGGCGGGATCGCCGGCACTTCATGGACGTCTGGACGTCCGTGGCGAGGAAGTGGGCTATCGGCTGCGAGGCGCCGCCATGGCGGCGCTGGCCGTGCAGCGCCACGCCCATGGACGCCGTGAAGTGTTTGCCTTCCTGCAATCGCTGCCGATGCTGCAGCGCGGGCTGCAGGTGTTTCTCGATCGACTGATGGCGGGAGAAGGCAGCGCGGGTCGCCGCCTGCTCTGGTGCGGCCTCTACCTTACGGGCGGCGCGCGGCCCAGCGCGCCCAGCGGCGATTTCGTCGATGACCTGTTCGGCCGCTTCCTGCCGGCGGATCGCCTGCTTGCGCGCCGCATCGCGGCGGAAAGTTGATCCAGGGCGATCGGCTCAGGCCACCGTTGCCCGGTTCGCCGTCCAGGCCGCCACCATTGCTTCGCGCAATTGTTCGGGCGACACCGGCTTGTAGAGCACGGGGATACGCGCGGCCATGATTTCACGCAGGCGATCGCTGCGGGTTTCGCCGGTGATGAGCAGGCGCGAGAAGGGCGTGTTGCCGTCGCGCAGATAGTGCTGGTCGAGCGCGGCCAGCACATCCAGCCCGCTCTCGCCGTCGCGCAGGCGCAGGTCGGAGATCACGATGTCGGGCGGCGTGGGCCACTCCTCGGCAGCCAGCATGGCCTGCGTGCGGTCTTCGGCGACCGCCACCTCGCACCCCCAGCTCCGCAACAGATAACGGATGCCCGAGAGGATCGCCGGCTCGTCGTCGATCACCAGCACGCGCATGCCGGTGACGTCGAGCGGGGCTTCCTCGTCCGTGCCGTGCGGAACGTGCTGCGCCGGCACTTGCGGCAGATGGAAGGTGAAGACGCTGCCGCGCCCGGGCGTCGACTTCAGCTGCACCTGGGTATCCAGCAGTTCCGCCAGGCGCTGCACGGTGGCGAGGCCCAGGCCGAGGCCGCGCCGGGGCCCGGTGTCGTGCTCGTGGTTGCCATGGCATTCCACGCGATAGAACTCGTCGAACACGCGGGCCTGGTGCTCGGGCGCGATACCGGTGCCGGTATCCCACACGTCCAGTCGCACCGTGGCGTCGCCGCGGCGACGGGCGACCACCAGCACGCCACCTTCGTGCGTGTAGCGAAGGGCATTGCTCACCAGGTTGTTGAGGATGCGTGCGAGCATCGTGCGGTCGCTGCGCACCCAGACGTCCGTCGTCCGCATGATCAGGCGCAGGCCATGCTGCTCGGCGATCATGCGGAAGTTGCGGCTGACTTCCTCCAGCACCTGGTCGAGCGGAAACTCGGTGATCTCGATCTGCATCGCACCGGTTTCCAGTCGCGACAGGTCGAGCAGTTCGCTGAAGAGATGATCCAGCGCCTCGACGCATTCCTGGATGTGCGCGATGCGATCGAGGCGAATGGGATCGCGTTCGTCCTCGGCCAGGGAAGACGAGAACAAGGTCAGGGCATAGAGCGGCTGGCGCAGGTCGTGCGAAGCCGCGGCGAGGAAACGCGCCTTGGCCACGCTGGCGGCTTCCAGCGCGGCGTTCTTGCGCGCCAGTTCCACCGTGGCGTGTTCGATTTCCTTTTCCATGCTGCGCTGGACGTCGAACAAGGCCAGCGCGGCGCTGTTGAAGCCCCGCTGCAGTTCGCCGATTTCGGTCTGGTCGGTGACTTCCACCTCGACGTGGCGATCGCCGCGACCGAGCTGGTGCACCGCCGACACGAGGCGGCGCAGCGGAGCGCTCATCCAGCGCGCGGCCTGCCAGCCGATCACGGCGGCCACCAGCACGCTCAGCGCCAGGGCGAACAGCGCATTGCGCAGGCTGGCCTGCTGCGCCGCGATCGCATCGCTCAGGCTGACATCCACCATGACCGAACCCAGCACCGGACGACCGGGCTGTTCGGTGTCGATGACGTCGCGCACCACGGTCAGCGTCTCGGCGTTGCCGCCGCCGCTGCGGCCGAGGTTGTCGGCGAGGATCTCGCCGTCGGCCGCGCGGATCTGCACGCGCGCCACATGGGGAAGATCGCCGATCGATTCGGCGATGCGCACCAATTCGCGGCGCTGCATGTCGCGCAGCGCGGTGGTGGACACGGAAGCGGCCTGGGTCGCGATGGCGTCGGCGGTGATCTGCGCCATGCCGCGCAGGCTGTTGAGCTGATGCTGGGTGAGGATCACGACCAGCAGCGTGGCGGTCACCAGCGTGGGCACGAGCGCGACCAGGGCCAGCCGCTGCATCAGCGACGTGCGCCGCCACCACCGTCCCGCTCGGGAGTTCGCCCCTGCACCCATCGGCCGTTGACCCCTTCCGGCGTCCATGCGCCAGGCGCTGCCAGCCTAGCGCGATTCATGGAGTAGGGCAGCTAGCCCATTGGCCGAGGACTATTGCTTTAGCGATCGTGGGATTTTGCTGACGCGGCGAGTCCGGACGAGCGCCGGCGCCGGCTGAAGCGTTCGACCAGCAAGGGCAGCAGGGCAAGCAGCCCAATGGCGCCCAAGGGCATCCAGATCGAACGCTGCATCAGGAGGCCCAGGCCGAAATGGCCCTGGCTTTGAGCCAGTGCCTCGCCGAGTCCGGCCCCGATGGACGTCTCGAAAATCAGGGAGACGGTCCCGCCCAACCAACTGGCGCCGAGAAACAGCCACAACGGGCAGCGCAGCCAGGCGAGCCCCACCGTGATCAACCCGAAGGGTGCCACCGGTATGAAGCGCAGGAACATGGTGTAGGCCACCGGGTGGCGCTCGAAACCGTGGTGCAGCTTGTCCACGATGGCGGGCGGATGCTTGCTGCCGGTGCCGAAGGCGTAACGACTGGCCAGGAACAGGATCAGCGTGCCCAGCGTGAGCCCGATGGAGCCGTAGATGCTCCCTTCCCATGCCCCGAAGGCGAAGCCGCCGGCCATGATGATGACGACCGTGCCGGGGATGCCGGTGGACATGGCCAGGGTGAGCAGGCCGATGAAGGCGATGCGGCTGAGCCAAGGCGCGTTGCCGATGTCCGCGCGCAGCTGCGCCTGGTGCATCACCAGCTGTTCGGGATGCAGCCGGTCGAGCGCGCCGGAGCTGAACAGCACGATGCCGGCCATGACCAGCAGGATCAACGGCAAGGCAGCGCGCAGGCGGCTCAATAGTGCTGTCCGGTCTGGCCGTACGCCGCAAGCACGCCGCGCGCTTCGTCGCGCAGGATGTCGCGTCGCACCGCGATGCCGCGCCGCTCGAGTTCGCCCACCCAGTCTGCCGGCAGCGGGCCTTCGTCGAACTCGGTGAGTTCTTCCACGTCCTCGGCGCGCGCGCCGATCAGCAGCGCATCCACGCCGGCCCACACGGTGGCGCCGTAGCACTGGCAGCACGGCTGGGCGCTGGTGGCGAGCGTGTAGCTGCCGCCGTCCTGGTTGAGACGGAACGCGGCGAGGCGTTGCTGCGCGGTCATGTACGCCATCATCTCGGCGTGGGCGACCGAGCAGGTCTGCGGCACGACGCGGTTGACGCCGACCGACACGACGCGGCCATCCGCATTGAACACGGCGGCGCCGAACGGGCCGCCCTGTCCATGCTCGATGTTGCGTCGTGACAGTTCGATCGCCAAACCCACGCGCTCCTCGTCGGTGACGTAGCGCTTTCGCTCGTCGACCACTTCGCCGATCCACGGCGGCAGGGTCAGGTGAATCTGAAGGCTTAGCATGCCAGAGCCTGTTTATGCTCTCCAGCTGGCCCGCGCCGGGATCGGTTCGCGGGCAAGCCAGGTAAGAACGATGGAGTGTATGTCGATAGACGACCGGGTAATGCCGCCGGATGATGGGCACACCGGCTCGATGCGGGCGATGTGGAGAGCATAAGCCGGCTCTTGTTTCCCTGTGGCGTCGGCGTCAGCCGCCCTGTTTGGCCCAGGCGTCACGCAAGGTGACGGCACGGTTGAATACCGGGGCGCCGGGTTTGTGATCCACGCGATCGGCCACGAAATAGCCGAGGCGTTCGAACTGGAAGCGCTGCTCGGGGTCGGCGGAAGCCGCGGCCGGCTCCAGCCATCCGCGCACCACGCGCTTGGCCTCGGGGTTGATGTGCTCGATCCAGGTCTTGCCGTCGCTCTCGTCGTCCGGGTCCGCCACGTTGAACAGGCGGTCATACACGCGCACTTCGGTGGCGACGCCATGCTTCGCGCTCACCCAGTGGATGGTGCCCTTTACCTTACGGTCGGCACCCGGCATGCCCTGGCGCGATTCGAGGTCGAGCGTGCACCGCAGTTCGACGACGTTGCCGTCGGCATCCTTCACCAGCTCCTCGCATTTGACGATGCCCACGCCGCGCAGGCGCACCTCGCCTTCGGGCTTGAGGCGATGGAAGCCCTTCGGCGGCACCTCGGCGAAGTCTTCCCGCTCAATCCACAGCTCGCGCGAGAACGGCACCTCGCGCGTGCCGAAGCTCTCGTCCTTCGGATGGTTGGAGAAGGTCAGCGTCTCCTCATGGCCTTCCGCCAGGTTGGTGATCACCAGCTTGAGCGGATCGAGCACCGCCATGCGACGCGGCGCGGTGGCGTCGAGGTCTTCGCGGATGCAGTTCTCGAGGATCGAGTAGTCGATGATGCTGTTCTGCTTGCTCACGCCCAGGCGTTCGATCAGCAGGCGCAGGCCGCCGGGCGTGAAGCCGCGGCGACGCAGGCCGCGCAGCGTGTTCATGCGCGGGTCGTCCCAGCCGTCCACCAGCTTCTCGTTCACCAGCTGCGCGAGCTTGCGCTTGCTGGTGATGGAGTAGGAGAGGTTGAGGCGCGAAAACTCGATCTGCCGCGGCTTGGCCGGCTCGGTGCGGAAACCGCCTTCGCGCAGGTGCTGCCAAAGCTCCGGATGATTGACCAGGTCCACCTTGTCGACGAACCAGTCATACAGCGGGCGATGGTCTTCGAACTCCAGCGTGCACAGCGAATGGGTGATGCCTTCCAGCGCATCCGAGAGGCAGTGCGCGTAGTCGTACATCGGATAGATCGGCCACGCGTCGCCGGTGTTCTGGTGCGCCACCTTGCGGATGCGGTAGATCGCCGGGTCGCGCATGTTCATGTTGCCCGACGCCATGTCGATCTTCGCGCGTAGCGTCTTGGAGCCGTCGGCGAATTCGCCCGCGCGCATGCGGCGGAACAGGTCGAGGTTCTCTTCCACGCTGCGGTCGCGGAACGGCGAGTTGCGGCCCGGCTCGGTGAGCGTGCCGCGATAGGCGCGCATGTCCTCCGGGCTCAGGTCGTCGACGTAGGCCACGCCATCCTTGATCAGCTTGACCGCCGCGTCGTGGAACACCTCGAAGTAGTCCGAGGCGTGGCGCAGGTCGTGCCATTCGTAGCCGAGCCAGCGCACGTCGTCCTTGATGCCTTCGACGAACTCGGGGTCTTCCTTGCCCGGGTTGGTGTCGTCCAGGCGCAGGTTGCACCAGCCGGTGAACTCCCTGGCGATGCCGAAGTTCAGGCAGATCGCCTTGGCGTGGCCGATGTGCAGGTAGCCATTGGGCTCGGGCGGAAAGCGGGTGCGGATGTCGTGGTGCTTACCCGTGGCCAGGTCCTCGCGGATGATCTGGCGGATGAAGTCCCGTTGCCCCTCGGCCTGCGGGGTGGCGGGCGAGGTGGTGGGTTCAACGGTGGCTTTATCGGTGGACATCGGAAACTCGAAACCCGTGCTAGGTGGCGGAACCGCTAAGTTTACCTCGTCCTAGATGGGGGTGTTTCCCCCGAATCCAGCGCGGGCCCTCTCCAGCCGCAGGGGCGCGCCAGGTGCGCCCGACCACGCCCTGGCGTGGCCTTTCGGCCCAGCCATGATTTGCGCGGCCTTCGTGCAGGCCTTTCGCGCAGCGGGTACGCATCTGGGAAAGGCGGCTGGCGAAGACATGTCGCTGACAATGGCCATCCAAATCAGGTCTACTAGCGGCATGCCCATGGACCCCTCCCGTTTCGCTGTCTTGCCGCCCTTCGCGATCCCGGAAAGGGCCCGCGCGCGATGAATCACCCAGTGGTCGTCACGCCCCTGGCTACCGCGCCGCTCAATACCCGTATCGCCTTCCTGCTGGAGCTGGCGCGCCGCCTGCACCAGTACGGCACGGCCGCGCCGCGCCTGGAGGGCGCCATCGGCGGCGCGGCGCAGCGGCTGGGCCTGTTGGCGGACGTGTGGTCCAGTCCCACCGCGATCATCATTTCCTTCACCGACCTGGACCAGGGCGAGGACGACGTCGCCCAGGTCACCCAGGTGATGCGACTGGCGCCGGGCGACGTGAACCTGGCGCGCCTCAGCGAGGCCGATGCCATCGCGGACAAGGTGATCGCCGGCGATATCGAATTGCGTGAGGGCTTTCGGCGCCTGCGTGAGCTTGGCCGGCCGGACACCCGCCGCGAGCAGGCCGGCGTGATCGCCAGCTATGGCCTCGCCGCGGCGAGCGTGGTGGCGCTGCTGCTGCACAGCTCGTGGGCCGACCTGCTCACGGCGGCGCTGATCGGACTCATCATCGGGACCATCACCGTGTTGTCCGCCACGCGCCCGCGCCTGGCCGTGGCCAGCGAGGCGATCAGCGCCCTGGTCGCCACCGTCATCGCGATCGTGGTCAGCCAGTTCGTGGTGCCGCTGGCGATCAAGTCGGTGATCCTGGCCGGCCTCATCGTGCTGATGCCCGGCATGTCGCTTACCACGGCGGTGCGCGAGATATCCAGCCAGCATCTCGTGGCGGGCGTGGCGCGCATGGGGGGCGCCATCGCCACGCTGATCAAGCTCACCTTCGGCACGGTCGCCGCGACGCAGCTGTGCAATGCCTTTGGCATCGAAGGGCGTGATTACGCGCTGACGCCCTTGCCGCCGTGGACCGATTACCCGGCCTTGCTGGTGGGCGCGTTCGCCTTTGCCGTGTCCTTTCGCGCGGCACGGCGCGACTGGCTGGTGGTGATGGCGGCGGTGGTGGCCGGTTATCTCGCCACGCGCTGGGGCGGCGCCTTGGCGGGCAAGCTGCCGGCCGCGCCATTCGGTGTTTTCCTTGGCGGCCTGGCGCTCAGCAGCCTGGCCAATCTGTATGCGCGCTTCGTGCATCGCCCGGGCGCCATCATCCGTGAGCCCGGCATTATCCTGCTGGTGCCGGGAAGCGTGGGTTTCCGCAGCGTTTCCTATTTGCTGGAACGCGATACCACGCTCGGCATGGATAGCGGCATGCTGCTGATTACCCTGCTTATTGCCCTGGTCGCGGGATTGCTGTTCGGCGATTTGCTGATTGCGCCGCGCCGGTCGCTGTAACGGATTATCAAAAGAGAAACGCCGGCAAATGCGCGGCGTTTTCTTCGCGCGGCATGAAAGGGATGGCGATCAGATCGCCAGGTCCTTTTCCTTCTTGCCTGCCTTCAAGGCATCGTTGAACCAGCGCGGACGCTTGCCGCGGCCCGACCAGGTCTGCTCGGGATCGGCCGGATTGCGGTATTTCGGCGCCACGGTGCCGCCCGCGCGACGGCCCTTGCCGCCACGACCCTGGCCAAAGACGTCCTCGAACGAAAATCCCTCGGCCTTGATCAGCGCATGGATCTTGTCGCGCAGCTTCGCCACTTTTTCCTTGCGCAGCTCCTGCTGGCGCGACTGCGCCTTCGTGATCAGGTCATTGAGCTGGTTGTGATTGAGATTCTTGATGTCAACTGCCATGGGTAACTCCCGGGGTGGGTGCGGCTAATGCATGGCGCCGCGATATAAGGCAGCGCATTCATAAGAATTCTTCGATTCTTACCGATAATTGCGACGTTTTGCAAAGGCGCGGCATTATCGATCATTAACCGGCAGCCAATAGAGGGGATAAATCAGAGCCTCCTTAATGGCCTATTGCCGCCCATGCCGGATTAATCCGGCAGTGGTCCGGAAACGCAAAACGGCCGCTTTCGCGGCCGTTTTGCCGGGCGCGTCGGAACGCGTCAGGCCAAAAGAGCGAACAGCTCGTCCTGGGTGATGGCGCGGGCTTCGGCTTCGTCGCGGGCACGGTATTCCAGCGTGCCGGCCGCCAGGCCGCGCTCGCTGACCACCACGCGATGCGGGACGCCGATCAGTTCCATGTCCGCGAACATGGCGCCCGGGCGCAGCCCGCGGTCGTCCAGTACCACGTCGACGCCCCGCTGCTGCAGCTCGCGATACAGCGTTTCGGCTGCCTGGGCGATCTCCGGCGAGTTCTTGGGATTGATCACGCACACCGCCGCGCGCCACGGCGCCATGGGCTCGGGCCAGATGATGCCGGCGTCGTCGTGGCGCTGCTCGATGGCGGCGGCCACGATGCGGCTGACGCCGATGCCGTAGCAGCCCATCAGCATCACCTGCGCCTTGCCGTTCTCATCGAGCACGGTGGCCTTGAGCGCTTCGGCGTACTTGTTGCCGAGCTGGAATACGTGGCCGACCTCGATGCCGCGCGCGATCTGCAGCGTGCCCTTGCCGTCGGGCGACGCGTCGCCGGCCACCACCTTGCGGATGTCCTCCACGCGGGTCACGCGGGCGTCGCGGTCCCAGTTGGCGCCGGTGTAGTGGGTGCCGTCCTGGTTGCCGCCGCAGACGAAGTCGGCCAGCACCGCCGCGCTGCGGTCGACGATCACGGGAATCTCCGCCGGCAGGCCCACGGGGCCGATGAAGCCGGGGCGGGCGCCGGTCACGGCAAGTATCTCTTCCTCGGTGGCGAGCACCGATTCGCCCGGCATTTCGGCCAGCTTGCCGGCCTTCACTTCATTGACCTCGTGGTCGCCGCGCACGCACAGGGCCACCAGGCCCTTGCTGCCGCGCACGAGAATGGTCTTGATGCACTGCCCGGGGCTGACCTTGAGGAAGGCGGCCACCTCGTCGATGGTCTTCTGCGTGGGCGTGTCCACGCGCGTGAGCCCGGCGGACGGCGCGGGACGTTCGGCGGTGGGCGCCAGCGCTTCGGCCTTTTCGATATTGGCCGCATAGTCGGAGCCGTCGGAGAAGATCAGCGCGTCTTCGCCGGAGTCGGCCAGCACCTGGAACTCATGGCTGGCGTTGCCGCCGATGGCGCCCGTGTCGGCCTGCACCGCGCGGAACTTCAGGCCCAGGCGCGTGAAGATGTTCGAGTACGCGCGATACATCGTGTCGTACGTCTGCTGCAGCGAATCCTGCGAAAGATGGAAGGAGTAGGCGTCCTTCATCAGGAACTCGCGCGCGCGCATCACGCCGAAGCGCGGACGGATCTCGTCGCGGAACTTGGTCTGGATCTGGTAGAAGTTGACCGGCAGCTGCTTGTAGCTCTTGAGCTCATTGCGCGCGAAGTCGGTGATCACTTCCTCGGCCGTGGGTGCGTAGCAGAACTCCTGCTCCTTGCGATCCTTGATCTTCAGCAGCTGCGGGCCGAACTTCGCCCAGCGGCCGCTTTCCTCCCACAGCTCCTGCGGCTGGATGGTCGGCATCAGCAGTTCGACGGCGCCGGCGCGGTCCATTTCCTCGCGAACCACGTTTTCCACCTTGCGCAGCACGCGCAGGCCCAGCGGCGACCACGTATAGAGGCCGGCGGCGAGCTTGCGGATCATGCCGGCGCGCAGCATCAGCTGATGACTGGCGATTTCGGCGTCGGCAGGGACTTCCTTGACGGTGGCCAAGTGGAATTGGCTGAGGCGCATGTGGCGGATCCGGCGGGTGAAAGAGGCCGATTATAGCGATCCGCGGCGCCGCAGGCCGGGCCCGCGCACGGGCCCGGCCTGCAGGAGGCTCAGTTGCCCGAGCAGTACTGCTGGTACTGGCTCTGCGCGGTGGACTGTTGCGCCTGGCGCTGATCGGCGTCCAGCAGCTTCTGCTGGCCGTTCTGCTGCATCACGATCGGCCCGCTGCTCTTGAGCGCCTCGAGGTTGCTCTTGAGGCTGGCACAGAGCTTGGCGCGATTCTCCGGCGTGTCGACCATGGGCAGCGACGACGGCGCGGGAGCCGGCTTGGACTCCGAAGTGGTCTCGTTGGGCTTGGACGGCGTCGGCTCGGCCAACGGCTCGATGGTGCCCGTGGTGGTGACCTTGCTGTATTTCGTTCCCTGCGGTGGCGGCGCGTCGGAGTAGTGCACGGTGCCGTTGGCATCGGTCCACTTGTAGGCCTGGGCGGCGACCAGAGGCGCGGCAAGCAGCAGTGCGGTGGCGATCAGCAGGCGGCGCATCGGGTACTCCGGGGTATCGGACAGAAGGTGCGCATTTGTTAACACCCCCCACGGCCGGACTCAAGCGGAGGATGGTTTACACTGCGCGCATTCCGTCACGGATTGATTCATGAGCGATAGCGTACCCGTCCGTCCCCCGCGTCATCGGGGCATATACCTGCTGCCGAACCTGTTCACGACCGGCGCGATGTTCGCCGGTTTTTACGCGATCGTGGCAAGTATCGGCGGGGACTTCAGCTCGGCGGCCATCGCCGTTTTCGTGGCGGCGCTGCTTGACGGCATGGATGGCCGGGTCGCCCGCCTCACCGGTACGCAGACCGAGTTCGGCGTGCAGTACGACTCGCTGTCCGACCTGATCAGCTTCGGCCTGGCTCCCGCGCTGGTGATGTACACCTGGTCGCTGTCCACGCTGAAGGCCTACGGCCCGACCTGGGGCAAGATCGGCTGGGCGGCTGCCTTCGTCTATGCGGCCTGCGCCGCGCTGCGGCTGGCGCGCTTCAACACGCAGGTGGGCGTGATCGACAAGCGCTATTTCCAGGGCCTGGCGAGTCCCGCGGCGGCGGCCGTGTGCATGTCCTTCGTATGGAGCATGGACAAGTTCGGCATCATCGGCGAAGAGGTCTGCTTCATCACGCCGGTGCTCGCCCTGGTGGTGGGGCTGTTGATGGTGAGCCGCTTCCGCTATTACAGCTTCAAATCGCTGCCCATGGGCGGCGACGGGCGCGTGCCCTTCCTGTGGATCATCGTCGGCGTGCTGGTGCTGGTGCCGTTCTTCATCGACCCGCCGCGCGTGCTGTTCGTGGTGTTCACGCTTTACCTGCTGTCCGGCCCGGTGATGACCCTTTGGGGGCGCGCCACGCACCGGCGCCGCCGCGGAGTGGCCTGACATGGCCGCGACGGCACACGCCACGCAGGCCCATCGTGGACGCGTCCTGCGCGCGCTCGGCATCACGCCGTGGGCACGGCGGCACATACCCTCACCCGCGATCGCCGCCGTCACGGCCGACGACGTGCCGGCCATGGCCATGGGCGCCGGGGATTGCGTGGTGGTGCTGCCGGCGGGATGCTCGCCGCGCGAGTTGGACCTGGTGGGCCGGGCGCTGATGAGCTGCGGCCCGGCGCTGGCGAGGGCGCCGCGCGTCGAGGTGAGCAATGGCCAACTGCCGCGGGCACCGCAGGCACGCGCGTACCTGGTGTTCGGCGAGGCCCAGGCCCATGCGCTGGGACGCGAGCTGCCGGCCGCCACGCTGAGTCGCGCGCACATCGTGCTCGCGGACGAGCCAAGCGGCGTATTGTCGTCGGGCGCCGGCAAGCGCCGCCTGTGGAACGCCTTGCGCAGCCTGCGGCGCGCCTTGTCCCAACCGTCGGAGTGATCGCTCATGGTCGCGGTGGCCCGTCCCCATGCTGAGATCCGCGCCATGCGACGCGACGACGTACCCATCGTCGCTGCGATGGAGGCGGCGTCCTATGATTTTCCCTGGACGCCCGGCATCTTCACCGACTGCCTGAAGGCCGGCCATCCCAGCTGGACGATGTGGGTGGAAGGGGTGATTGCCGGCTATGGCGTGCTGTCCGTGGCCGCTGGCGAGGCGCATGTGTTGAACGTGTGCGTTGGCCCGGACTATCGAGGCCTTGGCCTCGGGCGTTTTCTGTTGCGGCGCTTGATGGACATCGCGCGCTGGAACGGCGCAGGCCGCGTTTTCCTGGAAGTGCGCCCCTCCAATCCGGTGGCGCAGAACCTTTATCGCGCCATGGGCTTCGAGGAAATCGGCCGGCGACCCAAGTACTACCCGGCCAAGGACGGGCGCGAGGATGCCATCGTGATGGCGCGGGATCTGGTCGAGGGGCAGTAGCCTCCGCACACTGCCACTGTCCGGCTCGGTCCATTCTGCGTGGCGTTCCCTTGTAGGAGCGCACCCTGTGCGCGACCGCCTTTCGCGCCGGTCCGCATGATCATCTTTTCTGCATGATCATCTTTCGATAGACAAAGATTGTCGATGTTTCGGTTGCATTCTTCCTTATCGCGACCTGGCTCGCCTGCGACCGAAGGGAGTCCCCGTGGGACGGCGGGCTTCCGAGCCGCTGCCGCGGCCCGGGTCACTTTCTCTTGCTTGCCCAAGAGAAAGTAACCAAAGAGAACGGCACCCCGCGTGGCGCTGTCTGGGCTACGCCCAGCCAGTCCGTGAGGGGCGGCCGGGCTTTTCGACCGGGCTCCTGCCCGGACGAAAAGTGCCCGACGTCCTGTCGGGCACCCCTGCGGGGCCTGCTCGTCCACCCCTCACCGCCACACAGGGGATATTCGAAGGCTCGTGCCGCTGCGCGGCACATCGCGAGCGACAGCCTCTCTCTGTAGGAGCGCACCCAGTGCGCGACCGCAACGCTGCGTCGTTCAGGCATTGGTGAAATGGGACCCATCTGGGCGCATCGCCACGCATCGTGGGCGTCGCCACGAAAGGCGGTCGCGCACAGGGTGCGCTCCCACAGGAGGGGCTAATGCGGGCGCCTTGCGAGGGCGCCCGGTGGCGTCATCAGCCCAGCTTCTGCGCCTGCTCGCGCAGGGCGGTGAGCTGGGTGGTCCAGTCGGTGATGCGTTGGCGTTCCTGTGCGACGACTTCCGCCGGCGCGTTGGCTACGAAACTGGCGTTGCCCAGCTTGCCTTCGCACTTCTTGATCTCGACTTCGATGCGGCTGATCTCCTTGCCCAGGCGGGCCTTCTCGGCACCGAGATCGATCAGGCCGGCGAGCGGGATCAGCACGCGCATCGAGCCCACCACCGCAGCCGCGGCGGCCGGTTCGTCCGTGCCGGTTTCGATCCACTGCGGCGCTTCCACGCGGGCGAGGAAGCTGATCTGCGCGGCGAACTTGGCGGCGCGCGCGCGATCGGTGGCGTCGCCGTCCGCGAGCAGCAGCGGGATGGTCTTGCCCGGAGCGATGTTCATTTCCGCGCGAATGCGGCGGATGCCGCTCAGCACGTTCTTGAACCACTCGATCTCGGCGGTGGCGGCCTCGTCGGCGACGATCTCGTCGGCACGCGGCCACGGACGCTCCAGCAGGAACTTCGCGTCGAGGGCGAGCTTCGGCGCCACCGAATGCCAGATCTCCTCGCTGATGAACGGCACGATCGGGTGCAGCGCGCGCAGAATGGTTTCCAGCACCACCGCCAGCGTCTGGCGGGTGGATGCCGCGGCGGCTGCGTCGTCGCCGTTCAAGGCGGGCTTGGACAGCTCCAGGAACCAGTCGCAGAACTCGTTCCAGGTGAACTCGTAGAGCTCCTGCGCCAGCAGGTCGAAGCGGTAGCTGGCGAAGTGCTGTTCGACGTCGGTGAGCGTCTGCTTCAGGCGCGTGAGAATCCAGCGCTCGGCTTCGGTCACCGGCTGTGAGCCCCTCTGGGCGAGAGGAGCGGCCGAAGCGGCAGTCTGCGCGCTGCCCGAGCCCTCATCCGGCGCCTTCGCGCCACCTTCTCCCGAGAGGGGAGGGGTATCAAGGTTCATCAGCACGAAGCGCGCCGCATTCCACAGCTTGTTGCAGAACGCCTTGTAGCCTTCGGCGCGCTTGATGTCGAAGTTGATGGTGCGGCTGTAGCTGGCCAGGGCGGCGAAGGTGAAGCGCAGTGCATCGGTGCCGATGGCCGGGATGCCGTTGGGGTAATCCTTGCGGATGCGCTTCTCGACCTTCTCGCGCACCTGCGGGATCAGCAGCGACCGGGTGGACTTGGCCACCAGCGGCTCCAGCTCGATGCCGTCGATCAGGTCTAGCGGGTCCAGCGTGTTGCCCTTGGACTTGGACATCTTCTGGCCTTCCGCATCACGCACGATGGCGTTGATGTAGACGTGCTTGAACGGCACGCGGCCGGTGAAGTACTTGGTCGCCATCACCATGCGGGCGACCCAGAAGAAGATGATGTCGAAGCCCGTGACCAGCACGGCGCTGGGCAGGAACACCTGGTCGGTCTGCCAGTTCGCCACGACATTGCCGCGCTCGTCCTTCACCGGGCCATCCATCGGCCAGCCCAGGGTGGAGAACGGCCACAAGGCGGAGCTGAACCAGGTGTCGAGCACGTCCTCGTCCTGGCGCAGCGCGCCGACCGGCGCGATGGTGGCGTGCGCACGCGCGTCGGCCTCGTCCTCACCCACGAAGATGTTGCCGGCCTCGTCGTACCACGCCGGGATGCGGTGGCCCCACCACAGCTGGCGGCTGATGCACCAGTCCTGGATGTTGTCCAGCCACTGCGTGTAAGTGGTGCTCCAGTTTTCGGGCACGAACTTGATGTCGCCGCCACGCACCGCGTCCAGCGCCGGCTCGGTAATGGCCTTGCGGCCGCCCGGACGCCCATCGGCCTGCACCTCGCTGGTGAGATCGAGGAACCACTGGTCGGTGAGCATCGGCTCGATCACCGCGTCGGAACGCTGGCTCACCGGCACCTGCAGCTTGTGCGGCTTGGTCTCGACCAGCAGGCCTTCGGCTTCCAGGTCCGCCAGCACGGCCTTGCGCGCCTCGTAGCGGTCCATGCCGCGGTACTTCTCCGGCGCGTTCTCGTTGACCTTGGCGTCGAGCGTGAAGATGTTGATCGGTGCCAGGCCGTGGCGCTGGCCGATGGCGTAGTCGTTGAAGTCGTGCGCCGGGGTGATCTTCACGAAGCCCGTGCCGAACTCGCGGTCGACGTAATCATCGGCGATGACCGGAATCTCGCGGCCGGTCAGCGGCAGGCGCAGCCTCTGGCCGATCAGGCGCGCGTGGCGCTCGTCTTCCGGATGCACGGCCACGGCGACGTCGCCGAGCATGGTCTCCGGACGCGTGGTGGCGACCACGACGCTGTCCTTGCCGTCGACGGTGTAGTAGCGGATCGACCACAGGTGGCCGTCGCGCTCGACATTGTTCACTTCAAGATCCGAGACGGCAGTGCCCAGCGCCGGGTCCCAGTTCACCAGGCGGTTGCCGCGATAGATCAGGCCCGCGCGGAACCACTCCACGAACACCTTGCGCACGGCCTCCGACAGGCCCGGGTCCATGGTGAAGCGCTCGCGCGACCAGTCGGCGGCGACGCCCAGGCGGCGCATCTGGTGGGTGATGGTGGAGCCCGATTCCTCTTTCCACTGCCACACGCGCCCGATGAAGGCTTCGCGGCCCAGGTCATGGCGCGTCTTGTTCTCGACGGCGAGCTGGTTCTCGACGATCTTCTGGGTGGCGATGCCGGCGTGGTCGGTGCCCACCTGCCACAGCGTGTTCATGCCGCGCATGCGCTGGTAGCGGATCAGCATGTCCATCACGGTCTGCTGGAACGCATGGCCCATGTGCAGGGTGCCGGTGACGTTCGGCGGCGGCAGCAGGATGCAGTACGGCTCGCCCTGGCCGGACGGCTTGAAGTCGCCGCTGGCTTCCCAGGCGGCATACCACTTCGATTCGATCTGGCCGGGCTCGAAACTCTTTTCCATCGGGGGCTCGCGGTTGCGCGCCGGGGCCGGCGCGTGAGGAAAAAGGCAAAGAGGGCAATTGTACGGGGCGGGGCCCCGGGGTGCCAAAAGCGCCCGAAAGCGGGTCAGGGCAGCAATTCGATGCCGAAGCGCCGCACCAGCAGCGCGAACAGGCCGAAGCAGGCCACCGTGATCACCACGCAGGCCAGCAGGGTGGGCCAGAAACCCAGCCTCGGCAGCAGCGCCGGGAAGGCCAGGAACATCGGCAGCGTAGGCACCACGTACCAGAACGTGTACCAGGCGTGGTTGGCGATCTTGGCCGGCGGCTGGTGCTCGACCTGCAGCCAGACCAGTACCAGCACCGTCACCAGGGGCAGGGCGGCCACGAAGCCTCCAAGGCGGTCGCTGCGCCTGGCGAATTCGGAGACCGCGACCACCACGGCAGCGGTGATCAGGTACTTGGTCAGCAGCCAGGCCATGGGAGGGTGCTCAGCTGCCGCGCAGCTGGCGGCTGTAGGCGTGGACTTCGTCGACCAGCACCTTCACGTTTTCAGGGTCGACTTCCGGGGTGATGCCGTGGCCCAGGTTGAATACGTGGCCCGGGTGCTTGCCGTAGCTGTCCAGCACGCGCCGGACTTCGCGGCGAATGACCTCGGGACTGGCGAGCAGGATGGCCGGGTCCAGGTTGCCCTGCAGCGCCACGCGGCCGTTCACCGCCTGGCGTGCATCGGCCAGGTCGATGGTCCAGTCCACGCCCAGGCCCGCGCAGCCGGTGTCGGCCATGGCGGCCAGGTGCTGGCCCGCGCCCTTGGAAAACAGGATCACCGGCAGGTCGCGGCTGGCGGCGTCGGCTTTCAGCGCGTCGACCACTTGCGCCATGTAGCGCAGCGAGAATTCCCGGAACGGTGCGGGGCCGAGCAGGCCGCCCCAGGTGTCGAACACCATCAGCGCCTGCGCGCCGGCAGTGGCCTGGGCGATCAGGTAAGCCGCCACGGACCGGGCCAGCGTGTCGAGCAGCCGGTGGGCAAGCGCCGGCTCGTTCCAGCACATGGCCTTGAGGCGCGCGAAATCGCGCGAACCCTGGCCTTCCACCATGTAGCAGGCCAGCGTCCACGGGCTGCCGGAGAAGCCGATCAGCGGCACGCGGCCGTGCAGCTCGCGGCGGATCAGGCGTACCGCATCCATCACGTAGCGCAGCTCGGTCTCCATGTCCGGCACGCCCAGGCGTTCGATGTCGGCCTTGTTGCGCACCGGGTGCGCGAACTGCGGACCTTCGCCCTGGGCGAAGCTCAGCCCCAGGCCCATCGCGTCGGGGATGGTGAGGATGTCGGAGAACAGGATGGCCGCATCCAGCTCGAACCGGTCGAGCGGCTGCAGCGTCACTTCGCAGGCCATGTCCGGGTTCTGCGCCAGGCCCATGAAGTTGCCGGCGCGTGCGCGGGTGGCGCGATACTCCGGCAGGTAACGGCCGGCCTGGCGCATCACCCACACGGGCGTGGTGTCGGTGGCTTCGCGGCGCAGGGCGCGCAGGAAGCGGTCGTTCTTCAGGGTGTCACTCATCTCAGGATCCGTAAGGGCCGTCCAGGCCCTGGCTGAACATCACGCGGAAGCCGCGCTTGATCTGCGCGTCGCGCGCCTTCTGGAACGCGGCGAGCGCATCGTCGCGTTCGAGGAACTGCTCACGCTTGAGCGTGGCCTTGCCACCTTGCACGCCCGACTCGCGATAGAGCGTCCATCCGCCCAGCAGGTCTTGTTCCAGCGCGATCTGGACATAGCGCGGCGCCTCGGAGGTGGCGGGCATGGCTTGCAGGTAGAGGCGCATGGAGGTCGATTCGGAGCAGGGACGGCGAATGGCCTTGGAGCCCGCATTCTAGAAGGCTTGGCACGCGGGGGCGAGCGTGGCGATGCGCCGCGTTCCATTCGCGCGGATTTTTCCCTCTGCAGGAGCGCACCCAGTGCGCGAAAAGCCTACGGAGCGGTACCGCCGCCACTCCGCGGTCGCGCACAGGGTGCGCTCCTACAAAGGAGGGTGGACGAACGCGCGGCGCGTGGCATTCCCTGCGTGCGGCTTTTCCTTGGCTGTAGGAGCGCACCCAGTGCGCGAAAAGCCTACGGAGCGGTAACGCCGTCACTCCCCGGTCGCGCACCCAGTGCGCGAAAAGCCTACGGAGCGTACCGCCACCACTCCCCGGTCGCGCACAGGGTGCGCTCCTGCAAAAGGGGCGTTGGCGATCAGCGCGTGGCCGCTTCCAGCACGGCCATGACATCGGCTTCGCCGACGCCGCTGACGATCTCTGCGCGACCCACGCCGCGCCACAGGATCAGACGCAGCGTGCCGGCGAGGTTCTTCTTGTCCAGCCGCATGAGCGCGAGCAGTTGCGCCGGATCCATGCCCGCGGGAATCGCCGTGGGCAACCGCAATGTTTCGAGCAGGCGATGCAGGCGTCCGGTGTCCCCGGCATCGCTCATGCCCAGGCGCTCGGAAAGCTTGGCGGCAAGCAGCATGCCGATCGCTACGCCTTCGCCGTGCAGCAGCACGGTGTATTTGCCGGCGGTTTCCAGCGCGTGGCCGAACGTGTGGCCGAGATTGAGCAGCGCACGTTCACCCTGTTCGGTTTCGTCGCGCGCCACCACGCCGGCCTTGTATTGCACCTTGCGTGCGATGGCTTCGATCAGCGGCGCGGTCTCGCGCGCATTCAGCGCCGCCGCGCGTTGCTCAAGCCATGCAAAGAAAGCCGCATCACCGATCGCTGCGCCTTTCACTACTTCGGCAAGACCCGCGCGGTATTCGCGCTCCGGCAAGGTGGCAAGCGTGTCGATGTCGGCCACGACGGCGCGTGGCTGGTGGAACGCACCGACCAGGTTCTTGCCCGCGGGCAGGTTCACGCCCGTCTTGCCGCCGACCGAAGAATCCACCATCGACAGCAGCGTGGTCGGCATCTGGATGAAATCGATACCGCGCATCCAGCATGCGGCGCTGAAGCCCGCGAGGTCGCCGACCACGCCGCCGCCGAGCGCCACCACGCAGGCATCACGCGTCGCGCCGAGCTGGGCCAGCGCCTCGAGCGCGCGCCCCACGTTGGCGAACGTCTTGTGCGCTTCGCCGTCGTCGATCAGGAAGGGCGACCACTGCAGTCCGTCCAGCCCGTCGGCAACGCGCTCGAGGTAGAGCGGCGCCACCGTGGTATTGCTGATCACCAGGGCGTGCCGGCCGCGCAACATCGCGCGCCAGCGTGCCGTGTCGGTGATCAGGCCGGGGCCGATCCAGACCGGATAGCCACGCGTGCCCAGGGCGACGTCGATCGTACGGAGGGAGGAGGAGGCGTGTGTGCTCATGCGGCCTGCTGGCGCTGCCAATGCTGGTCGATCAGGACAATGCTGCGCGCGCTGGCAGCGTGGACGTGTTCGTGTTCACCCGGAATCACCAGGTCGGCGATTTCCCGGTACAGCGGCGTGCGTGCCTGCGCCATGGTGCTGAGGCGTTCCGCGCGGTCGCCGCTGGCCAGCAGCGGTCGCTGCTTGTCGTGGGCGAGTCGTTCGAGTTGCTGTTCCAGCGTGGCCTGCAGCCACAGCACGAAGCCGCGCTCGGCCAGCAAGCGGCGGTTGGCCGGATCGAGCACCGCACCGGCGCCGGTGGCCACGAGCACGCCGCGTTGCCGGCTGCACTCGTCCAGCAGCGCGCTTTCGCGGCGGCGGAAGCCCACTTCGCCTTCGATTTCGAACACCGCGCTGACCGGCACACCGCACTGCCGCTCGATCTCCTGGTCGAGATCGAGGAAGTTCAGCCCATAATGCTCGGCCAGCCGACGTCCGATGGACGTCTTGCCGGCGCCGGTCGGGCCGACGATGAACAGGTTGCACGAAGGATTCATGGGTGAATGCTAACAGGCGCGAAAGCGCATGGCTGCGCTGCAGCATGGGATGTTCCGCATGAGCACCCGGGTACTAATCGCCGGCTGCGGCGACGTCGGGATGCGCGTAGCCCATCGCCTCTTGGCGCGGGGCGACCAGGTCTGGGCGCTGCGGCGCAGTGCAAGCGAAGGCACCGGCGGCATCCAGTGGCTGCGGGGCGACCTGACGCGCCCGGAGACATGGCGCGATTTGCCCACGCACATCGAGCAACTCGTCTATATGCCGGCGCCCGGCACGCGGGATGCGCAGGTCTATCGCGCGTTGTTCGTGGAGGGCCTGCGCCATCTGCTCGATGCGCTCGGCGGCGCGGCGCTTCGACGCGTGCTGCTCGTGTCCTCCACCGCGGTATACGGCGAGCACGGCGAAGCGTGGGTGGACGAAGAAACGCCCGCCGACCCGCCGGGATTCAATGGCGAAGTGCTGCTGGAAGCGGAGCGCTGGCTGGCGACGCAGCCGGTCGCCTCCGTGGTGCTGCGCCTGGCGGGGCTCTACGGACCCGACCGCCTGCAGCTGATCGAGCGCCTGCGTGCCGGCGGCGTGAGCGCGCCACGGCAGCGGACGCATTGGGCAAACCGCTTCCACGTCGACGATGCCGCGGCCGCGATTGCGCACTTGCTGGCCATCGAAAACCCGCAGCCGCTTTACCTGGGCGTCGACGACACGCCATTGCCGCTGGACGTGCTGTACGACCACCTCGCTTCGCTGCTTGGCGCCTCCCTGCCGAATGAAGGCCCCGCGCCCGCCGGCGTGGGCAGCAAACGCCTCAGCAACGCGCGACTGCGTGCCAGCGGCTTCGTGCCGCAATGGCCGGATGCGCGGCGGGGTTATGCCGCGCTGTTGCGCGGCGAAGGCAGCGACTGACCGGGCCGTGAGCAACGGCACTGGAAGCGGCCGCCCGGCCGGATGACCATGCGGCCAATGATCCTTTCCACGGAGGAATGCCCATGCCCGCCAACATCCCGCTTCACATGGTCAGCACCAGCAACGAGCTTCCCGGTTATCGCGTGGTTCGCCCGATGGGAATCGTGCGCGGCATCACGGTGCGTTCACGCAGCGTCATCGGCAACTTTGGCGCCGCATTGCAGACGTTGGTGGGCGGCAATATCTCGATCTACACCGAGCTGTGCGAGAAGGCGCGCGAGGAGGCGTTCGAACTGATGATGCGCCATGCGGCCGAACGCGGCGCCAACGCGGTGATCGCCATGCGCTACGACGCGAACGACGTCGCCGAAGGCGTCACCGAAGTGCTCGCGTACGGCACGGCCGTGCAGGTGGAGCCGCTGGCCTGATCAGCTGTGGTTGAGTGCGATGACGTGGCGGTTGTCGTCGTACTCGACCGTGGTATCGGCGAGGTCCGGCAAGGTCGCCAGCGCGTGCCGGCTCAGCCGCTCGAAGTGGGCGAGGAAACGCACCATGGTCTCGGCGTCCATGGCCAGGGGGGCGTGGCGGGCGAGGAGCTCCTCCTCCTGTTCGCTGCGCCACTTGCGCACGATTTCCCAGTTTGGCGCCTGCAGCACGATCAGGGCATCGAGCTTGCGCCACAACGGTTGGTAGGCGCGCAACTGCTTGTTCACCCAGTGGCGCCAGACGCCGTCGGGATCTTCGTCGCGCTCCAGCGCGTTGACGGGCTCATCCAGCGCGGCCAGGGTCTGCGGACGCAGGCCGATGGCCCAGCCCTCCAGGATCACCAGCTTCGGCGGCCGCGCCACATTCGGCCACTTCGACGGCGGCATGCGCGTGTCCCGGCCCTTGTCGAAGCGCGGATGGCTTACCGGCAGCTTGTCCGAGGCCTGCGGCATGGCCGCCAGCAGTGACAGCAGCAGCTCGATCTCGTGCGTGCCCGGCACGCCGCGCGTCCGCAGCAGGGGATGAACCTGGTGGGCCAGCACCTCGCGCTCGCTGCGCGAATAGTAGAAATCGTCCAGCGACAGCACCTCGGTGGGCCAGCCGCGGGCCTCGGCCTGCGCCTTCATTTCCCGGGCGAGGGTGCTCTTGCCGCTGCCCTGCAGGCCGGAAAGGCCAAGCAGGTACGGCCGGCGGGAGCGGGCGATGCGACCTGCAAACTGGTCGAGCAGGTGCCCGGCCAAGGTCGAATTCTGCGTGCTAGCATCTGGAGACATGCCGGCCATGATGGCGCGCGGCGGCCACGATTCAAGACCCCATGTTGAAACAAGAGATCCTTGACACCTTCCTGCAACTGTTGGACGAGGCCGCGGCGGGAGGCGATCCCGATGCCACGGCGATGAACCTGGCCACGGTCGATGCGGCCGGGCGCGTGAGTTCGCGCATCGTGCTGCTGAAGGGCGCCGACGAGCGCGGCTTCCGCTTCTACACCAATTACGAAAGCGACAAGGGCACGCAGCTCAATGCGCACCACCAGGTCGCGCTGTGCTTCCACTGGAAACAGCTTCGCCAGGGCGTGCAGGTTCGCGTGGAAGGTGCGGCGCGAAAGCTGCTGGATGAAGAGTCCGATGCCTACTTCGCGACGCGTCCGCGCGCGAGCCAGATCGGCGCGTGGGCGTCGCTGCAATCGCAGACCTTGCCTGACCGCGACACCTTCGAGCAGCGGTTTGCCCGCTACGAGAAGGAGTTCGAAGGCCATGACGTGCCGCGTCCGCCGCATTGGGGTGGCTACGTGATCGAGCCTGACATGGTGGAGTTCTGGTATGGCGCGGAATTCCGGCTGCACGACCGCGTGCGCTGGAGCCGTCACGGCCAGACCTGGACCCATCGCCTGCTGTATCCCTGAAACCACCCGCCATCCGGAGGCCTGAAGCATGCGTGCCACGCCCGCCGATCACGTCGCCCAGAATGGCTTCACCGTGCACACGCGCGGCCGCGGTTTCACCGAGATCACCGACAAGATCGGTGAAGTGGTGGCGGCCAGCGGTGTGCACACCGGCATCGCCAACATCTTCAGCCTGCACACCAGTTGCTCGTTGCTGATCAGCGAGAATGCCGATCCCGCCGTGCGCGACGACCTGGAACGCTGGTTCACGCGGGCGGTGCCCGATGGCGACGCCATCTTCCGTCACGACGAAGAAGGCCCCGACGACATGCCCTCCCACGTGCGCGCCATCCTCACCGGCGTGAGCCTGGTGGTGCCCGTGCATGCGGGCAAGGTGCAGCTGGGCACCTGGCAAGGCATCTACTTGTGGGAGCACCGTCTCGATCCGCACCAGCGCAAGGTGGTGGTGACGGTGCTGGGACATTGAACGCGTGACTGACGTAGTGCCGACCATCGACCGTTATCCGAAACGCATCGTCTGCCTGACAGAGGAACCTACCGAAGTGCTCTATGCGCTCGGCGAGCAGGATCGCATCGTGGGCATCTCCGGATTCACCGTGCGGCCACCGAAGGCGCGCAAGGAGAAACCCAAGGTCTCCGCGTTCACCAGCGCGAAGATCGACGAGATCCTCAAGCTGCAGCCGGATTTCGTGGTCGGGTTTTCCGACATCCAGGCCGATATCGCGCGCGAGCTGATCAAGGCCGGGGTTGAGGTGTGGATCAGCAACCATCGCAGTGTCGACGGCATTCTCGGCTACATCCGCAGGCTCGGTGCCATGGTGGGCGCGGCGGAGAAGGCCGAAGTCTATGCACGGCAGGCAGAGCGGCATATCGCCGTGATCGAGAAGGCCGCCGCCGCATTTTCCCGTCGTCCGAAGGTCTACTTCGAGGAATGGGATGATCCCCTGATCACCGGCATTCAATGGGTGGCCGAGTTGGTTCGCCTCGCCGGTGGCGACGACGTGTTCCCGCGGATGTCGGGCGAGTCGCTGGCGAAGCACCGCATCCTCGCCGATCCGGGCGAGGTCGTGCAGCAGGCGCCGGACATCATCCTGGGCTCGTGGTGCGGCAAGCGCTTCCGACCTGACAAGGTGGCGGCGCGCGAAGGTTGGGATGCGATTCCCGCCGTGCGCCACGGCGATCTCTACGAGATCAAATCGCCGATCATTTTGCAGCCGGGGCCGGCGGCGTTGTTCGATGGCCTGGAGGCGATGCACGGGATTTTCGCCGAGTGGGACAGGCGGCAGCGCAGATAGGCACGGTTGAGCGTTCGCGCATTGCCGGCGCTGCGCGTAGGCGTTTGTGCCATCCCAGGCTGCGCGCCGCGGGGGGTGCCTCTTGCCGCCCGGCGAGGTTGCGAAGCCACGCGAACGGACAGCGGAGTGACGGGCAAAAGAAAAGGGCCTGCATCGCTGCAGGCCCCTGAAATCGATGGTGGCCGGGGACGGAATCGAACCGCCGACACGGGGATTTTCAATCCCCTGCTCTACCAACTGAGCTACCCGGCCAGAATGGCTACGCGCATCGAAGATGCTGCGTGGAGCCGTGCATTAAATCGGAAGCTGGGCGCGTCGTCAAGACTCCGTGTCGGGGGCGACATAGCCCTGGGGCTTGTCGGCGCCGCCGCCGAACAGGAATTTCTCCATTTCGGCGGTGAGGAACTGGCGCGACTTGGGGTCAAGCGGATTGAGGCGGTATTCGTTGAGCAGCATGGTCTGGTGGGCCAGCCATTGCTGCCACGCTTCCTTGGAAATCTCGGCGTAGATGCGCTGGCCCAGCGGGCCGGGCCAGGGTGCGAAATCCATGCCTTCGGCGTCGCGGCCGAGCTTGGCGCAGTGGACGATACGACTCATGCGATGCGGCTCATGTGGGTTCAAAGGTCCTGCAGCAGGCTGCGGACGGGAGCGGGCAGGCCCAGGGCGGCGCGTTCGTCGACGCTGCACCAGCGCAGGGATGGATTATCCGCGATGCGCGGGTGCGCTGTCGCCTCGTCGAACAGCCATGGCTCGACCTGCAGGCGATAGTGGCTGAACACATGCACGAACGTAGGCAGCGCCTGCGCGTCGTCGATGCTTGCGAGCGATTGCGCGGCGCGCCAGGCACCGTCGTGGTCGCCCGCCTCCGGCAGGCTCCACAGGCCCGACCACACGCCCTGCGGGCCGCGGCGTTCCAGCAGGATGCGGCCCTGCGTGTCGCGCAGGATCAGCATCACCGTGTCGCGCGTGGGCACTGCCTTGCTTGGCTTCGCGCTGGGCAGTTGCGCGGTGAGGTTGTCGCGTTTCGCCACGCAATCGGTCGCAAGTGGGCAGGCGTCGCATTGTGGACGCGTGCGCGCGCAGAGCGTGGCGCCCAGGTCCATGATGGCCTGCGTGTAATCAGCCACGCGCTCCGCGGGTGTCAGTGCATCGGCGTGTTGCCATAGCACTTTTTCCACGGCGCCCTGGCCGGGATGCCCGTGGATGCCGAGGTGGCGAGTGAGCACGCGCTTCACGTTGCCGTCGAGAATGGGAAAGCGCAGCCCATGCGCTTGCGCAAGGATGGCGCCTGCCGTGGACCGGCCGATGCCGGGCAGGGCGGCCAACGCGTCGAAATCGCGCGGCAGTTCGCCATCGTGCTGCTCCACGCAGATCTGCGCGGCACGCTGCAGGAAGCGCGCGCGACGGTAGTAGCCGAGACCCGACCACAGCGCTAGCACGGTGTCCTCGTCGGCGGCGGCGAGATCGCGCAGCGTGGGCAGCGATGCCACGAAGCGCTGGAAGTACGGAATCACCGTCACCACCTGCGTCTGCTGCAGCATCACTTCGGAGAGCCACACGCGATAGGCGTCCCGCGGATGTTGCCAAGGCAGGTCTTTGCGGCCGTGGTCGTCGAACCAGGCCAGCAGCGCGGCAGCGAACGGATTCATGGCGATTTGCGCTTCGTCGCGGGTTTGGCGGGCTTGGCGACATTCGGCTGCGCGGGAGGCGCGCTGCTGGCCGCGGGCGCGGGCACGTCGGTGCCGGCCTGGATGGTGAGGCCTTCGATGCTCACGTTGCCGGTGTCGATCCTGGCGATCTCGGCGTGGCCGTTGCCGGGAGGCACGGCGAGACGAGGACCTTCGTCGTGGTCGAGTTGTGACCACCAGTCGGCGAGGGCGAGCGGTGGTACCCGCAGGTCGGCATGGTTGTCCGGGCCATCGAGCTTCAGTCCGAGCATCAGCGGATTGCTTTCGTTGGCCGGCGCCAACTCGATCGACGTGGCGTACTCGCCGGAATTGGCGTGATCGAGCTTGCCTTCGAGGTGCGCCGAGGCATCGGCCGCGCCACGCCAGCGGGCGTTGCCCTTGAGCTGCAAGGTCACCGTGCTGCTGTGCGCCAGATGCAGGGCGATGTTGTCGAGCTGCAACGCGCCGCGATTGATGCTCGGCGTGAGCGACAGGCGCAGTTGCGTGGGCGTGCCTTGCGCGTCTTTCGCGACGATGGTCAGCAGGAACGGCTGATTCGCGGCGAGTTTGCCGGCGTCGAGTTCCATGTCGCCCAGCAGCATCTGGTTGCCGCGCACCAGGCTGCCGCGCGTGATGTGCACGCCGGCGTCGATGCGTGGGATTTCCGCCGGCGGCGTGGACGGGCCCGATGGCATGCCGGAGGCCCATGACTGCAAAGCGTCCAGGTCGACGCGCGGCGAGTCGATCTGCATCTGGGAGATGATCGTTTCGCCGCGGAACAGCGTTCGCCACGGCAGCGCGAGCGTGCCGCGCGCCGCCAGCAGGATCGGCATGCTGGCGCCCTGCGCGCTCAGGGTGATGCCCTGCAGCTCCAGCGCGGGACGGGGAAACAACGCAGGCGTGGCGGGGCTGGCCAGGTTGAGTTCCAGTCCGGCCTCGCGGGCCTGCGATTGCAGCACGGCAGTGATGCGCTCGGGCTGCAGCAGGAAGTGCACGGCTATCAGTGCCGCCGCCACCAGCACCAGCGTGGCGCTGCTGGCGATCAGCAGGGTGATTCGGAGCCAGCGCGGCACCGGCCCGGCCCCCTCAGCCTTGACCCAGGCTGGCGGGAAGGAGGCCATCGACGTAGGCCTCGGCGTCGAACACCCGCAGGTCGGTAGCGGTTTCACCCAGGCCGACATAACGGATCGGGAGGCCGAATTCGCGGGCGAGCGCGAACACCACGCCACCCTTGGCGGTGCCGTCGAGCTTGGTCACGACCAGGCCCGTGACGCCGACGATCTGGCGGAACTGGCGCACCTGGCTCACCGCGTTCTGGCCGGTCGTGCCGTCGATCACCATGAGCACTTCGTGCGGCGCATCGGCGTCGATCTTCTTCATCACGCGGGCGATCTTGCCGAGCTCGTCCATCAGGCCGCCTTGCGTATGCAGGCGGCCGGCGGTATCGGCGATGAGCACGTCGGCGTTGCGCGAGCGCGCGGCCTGCAGCGCATCGAAGATCACGCTGGCGGCATCGGCGTCCTGGCCCTGGGAAATCACCGGCACGTTGTTGCGCGCGCCCCAGGTCTTCAGCTGTTCCACCGCGGCGGCGCGGAAAGTGTCACCCGCGGCAAGCATCACCTGGCGGCCGTCGTCGCGATAGCGGCGCGCCAGCTTGCCGATGGTGGTGGTCTTGCCGACGCCGTTGATGCCCACGGTAAGCACCACGAACGGCTTGTGGCCGGTGACGTCGAGTGGCTGCTCGACGGGCTTCAGCAGGGCGATCAGCGCCTGTCGCAGCGCGGCCAGCAGTGCGGACGCATCGGCGAACTCGCGCTTGTGCATGCGCTTGCGCAGGTCCTCGACCAGCGTCGTGCTGGCTTCGATGCCTACGTCGGCCGTGATCAGCGTGGTTTCCAGTTCGTCCAGCAGGTCGTCGTCGAGCTTGGGATGGCGGACGAACAGCGAGGACAAGCCACGGGCGAAGGCGCTGCCGGACAGGCGTTCGCGCCAGCTGCGCTTGGCCGGCACGGCGGTTTCGGCGATCGCGGCAAGCTCGAAGGCTTCATCCTCGGCGGGGAGTCCGGGGCGGGGCGGGGTCTCGGCCAGCGCCTCGTCGAGCGCGGGCGTGCCCTGGTCCAGCGAAGCGGCATCCGTGTCGTGCGCGAAACCCTCGGCCGGTGCCTCGTCGGCCACGGGTGCGGCAGGCTGGCCCGGTGGCGTCTCGGCGGGTTTCTTCTTCCAGAACTTGAGCATTGCGGCGGCGATTCAAAGACAATGGGCGGCATGCTACCACCCCCACCCGTACTCACCGCTGAGCAGTGGCGTCCATGACGGGCCGTGCCCCGGGACGCATCCGCATCATCGGCGGCCAGCTGCGCAATTCCCGTCTCGATGTGCCCGACCTGCCGGGACTGCGGCCCACTGCCGAGCGCGTGCGCGAGACCTTGTTCAACTGGCTGGCGCCGGTGATTTCGGGTGCGCGCTGCCTGGACCTGTGCGCCGGCACCGGCGCGCTGGGTGTCGAGGCGATCTCCCGTGGCGCGAGCGGCGTGCAGTTCGTGGAGCGGGATGCGCGGGCAGCCCAGGCCTTGCGCGACAACCTCGCCCGTCTGAAGGCGCCGGGCGGGCAGGTGGCCACCGCCGACGCCTTGGCCTACCTGCAGGGCACGCCGCAGGCGTTCGGCGTGGTGTTCCTCGATCCGCCGTTCGCCATGGACCTGTGGGCACCGCTGGCCCAGAGGCTGGAGCAGGGCGGCTGGCTCACGCCCGCCGCGTGGATCTACGTGGAATCGCCGAAGCATGCCGGCCTGGTCTTGCCTCCCGCATGGACGCTTCATCGCGAGGGCTCGGCGGGAGAAGTCCGCTATGCGCTCTATCGGCGGGCGGCCGCAACCTGACGGCGGCGTATGGATTTCCAGGTCGTGCGCGGGCTAGGCGATGAGCGCGAACGAGCCTAAGCTAGCCGCCCCTGCACCCCAGTGATTTCTCGTGGACAAGCCTCCGGTCAACAAGCGTCTTGCCGTCTATCCGGGCACGTTCGATCCCATCACCAACGGTCACTCGGACCTGGTGACGCGCGCCGCGCCGCTGTTCGAGCGGATCATCGTGGCTGTCGCCGAAAGCCCCAACAAGGGCAAAGGGCCGGGCTTCAGCCTCAACGAACGCATCGCCCTGGCGCGGCTTGCCCTGGCCGACCTCAAGAACGTGGAAGTGCGCGGTTTCGATGGCCTGCTGGCGCATTTCGTGGAGGAAGTGGGGGCGGGCGTGATCATCCGTGGCCTGCGCGCGGTGTCCGACTTTGAATACGAGTTCCAGCTGGCGAGCATGAATCGCCACCTGATCCCGCAGGCGGAGACCCTGTTCCTCACGCCGGCGGAGCAGTACAGCTTCATCTCCTCCACGCTGGTGCGCGAGATTGGCCGTCTGGGCGGCGATATCACCGGCTTCGTGCATCCGGCCGTGCAGCAGGCGATGCGGCAGCGCTGGCGCTGAGCGGCGCCCTATCCGGGTGTCTGTAGGAGCGCACCCCGTGCGCGAAAAGCCTACGGCGCGGTGACGCCGCTACCCTGTGGTCGCGCGCCGGGTGCGCAGCTGCAAGAGCGCGATGGTTGTGCATCGCACTGCAGCACGCCCCGCGGTGTCGGCCCGGCCCATCGTCGTGTATCCTCGCGGGCATCCTGCGGACAGGACAGTCGTCGCCGCGGACCAGGGGAACGAGGGGGTGCCTACGGCCCGCCCGGGCTCCCGGTTACCGGCTCCGTCGTACGACGGCCGGATGGTCCCGTCATCCAATGGATTCGCCATTCCAAGAATTCCACCATCCAAGGTGACCATCATGTACAAGTACGCTCTCCTCGCCGCCCTCGCGCTCACCGGCGTCACCGCCTGCAGCCAGCAGGAAGAAGCCCAGCAGCCGACCGAACAGGTCGCGGCGGTTTCCAAGCCGACCGATCCGAACGACAGCAAGGCGTGGAACACCTACCTGGGCCAGATCGTCCAGAAGAACATGCAGGGCATGACGGCTGACCGTCCGTTCCCGTACCTGGTGCCGGCTGGCGACAGCGACGACGCCAACGCGGTGCGCCAGCGCCAGCTCGAGCAGGTGCAGGACACGGTGGCCCGTGGCGTGCTGCCGGGCAACATGCTGGTGTTCGCCGGCCCGGATTCGGCCAAGACCGCCGAGTTCGTGACCGATGCGTTCAAGGACGCCAAGCCGGGCGCTTTCAAGGACGTGATCGTGCTGGTGATCGGCGATGCCGGCGACAAGGACAAGGTGACGGCCGCGCTGCAGCCGACCGGCGCCACCATCCGCTACGTGAACTTCTAAGTTCCGGTTTTTCCGGAGCGAACGCGAGGGCCCGCGGCATGCTTGCCGCGGGCCTTTCTTTTTGGGGCCGCCGGGCTTTTGCGGGAGCGCATCCGGTGCGCGAAAAGCCTGCGGCGCGACAACGCCGAAACTCCGCGGCCACGCACCGGGTGCGCTCCTGCAGGGAAATCTTGCGGCGCACCGGCCAGCTTCACCATGTAAACTGGGCAAATGTCCCTGAAAATCCTCGATACCTGCGTCAATTGCGACGTCTGCGAACCGGTCTGTCCCAATAAGGCTATCTCGCTGGGCGAGGAGTACTACGTGATCGATCCCTCGTTGTGCACCGAATGCATCGGTCACTATGACCAGCCGCAGTGCGTGGAAGTGTGTCCGGTCGAATGCATCATCATCGACCCCGGGCACACCGAGACGAACGAGCAGCTGATGCTGAAGTACCAACACCTGATGGCAAAGGACAACGCATGACGTCTCCGTTCAACTGGCGCGTAGCGCTGCTGAGCCTGCTGCTTTCCACCAGCGCGGCCTACGCCGCCGACAGTCGCCCGGCTACTTCACCTGCGGCGCCTGCCGCGCAAGTCATCGCGCAGCGCCCCGGACATGCCGGTATCGCGAGCGCCAATTTCCACGCCACCGAAGCGGGCCACGAAGTGCTGGCCAGGGGCGGCAACGCATTCGATGCGGCGATCGCCGTGGCCGCGACGCTCTCGGTGGTCGAACCGGAGAGCTCGGGCATTGGCGGTGGCTTCATGGCCGTGCTGCATCGTGCTTCCGATGGCCGCGAGGTGTTCATCGACGCGCGCGAAACCGCGCCGGCCGCGGTGAATGCCAAGGACTATCTCAACAAGGACGGCACGCCCAACCGGGACACGGCGCTCAATGGGCCGCTGTCCGCGGGCATTCCCGGCGAAGCCGCGGGTCTTGCCTGGCTGGCGGCGCATTACGGCAAGTTGCCGCTGAAGGACTCGCTGGCGCCGGCCGTACGCATCGCGCGCGACGGCTTCAAGCCGGATGGCCGGCTGATCAATGCCATCAGCGAGCGCGCCGAAGACATTCGCCGCTGGCCGGCGTCCGCTTCCAAGTACTTGCCCGATGGCAAACCGCCGGTCGCGGGCGAGGTATGGCGCGACCCGGACCAGGCACGCACGCTGGAGCTGCTGGGCGAACACGGTTTCGACGGGTTCTATCGCGGGGAAGTCGGCAAGAAGCTGGTGGATGCCGTGCGCGCCGCCGGCGGGAACTGGACCGCGAAGGATCTGGAAGGCTACCAGGTGAAGGAGCGCACGCCGATCGTGGTGAACTACCGCGGCTACCGCGTGGTGACGGCGCCACCGGCCTCGTCCGGCGGTGTGGCCGTGGCGGAGATCCTCAACATCCTCTCCGGCTATGACCTCGCCAAGCTCGATACGGTGCATCGCACGCACCTGGTCATCGAAGCGATGCGTCGCGCGTTCCGCGATCACAACGACTACCTCGGCGATCCGGACTTCGTGAAGATCCCGATGGACATGCTGCTGTCGCCTTATTACGCGGCAGGCCTGCGCCAGACCATCCTGATGGACAAGGCCACGCCGTCGTCGATGCTGCCGATGAGCGCCGGCACCGATCCGGGCATGCACACCACGCATTTCTCGATCATCGACAAGGACGGCAATATCGCCTCCATCACGCAGACGGTGAACTACACGATGGGTTCCACCTTCGTCGCGGCCGGCACCGGCGTGCTGCTCAACGACGAAATGGATGACTTCGCGCTGGTGCCCAACAAGCCCAATGTCTACGGCCTGCTCGGCAGCGACGCGAATGCGCCAGCCCCGGGCAAGCGCATGCTGTCCTCGATGACGCCGAGCATCGTGTTCGGCGCCGATCGCGTGGGCGTGATCGGTTCGCCGGGTGGTTCCACCATCATCACGCAGGTGCTGGAAGGCATCCTCGCCTTCGTCGATGGCAAGGATGCTGCCGGCATCGCCGGACAGAAGCGTTTCCATCACCAGTACATGCCAGATCGCGTGGATGTCGAGTCGGGTACGTTCGACGCCGCCACCGCCGAAGGCCTCACCCGCATGGGGCACACGTTGAAAGAGCGCAGCTCGTGGGGCTTCATGAACGTGGTGACCTGGGACCTCAAGAGCAACAAGCTCGATGCGGCCAGCGATCCGCGCCGCGAGTCGGGCCTGGGCAAGGTGCAGTAACGATGGAGCCGTGGTCGCTCGCGGGCAACTCGCAGCAGCTCGATGGCGG
>NZ_BCPR01000034.1 GCF_016586165.1 Dyella sp. EPa41 | reverse complement strand
CATCCAGGGCGATAATGGTCGGCATTGCAACCGACCTACTCAACCATGCCCTCTCCGCCCCCTCCCACTCGCCCTCACCATCGCCGGCTCCGATTCCGGCGGTGGCGCGGGTATCCAGGCCGACCTGAAGACGTTCCATGCGCGCGAGGTGCACGGGCTGTCCGTGATCGCGGCGGTCACCTCGCAGAACACCCGCGGCGTCACCGCGGTGCATACCGTGCCGCTCAAGCACATCCGCAGCCAGCTCGACGCGGTGTTCGATGATTTCCCCATTGGCGCGGTGAAGACCGGCATGCTGGGCAGCGCGTCGGTCACGCGCCTGGTGGCGAAGGAGATGAGCACGCGCAAGCCGGCCTGGCTGGTGGTCGATCCGGTGATGATCTCCACCAGCGGTGCGCGCCTGCTCGATGAGGACGCGGTGGAGGCCATGGTGGAGGAATTGATTCCGCTCGCGGACATCCTCACGCCCAACCTGCCCGAGGCCGAGGCCCTGCTCGGACGCAAGCTGCGCGGCCCCGGGGATTACGACAAGGCAGGGCAATCGTTGCTCGAACTCGGCGCGACAGCCGTATTGCTCAAGGGCGGCCACTCCAACGAACGCGAGGTGGTGGATCGCTTCTACGACGCCAAGGGCGTCATGGAGCTGCGCCATCCGCGGCTGGCCGTCGAAGGCCATGGCACGGGCTGCACGCTGGCCTCCGCCATCGCCGCGGAACTGGCCAAGGGACACGCGCCGCGCTCGTCCGTGCGACGCGCAGTGGCCTACGTCCATCGCGCGCTGGCACGCAGCTACCGCCCGGGCGGCGGGCCGGTGCATGTCCTTGGGCACTGACTTCCTGCCTGAACCGTAGCGCCGGGCCCGTGACGGGCCAGGAGTTACACTAGCCACTTCGACCTCTCGCTGCGTCCTCGTCCATGATCCTCGCCCCGCGCCTCGTTCTGCTGCTCCTGTTGCTGGTGTTCGTGTTCTGCGTGCTGCTGGTGCACCTGCGCGGTCGCGCCAAGCTGCGCTTCGATCGCCAGCTGGTCGATCACTCGGCGGTGTTCGCGCCGTACAACCTGCTGATGTATGCGTTCTCGGCGGTGCCGGCCACGCCCATCCTCGACCGTCGCGGCTTCCCGCAACTCGATCTGCTGCAGGCGAACTGGCAGGCCATCCGCGAGGAAGCGCTGCACCTGTTCGACGAGGGCTACATCCGCGCCGCCGAGAAACACAACGACGCCAGCTTCAACAGCTTCTTCAAGCAAGGCTGGAAGCGTTTCTACCTCAAGTGGTACGGCGAACCGCTGTCGTCCGCCGAGGCGCTGTGCCCGAAGACGGTGGAGCTGCTCAACGCCATCCCCAGCGTGAAGGCGGCGATGTTTGCGTTGTTGCCGCCGGGCAGCAAGCTCAATCCGCATCGCGATCCGTTCGCCGGGTCGTTGCGCTACCACCTCGGCCTGATCACACCCAACTCGGAGGATTGCCGCATCTTCGTCGACGGCGAGATCCACAGCTGGGGCGACGGCAAGGACGTGGTGTTCGACGAAACCTACGTGCACTGGGCCGAGAACCGCACCGACCAGACCCGCGTGATCCTGTTCGCGGACGTGGAGCGCCCGCTGCGCACACGCTTCATGAACGCGATCAACCATCGCGTCGGCGCCTTCATGGGCAAGATCACCGCGTCGCCCAACACCGAGTCGCCGGAAGAGAAAACCGGCTTCGTGAACCGCATGTTCGCGCTCAACCAGCGCGGCCGCGAGCGCAATCGTGCCTTCAAGAAGAGGCACCCGAAGCTGTTCCGCGTTGCCAAGTACATCGGCATGCTGCTGCTGATCTGGCTGATCTTCCTGGCGCCCTGGCCGCTGGTGCACTGACCGGTCACGAACCGCCGGTCTCGCGCGTCCTTGAGTGGAGTCTCCCGAGGAACCGTCCATGGACCGCGCCACCGCTCTTTTCCAGCAACACCGGCCCCGCCTTCTGGGGCTGGCCTATCGCATGCTCGGCACGCAGGCCGACGCCGAAGACGTCCTGCACGATGCCTGGCTGCGCTGGCATCAGCAGGAAACCGACGCGCTCGATGACGCCGAGGCCTGGCTGGTGACGGTCACCACGCGCATCGCGCTGGACCGCCTGCGCCGCGCCAAGACCGAGCGTGAGCACTACACCGGCCCCTGGCTGCCCGAGCCCTTGGTGGAAGACACCGAACAGCCCGAAGCGGCGCTGGAGCGCGTGGAAAGCCTTTCCCTCTCTTTCATCGCCTTGCTCGAACGTCTCAGCCCGGAGGAACGCGCCGCCTTCCTGCTCGTGCAGGTCTTTGACTACAGCCATGCCGAGGCGGCCCGGATGCTGCAGATCGCCGAGGACGCCTGCCGCCAGCGCGTGCATCGCGCACGGCAGCGGCTGCGCGAAGGCCGCCCCCGTTTCACGCATGCGCCGGAGGTGCAACGACGATTGCTGGAGAAGTTCCGCGACGCACTAGAGCAGGCGAACGTGCCCGCGCTACAGGCGTTGTTCGCGGCGGACGCGGTCCATCTCGCCGATGGCGGCGGCAAGGTCAGGGCCACGCTCCGCCCGCTGCATGGCGGCGATCGCGTGGTGCGGCTGTACTCGATCATCGCGCAGCGCTATCGCGACCTGCCGATCGTGCATCGCCTGCAGTGGATCAATGGCGCCCCTGCCCTGTTGACCTGGGTGGACGCCAAGCTGGCGACGGTGGCGTGGATCGAGACCGACGGCGAACGCATCACCAGCATCCACTCGCTGCGCAACCCCGAAAAACTCGCTCGCCTGGCGGCTGTCACGAATCCGCAGGCCGGTACGTCCTTGTCATGAGCGGCCGTGGTGGCCGCGTTCAAGGAGTCCCCCATGTCCAAGCGTCTTTCGGTGATGAAGCATTTCCAGACCATCAAGCCGTTGCTCGATTTCGGCGAGGCGGTACACCACCAGGCCGGCCTCGAGCGGCCGATGGTCGAGCTGATGCTGCTGCGGGTATCGCAGATCAACGGTTGCGCCTACTGCCTCGACATGCACAGCAAGGATGCGCGCGCTGCCGGCGAAATCGAGCAGCGCCTCTACCTGGTATCGGGCTGGCGTGAAGCGGGATCCCTGTACAGCGACCGGGAGCGTGCGGCGCTGGCCTGGGGCGAAGCCGTGACACGGCTCGGTGAGCACGGTGTTTCCGACGACGTGTACGAGCTGGCACGTGCTGCCTTCAGCGAAGAGGAGCTGGTCAACCTTACGCTGCTCGTCGGCCTCATCAACACCTGGAATCGCATCAACGTCGCGTTCCAGACGCCGGCCGGAAGCTACAAGTCGCCGGTGAAGCAGGCCGCCTGAGGCACAAAAAAAAGCCCCTCGAACGAGGGGCTTTTTCCATTGCGCGGAACCGAGGATCAGGCGCGCACGCGCTTGACGATGGCGTCGCCGAAGGTATCGGTGCTGCCCTTGCCGCCGATGTCCGGCGTCACGCTGTCGCGGTCGTTGGTCATCACGTCGCGGATGGCGTTGCGCACCTTGTCGCCCTTGTCGACCATGCCGAGGTGATCGAGCATGTCGGCCGCCGCCAGCAGCAGCGCGCACGGATTGGCGATGCCCTTGCCGGCGATGTCCGGCGCGGAGCCGTGCACGGCCTCGAAGATGGCCGCTTCGGTGCCGATGTTGTCGCCCGGAGCCAGGCCCAGGCCGCCGACGAGGCCGGCGCACAGGTCGGACAGGATGTCGCCAAACAGGTTAGTCGTGACGATCACGTCGAACTGTTCTGGCTTCATCACAAGCTGCATGCAGGCGTTGTCAACGATCATCTCGTTGAACTCGATCTGCGGGTATTCCTTGGCGATCTCGCGCGCCACGTTGAGGAACAGGCCCGAGGCGGTCTTGATGATGTTGGCCTTGTGCACGGCCGTGACCTTCTTGCGGCCCTTCTTCACGGCCAGCTCGAAGGCGTAGCGCACGATGCGGCTGGAGCCCTTGCGGGTGTTGCGCACCATCGAGATCGCGGTTTCGCCGTCCTCGGACACCGACTGGCCCTCGGACAGGTACGCGCCTTCGGTGTTCTCGCGCACCGTGATGATGTCGATGTTCTCGAAGCGCGACTTGGTGCCCGGGAAGCTGATCGCCGGACGCACGTTGGCGTACAGGTCGAAGTGGCGGCGCAGCGTCACGTTGATCGAGGTGAAGCCACCGCCCACCGGCGTGGTCAGCGGGCCCTTCAGGGCGACCTTGTGCTTGGCGATGGCGTCGAGCGTCGGCTGCGGCAGGAGATCACCGCTCTTTTCCAGCGCGACCATGCCGGCATCGACGAACTCGTAGGACAGACCGCAGTCCAGGGCGTCGAGAACGCGCAGCGTGGCTTTCATGATCTCGGGGCCGATGCCGTCGCCCGGAATCACGGCAATGGTCTTGCTCATGGGGACACTCCTTGGGATATGAATCGTGCAGCCCCGAAGCGGGGAGATCAGGGCCATGAAACCCTTCAATTATCCCCGATGCGCCTGCGTGCGGCCAGAGCGACGCCCGTGGGAGCCGTTGCAAATCCTCGCATGCAGCATTGAATAAACTCGCACGCGTCAACGAAGCGGCAAGGAGCCAGCCGCCTCGCTTTCCCGGCGCTCAGCCGTGGCTGGCGCAGTCGGCCGTGGCGGCGGCGCCGGACTCGAGCTGGTCGAGGAAGTCCACGGCGCGGCGCAGGTGCGGAATCACGATCGAGCCGCCCACCACCAGGCCCACGCTGAAGGTCTCGAAGAATTCCTCGCGCGTGACGCCGGCTTCCTTGCACTGGGCCACGTGGTAGCTGATGCAGTCATCGCAGCGCAGCACCATCGAAGCCACCAGGCCCAGCAGTTCCTTGGTCTTCACGTCCAGGGCGCCGGGCTTGTAGGTCTGGGTGTCGAGCGCGAAGAAGCGACGCACCACCTGGTTGTCTTCGGACAGGATGCGCTCGTTCATGCGCTGGCGGAACGCGGTGAACTCCGCCACGCGGTCCTTGCCGGCCTGCTCGTCGGCGGGCTTGCTCATGCGATGGTCTCCAGCAGCTGGGCCAGCTTGCCGTTGCGGTCGGCGGCGGCAAGGTCGTCGAAGCCACCCACGTGGTGACCGTTGATGAAGATCTGCGGCACCGTGCGACGGCCGCCGCTGCGCGCGAGCATCGCCTCGCGCTGGGCCGGGTCGGTGTCGACACGCACCTCCGTCCATTCCAATCCCTTGGACTTGAGCAGGTTCTTGGCGGACACGCAGTAAGGACACACCGCGGTGGAATAGACCTCGATCTTGGGCACGACAAACTCCGAAACCGGAAATTAATACGATTGTTTGAAGATGGGGCTGGCCACCCTGCCAAACAAGCCAACGGACGCTGAACTGACGCCTTCAGCGGGTGTCTCACAATGGTATTGTCGCTGACCTATGCGAATGGCACCACGCCCCGCCTCCCACGCCCCAGGACCCCGTTGCCGTCCGTGCCCCAGACCGTCCTGGCGCATGGTCGATCCAAGGACAGCAAACCGCATGTCGACACTGTTTTCCGGGGCAGGACGCCCATGAACCGCCTTTCACTTTCGCGCCTGCTGGCGGCCCTGGTTTGCGCGGGCCTGACGCTCAGTGCCCAGGCGCAGGATCGCGACGTGCGCCTGCCCGACCTCGGCAGCTCGGCCAACGCGCTCATTTCCCCGCAGGAAGCCCAGAATTACGGCGCCTCCATGCTGCGCCAGATGCGCGCGCTGGACATGGTGCTGGACGATGCCCTGCTCGACGACTACATCAACGACCTCGGCTATCGCCTGGTCTCGGGCAGCGAAAAACCCAAGGACCATTTCCAGTTCTTCATCGCCAAGGAAAACATCATCAACGCGTTCGCCGCCCCCGGCGGCTATATCGCGGTGAATTCCGGCCTGATCGTTCTGACCAACAACGAGAGCGAGCTGGCCGGCGTGATCGCCCACGAAATCGGCCACATCACGCAGAACCACCTGCAACGCGCCTTCGAGGCGTCGAAGAAGGACACCCCGCTGATGGCGCTGGTGCTGCTGGGCGCCATCGCCGCGGGCGCGGGCGCCGGTGCGGGCGACGCGGCCGGCGCCATCCTGATGGGCGGACAGGGCCTGCTGATGCAACGCCAGATCAACTTCACCCGCAAGGATGAAATCGAAGCCGATCGCGCGGGCATCCAGACGCTCGCCAATGCCGGTTACGATCCGAACGCCATGGCCTCGTTCTTCGGTCGCATGGAAGACACGCTGCGCGTGGGCACCGGCGGCGACCTGGGCGATACCCCGGCACTGCTGCAGGACCATCCGGTCACGATGGACCGCATCAGCGACGCCAAGGCGCGCGCCGGCACGTTGGCGGCCCGCCAGAAGCAGCGTCCCAGCGGCTCCACGCTGGACAAGACGCAATGGGAAAAGAGCACGGCGCCGATCGCCTTCGTGAAGGACCCCACGTCGCTGATCAACCGCGACACGGACGGCGTGGACAACTTCCTGCTGATGCGCGAGCGCGTCCGCGTGCTTTCCAACGACCCGGGCCAGATGACGTCGTACTACGCCTCCAGCCTGAAGAACGACCGCAGCTTCGACATCCCGTCCAACCGCTACGGTTACGCGCTCGCGCTGATACGCAGCAACAACGGCAGCAAGGCCGCCGAAGAATTGCAGCCGCTGCTGACGGCCCATCCGGGCAACCAGGTGCTGCGCCTGGCCATGGCCGACGCCAAACTGCAGGCCGGGCATCGCGCCGAAGCCCTCAGCCTCTATGCGGAACTCAACCAGCAATCGCCGCGCAACCGCGCCATTGCATTGGGCTACGCGAAGGCCCTCATCGAAGGCGGCAACCAGGACGACGGCCGCCAGGCGGCCACCATGCTGATGCCGATGCTCGACAACAACGACGAACCCGAGCTTTACCGCACCTATGCACGGGCCAGCGACAAGGCTGGCGACACGGTGCGGGCCGGCGAGGCCTATGCCGATGCGTCGTATCTGTCCGGCCGTCCGTTTGATGCCATGGAACAGCTCAAGCGCCTGCTGAAGCGACCGGATCTCGACTACTACGCCCGCGCACGCATCCAGGCCCGCATCAACGACCTCACCCCGCTGGTGATGGAACTGCGCAAGCGCAGGGTGCAGACCGACGACAACCCCGACGGTCGCAGCCAGCAGCCCCTGCAAAACGGCTCGGCGTGCCAGGGGCGCGTCTGTTTCAGCGCCAACGAATCGCGCCGCTGAGCCATTTCGCGACGCCGTGACGCTGCCGTCACGTTGCGGCAGCGTGAAATGTCATCGCGGCGTAACATTTCCCCGTTGCAATAATTGCGTCATAGGCCCCCAAGCGGACCCCACGCGTGCACAAACGCATCCTGATCGTCGAAGACGAAGCCTCGATCCGCGACATGGTCGCCTTCGCCCTCCGCAAGGCGGGCATGGACGCCATCCACGCCGCCGACGCCCGTGCCGCCCAGCTCGCCATCGCCGAACAGGTGCCGGACCTCATCCTGCTCGACTGGATGCTTCCGGGCACCAGCGGCCTGGAATTGGCCCGCCGCCTGCGCAAGGAAGAACTGAGCCGCGAAGTGCCGATCATCATGCTCACCGCCCGCGGCGAGGAGATGGACCGCGTCAATGGCCTGGAAGCCGGCGTGGACGACTACGTCGTCAAGCCCTTCTCCACGCGCGAACTGGTCGCACGCATCAAGGCCGTGCTGCGCCGCAGCCAGGGCGATGATGGCTCGGGCATGGTCGAACTCGGCGGCCTGCGCATCGACGGCCCCGCGCATCGCGTGTTCGCCGGCGACGACGCGGTCACCATCGGGCCGACCGAATATCGCCTGCTCTATTTCTTCATGACGCATCCCGAGCGTGTCTATTCGCGCGCACAGCTGCTCGACCACGTCTGGGGCGGCAGCGTGTACGTGGAAGAGCGCACCGTGGACGTACACATCCGCCGCCTGCGCAAGACGCTGGAACCATGGAAGCTCGACGACATGGTGCAGACCGTTCGTGGCGCGGGTTACCGTTTCTCCGCCAGCCCCTGAGCGCCCGCGCCTGACGGCGCTATTGCGGGCACGCAGGCTTTTGCCGATGCTGGCGCACCGCCAGCCCGGCATCGATGACTGACCGCCCATGCCTGACCTCTTCGACCGCTCGTGGAAGCTGCCGGCCATTCTCGTGGCCGGATGGCTGGTGGGTGGCGTCGCGGGCTGGTTCGCGGGAGGCCATGTCGCCACTGGCGTGGCACTGGTTGCCATCGCGGAAATCGTCTTGCTTCTGACCCAAATCCGTCATCAAGCGCAGCACATGATGACGCAAAGTTCCACGGTGAATTCCCTTCAGCATGACCGTTTCATGACGCGTTCCCGCCGCATCGCCTCCAGTCTGCGCGACTTGCGCAGCGCCGCCGGCAGCCTGCCGGATGCGGTCGTCCTGCTCGACACCGAGCAGCACGTCCGATGGTTCAATCACGCCGCCGAAGACCTGCTGGGCCTGCGACGCCCGCAGGATCGCGGCGCGCATCTGGACGAACGCCTCAGCACGACCGAGCTCGCCGGCTGGTTGAAGGAAGGCGCGCGCGAACCGCTCAACGACGTGGCGGCGCCGGGCCATCCCAATCGCCATATCAACGTCACGCTGCTGCCGTTCGGCCGTCGCCAGCGCCTGCTGCTTGCGCGCGACATCAGCCATCTCACGCGGCTGGAACAGATCCGTCGCGACTTCGTGGCCAACGTATCGCACGAACTGCGCACGCCGCTTACGGTGATCCATGGCTATCTCGAACTGATCGATCCGGAAGACGTGCCGGAGCTCGCGCCGGTGCTCAGCGAAATGCGCGCGCAATCCAAGCGCATGGGGCAGATCGTCGAAGACCTGCTCACCCTCTCGCGCCTGGAAACCCAGGATCACGTGCAGGACGAGCGCGTGCAGATGACCCCGCTGCTGGCCACCATCCGCAAGGAAGCCGAGGCATTGAGCCAGGGCCGCCACCAGATCACGGTGGAATCCACCGCCGAGGCCGACCTGCTCGGTTCGGTGAAGGACCTGCACAGCGCGTTCTCCAACCTGGTGAGCAACGCCGTGCGCTACACGCCGACCGGCGGGCGCATCACGGTGCGCTGGCGTCGCACGCCGGAAGGCGCGGTCTATTCGGTGACCGACACCGGCTACGGCATTCCCGCGACGCACCTGGCGCGCCTCACCGAACGCTTCTATCGCGTGTCGTCAAGCCGTTCGCGCGACAGCGGCGGCACCGGCCTTGGCCTGTCCATCGTCAAGCACGTGCTGAACCTGCATCAGGCGCGCCTGGACATCCAGAGCGAGCCTGGCCAGGGCTCCACGTTCTCGTGCTGGTTCAGCACCGAAAGGCTGCTGACGCCGGGTAGTGGCGACCCGGATTGACGGCGGCCAGCGACGCTACCTGAACGGCCGTCACAGTCCGCGGCACTGCGCCATGTAACAAATCGTCGCATCGGCCAGAATGGCAGGATGCGCCGCAAACCCGCCACTCCTTCGCCTGTTGCCGACCGTGCTGCCCCTGAGTTCTACCTCAGCCGCGAACTGGCGGCGCTCGAATTCAATTTCCGCGTGCTGGCCCAGGCGCGTGACACGCGCATCCCGCTGCTGGAGCGGCTGCGCTTCCTGAGCATCGTCGCCAACAACCTCGACGAGTTCTTCGAGGTGCGCGTGGCGATGCTCAAGCACCACCACATGTTCGGTTCTGCGGCGCCGGGACCGGATGGGCTTTCCTCCGGCGATCTGCTCGCGCGCATCCGCAAGCGCGTGCTCGACCTGGTGACCCAGCAATACACCACCTGGCAGGAGGAGCTACGGCCCGCGCTGGACGCCGAGGGCATCCATTTCCTCACCCGCTCGCACTGGACCGAGCGCCAGAAACGCTGGCTGCAGGGCTACTTCGAGAACGAAGTGATGCCGGTGCTGTCGCCGCTGGGACTGGACCCGGCGCATCCGTTCCCGCGCATCCTCAACAAGACGCTCAACATCGCCGTCGTGCTCAAGGGCCGCGACGCGTTCGGTCGCGAAGGGCACATGGCGCTGGTCCGCGCGCCGCGTTCGCTGCCGCGCATCATCCGCCTGCCCGACGAAGTGTGCGACGGCGGCGTGCACTACATCTTCCTGGCGGAGCTGCTGCAGGGCTTCGTCGACCTGATGTTCCCGGGCTTCAAGGTCGCCGGGGCCTACCAGTTCCGCGTCACCCGCAACAGCGAACTGATGGTGGAAGAAGCTGAAGTCGACAACCTCGCCCGCGCGCTGAGCGAAGAATTGCTGGGCCGCGGTTATGCGCGCCCGGTGCGACTGGAGATCGGCAACGACTGCCCGAAATCGATCGTCTCCATGCTCATCGCCAATTTCGAGCTGGAGGAAACGGACGTCTATCGCTGCGACGGCCCGGTCAACATCATCCGCGCCGGCACCATCTACGACGGCCTGGATCGCCCGGAACTGAAGTTCCCGCGGTTCATCCCGCAGCTGCCCGCGGTATTCAACGATAGCCGCTGCAAGTTCGAAGTACTGCGCCAGCGCGACGTGCTGCTGCACCATCCCTACGAATCCTTCGCCGCCGTGGTGGACCTGCTGCGCCAGGCCGCACAGGACCCCGCCGTGCTCGCGATCAAGCAGACGCTCTACCGCGCCGGCGTCGACACGCCGCTGGTGGACCTGCTGGTGGAGGCGGCGCGCAATGGCAAAGACGTCACCGTGGTGATCGAGCTGCGCGCGCGCTTCGACGAAGAGGCCAACATCCGCCTCGCCACGCGCCTGCAGGAGGCCGGCGTGCAAGTGGTGTACGGCGTCGTGGGCTTCAAGACGCACGCCAAGATGCTGCTGATCGTGCGCCGCGAGGACGACAGCCTGCGCCGCTACGTGCACCTGTCCACCGGCAACTACCACCAGGCCAACAGCCGCACCTATACCGACATCGGCCTGATGACCGCGCATCCGGGCATCGGCGAGGACCTGCACAAGGTGTTCCAGCAGCTCTCGGGCCTGGGGCCGGTGATCGAGCTGCACCACCTGCTGCATTCGCCGTTCACGCTTTACCGCAATGTGCTGGAAAAGATCGAGCGCGAGACCAACCATGCACTGGCCGGCAAACCCGCGCGCATCGTCGCCAAGCTCAATGCGCTGAACGAGGCACACGTGATCCAGGCGCTCTATCGCGCGTCGCAGGCGGGCGTGGAGATCGACCTGATCGTGCGCGGCGCCTGCACGCTGCGCCCTGGCCTGCCGGGCGTGTCGGAGCGCATCCGCGTGCGCTCCATCGTGGGCCGCTTCCTCGAGCACAGCCGCGTGTACTGGTTCGCCAACGACGGCGCGCCGGAGCTTTACTGCGCCAGCGCGGACTGGATGGAACGCAACCTGATGCGCCGCATCGAAGTCGCCTTCCCCATCCTCGATCCCACGCTGGCCAAGCGTGTGTACGAGGAGACGCTGGCGAATTATCTTGCCGACAACCTCGACGCCTGGCTGCTGGACGGCAAGGGGCGCTACACGCGGGCCCAGGCCGGCGACGCGCCACCGCACAGCGCCCAGCAATGGCTGCTGGACAGGCTGGTGCCCGCCACGGCGTGAGTCGCTGCGGCTTCGCGACAGCCTGCCAGCGTGAGAGAATCCATCCCTTGCAGCCCGACGTGAGTCCCGCATGAGCCAAGGCGATCAGACCCCGATCAAGGACGGCGAACTGATCGCCGCCGTGGACATGGGATCCAACAGCTACCACATGGTGGTGGCCCGGGTGGAACACGGCGAACCCCGCGTGATCGATCGCCTGCGCGAGACGGTGCGCATGGCCGCCGGCTTGCGTGCCGATGGCACGCTGGATGCGGAACATCGCGCCCGCGCACTCAACTGCCTTGCCCGGTTCGGCCAACGCATCGCAGGGGTGCCCTCGATCCGGGTGCGCGCCGTCGCCACCAACTCCGTCCGTCGCCTGGCGTCGCCGCAGTCGTTCCTCACGTCGGCCGAGACCGCGCTGGGCCATCCGGTGGAAATCGTCTCGGGCCGCGAGGAAGGCCGCCTGATCTTCCTCGGCGCTTCGCACGACCTGCCGGCCTCCCGCGAGAGCCGGCTGGTGATCGACGTGGGCGGCGGCAGTACCGAATTCATCATCGGCCGCGGCTTCGCGCCGATGCACACGGAGAGCGTGCAGGCAGGCTGCATTGCGTCCACGCTGCGCTTCTTCCCCGGCGGCAAGCTCAATCGCAAGCGCTGGCAGCGCGCCAACAACGAAATCGGCGTGCTGTTGCAGCAGTTCGCCGAAGACTACCGCGAGTCCGGTTGGGTCGAGGCGTATGGCTCCTCCGGCACCGCCAAGGCCATCGGCTCGGTGGTGCAGGCGATGAAGTTCTCCGACGACGGCATTACGCCGGCATCCATCGCCGCGCTGCGTGACGCCCTGCTGGGCCAGGGGCAGATCAGCGCGCTAAAGTTGCCCGGCCTCGCCGAGGACCGCGCGCCGGTGATCGCCGGCGGCGTGGTGATCTTCGAAGCCGCGTTCGAGGCACTGGGCATCGAGCGCATGCGCGTATGCGAAAGCTCGATGCGCGAAGGCCTGCTGTGGGACCTGATCGGCCGCGCCGGCGGTACCGATCCGCGTACCTCGAGCATCGATGCGCTCGCCAACCGTTATGGCGTGGATCGCGCCCAGGCACGTCGCGTGGAATCGACGGCGCTGATGTTCTTCGACCAGATCGCCCGCTCGTGGAAGCTCGACGGCGAAGCGCGCGAATGGCTGTCATGGGCCTCGCGCGTGCACGAGATCGGCCTGGCCATCGCGCACAGCCAGCACCATCACCACGGTGCCTACATCCTGCGCCACGCCGACCTGGCGGGCTTCTCCCGGCAGGAGCAGCAACTGCTCGCCGCCATCGTGGAGGCGCACCGTCGCAAACCGGACAAGGCCAGCTTCTCGGCCCTGCCGCAGCGCTATCGCCAGCTCGCACGCTACATCACCGCCCTGCTGCGCCTTGCCGTGCTGTTCCGCCGCGCGCGTCGCGCCGAATCGCTGCCGCGGATGCAGTTGGGCGCCACCAGCCACCGGATGCGCCTGCTGGTGCCCTCGTCGTGGCTGGAACAGCACCCGCTCAGCGAAGCCGACCTGGAGCAGGAGCAGGTCCCGATGAACGAGCTTGGCCTGCTGCTGGAAGTCCATCCGTACTAAGCCTGACCGCCCCGGGCCTCGCCGGGCCCACTACGTCCCATCGCCGCGTATCATGTCCCGATGCCACACGTCGCCCAGCCCGCCATGTCCCGAATCCTGCTCACCGCCGCCCTGCTGATGTCGCCGCTCATGCTCCAGGCCCAGGCTGCCAAGCCGGCGCCGACGCCCGTCGCGCAAGCGCATCCGGAAGTGGTGCTGCATACCTCGCAGGGCGACATCACCATCGAGCTTTATCCCGACAAGTCGCCCAAGAGCGTCGCCAACTTCCTGCAGTACGTGCGCGACGGCTTCTACAGCGGCACCGTGTTTCACCGGGCCATCCAGGGCTATCTGGTGCAAGGCGGCCTGTATACCCGCGACCTGCAGGCCAAGCGCACGCGTTCGGCCATCGCGAGCGAGGCGGACAACGGCCTGTCCAACCTGCGCGGCACCGTCGCCGTGGCGCGCGCGGCAGACCCCAACTCGGGCACGGCGCAGTTCTTCTTCAACCTCGTCGACAACCGCCGCCTGGATTTCGTCGGCAACCAGAGCGGGCTGACCTGGGGCTACACGGTGTTTGGCAAGGTCGTCAAAGGCATGGACGTGGTCGACAAGATCGCCGCCCTGCCCACGCGCGGCCTCGGGCCGTTCGCCACCGACGTGCCCAACCCGCTGGTCGTGATCGACAGCGCCAACGTCGTCGGCGAGGACCTGCCCGGCGCCGAGTCGAAGCCGGCCGCGGCGAAACCCGCTGCGGAAAAGACCGCGCCGGCGCCGGCCAAATCCACCGACAAGCCCAAGTCCAAGGGCTGAGCCGCCGTGGCCACGCTGTTCATCGCCGACCTGCACCTGGACGACAGCCGTCCGCGGATCACCCAGCTGTTCGAGAAGTTCCTCGCCAGCGACGAAGTGCGATCGGCCGATGCGCTCTACATCCTCGGCGACCTCGTCGAAGCATGGATCGGCGATGACGATGACGCCGAACTGCCGGGGCGGATCGCACTGGCCACCAGGGCGCTGCGCGACGCCGGCGTGCCGGTGTATTTCATGGTCGGCAACCGCGACTTCCTGCTCGGCAAGGAGTTCGCCGGACGCGCGGGCTTCACCCTGCTCGATGATGGCGCCGTGCACGACCTTTACGGCCGCCCCACCCTGCTGATGCATGGTGACGTGCTATGCACCGACGACCTCGCCTACCAGGCCGTGCGCAAGCAGGTGCGCACTCCCGAATGGATGGCACAGATCCTTGCCATGCCGCTGGAGGCGCGACGCGCGTTCGCCGCGAAGGCGCGCGAGGACAGCCGCGCGCACACCGGCAGCACCATGGAAACCATCATGGACGTCAATGCCGATGCCGTCGCCGGCACCATGCGCAACGCGGGCGTGACGCGACTGATCCATGGCCACACCCATCGACCCGCCATCCACCGTTTCGATTTGGACGGCTATCCGGCCGAACGCATCGTGCTGGGCGACTGGTACGAGCACGGCTCGGTGTTGAGCATCACGCCCGAAGGCGCCGAACTGCGCGGCCTGGCCCTGTCCTGAGCGGAACCCGCCGCGGTGCTAGGGCGATCCGGTCACCAGCGTGAAGGTGTGGATGAAATGGAAGTCAGGGCGACGCAGCGCGTACGCCGGATGCCGCGGGTCGCATAACCGTTCGAGCTGCGCGTAGTCCTCGTCGGCCAGATAGGGCCGCAAGCGCTCGCCCCAGGTCTGGCGGAAGATCGCTTCCTGCAGGTAGGCCTCCGTGGCCGCATCGACCGGCGAAACGCGCTCGATCGCGATCGTCCGTGGCTGGACGTTTCCGAGGCCCGCCTCGCGCATGAGCCCGACGAGCGCGCGCACGGCGGTGAGATCGCGCTCGTCCAAGCCATAACGATCGCGGTAGTACTGCCGCACGGCCTCGTTCACCAGGCGCTCCAGCCGCAGATCCCACGCGAAGTACATGTCGGGAAGGAACGAACTCTGCCCCAGGGCGATGCGCCCACCCGGGCGCAGCAAGGCGGACATGCCGCGAAGGGCATCGACGGCGTCGCGCAGATGGTTGATGGTATTCGCGCACCAGATGAAATCGAAGCTGCCCGCATGCAATGGCAGGCGCGTGAGATCCGCCTGCACCAGGCCACGAGGAGTGCGCTGCGATGCGGTGGCTGCGATGTGCGGCGCGGAAAGGTCCACGCCGACGGCCATGCCGTCGGGCCCGACGATATTCGCCAGCCGCCCCAGCGTTTCGCCCGTGCCGCAGCCGGCATCGAGCACTGCCATGCCGGGCCTCAATCCCGCCGCGGTCATGAGCGAGTGCAGGTCGGGACCGGCGAATGCGTTGAACTGCCGCAGCTTGCGCGCATAGTCGCGCTGGGGATGATCGCCCAGAGGTCCAGCAGATGTCATGTCGCCTCCGCACGGCAGAATCGCATCGCCATCATCGCGGCATGCGGCTGTTCTGGACAACATGGCGGCGTGCAAGATCGCTTCTCCGCCATATGCAAAACACGCCCCGTTCGGGGCTTGGTTGAACGACTCGGCTGCGTGACGCGAGGGATTGTTTGGCCCATCCATGGGCTTCACCCCTCCGCGCTTGCGCGCTCCGGGGCCAGCCTTCGGTTGTCCAGATTTGTTCCCTGCAAATGGGTCGAACGGAGGCTTAGTCCACACCTCTCTCCGCCAGATACGCAAAAAGCCCGCGAGGGGCTTTTTGCGTATCTGGCGGAGAGAGAGGGATTCGAACCCTCGATAAGGCTTTTGACCCTATACTCCCTTAGCAGGGGAGCCCCTTCGGCCTCTCGGGCATCTCTCCGAATTTTGTCCGCATCACTGCGGAGCCGGTAAGGATACTAACCGGCGCGCTCTAGGTAAAGCTTTTATCGCCTGTCAGTGTTCGCCAGTTTCGCCGGAAGCATCCGGCTCGTGCTCGTTCTTGATCCGCTGATAGATCTCTTCACGATGCACCGCGACGTTCTTGGGGGCATTGATGCCAATGCGCACCTGGTTGCCCTTCACGCCCAGAACGGTAACGGTCACCTCGTCACCGATCATCAAGGTTTCACCGACCCTGCGGGTCAGAATCAACATGTTTGCCACTCCATGAATACTTTGGTCATAGGCCAACAGACGGCTCCGCCTCACCCCTGAGCTTTCACCGTCTGGACAGTTCGACGATCGTACCGCCGAAGGCCCTACCGCCTTCCCGGTTCACAGACTCGGCATCCCCTGTGATGCCATGTCGGCCGACACCGTCGCAACCAGCGGTGTCGACTGTGTTTGATACTAGCCGAGCGTCCGCGGGCTGCGCAATGCGTAAACGGGAACGGAGTCTGAGCGATAGCCCCGCTTCAGGAAGTCAGCCGTTCGCCAATCCAGCCGGCCAGACCGTTCAGGATGCGTGGCAAGTCAGCGCTGTCGTTGCCACCGCCCTGGGCCATGTCCGGGCGACCGCCACCCTTGCCGTCGATCTGGCTGGCCACGTGGGACACGACGTCGCCGGCCTTGATGCGGCCAAGCGCCTTGCCGCTCACGCCGGCCACCAGCGACACGCGCCCGTCGGCGGCGCCTGCGAGGAGGATCACGCCGTCGGACAGCTGCTGCTTGAGCTGGTCCATGCTGTCGCGCAAGGCCTTGGCGTCCAGGCCTTCCAGGCGCGCGGCGATGACCTTGATGCCGTCGATGTCCCGCGCCGTGGAAGCAAGGTCGGCCGTCGCCGAACCCGCCGCCTTGGAACGCAACGACTCCAGTTCGCGCTCCAGCTTCTTCTGCTTGTCGAAGAGCTGGCGCAGTTTCTCCACGGCATCGTCACCCGATGACGACAGCAGCTGGGCGAACTCGCCCAGGCGGCGCTCCTCGTCGGCCACGTAGGCCAGCGCGCCGGCACCCGTCACAGCCTCGATACGGCGCACGCCGGAGGCCACGCCGGCCTCGCCGACGATCTTGAACAGGCCGATGTCGCCCGTGCGGCCCACGTGGGTGCCACCGCACAGTTCGGTGGAGAAATCGCCCATCTTCAGCACGCGCACTTCATCGCCGTACTTCTCGCCGAACAAGGCCATGGCGCCGAAATCGATGGCTTCGTTGTAACCCATGTGATGCACTTCGGCGGCGTCGTTGCGACGCACCTCGGCGTTCACCAGCGTTTCGATCTCGCGCAGTTCGTCCGCGCTCATCGGCTTGAAATGCGAGAAGTCGAAACGCAGTCGCTCCGGCGCGACCAGCGAACCCTTCTGCGTGACATGCTCGCCCAGCACCTTGCGCAACGCGGCGTGCAGCAGGTGCGTCGCGGAATGGTTGAGCACGATGGCCTGGCGACGCGTGCCGTCGACATTCGCATCGATCGCGTCGCCCACGCGCAGGGCCTGCCTGCCGCTCCAGCGACCGGCATGTCCGAAAAACACGCCGCCCATCTTGAGCGTATCGCCTACGGCAAATGTGCCCGACGCGTTCATCAGCGTACCGGTATCGCCTACCTGTCCGCCGGATTCGGCGTAGAACGGCGTGCGATCCAGAATGACAAGGCCGTCGTCACCCTCTTCCAGCGCATCGAACTGCTTGCCGCCACGCACGATGCCGACGACCTTGCTGCCCTGGCTGGTCAGCGCGTCGTAACCGAGGAAGACCGTGGGCGACAACTGGCTGGCCAGCTCGGCCGGCATCTGGCCCTTGGCTTCGAACTTGCCGCCTTCGCGGCTGCGCTCCTGCTGTTCCTTCATGGACTGCTCGAAGCCGTCCATGTCCACCGTGAGGCCACGCTCGCGCGCGATGTCGGCGGTGAGGTCGATCGGGAAGCCATAGGTGTCGTAGAGGCGGAACGCGTCCGCGCCAGGAATCGTGCCGTTCGCCTTGGCGGCGACGGCATCGAACAGGCGCATGCCGTTTTCCAGCGTTTCGCCGAAGCGGCGCTCCTCGGTGCGCAGCGCGTCTTCGACGAAGCCCTGCTTCTGGGCGAGCTCGGGATAGGCCTCGCCCATTTCCTCGACCAGCGGCTGCACCATCTTCCAGAAGAAGTCGCCGCGCACGCCGAGCATCCAGCCGTGGCGCAAGGCGCGACGGATGATGCGGCGGAGCACATAGCCACGGCCTTCATTGGACGGCAGCACGCCATCGACGATGAGGAACGAGCAGGCGCGGATGTGATCGGCGATCACGCGCAGCGACTTGTTGGCGAGATCGCCGGTGCTCGTGAGCTCCGAGGCGACCTTGATCAGGTGCTGGAACAGGTCGATCTCGTAGTTGGAGTGCACGTGCTGCAGCACGGCGGCCAGGCGCTCCAGGCCCATGCCGGTATCCACGCACGGCGCGGGCAGCGGCGACAGCGTGCCGTCAGGCGCGCGGTCGAACTGCATGAACACGAGGTTCCAGATTTCGATGTAACGGTCGCCGTCCTCTTCCGGCGAACCCGGCGGACCGCCCGCGATGCCCGGGCCGTGGTCGTAGAAGATCTCGGTGCACGGACCGCACGGGCCGGTGTCGGCCATCTGCCAGAAATTGTCCGAAGCGAACGGCGCGCCCTTGTTGTCGCCGATGCGCACGATGCGTTCGGCCGGCACGCCCACCTGCTTGTTCCAGAGGTCGTAGGCCTCGTCATCGGTGTGATAGACGGTGACCCACAGCTTGTCCTTGGGCAGCTTGAGGACGTCGGTGAGCAGCTCCCACGCGTACGCGATGGCGTCGCGCTTGAAGTAGTCGCCGAACGACCAGTTGCCCAGCATCTCGAAGAAGGTGTGGTGACGGGCCGTGTAGCCCACCGAATCCAGGTCGTTGTGCTTGCCGCCAGCGCGCAGGCAGCGCTGCACGTCGGCCGCGCGCACGTACGGCAGCTTCTCGCTGCCCAGGAACACGTTCTTGAACTGCACCATGCCCGAGTTGGTGAACAGCAGCGTGGGATCGCTGGCCGGCACCAGGGAGCTGGACGGCACGATGGTGTGCCCTTTCGAACGGAAATAGTCGAGGAAGGTCGAGCGGATTTCGGCAGTTTTCATGCGGCTGGGGAGGACCTGGCGGAGAGGTCACGCCCGGGAAACGGCGCCGAAACGGCGCTTACCCACCCCAGCGACCGGGGAGGTCAGGCATCATCGTCGGCTGCGTCGTCCACGTCGGCGTGGGTAACACTCCGTACTGTGGCGGCGGGAAAGCCCCGACGCAAGAGAAATTGCGCCCGGCGGGCCTTTTCTTCGCGATCTGGCGCCGATCCGGTGCCAAAACGCCGCCTGAGCTGGGCCAGGGCGCTGGCGTCCCAGTCCACCTCGGCCTGGTCAAGCACGGCACGGATCTTCGCGTCCGACAAGCCGTGGCTCTTCAGCTCGGCGCGCACCCGCATCGGGCCGTAACCTTGGGAAACCCGGCTGCGCACCAGCATCTCGGCGAAGCGGTCATCGTCCTGGTAGTGCTGCTCGCCCAGGCGATCGAGCGCCGTGCCGGCCTCTTCGCCTTCATAGCCCTTCTGCCGAAGCTTGAGCTTCAGCTCGCGGCGGGAGTGCTCGCGCCGCGCAAGCATGCCCAGGGCCTTGTCGTAGGCACTGGGTTTGTCGGTCTTGTCGTCGCGGTCGCGCGCCATGGCCTAGCAACGGAAATCGATCAGGCCGAAGCAAAGGGCGCCGAACAAGCCGAGGATGGCACCCAGTACCAGCCCCACGGCGGCAACGATGACCTTGAGGGCCACCTTCCAGCCCGATGCACGGGATGCCTGCTGCGCTTGGGTGGTGTAGCTATCCATGGCGGGTTCAACCTGGCGTTGGACGCGCCGCGATGCGGGCGTGGATGTCAGGGCCGAGGTCATCCACCGGCTGGCCAGCGGCAAGCACGGCCCGCTTGATGGCTTCGGCATCGAGGCCGCCGGCTCGCGACGCCTCGGCCAGCGCCCAGGTGCGGGCGGCACGGCGGCCGCTGCGGCAGTAGAGCAGCAGCGGCCTGGGCTGGGACGCCAGCGCCTTCTGCAAGGCGCTTACCGCCTGGTCGGGAATGACGCCGTGCGGCACCGGGGCATAGCTGAAGGCGAGCCCTGCGCGGGCCGCGGCATCCGCCATGTCGCTGGAGGAAGGCTGTCCCGCCACCTCGCCGTCCGGACGCAGGTCCACCACGGCGGCGAAACGGTCCTGCTGCAACAAAGGCAGCTGGGCCGGGCCGATCTGTTCGGAAACCCAGACCCCGTCGGCCAACAGCTTCATCGGCACGGCCCGCGGAAGCGGAGGATGGGCAAAGCGTTGGTACGCCGCCCACCCCATGACGGCGGTGGCGCCCGCCAGGACCGCGATGAAGAAGCTTCCCTTCAGTCCCGGCATGGCGCCTCCGATGCGTCGATCAGGCCTCTTCCGTTTCCACCGCCGGCAGCGGCGAGGAGCCATTGCTGACCAGCAGGCGGGTGCGCAGCTCGGCGTCGATCTCGTTGGCGATGGCCGGGTTGTCGCGCAGGAACTGGCGCACGTTTTCCTTGCCCTGGCCGATGCGGTCGCCCTTGTAGCTGTACCACGCGCCGGACTTGTCGATCAGGTTCTGCGCGACGCCCAGCTCGATGATCTCGCCCTCGCGCGAGGAACCCTCGCCGTAGAGAATCTCGAACTCGGCCTGGCGGAACGGCGGCGCGACCTTGTTCTTGACCACCTTGACGCGGGTTTCCGAACCGATGACTTCCTCGCCCTTCTTCACCGCGCCGATGCGACGGATGTCCAGGCGCACCGAGGCATAGAACTTCAGCGCGTTGCCGCCGGTGGTGGTTTCGGGGCTGCCGAACATCACGCCGATCTTCATGCGGATCTGGTTGATGAAGATCACCAGGCAGTTGGACTTCTTGATGTTGGCGGTGAGCTTGCGCAGCGCCTGGCTCATCAGGCGGGCATGCAGGCCGACGTGGGAGTCGCCCATCTCGCCCTCGATTTCGGCCTTGGGCGTGAGCGCGGCGACCGAGTCGACCACCACCACGTCCACGGCGCCCGAGCGCACCAGCATGTCGGCGATTTCCAGCGCCTGTTCGCCGGTGTCCGGCTGCGAGACCAGCAGGTCGTCCACGTTGACGCCCAGCTTGGCGGCGTAGGTGGGATCGAGCGCGTGCTCGGCGTCCACGAAGGCCGCGGTGCCGCCGTTCTTCTGGCAGTTGGCGATGACCTGCAGGGTCAGCGTGGTCTTGCCGGAGGATTCCGGACCGTAGATTTCCACCACGCGGCCGCGCGGCAGGCCGCCGACGCCCAGCGCGATATCCAGGCCCAGCGAGCCGGTGGAGACGGTATCGATGGCGTCGTCGGTGCGATCGCCCAGGCGCATGACGGCACCCTTGCCAAACTGCTTTTCGATCTGGCCGAGGGCCGAGGTGAGCGCCTTGCGCTTGTTGTCATCCATCGTCTTGAATCCTGGGTGGCAGTGAATGAAGGGCATGATGCCCGCGTCTGGTCTCACGGGCTGCGATCTGTGGCTGAGAGCCTGTTCCTTATCTCGGCATGGCTCGCGTCGACTTCCAGACCGGGGCTGTTTGCCCGCGGGCCGGCGTCGTCACTCGGTATGCATCGGCACGCACGCCCGCGTTCTTCCATGGCCTGCGGGCAAACAGCCCCGGCGCGGGCCACGCCGAGATAGGAAACAGGCTCAAGTATCCCATACCGGTCAAGCCGGTCTGGAAAGGCAACCGGAATCAGTCCGTCAGCGCCTTGATGACGCCCTTGAGGGCCGCCGCCACGGTCTGCCGGCGCACGGCCTCGCGGTCGCCGTCGAAGTGGAACAGCTGCGCATGGGCGTAGCCGCCGCGGCGCTTCCAGCCGATCCATACGGTGCCGACGGGCTTCTCGGCGGTGCCGCCGCTCGGCCCGGCGATGCCGGTCACCGCGACCGCCATGCCCGCGCCGAAGCGTGCCAGCGCACCCGAGACCATTTCCAGCGCCGTCTCCTCGCTCACGGCGCCCGTGCGTTCCAGCGTGCGCGGGTTGACGCCAAGCAGTGCTTCCTTGGCTTCGTAGCTGTAGGTCACCACGCCCGCGTCGAACCAGGCGGAGCTGCCCGGCAGATCGGTGAGCGTCTTGGCGGTCCACCCGCCCGTGCACGATTCGGCGGTGACCAGCATCAGGCGCTGGCGCAGCGCATAGGCTGCGATCTGCTCGGCCAGCTCCTTGAGCTCGGCATCGGTGGGGACAGACAACGTCATGGCATTTCCCGGGGACGGCACAAGCCGCTCCTTCTACCCTGCCGGGGCCATCCCGCCAAGAGCCGCGCGCCCATGTACCGCATGAAGCCTTCAGCTTCCCCAGACGGTTTCCGCGTAACGAAGGAAGTTCAGGCCGAGGATTTTCTCGATTCGCCCGGATGAATAGCCCTTCTGGTCCAGCCGTTGCGCCAGCTTGTGGAATTGCTGCGGGCCACGCAGGTCGACCACGAACGGATAGGTGTCCGGACGCTCGCCTGCAGCACTGATGCCCGCCGCCTTGCGCGCGGCAATCTCTTTCGCCAATGCGGCCTGGTAGACCTTGAGATCGTCGATCTGGCTCACCGAGCCGTCCGTGCCGATGCCTACGTGGTCCTCGCCGCAGATATTCACCGCATGGTCGATGTGGGTGACGACGTCTTCCGCCCTGGCATGCCCGGAAACATTGAGGAACGGCATGAAATAGATGCCGATGAAGCCGCCCCGCTCCGCCACCAGCCGCAGCTCGGCGTCGGTCTTGTTGCGCGGCAGGTCGGTGACCGCGCGGCAGCCGGTGTGGTTGATCGAGATGGGCGCGGTGGAAACGCGCGCGGCTTCCAGGCAGGTGCGCTCGCCGCTGTGCGAAAGATCGACCATCACGCGGCGCTCGTTGAGCCTTGCGATCACGTCGCGACCGAATGGCGTAAGCCCACGGTTTTCCGGCGCCATCGAGCCATCGCCCAACGGGTTGGCCGGGTTGTAGGTGAGCTGGAACACGCGCACGCCCAGGTTGGCGAAGATGTCCACGCGCGTGGCGTCCTTGCCCATCATGGCGCCGTTCTGGAAACCGTAGATCAGCCCGATCTTTTTCTCCGCCTTGGCGCGCCGGATGTCGCCCGCCGTCAGCACCTTCAACAGGTCGCGCTCGTGGGCGCGTACCCGCGCATCGGTGGCGGCGATGTCGCGCACGCTGGCTTCGAACGGATCGTCGGGGCCGGACACGTAGCCGAGCGTGATGTTCACCGCCGTCAGGCCGGACGCGTGGGCCTCGGACAGGACACGCGGCGAGAACTCGGGCACCGGGCTGCCGCCGGAATCGCGGTTCGGGTCGTCGAGGCCGCCGAGTGCATTGATGATGATCCCCGCATCCGCCGCACTGGCAACCGGCAGCGGCACGCCGCGCGCCTCCCACGGCAACATGGCCGCCGCGGCCGTCCAGGTCAGGCCGGTGAGGAATTTCCGCCGATCATTCGTCGTCATCGCCCATCTCTTCCTTCGTCACCGGTCGATATTCGGCACGCGGGTACGCATGCCCGCGCTTCACCGTCATGCGGATGCTGCGGAGATTGCCGATGTCCTTCACGGGATCGGCCGAGAGCACGGCGAAGTTCGCCAGCTTGCCCGCGGCGATCGAACCCATGTCCCGCGCCTGCCCGGCGGCCTGCGCGCCGATCAGCGTGGCCGAGCGGATCACCTGCAGTGGCGGCATGCCTACGTCATGCGCGAGGAAGAACATCTCGTCGTACACGGGCGGCCATGCGTTCTTGACACCGCCGTCGTCGTCGGTGCCGGTCGAAATCGGCACGCCGGCCCGCCACGCCTGGCGCACGAGCCGCGTGGTGGTCGGCCCGGTGCAGCGCAGTGGCTTGCGATCGGGATATGTCTTGCGCCCGGCGTCGTAGCGCACGAACAGGCTGCCGGTCGCATCGAGGATCGTGCCGTGCTCGAGCATGTCGCGATAAAGACCCGCGATGACCGGATCGTCGCCGGTCTTCGCCAGCAGTTCGTCGTGGAACGGCGTGTGGTCCTCGTAGGACTTCAGCATCACCGGTTCCAGCTGATAGGCGAGATAGCACGCATGGCTGACCACATCGACGCCGGCGCCGATGACATCGGCGGGCCGCGTCGGAAACACCGCGCCATGTGCCCACACCATGATGTGCTGCCGATGCGCTTCAGCGGTGATCGCCGCCACCCGATCCGGCGGCAGGTCCGCATAGACCTTGATTGCCGTGGCCGAGGTGCCACGCGCCAGCGTCACCGCCTCGCGCAGGTCGGTGTCCTCGTCGATCGCCTGCATCCATGGACTCTTGCCCGGCGCCACGCCATAGCTGGCCGCTGCCACGCGCGGGTCGGCGAAAAACCCGGGGCCGGCCATCACCGCCGCGTAGTAGATGTCCGGCGACGGCATCTCGTTCGCCCGCGCCTCGCGCGCCAGCTCACCGATCGAGCGAAGATCGTCCGCCATGTCGCGCACGGCCGTGACGCCCGCATAGAGATTGCGCCGGAGCAGTGCCCGCGCGCGCTTCGCATCCGGCGGCGTGGCCAGATGCACGTGGCTGTCGATCAGGCCGGGAATCACGTAGCTGCCCTGAAGATCGACCGTGCGCACGCCGGCCTCCGTCGAGCCGGCCAGCGAACCGTGCGGCCCCAGCGCCACGATCCGCTCGCCGCGCACCAGGATGTCCTGGTTGGCCATCGGCAACGCACCGGTACCGTCGATGATCGTGACGCCGGCATAGAGCGTCACAGGTTCGGCAGCGGGTGACCGGGACGCCTCGCTCCCAGCGAAGGCGACGGAAGCAAACAGCGCCAGGATCAGCGCCACCGCCTTGCGGGAGACAGATCGAGAAGGACTATGCATGGCGGCTGATCCTACCCAGCGGATTCCGGGCGCCACAAGGGCAGCGACCGCCAGTCAATTGGGTTATCTTGGCGGGCCTTTTCGAACGGCGCATCGCGCCGCCCCGCCACGGCGCACGCCACCGTCAGGCCAGGTAAAGCAGGTTATGGTTGCCCAGGATTTCGAGACCCACACCCCACTCATGCGCCAGTACCTGGGCGCGAAGGCCGAGCACCCGGACGTGCTGCTGTTCTTCCGCATGGGCGACTTCTACGAGCTGTTCTATGACGACGCGCGCAAGGCGGCGCGCTTGCTGGACATCACATTGACCCAGCGCGGCCAGTCCGCGGGGCAGCCGATTCCGATGGCCGGCGTGCCCTATCACGCGGTGGAGAACTATCTGGCGCGCCTGGTGCGCCTGGGCGAATCGGTGGCGATCTGCGAGCAGATCGGCGATCCGGCGCTCGCCAAGGGCCCGGTCGAACGCAAGGTGGTGCGCATCGTCACGCCGGGCACGGTGACCGATGCCGCCCTGCTGGAGGAGCGTCGCGACAACCTGCTGATGGCGATCAGCGCGGGCGCGCATGGCGCCTATGGCCTGGCCTGGGTCGACCTGGCCAGTGGCCGCTTCCTGCTCAGCGAAGTGCCGAGCGCCGAAGCGCTGGCTTCCGAACTCGCGCGACTGCAGCCGGCCGAGACGCTGGTCGGCGAAGATGTCGCCTGGCCAAAGTTCGTCAGCTCCCTGCCCGGCCTGCGCAAGCGTCCACCGTGGCACTTCGATGGCGACGCGGCACGACGCGAGCTCAATCGCTTCTTCGGCACGCGCGACCTCGGCGGCTTCGGCGTGGACCGCATGCCGCTGGCGATCGCCGCGGCCGGCTGCCTGCTCGGCTACGTGGAAGAAACGCAGAAGAGCGCGCTGCCGCACCTGTCCGGCATGGCCGTGGAGAGCGCCGGCGAGACCATCGCCCTCGATGCCGCCACGCGTCGCAACCTCGAGCTCGATACCCACCCCAGCGGCCGCACCGAACACACCCTGCTCGGCGTGCTGGACGAGTCGGTGACGCCGATGGGCGCGCGCCTGCTGCGCCGCTGGCTCAACCGCCCGCTGCGCTCGCGCGAGCTGCTGCGCAGCCGCCATCAGGCCATCGGCGCGCTGATCGACAACCGCCAGTACGAACCGCTGCGCGAACAGTTGCGTGGCATCGGCGACCTGGAGCGCATCCTCGCGCGCGTGGCGTTGCGCTCGGCGCGCCCGCGCGACCTGTCCACGCTGCGCGATGGCCTTGCCGCGGCGCCGAACCTTGCCAGCGCGCTCTTTCCCGAGCGCGAAGACCCAGAAGCGGCCACCCATGGCCGCACGCTTCAAAAAGAGCGCAACCCGCTGCTCGCCGGGCTGGTGGAGCGCATCGGCGACCACGCCGGCACGGCCGCCCTGCTCGCCCGCGCCGTGGTGCCGCAACCGCCGGTGCTGCAGCGCGATGGCGGCGTCATCGCCGATGGCTACGATGCGGAACTGGATGAACTGCGCCGCCTCGCCACCAACGCCGACCAATACCTGGTCGAGCTGGAAGAACGCGAGAAGGCTGCCAGCGGCATTGCCACGCTCAAGGTCGGCTACAACCGCGTGCACGGCTACTACATCGAGATCAGCAAGGGCCAGGCCGACAAGGCGCCGACGCACTACACGCGTCGCCAGACCACCAAGAACGCCGAGCGCTACATCACCGAGGAACTGAAGACCTTCGAGGACAAGGTGCTCTCGGCGAAGGAGCGCTCGCTGATGCGCGAGCGGGCCCTGTATGAGGCGCTGCTCGACACGCTGATCACCGAGCTGGAACCGCTGAAGAACGCCGGCGCGGCCATGGCCGAACTCGACGTGCTCGCCACCCTGGCCGAGCGCGCCTCGACGCTCGACTGGAGCGCACCCGAACTCACCGACGAACCCGGCATAGCGATCGAACGCGGCCGCCACCCGGTGGTGGAAAAGGTGCGCGACGAGCCGTTCGAGCCGAACGACCTCGCACTCGACGACAACCGGCGCATGCTGGTGATCACCGGCCCGAACATGGGCGGCAAGTCCACCTATATGCGCCAGAACGCGCTGATCGTGCTGCTCGCCCATATCGGCAGCTACGTGCCGGCCTCGCGTGCGGTGATCGGCCCGATCGACCGCATCTTCACGCGCATCGGTGCCGGCGACGATCTCTCGCGCGGCCAGTCCACCTTCATGGTGGAGATGAGCGAAACGGCCAACATCCTGCACAACGCCACCGAACACAGCCTGGTGCTGATGGACGAAGTGGGCCGTGGCACCAGCACGTACGACGGCCTGGCGCTGGCGCGCGCGGCGGCCGTGCACCTGGCGGCGAGCAGCCGTTCGTACACGCTGTTCGCCACGCATTACTTCGAACTCACCGAGCTGGCCAACGAATATCCGTCCATCGCCAACGTGCACCTGGACGCCGTGGAGTACGGCGAGCAACTGGTGTTCATGCATGCGGTGAAGGAGGGCCCGGCCAACCGCAGCTTCGGCCTGCAGGTGGCGGCGCTGGCCGGTCTGCCGAAGTCGGTGATCGCCGATGCACGGCGCACGCTCGCCGAACTCGAACGCGGCATGCATCAGCAAGCCTCGGCGGCCGGCAGCAGGAGCGCGCCGGACGACTCGCCGCAAATGGGCCTGTTCGCTGCGCAACCGTCCGTGGTGGAGCGCGCGCTGGAAAACATCGACCCCGATGCGATGTCGCCCCGCGAAGCGCTCGAAGCGCTCTATCGCCTGAAGGCACTCGCCTAAGCAACACGGCGATGCGGCATGCACGCCGCGTCACCGGAGAGCGCTTGTTGGCGCTTTGCTGACGTTCCGTCCACCCGCCTTGCGCGGTCCGCGCCGTAGTGTGCGCGCAGGCGAGTGCCGGAGCAAACCCATGCAGACGCGACTTATCGGGCAAAGCGGCGCGCGAACCTGGCTGGTCAAGCTCGCGCCGCGGTGACGCCCGCGCTTTCCAATGACGCTGACGCTCGCCACCTTCAACATCAACGGCATCCGCGCCCGCCTGCCGAACCTGCTGGCGTGGCTGGAGCGCGAAGCGCCGGATATCGCCTGCCTGCAGGAGTTGAAGGCCAACGACGAGGCCTTTCCCATCGAAGCGATCCGCGAAGCCGGCTACGAGGCGGTGTGGCACGGCCAGCGTGCGTGGAACGGCGTGGCCATCCTGAGCAAGGGCGAGGCACCGCATGAGCGACGCCGCGGCCTGCCAGGTGGCGCCGAAGACACGCACAGCCGCTACCTCGAAGCGGAGGCACATGGCTTGATCGTCGGCTGCCTGTATCTGCCCAACGGAAATCCGCAGCCCGGACCAAAGTTCGACTACAAGCTTGCCTGGTTTGATCGCCTCAACCGCTACGCGAAACGGCTGATCAAAAGCGACGAGCCGGTCGTGCTTGCCGGCGACTTCAACGTGGTGCCGACCGACGAAGACATCTACAACCCTGCGTCGTGGCGCCACGATGCACTGCTGCAGCCGGAGACCCGCGAACGCTATCGCAAACTGCTGGCACAAGGCTGGACCGATGCGTTGCGTGCGTGCTTCCCGGAGGAGCGCATTTACACGTTCTGGGATTACTTCCGGCAGCACTGGCCACGCAACGCGGGGTTGCGCATCGATCACCTGCTGCTGTCACGCGTACTTGCCGAAAGGATGACGGATGCAGGCGTCGATCGCTGGGTGCGCGGCGAAAGCAAGGCAAGCGACCACGCACCGGCCTGGGTGCAGCTACGCGAAGAAGCAGGCAGCAAGCCACGCACGGCAACGCGCAGAACATCGACGCGCCGCCGCACCAAGGCAAGGTGATCAGTGCGGATATTCCGACTTGCGCGCCCTGCCGATCGCCTCCAGCACGGGGCGCGACAGATGATCGAGATCCAGCATGACCTTGCCTGCATGCACGGCGCGCACGCCGCTGGCGGGTATCAGGAAGTCGCCCGAGTTTTCGATGTAGACAATGACCGCGTTCTCTTCCGGCAACAGACGCCGCACGGCACCGACACCGTCCTCGCCATCAGCGACGAACACCAGCGAACCTTCTTCGATTGACTCGGCCATGACCGGCCTCCACGCGCCATTCACTGCGGTAAATCGTCGATAAGGTGCCGTCGGGCCAGCGTGAAGCGGGCGTCGCAAACGTTCATGTCGCGTCGTCACACCGTCATCACCGGGCGCAGGGCGAACTTGCCGGGCTGAGCCATGGGCCGGCCACGACTCATAGCCGCCGTCTATGGAAAGCATCGAAACAATCAAATTCCACCCCGGCGACGGCCTGCGTACATTCAATCGCAGGCCAGCCGTCGCCAGCCATCCCCTGTTGCGAGGAACCGCAGTCATGGGAAGCCCCAACACCACTCCCGCCTTCACCGTCCCGGGCGGCGCCGCAAGGTTCGCGGCCGGGGACATCGCCAAGCCGGCACACCGGCCGGCGTGCCTGTACTCATACCCACTTTTCCGTGCCCGGGCTTCTCGCAGACCGGGTCGCTGGATCCCCGCGGCCAAAGGTAGATAACCCATGTCAGCCCAAATGAAGTGCCCGTTCCACAACACCGCCGGCACCGGCACCACCAACCGCGACTGGTGGCCCAACCAGCTCAACCTGAAGATCCTTTCCCAGCATTCGGAACGGACCGATCCGATGGGCGAGGATTTCGACTACCGCAAGGAGTTCAAGACCCTCGACCTGGCCGGCGTGAAGAAGGACCTGCACGCGCTGATGACCGATTCGCAGGAGTGGTGGCCCGCCGACTTCGGCCATTACGGCCCGCTCTTCATCCGCATGGCCTGGCACGCGGCGGGCACCTACCGCATCGGCGACGGGCGCGGCGGCGCCGGCAGCGGCCAGCAGCGCTTCGCGCCGCTCAACAGCTGGCCGGACAACGCCAACCTGGACAAGGCCCGTCGCCTGCTATGGCCGATCAAGCAGAAGTACGGCCGCAAGCTTTCCTGGGCCGACCTGCTGGTGCTGACCGGCAACGTCGCCCTGGAATCGATGGGCTTCAAGACGCTGGGCTTCGGCGGCGGCCGCCCCGACGTGTGGGAGCCCGACGAGGACGTTTACTGGGGCAATGAAAAGACCTGGCTGGGCGGCGATATCCGCTACGGCAAGGGCCCGGGTGGCCAGGACGAAGCCGTGCTGGTGGCGGAGAAGGAGCTGCATGGCAGCGAGACCAGCCGCACCGATCATGGCCGGCGCCTGGAGAATCCCCTGGCTGCGGTGCAGATGGGCCTGATCTACGTGAATCCCGAAGGGCCCGACGGCAACCCGGATCCGGCCGCGGCGGCGCACGACATCCGCGACACCTTCGGCCGCATGGCCATGGACGATGAGGAGACGGTCGCGCTCATCGCGGGCGGCCATACGTTCGGCAAGACGCATGGTGCGGGCCCGGCCACCCATGTGGGTCCCGAGCCGGAAGCCGCCGGCATCGAGGAGCAGGGCCTGGGCTGGCGCAGCACGTTCCGCAGCGGCAAGGGCGGCGACACGATCACCAGCGGACTGGAAGTGACCTGGTCGCAGACGCCGACGAAGTGGAGCAACTACTTCTTCGACAACCTGTTCGGCTTCGAATGGGAGCTGACCAGGAGCCCGGCCGGCGCGCACCAGTGGACGCCCAAGAACGGCGCTGGCGCAGGCAGCATTCCCGACGCGCACGATCCGTCCAGGAAGCACGCGCCGACCATGCTCACCACGGACCTCTCGCTGCGCGTCGATCCGGCCTACGAGAAGATCTCCCGCCGCTTCCACCAGCATCCGGAGCAGTTCGCCGACGCGTTTGCGCGAGCCTGGTTCAAGCTGACCCATCGCGACATGGGACCGCGTTCGCGCTACCTCGGTCCGGACGTACCCAAGGAAGACTTCATCTGGCAGGACCCCCTTCCCGCCGTCGACCACCCCCTGATCGACGACAAGGACATCGCGTCGCTCAAGTCGAAGATCCTCGCCTCGGGCGTGTCCATTCCCGAACTCGTTACCACCGCCTGGGCCGCGGCCTCCACCTTCCGCGGTTCCGACAAGCGCGGCGGCGCGAATGGCGCGCGCATCCGCCTCGCGCCACAGAAGGACTGGGCAGCCAACGAACCCCAGCAGCTGGCCAAGGTGCTGAAGGCGCTGGAAGGCGTACAGCGCGACTTCAACGGCGGCGCGGCGGGCGGCAAGAAGGTCTCGCTTGCCGATCTCATCGTGCTGGGCGGCAGCGCTGCCGTCGAGCAGGCTGCCAGGAACGCGGGCGTCACTGTCACCGTGCCGTTCTCGCCGGGCCGCACGGATGCGTCGCAGGAACAGACCGACGTGGAGTCGTTCGACGTGCTCGAGCCGCTGGCGGATGGTTTCCGCAACTTCCTCAAGGGCCGCTACAGCGTACCCGCCGAGAAGCTGCTGGTGAACAAGGCCCAGCTGCTCACGCTGACGGCGCCCGAAATGACCGTGCTGGTCGGCGGCATGCGCGTGCTCGACACCAATGCCGGCCACACCAGGCACGGCGTATTCACCACGCAACCGGGAACGCTCAGCAACGACTTCTTCGTGAACCTGCTCGACATGGGCACGGAATGGAAGCCGACCTCGGAAAGCGGCGAGTTGTTCGAAGGCCGTGACCGCAAGACGGGTGCGGCCCGCTGGACCGGCACGCGCGTCGACCTGATCTTCAGTTCGAACTCGCAATTGCGCGGGTTGGCCGAGGTCTACGGCAGCGCCGACGCCAGGCAGAAGTTCGTCCACGACTTCGTCGCGGCCTGGGCCAAGGTGATGGACCTCGACCGCTTCGACCTGGCCTGATCCATCCGGTATCGCGTCACGACAAAGGGCGGTCATCCTCCAGGGATGGCCGCCCTTTTCATGACCGGCACAAGGGGATGTCGGACATCGTCAGGCCGCGAGTTCCGGCACGCTGCCGTCGGGCCTTTCGCTGGTCGCGTTCGCCAGCATCGCGGGAATGGTCTCCACCGGCACCGACACCGGCAGGCTCACGACATTGGCGACATCGCGCAGGGGCAAGCGGCCCTGCTGTACCAGGCGATCGATGCTGCGCGCCACTTCGGCATGGCCGAACGGCTTGCTGATGAAGTCATCGGCGCCGAAGCGCTGCACGTAGAACTGCTCCGTCGCCTGCTGGTTGCCGCTGATCATCACGATCGGGATGTGCCGGGTGGCCGCGTCATGGCGCAGCGAACGCAGCACGGCAAAGCCGTTCATGCCGGGCAGCACGATGTCGAGGAAGATCATCGCCGGCGGTTCGGCACGCGCCATCTCCAGGGCGCTCTCGCCGTCCGCCGCGCGCACCACCTCGTAACCGTCGACTTCGAGCATGCGCCCGAGCACCGCGCGGATCGTCGGCGAATCGTCCACGACCAGTACCCGCGCGCCCAGCGTCGTCTTGCGCATCGCCTCCGGCGCCGGCTCCTGGGCCGCACCGCTCAGCCACCGCTTCAGAAAGGTCAAGCCGGTCATCGTCGTCCTCCCGCATCACGTCCAAGGGAGAGCCGTCTTTTCGCGGCTCTTGGAGCGTGATGCTCCCGCAGAACGCAGCCGCATTCTGCGATGGCCGACTCACATGGAATCCTTAAGCCGTCGCAATTCCCGACGTGCCTGCTTGTCCGGGCGACCGGGAGGAGCCATGGCACCCACCAGCTTGCGCTGGGCCTTCGCCTCCTCGCGCGCCTTCACGCTGGCTTCGCTTTCACGATAGAGCGCCTGCGCCGCCGGCGCCGGGCCACGTTTGTCCGACAGCGCCAGCACCTCGACCTCCAGCCGTTCCTCGCCCCGGCTGATGCGGAACACGTCGCCGACCTGCACCGCCTTGGCCGGCTTGCAGCTGGCATCGTTGAGGTCGATCTTGCCGCCGTCGATGGCCTGCTTGGCCAGGCTGCGGGTCTTGAAGAAACGCGCAGCCCAGAGCCAAACGTCGGCGCGTACCGGTGACGAAACGGGGAATGGAACGGATGACATGGCCCCATTGTCGCCCATCCAGGTCTCTCCGTATCCGTGGACCCGCTTTGGCGGGAGCGCACCCGGCGCGCGACAAGCCGACGGAGTGGCCATCACCACGCGCCGCGGTCGCCCACTGGGTGGGCTCCTACAAACAAGGCGATCAACGCAGCCGTTACGCCCCTCCCCCTGTAGGAGCGCACCCTGTGCGCGACAAGCCGACGAAGCGGCCATCACCACGCGCCGCGGTCGCCCACTGGGTGGGCTCCTACAAACAAGGCGATCAACGCAGCCGTTACGACCATCCCCCTGTAGGAGCGCACCCAGTGGGCGACAAGCCGACGAAGCGAAGCCCCCGCCTCGCCTCACAGCCAAAACCCCTACAAAAGCGCCGTCCCCTGATGAAACACCATCTGCCACCGCCCCTCGCGTAGCCGCCAGATCGAACTGCGCAGCGAATCGGCGGCGGGACGCGCAGCGGTGACGCCGCGATGTGCGCGATACGTCAACAACGCCACGTCATCCGCCAGCAACGTCAAGCGGAAATCGGTCGCCTCGCGCGGCGAGAACGTTTCGTCCTTCAACGCGTCGATCACCGCATCGCGCGTCCATACCGCGCCCGATACACCGAACTCGAAAAAATCCCCGGCGATCAGTTGCCGCAACCATTCCGCATTCGCCCGCACGTCCTGCCGGTGCAGTTGCGTCTCCAGGTCGATCAGGTGCGCAAGAAGATCCATGGCGCACTACCCGCCCAGCCAGAGATTGCCCAAGGGAATGGTGATCAACGACAGCACGATGCCCGCGCCAAGGATCGTATTGGCCAACGTCGGCTCCAACCGGTGTTCGTCCGCCAGGATGGCCGCCGAAATCATCGGCGCCATGGCGGCCTGCAACACGCCCACGGTGAGTGTCAGGCCACCCACGCCGGCCGCCAGGCCGAGCGCCAGCGAAGCAAGCGGGGCGAGCAGCAGCTTCCAGCCGAGCCCCAGCAAAAGCGGGAGCATCTGGCGTTCACCGAGGTGGAACGTGAACTGCAGGCCCACCGAAAACAGCGCCAGCGGCGTCAGCGTGGTGCCAATGGGCGCGAGCACGCCCTCGAGCATGTCGGGCCATCCGCCCAGGACGCCCGCGATGCCGCCGACAACCAGGGCGATGAATGCGGGAAACGTCAAAATGCGGCGTGCGATCACCGCCGGCTGCGGTGTCTTGCCCGAATACCATGCGGCGACGGCGACGCCCGCCGACGCGAGCAGCGGAAAGCAACCGAGCTGGTCCGCCACGACGGCCAGCGCGAGACCTTCCTTGCCATGCAACGCCTGCATCATGGGGTAACCCATGAACGACGTATTGCCCAGTCCGCATACCAGGGTGAGCGCGCCGATGCGCCCGCGCGACCAGTTCAACAGACGCCCCAACACGGCGAACAGCAGCCACGCGCCGAAGAACACGATCCACATCGCCGCCACGGGAAACCACAGCTGCGTATCCACCTTCACCTTCGGCACCAGGTCCAGCACCAGCGCCGGCAACGCGACCCGGAGCACCCACCAGTTGATGCCATGGACGGTGCCGCTGGGCGGCTTGGCATAGCGCGCAACCAGCGCGCCAAGCAGCAGGCAGGCGAATAGCAGGAGCAATGCGCTCATGGACTTCCCATGAAGAGAAACGGCCGCAGTATAGCGGCCGTTGGCGTGATGCCCTTTGCGGGACCAGCGAGGAAACCGGGTCGCCCAGTGCCCCGCACCGTCGTGCAATGACACCGGACTTCAGCATGGTGAGCCGCTGGTCGCTCCCTGTCACCCCACGATCAGACGATTCAAACGCTGCACGAACCCCGCCGGATCCGGCAGCTGCGCACCTGCGGCGATTTCGGCCTGGTCGAGCAGGAGGTTGGCGAGATCGCCGGCCTTGGCCGTGTCGCTCTCGCTTTCCAAGCGCTTGAGCAACGGATGCTGCGGATTGATCTCCAGCGTCGGCTTGCTTTCTGGCATCTCGTGGCCGGCCTCGCGCAGCAGGCGCGCGAGGTGCGGTGCCATTTCGAAATCGGACAGCGCCAGGCACGACGGCGAATCGGTGAGGCGTGCGGATACACGCACCTCGTTCACGCGATCGCCCAGCAGCTCCTTGAGCTTCTTGAGCAGCGGCTCGGCCGCCTTGCTGGCTTCTTCCTGCTGCTTCTTGCCGGCCTCGTCCAGCGGCAGTTCGCCCTTGGCGACGTTGCGCAGCTTCTTGCCGGCGTACTCGTTGAGGCTGCCCAGCATCCATTCGTCGACGCGGTCGAACATCAGCAGCACTTCGATGCCCTTGGCCTTGAAAGCCTCCAGCTGCGGGCTGCCCAGCGCGGCGGTATAGCTGTCCGCGGTGATGTACCAGATGGTGTCCTGGCCCACTGCCATGCGGCCGATATAGTCATCCAGTGACACTGTCTGCTTGGCGCCATCGCCCTTGGTCGACGCGAAGCGCAGCAACTTGGCGATGCGCTCGCGGTTGGCGGCATCCTCCACGATGCCTTCCTTCAGCGTATTGCCGAAGGACTTGTAGAACGTGGCGAACTTCTCCGGTTCGTCGCGCGCCAGCTTCTCGATGAGGTCGAGCACGCGCTTCACGCAGGCCGCGCGGATGCGCTCCAGCTGGCGGTTGTGCTGCAGGATCTCGCGGCTCACGTTGAGCGGCAGGTCGTCGGCATCCACCACGCCGCGCACGAAGCGCAGGTAGTTGGGCAGCAGCTCTTCCGCCGCGTCCATGATGAAGACGCGCTTGATGTAGAGCTTGAGGCCCTTGCGTTCGTCGCGCCCGCCCATCATCAGGTCGAACGGCGGCTGCTCGGGCAGATAGAGCAGCGTGGTGAAGCTCTGGCTGCCTTCCACGCGGTTGTGCGTCCAGGCGAGCGCATCGTTGAAGTCATGGCCGAGCGACTTGTAGAAGCTCTGGTAGTCCTCGTCGGAAATCTCGTTGCGCGGCTTGGCCCACAGCGCCGAGGCGTCGTTGACGGTTTCCCACTCGCCGGTCGGCTTGCCGTCCTGCTCCTTCGGCATGCGGATCGGGAAGGCGACATGGTCGGAATACTTGCGGATCAGCGAGCGCAGCTCCCAGCCCTTGAGGAACTCGTCCTCGTCGGCCTTCAGGTGCAGGATCACCGCGGTACCGCGCTCGGGCAGGTCGACCTGGGCCAGGCTGTATTCGCCCTTGCCGTCGCTCTCCCATTTCACGCCCTCGCCCGCCGGCTGGTCGGCACGACGGCTCAACACGGTGACGCGGTCGGCCACCACGAACGCGGAATAGAAGCCCACGCCGAACTGGCCGATCAGGCGCGCGTCGGTCTTCTGCTCGGCGCTCATCGCCTCGAGGAAGCGACGCGTGCCGGAACTGGCGATGGTGCCGATGTTGGCCACCACTTCATCGCGTGTCATGCCGATGCCGTTGTCGCGCACGGTCACGGTGCGGGCGTCGGCATCCCAGCTGACCTGGATCTGCAGTTCGCCGTCGCCCGACATCAGCTCGGGGTTGGCGAGCGATTCGAAGCGCAGCTTGTCGCAGGCGTCGGAAGCATTGGAGATGAGCTCGCGCAGGAAGATCTCCTTGTGCGAGTACAGCGAGTGCGTGACCAGGTGCAGCACCTGGGCGACTTCGGCTTCGAATTTGCGGGTCTCGGGCGTGGCGTTCGTCATACGGAAAGGCTCGTTCGAAAGTCAGTCAAAAGGACAAGGAGTCACAAACGAAGGGGCCGACAAGTCGGCCCCTCAGGCTACCCGCCTTCACGGGGAAGGCGGGTGAAGATCAGGCGTTGGCCGAACCCTGCAGTGCGGCGATGCGCTCTTCCAGCGGCGGGTGGCTCATGAACAGGCGCTTGAAGCCCGTGGCCAGGTGGCCGGAGATGCCGAACGCGGCAATGGTCTGCGGCAAGGTGCTTTCACCGTGCTGCACCTGCAGGCGCTGCAAGGCCGAGATCATCGCGCCACGACCCGCCAGCTTGGCGCCGGCGGCATCGGCGCGGAATTCACGCCAGCGCGAGAACGCCATCACGATCATCGAGGCGAACAGGCCGAACACCAGCTGCAGCACCATCACCGACACGAAATAGCCAATGCCGCCACCACCGTCACGGTCACGGCCGCCCGAGAGCCAACTGTCGACCAGGCGGCCGACCACGCGGGCCGCCACGATCACCAAAGTGTTCACCACGCCCTGGATCAGGGTCAGCGTCACCATGTCGCCGTTGGCGACATGGCCGATTTCGTGACCCAGCACGGCCGACACCTGCTCGCGATCCATCTGCTGCAGCAGGCCCGTGCTCACCGCCACCAGCGAGCTGTTCCTGGTCATGCCGGTGGCGAAGGCGTTCATTTCGGGTGCGTCGTAGATCGCCACCTCGGGCATGCCGATGCCGGCGTTCTGTGCGTGGCGACGCACGGTTTCCACCAGCCAGCGCTCGGCCTCGTTCTGCGGCTGCTCGATCACGCGGGCGCCGGTGGACATCTTGGCCATCCACTTGGACATGGCCAGCGATATGAAGGCGCCGCCCATGCCGAATACGGCGGCGTAGATCAGCAGGCCGCCCATGCCGCCGTAACCACGGGCGGCGGCCCACTGGTCGACGCCAAACACGTGGCAGACGATGCTCAGCAGGAACAGGACGGCGATATTGGTAAGCAGGAACAGTGCGATGCGACGCATGGCTGTCTCTTTGGCAGTCATGAAGGAACACAGACGGCTCTCGCCGTCACCCAAGGATCGTGGCGAAATCTTGCGGTTTCAAGGCCTCTTTCTCCTGCAGGAGCGCACCCAGTGCGCGAAAAGCCCACGGAGCGGGTGCGCCGTGGCTTTGCGGTCGCGCACTGGGTGCGCTCCTACAAGGGAAAGCTTCCTCCGTACAATGACGGAATGACCTACCGCGGACGTTTCGCTCCTTCTCCGACCGGCCATTTGCATTTCGGTTCACTCGTCGCCGCGGTGGGCAGCTGGCTGTGCGCGCGCCATGCAGGCGGAGAATGGCTGCTGCGGGTGGAGGACATCGACCCGCCCCGCGAAATGCCGGGCTCCGCGGAGAGCATCCTCGCGGCCCTGCCCGCCTTCGGCCTGGCGGCCGATGGTCCCGTCGTGTTCCAGTCCAACCGGCAGGCGGCGTACGACGCGGCGTTCGAGCAGCTGAAGGCGGCGGACCTGGTATTTCCGTGCTGGTGCAGCCGGAACGACCTCGCCGGCGGCCTTCACCTGGACGGACGCTGTCTGGCCGCCCCCGGCGCGGGCCGGGAGCCGGCCTGGCGCCTGCGCGTCCCGGACATCGAGATCGGCTTCGACGATGGCCTGCAGGGCCCGCAGATGCAGAACCTGCGCGACACGGCTGGCGATTTCGTGATCCGGCGCGTGGAGGGCTATTACGCCTACCAGCTCGCCTGCGTGGTGGACGACGCCTTCCAGGGCATCACCGAGGTGGTGCGTGGCAACGACCTGCTCGACTCCACGCCGCGCCAGATCTTCCTGCAGCGCTGCCTGGGCCTGCCGACACCTCGCTACCTGCACCTGCCACTGGCGCTGGACGGCAGCGGCCGCAAGCTCTCCAAGTCGGAACAGGCCCATCCGGTCGACCCCACCGACCCGTTGCCGGCGCTGCGACGGACGCTGGCGTTTCTCGACCTGCCCATCGCCCCCGCGGCCGGTCATCCGGCTGCCCTGCTCGCCCATGCGCTCGAACGGTTCGAGCCCGCGGGCTTGCCGCACTGCAGCGAACGGATGGCCGCCTAAACGCCGACCCGCCGGCAGTGATCGAACTCACCTCGCGTTACGGTGGAATTTGCGTATCCTCCGTAGACGTTTTGCCATGTGGCGCGGTTACACATGGCTTCGCCCCTCGACGCATGGGCGGATGGGTACTCGATCATCATTTGGAGAACAGGCATGACGCAGCGCACGGCATTGGTCACTGGCGGCACGGGCGGAATCGGCACGGCGATCATCCGGTATCTCGCCCGGCAGGGGCATCGGGTTGCCACCAATTATCGCGACCAGGCCAAGGCGGAAGCGATGAAGGACATGATGGCGAAGGAAGGCATCGAGGTGATGCTGGTGCCGGGCGACGTGAAAGACCCCGACTCCTGCGAGGCCATGGTGCGCATCATCGAAGGCGCCATGGGTCCGGTGGAGATCCTGGTCAACAACGCCGGCATCACGCGCGACACCACCTTCCACAAGATGACCTATCCGCAGTGGATGGAAGTGGTGAACACCAACCTCAACGCGTGCTTCAACGTGACGCGCCCGGTGATCGAGGGCATGCGCCAGCACAAGTGGGGCCGCATCGTGCAGATCAGTTCGATCAACGGCCAGAAGGGCCAGTACGGCCAGGCCAACTACGCCGCGGCCAAGGCCGGCATGCATGGCTTCACCATTTCGCTGGCGCAGGAAAACGCCAGGTTCGGCATCACCGTGAACACCGTATCGCCCGGCTATGTGGGCACCGACATGGTGATGGCCGTGCCCGAGGAAGTGCGCGAGAAGATCATTGCGCAGATCCCGGTGGGACGCCTCGGCAAGCCAGAGGAAATCGCGCATGCCGTGGCCTTCCTCACCGGCGAGGAGGCGGCGTGGATCACCGGCGCCAACCTGTCGATCAACGGCGGCCACTACATGGGGTGGTAAGGCCGGCCGCAGGAGCGGCCTGTGAAAGGAGAAGCCGGCGGCTGCGCCGCCTGTAAATGGAAAAGCAAGCGCCACGGCGCCGCGTGTCATCAACCATTGACAGGCCGCTTGGCGGCCGGCTTCGCCATTTACTGCTCGCCCAGCGAGCGACTCAACAGCTTCTCCATCACCTTCCCCACCGCCGCAAACGCGAACGCCCCGGTGACGTGCGTGGCCGCGCCCAGGCCGCCGCCGCAGGCGAGATTCAGCGCCTCGGTGCCGTTGGCCACCGGCGGGCGCGTGCCGCACACCGTGCCGTCGGGCTGCGGGTACTGGACGTTCTGCAGCGAATAGACGGCCGACACGCCGAAATAGCGATCAGGGTTCTTCGGGAAATTGAAATCCTGGCGGAGCTTCTTGCGGATCAGGCTGAACATCGCGTCGTGCTCGGTGCGCGACAGGTCGCGCACGCGGATCTGCGTGGGGTCGGTGCGACCGCCTGCCGAACCCACCGTCACCATCGGCAGCTTGCGCCGGCGGCACCAGGCGATGGCCTCCAGCTTTACGCGGAACGCATCGCAGGCGTCCAGCACCACGTCGTAACCGCGGTCGAGCAGCTCGTCCAGCGTGGAGGTGGTGAGGAATCGCTCGATGGCATCGATCTTGATCGCAGGATTGATCGCGCGCAGGCGCTTTTCGATCACGCCGACCTTGGACTTGCCGTACTCGCCGTCCAGCGCATGCAGCTGCCGGTTGGTGTTGGAGACGCAGATCTCGTCGGCGTCGATCAGGGTGAGATGCCCCACGCCACTGCGCGCCAGCGCCTCGGCCGCCCACGAGCCCACCCCACCGATGCCGATCACGCACACATGTGCCTGGGCCAGCGCGTCGATGCTGCCCACGCCGTACAGGCGCTCGACGCCAGCGAAACGCTCACGAGGAAACGCTGTTTCGCCCACCGGCATGGTGTCAGGGGACTGTCGCGCGGCGGCCACGCCGGCCGCGCCATCTGAATGCTTCACTGGAACCTACCAACCTTTTGAAGACAGTACATTTTAGCGAGAGGTGAGCCACCGTGCAGGCGGCCGGCTATGCTTGCGGTCTTTGTGCCTTTCCACGGAAATCCCACGCATGCGCGCCGCCCTCCTGATCGTGCTTGGCCTGTTCATCGGCATCATCGGCACCGTGTTCGCCCTGAACGCACTCCGCCAGCACCAGCCGATGTCCCATTCGGTGATGTCGCTGATGGATCACCATGCCGGCGAACTGCGCGCGGCCCTCAAGGTCCAGCACTGCGAAGCGGCGCCGGTGCGCCAGCACCTGACGCGCCTGCTGCAGACCCAGGCCGATATCGGCGAGGCGTTTCCGGGCGTCGACCAGCCCTTCCTGGATGAGGCCACCAAGCTGCGTGACAAGACCCAGGCCGCCCTGGATGCCGCGCCTGCCGACTGCAAGGCGCTGGCCGCGGTGATCAAGCCGATTGCCGAGACCTGCCAGTCCTGTCATCAGCAATACCGCTGAAGGCGACACCCCTCCTGCTGGGAACATATGCCACCGGGCAGTGGTTCGTCAGAGCTTGATCTTGCCCCGCAGCATCTGCCAATACATCACCCAATCACCCATCAGGCTGTAGAGCGGATGGGTGAAGGTGGCGGGCCGGTTCTTCTCGAACACGAAATGCCCGATCCAGGCGAAGCCGTAACCCGCCACCGGCGCGGCCAGCAGCCACCACGCATTGCCCGTCGCCACCGCGGTCACGATCACCGCCAACACCAGCGTGCTGCCGATGAAATGCATGCGGCGGCATTGGCGGTCGCTGTGCTCGTTCAGATAGAACGGGTAGAAGTCGCGGAAGCTGGCATAACCGGACATACGGTCACCCTTGGCGTGATGGCGCCAGCGTAAACCGGCGCGTGCGGTCATGCATGCGCATGCGCAGCATCAGGTCGGCAGCGGGATGTACTCCGCCTCATCGCCAATCACCTTGCCCATGCGTTGCGCGGCCCAGTCGGCCTTGGCCTGCTCGATGCGCTCGCGGCTGCTGGCGACGAAGTTCCACCACAGGTGGCGCTCGCCATCCAGCGGCGCGCCGCCGAACAACATCACGCGGCTGGCAGTGCGGGCGCGCAGTGGCGGCGAGTCGGGGCCCGCCTGCACGGCCGCTTGCATCGGCTTGACCGTCACGCCATCCCACTCCACCTCACCGTCCACCACGCATACGCCACGCTCCACGTGGTCTTCGGGCCACGGCAGCTCGGCACCGGCTTCCAGCGTCGCCTCGATGAAGAACATCGGCGCGAACACCTTCACCGGGGACTGCTGGCCATAGCCCGTACCGGCGATCAGCACCAGCCTGGCGCCGGCCATGTCGATGCGCGGCAGCTCGTCGGCCTCATGGTGATGGAATTCCGGATCGACTTCCGCATCCTTCTGCGGCAAGGCCACCCACACCTGGATGCCGTGGGCGCGCTGGCCGCCGCCGCGCGCTTCAGGCGGCGTGCGTTCGGAATGCACGATGCCGCGGCCGGCCGTCATCCAGTTCACTTCGCCCGGGCGGATGTCGGCGATGCTGCCCAGGCTGTCGCGATGGCGGATCACGCCTTCGAACAACCATGTCACGGTGGCCAGCCCGATGTGCGGATGCGGGCGTACGTCCATGCCCTTGTCTTGGAGAAAGGTCACCGGCCCCATGTAATCGAAGAACACGAACGGACCCACGTGGCGTGCCTGCAGCACCGGCAACAGCCGTCGTACGTTGAAGCCATCGCCCAGGTCGTGTACGCGACCATCGATCAAAGTCGGCTGCTGTTCCATATCGGTTCCTTTGGTTACCACGCCCGCTGATATTGCACCGGTGCCGTGATCGGCACGCCCAGCTCCTGCGCCGCGCGGCGCGGGAAATAGGGATCGCGCAGGCTCTCGCGCGCGATCAGCACCACGTCGGCGGCGCCTTCGTCGATGATGCGCGCGGCATGTGTGGATTCGGTGATGAGGCCCACGGCGCCCGTCGCGATGCCCGCATCATGACGGATGCGCGAAGCGAATGGCACCTGGTAGCCGGGGGACACGGGAATCTTCGCATGGGGAACCAGGCCACCGCTGGAGGTATCGACGAGATCGACGCCGAGCGACTTGATGTCACGCGCGAGTTGCACGCTCTGCTCGATATCCCAGCCACCCTCGGTCCAGTCGGTGGCCGAAACGCGCAGCCACAGCGGGAGGTGCTCGGGCCATACCTCGCGCACGGCCTTGATCACTTCGCGCACGAGGCGCGTGCGATTCTCGAAGCTGCCGCCGTACTCGTCGGTGCGATGGTTGCTGAGCGGCGAAATGAACTGGTGCAGCAGATAGCCATGGGCGGCATGCAGCTCGATGAGCTGGAAGCCTGCCTCGAGCGCGCGTACCGCGGCCGCGCGGAAGTCCGCGATCACCTTGGCGATCCCGGCGGCATCCAGCGCCTGCGGCACGTGCCAGTGCGCGTCGAACGGTATCGCCGAGGGCGCCACGGTCTGCCACGCACCGGCGTCCGCCGCCAGCGGGTGACCGCCTTGCCACGGCGGCAACACACTGGCCTTGCGGCCGGCATGCGCCAGCTGCACGCCGGCCACCGCGCCCTGCGAGGTCACGAAGCGCGTGATCGGTTGCCAGGCAGCCAGCTGCTCGTCGTTCCACAGTCCGACATCGCCGGCGGAAATGCGGCCCTCCGCGGATACGGCCGTCGCTTCCACGATCACCGCACCCGCCCCGCCCACGGCGCGGCTGCCGAGATGGACCAGATGCCAGTCGCTGGGCACGCCGTCGGTCGCCGAGTATTGGCACATGGGCGCGATCACCAGGCGATTGCGCAAGGAAAGGCTGCGTTGGGCAAAAGGAGTGAAGAGATTCATCGAACCGGGTCCGGGGCAAAGATGCCGTTCCACATGCCGCCGATGTGTACGCGCTTCAAGGGCACGGCGCGGATGACAGGCCCGATTGCCAGGCGACGATGCGATCGGCCACGGGTTGCGGCGCCTTCATCCAGCCGAAATGATCGGCCGGCCGGCCATCCATGTCGCCGGAAACGATGAGCTGCCGTTCGACAAGGGCATGCGGCATCTTCCCCAGCAACCATGACAGCGACGCCTCCGGACCTAGCCAGTCCTCGGCAAACCGCAGCGCCAGCAAGGGCATCGCCAAGCGGCGGAGACCCTGCTCGAGGTCGTCGGGCATGCCCTTGGCCGCATAACGGCCGGTGCGCCCGCTGCGCGCCCAGTCGTCGATCACGCCGCGGGCTTCGTTGCCGCCGAAACCGATCTTCTTGCCGGGGAGGTGACCGACCGCTCGCGCAAGCCATGGTGCCGCGGCATACGCCAGGCGGATCCATTGGCCGTGACGATATTGCCGCCAGTACGGCGAGCCGCTGGCCACCACGAGCAGCCCGACCGCGGCATGCGGATGCATGCCGGCGTAGAGCGACGCCAGCTGCCCGCCGAGACTGTGTCCGCCGAGCAGGAATTCCTTGCGAGGCAATCGCTCGCGGACGGCGGCGAAGCCCGCCGGCAGGTCGTCCTGCAACAGTTCGCGATAACCCCAATTTTCATGGCGCCCTGCACGGCGGCTGCTGGAACCGTTGCCACGCCATTCGTGGATGGCCATCGCCACGCCGGCCTGCGCCAATGCTTGCGCCAATGGCAGGTATTGCCTGGCCGATACGCCCAGGGCCGGCAGCCAATACAACACGCGGCGCGGGGAACCCACGGGCAATTGCAGCAGCACGTCTGCCTGCGCGCCGTCAGCGGCGCGCGCCGGCAAGGCCTCGCAGGCCGGCAGCATGGGAACCGAAGGCAGAAACACGGACATGGCGATTTGCCGCTGGAGCGAAACGACGCAGGCTAGCGAATCCAATTCGCGGGAAAAAGACCGCGAAATAAAAAAGGCCGGCTTGCGCCGGCCTTTTTTATAAACAAGAGGTCAATTGAATCAGGCAGGCGCGACTTCGTCGGCCTGCAGGCCCTTCTGGCCCTGCACGACCTTGAAGCTCACCTTCTGTCCCTCTTTGAGGCTACGGAAACCCGTGCCGCTGATTGCCCTGAAATGCACGAAGACGTCGGGTCCGCTTTCACGACTGATAAAGCCAAACCCTTTGGCGTCGTTGAACCATTTGACTGTGCCAACTTCACGATCCGACATGACTCACTCCGATCTGCTCGACGCTGAGACAAGTCAGCCTCCCCTTTGGCCGACGGCTTACTGGGCATGCAGGGATCGGGTGAAGCGATGTGGACCCGAGTGGGTCGCGCACCGGGCATGCACGTGACCGAGCAACCACAGTGAATCCAGCATAACGGATTTCTTTAATGCAAGTGAATGGCCTTTGCCATTTTCACATTTCAACGACATTTGCACAGAAAATAAAAAAGCCAGGCATTGCTGCCTGGCTTTTCTTTTGCGTTATGAATAACGCTTTTTACTGCGGGATCACTTCGTCAGCCTGCAGGCCCTTCTGGCCCTGCACGACCTTGAAGCTGACCTTCTGGCCTTCCTGCAGGCTCTTGAAGCCGTTGCCCTGGATCGCGCGGAAATGCACGAAGACATCCGGGCCGTTGTCACGGCTGATGAAGCCGAAACCCTTGGCATCGTTGAACCACTTGACGGTACCGATCTGACGATCAGACATGTAAATCACTCCATAGGATAGAAAAGACTCAACCTGCGCAACGTGCGCAGGCCGACTTACTGGTATGCAAGGAAACCCTAGGGGTGATGCGATGAGGCTAGATCGAGATCAGGCGGCATCGGGTCACAAAACTCTGGTGACCCCGGCAGACACAGTCCGTGCATCATAGCGGTTCGATCGCCACAAGGCGAATAGGCCTTTTTCCCAAACTGAATGAATGCCGCATAACAGCGCGACAATGCGGATTCATTTTCACGCCGCCTTCTCATTTCATCCGGTCTTTACCGCGTAGGACGAGTATGAAAGTCTCTGCGCTCGCACCGGCCCCTGAGACTGACGAGCGTCCGGCCGGCCATTAGAAGGAGAAGCTCGATGATGTCCCGTCGTACCCGTCTTGCGCTGTTTTCGCTGATTGCCGGTGGTGTCGCGCTGGCCGGCTGCAGCAGCCAGCCCACCGCCACCACCACGACGACCACCTCATCGACCACCGGCAGATCACACGCGGGCACGTCCACGCCGGCATCGCCCCGCTCGGGCGCCGCCACGGCGCCGCGCTCCAAGGCCGCTGCCGCTGCCGGGGCGCCCGCCACCAGCCAGGCCGGCAATACCGGCATTCCGGCCTGCGATGACTACCTGGCCAGCTATGTCGCCTGCCATCGCACGGCAGCGATCTACCCGCCGGACCAGATCGAAGGGCATTACGAGGCCATGCGCGACAGCCTGATGCGCGATTCGCAGGATCCGAACATCCGCCCGCAGCTGGGTGGGCGCTGCACCGCGCTGGCCCAGACGCTGCGCCAGGCATTGCATGGCCGATCGTGCGGCCCGGCCAACCCGACGCCCCCCGCCTCCACCTCCGGCACGAGCCGATAGCTTCAGCGCTCGCGCCACAACGCGCGCAGCGCGCTCGCGATGCTGCCCGGGCGCGTGCGGCCCAATCGCACCTTGGGCGTGCCATGCCAGCGTGCCGTCGTGGCGATCGCCCCGGCCACGTCCGCGAGCAGGCTGTCGCTCGGCGTCACATCCGGCTCGAGGAAGAGTGCCTTGACCTCGAACACGCCCTCCGCGCGATGCGCCTTGGCATCCAGTCGTCCGACCAGGCGCCCGCGATGCAGGATGGGCAGCACGTAGTAGCCATAGCGCCGCTTCGGTGCCGGCACATAGCACTCGATGGTGTACTCGAAGCCGAACAGTGCCTGCGCGCGCGCGCGATCCCATACGACGGGATCGAACGGCGAGAGCAAGGTCGTATACGTGCCGCGCAGCTTTCCTTCGACCGCTTGCGCGAGCAGTTCCGCGTGATCGGGATGCACGTAGGCCGGCACGCTCCAGTCGGCCACGTCCACCGGCAACAACTGCCCCGCCTCGACCAGCGGCGCGAGTTCGCGGTCGGTCACGGCGGGTTTCAAGCGGTAGTAGTCGGCGATCCAGCGCGCCTGCGTCACGCCCAGCGCGCGTACGCTGTCGAGGATGAAACGCTGCCGCAGCGACGCATGGTCCATCTGCATCAGCGCTTCGTCCATGGGCGGATCAAGCTTGGCGAGCACGCGCTCGGCAAGGTCGTACACGCGCTGGAAGCGCTCGCGCCGCGTGACCATCAGCTCGCCCAACGCAAACCACGCTTCCAGCCAGCGCTTCTCCGGCTTCCACGACCACCAGCCACCCGCGCCACGCTGTTCGCTTTCGAAATCGGAAGCGCGTGCCGCGCCGCCCTCCCGAATGCGCGCGAGCAGCGTGTCCATCCCTTCGCGATGCTCGCGATGCATGCGCGCGGCGTGCTTGTACGCCCAATGCATCGAACGTTGCATGCGCCACGCCTGGTGCAAAGGCAGGTCGGACGACGGCACGAAGCACGCCTCGTGCGCCCAGCACTCTGCAATGCGCCCCGACTCCAACGCTTCGTCGAGCCATTGCGGGTCGTAATCACCCAACCGCGAATGCAGCACCATGTACGGACTGCGGGCAATCACGTGGATGCTGTCGATCTGCAGCAGGCGCATGCGCGCGATCATGGCGACGACATCCGCCGGCCGTGCTTTCACGCGTGGCTTGCGCAACAGGCCTTGCGCGGCCAGGTGAAGTCGCTGTGCCTGCGCGAGCGCTAAGCGGGCGTGGGGGCTGTATGAAGGAACCGACAACGGTAACGATGACTTCACGCGTTCGCGATGCCTGTATTGAGGCGGCATTTATCGGGCCTTTGATAGCGTGGTGACCAGCGAGGAGGAGCTCGCAGCGCGATATCGCCACGTTCGCCGCCCCGCACATCCGTCCACTAGCCACGCATTCTGGCATGGAGTAACGACGATGAAATCACGCAAACCCCTTCTTGCGCTTCTGGCCGCCGGTTCGATGACGTTGGCTGGTTCGCTGCTCGCCCAGGACCAGGGCATGCAGACAGCGCCACCGCCTCCGCCGCCGGCACCCACGGCACCGATGCCGGCCACGCCACCACCGCCTCCGCCGTCCGCGCCTGCTGCACCGACGCCGGCGCCCAGGCCCACCATGCCTGCCACCAGCGCAACGCCATCGGCGCCGGCCGCGACCGTGCCGGCTGCGACGCCCACGCCGCCGCCACCGGCCGGCACGCAGGCAAACGTCAACAGCCCTCAAGGCCAGGTGACCATCAACTCCAGCGTGCCGCCGGTCAATGCAGGCCCGGCACCGAGCTTCGAGCAACTCTCGGGCGGCACGCGTTTCATCACGGAAGACCAGGCTTCGGCCTATCCGCTGCTGGCCAATGATTTCCTGTATGTC
>NZ_BCPR01000033.1 GCF_016586165.1 Dyella sp. EPa41 | reverse complement strand
TTTCTCGCAACCTGGCTCGCCTGCGACCGAAGGGAGTCCCTGTGGGGCGGCGGGCTTCCGCCCTCCTGCCGGAGGCCGGGTCACTTTCTCTTGCTTGCCCAAGAGAAAGTAACCAAAGAGAAGGGCACCCCGCGTGGCGCTGTCTGGGCTTCGCCCAGCCAGTCAGTGAGGGGCGGCCGGGCTTTTCGACCGGGCTCCTGCCCGGACGAAAAGTGCCCGACATCCGTGTCGGGCACCCCTGCGGGGCCTGATCGACCACCCCTCACCGCCACACAGGGGATGGGTTGAAGGCTCGTGCCGCTGCGCGGCACATCGCGAGCGACAACCTCCCCCTCCCTCTCTCTGTAGGAGCGCACCCAGTGCGCGACAGCGGCGCATCGATGACCTCTGCGGTCGCGCACTGGGTGCGCTCCTACAAGGTAGGGTCCGCTCTTGATCTTCCCCCCCTATGGCGCGAGCAGGCGGGAGGTGGAATCGCCCGAAGGGTGGCCGGCAAGACGCCGGCCAGAGGATCCCCGCCTCCCGCCTGCGACCCCGCAGGGGCGCGGCATCGGGGTGGCCTTTCTCTTGGTTACTTCTCTTTACTCCGGGCATCCTGCCCTCCGCCCTTCCTCGCTCCTCAAAGCGGCGCCATCCATGGCGCCTCCCCGCGTACGGGCCGGCTTCGCCGTTCGCACGCTCCTGCGCGTGCGTGGCCACGCAAAGAGATTAGTGACCCGCTCGTCGGCAGACGAGCGGAAGCCCGCGGCCCCACAGGGACTCCCTTCGGTCGCAGGCGAGCCCAATCGCGATGCGGCCAAATCAGAGCCCAACAGCGATGACCCGCTGCGCTCGCCCCTTCGCGGCCGGCCCAGGGCGTTCCGCGCGCCTGGCACGTGTCCTGCCTGCAGGGCGACGAACAAAAAAACCGCGACTCGCCTGGCGTTCACACAGCCCGCGCCACACACCACCCGGAAAACCGACCGCGAAGGCCATTGCCACAGTCCGACGCATGCCGCCACACGTGCCCGGAAAACCCAGGCAAACCCTCCGCAAAAACACCATCTCAACCCGTCCGCCGGGCATATACAGCTGCGTATGGCGCCCATTGCTGGCACCATTCCGTTTTTCGATTCGGAAGATTCGCGCTCCATGACCCAGACCGCCGCAACGCTCGCATTCGTTTTCCCGGGGCAGGGCTCCCAGTCCGTGGGCATGCTCGCCGAACTGGCCGCCGCCCATCCTGAGGTGAAAGCGACGTTCGACGAGGCTTCGCAAGGCGCTGGGGTCGACCTCTGGGCGTTGAGCCAGCAGGGGCCGGAAGAAGACCTCAACCGCACCGAAAACACCCAGCCGGCATTGCTGGCGGCGAGCGTGGCCGTATGGCGCGTATGGCAGAAGCTGGGCGGCGCGCAGCCGGCTCAGCTGTCGGGTCACAGCCTGGGCGAGTACAGCGCGCTGGTATGCGCCGGGGCGCTGTCGTTGCATGACGCGGCGGCACTCGTGGCCGAGCGTGGTCGCCTGATGCAGGCCGCGGTGCCGCCGGGCGTGGGCGCGATGGCTGCCATTCTCGGTGGCGACGACGCCCAGATCGCAGCCGTGTGCGACGAAGTGGCGCAAGGTCAGGTGGTTTCACCGGCCAACTTCAATTCGCCGGGCCAGCTGGTCATCGCCGGCAACGCCGAGGCCGTGGATCGCGCGCTTGCCAGGCTGGCGGAGCAGGGCGTGAAGAAGGCGATCAAGCTCGCCGTGTCGGTGCCGTCGCATTGCGCGCTCATGCGCGACGCTTCCGATCGCCTCGGTGAGCGCATGGCATCCATCCAGTGGCAGCTGCCGGCCATCCCCGTCATCCAGAATGCCGAAGCGCGCAGCTACGGCACGCTCGAAGACATCCGCGGCGCATTGCAGCGCCAGCTGTACCTGCCGGTGCGCTGGACCGAATGCGTGCAGGCACTCGTGTCCGGTGGCGCCACGCGGGTGGCCGAGGCGGGGCCGGGCAAGGTGCTGGCGGGCCTGATCAAGCGCATCGACAAGAGCGTCGAGGCACGCGCCATCGGCACGCCTGGCGAGCTCGATGCCGCGCGTGCGGAATGGGCCTGAGCGACTCTACAGACATCATGCGGCTGGACGTATCGACGTTTGGCCATCCAAAGGGAAATGACAGATGAGCAAGACACTGCAAGGTGAAATCGCCCTCGTCACCGGCGCCAGCCGCGGCATCGGTGCCGCCATCGCCGACGAACTCGCATCGCTCGGCGCGACCGTCATCGGCACCGCCACCAGCGAGAGTGGCGCGGCTGCGATCGGCGAACGTCTCGCGCCGCACGGCGGCCATGGCCGCGTGCTCGACGTGACCGGCGAAGGCGCCGTCGAGGCGCTGATCGACAGCATCACCAAGGAATTCGGCGCCGTGTCAATCCTGGTGAACAACGCCGGCATCACCCGCGACCAGCTGCTGATGCGCATGCGCGACGAGGACTGGCAAGCCATTCTCGATACCAACCTCACCTCGGTGTATCGCGCCTCCAAGGCGGTCATGCGCGGGATGATGAAGGCACGCAGGGGCGCATCATTTCCATTGCCTCGGTGATCGGCCTCACCGGTAACCCCGGGCAGGCCAATTACGCTGCCGCCAAGGCCGGCATCATCGCGTTCTCCAAGTCGCTGGCTCGGGAAATCGGTTCGCGTGGCATCACCGTCAACGTGGTGGCGCCGGGCTTCATCGATACCGACATGACCCGCGCGTTGCCCGAGGAATCCAAGACCGCGCTGCTGGGCCAGATCGCGCTCGGCCGCCTCGGCGAAGCGAGCGACATCGCGAAGGCAGTGGCCTTCCTGGCGTCTCCGGCGGCCTCTTACATCACCGGTGAGACGCTGCACGTCAACGGCGGCATGTACATGCCGTAAGGGATGAGGAATCGGCGGCAACCCCCGCCGCACCCTGCATTGTTTGAAACGGCCGGATGCCGCTCCCGCTTGCTGGAGAGGCATCTGGCATGCCGGCACGGGCCGGCTTAACAAGGAGTTGTCGCAAGCGGATGCGTTTTAGGCGACAATTGCTTCTTTCGCGCCGGTCCCGTGGCCTGCGTTTCACCACCGCTGGCGGACCATGGCAGCCACGAAGGTTAGCCACTACAATCCGCCGGCCATATGCCGGCCCGATGCCGGTGTGACAGGTAACTACTCCTTGGGAGGTATTGGCAACATGAGCACCATCGAAGAGCGCGTCAAGAAAATCGTCGTCGAGCAGTTGGGCGTGAAGGAAGATGAAGTCACGGCGAACGCTTCGTTCGTGGACGATCTGGGCGCTGATTCGCTGGACACCGTTGAGCTGGTGATGGCTCTCGAGGAAGAGTTCGAGACCGAGATTCCGGACGAAGAGGCCGAGAAGATCACCACGGTGCAGCAGGCCGTTGACTACATCAAGGCCCACACCAAGGAGTGATCGCTCCGTTGTGGCCGGCGCATCTCACCATGCGCCCGACCACCGGCGATATCGGAAGCTGCGCCACATTGGCGCAGTTTTCGTTTCTGCAATTTGCAACGTCCGATCCCGTATGGTGTGCCTCCGCGCATCGCCGGGTTCGGATGACGTGGCTGCGATAGCGCGGAAAGTCTGTCCGCCGCGGCGGGACCACGGAAACACGAGGGAAGATCAGTATGAGCAAACGACGTGTGGTTGTAACCGGCCTCGGCATCATTTCGCCCGTAGGCAACGATATCGCCAGCGCCTGGGACAACATCCTCAAGGGCGTGAGCGGCATTGGCGAGGTTACCCATTTCGACGCCACCGCCTATGCCACGCGCATCGCCGGTCAGGTACGTGATTTCGATCCCGCGCAGTGGATCGCCCCGAAAGAAATCAAGAAAATGGATCCGTTCATCCATTACGGCATTGCCGCGGGCACGCAAGCCCTGCGCGATTCCGGCCTGGAAGTGACGGAAGAAAATGCGCCGCGCATCGGCGTGGCGGTGGCGGCCGGCATCGGCGGCCTGCATACCATCGAACACACCTCGATCGAGCTGCACGACAGGGGCCCGCGTCGCGTGTCGCCGTTCTTCGTGCCCTCGTCGATCATCAACATGGTGTCCGGCCACCTGTCGATCATGAACGGCCTGAAGGGCCCGAACATCGCCTGCGTGACCGCCTGCACCACCGGTACGCACAACATCGGCCTGGCCGCGCGCATGATCCAGTACGGCGATGCCGACGTGATGATCGCCGGTGGCGCCGAGTTCGCCACGACGGGCACGGCGATGGCGGGCTTCTGCTCGGCCAAGGCCATGTCCACGCGCAACGACGAGCCGACCAAGGCCAGCCGTCCCTGGGACAAGGATCGTGACGGTTTCGTGCTGTCCGACGGTGCCGGCGTGCTGGTGCTGGAAGAATACGAGCACGCCAAGGCGCGCGGCGCGAAGATCTACGCCGAACTCGTCGGCTTCGGCATGAGCGGCGATGCGTTCCACATCACCGCGCCCAGCGAAGGTGGCGAAGGTGCGGCGCGCAGCATGGATACCGCACTGAAGGATGGCCGCCTCAACCCGACCGACGTGCAGTACATCAACGCTCACGGCACCTCGACCCCGCTGGGCGACCTGGGCGAAGTGCTGGCCGCCAAGCGCGTGTTCGGCGATCACGCCTACAAGCTGGCGATGAGCTCGACCAAGTCGGCGACCGGCCATCTGCTCGGTGCGGCCGGTGGCGTCGAGGCGATCTTCACCATCCTGGCGCTGCGCGACCAGGTACTGCCGCCGACCATCAACCTCGACGAGCCGGGCGAAGGCTGCGACCTCGACTTCGTGCCGCACGTCGCGCGCGAGGCCAAGTTCGACGTGGCCATTTCCAACTCGTTCGGCTTCGGCGGCACCAACGGCACGCTGGCATTCCGTCGCGTTTGAGCGGCGTGACCACGTTCCACAAGCGTACCTTGCACGGCCGGCGCGATCTCCTCGCGCCGGCCGCTGCATTTCCGGAGCGCTATCCCGGCCTGCTGCAGAGCGTGACGCAGGGTTCGGCACAGGCGCGTTACGACATCCTGTTCGCCTTTCCGCAGGACAGCCTCACGCTGTGCGCCGACGGTCGATTGCGCGATGGCCATGGCGCCCTGCGCACCGGGCGTTTTCTCGATGCGCTGGACGACGCATGGAACGCGGAGCGATTGCCGCGAAACGAAGCGGACGATCTCCCGTTCCACGGTGGCTGGCTGTTGTTGCTGGCCTACGAGCTCGCCGGCGATATCGAGCCGCGCTTGCGCCTGCGCATGCCCGAAGCGATTCCGGTGGCGCTGGCGGTGCGTTGCCCTGCAGCCATCGTGGTCGATCATGAGCGTCATCGCACGGTGCTCATTGCCGAAGCCGGTCACGAGGCATGGCTCGATGCGATGGAGTCGGACCTCGGGGTCGACGTCATGCCGGCGGCGCTCGCGCCGCCCGACACCTGCGGCGAGGACGAGCCATCGCTCTTTCTTCGTGGCGTCGAGCGCATCCATGAACACCTGCGCGCCGGCGACATCTTCCAGGTGAATCTTTCCCGCGCATGGCGCGCCCACTATGCGACGCCGCCGTCTGCCGCGTCCTTGTATGCCGCCCTGAGGCAGGCCAATCCCGCGCCGTTTGCCGGCTTGCTGCAACAGCCCGGATGGGCCGTGGTGAGTTCTTCGCCGGAACGCCTGGTCGAGGTGCGCGACGGCTTGGCGCAGACGCGCCCCATCGCCGGCACGCGACCGCGAGCGCCTGGCGACGACGAAAGCGCGCGCATCCTCGAACTCAGCACGCATCCGAAGGAGCGCGCCGAGCACGTGATGCTGATCGACCTGGAGCGCAACGACCTGGGACGCGTGTGCGTACCCGGCACCGTCGAAGTGAACGAGCTGATGGTGGTGGAAAGCTACGCGCACGTGCATCACATCGTGTCGAACGTGCGTGGCCGGCTGCGCGGCGACGTCACGCCAGGGCAGGTGATCGCCGCGACGTTTCCGGGCGGCACCATCACCGGCTGTCCCAAGGTGCGTTGCATGGAGATCATTGCCGCGCTGGAGGATGCGCCGCGCGGCGCGTACACCGGCGCGCTCGGTTACCTCGATCGCAATGGCGACCTGGACCTCAATATCCTCATTCGCACGTTCACGCTGGCGGGCTCGCAGGTCAGCCTGCGGGCGGGCGCCGGCATCGTGGCAGACTCGGTGGCGGAGAAGGAACTCGACGAAACCCGCGCCAAGGCGCGTGGACTGCTGCGCGCGCTGGGAGTGCAGGGCTGATGACCGTCGCGCGCGTCCTCGTCGATGGTGCGCCGGCCGATACCCTTTCCGTCGCCGACCGCGGTCTTTCCTACGGCGATGGCCTGTTTGAAACCATCCGTTTCGTGCACGGCCTCGCCCCGCTGTGGGCGCGCCATATGCAGCGCCTGCGGGAAAGTTCCCGAAGGCTGGGCATGCCTGCATGCGACGCCGAGCGATGCTTGCACGAAGCCTTGGCAGTATCGACGGGACTGGCACATGCCGTCGTGCGCATCACGTTGACGCGGGGCATGGGCGAGCGGGGTTACGCGCCGCCGGCAGCACCGAAGCCGACACGTATCGTGGCGGCCTTCGAAGCACCCGTGATGCATGGCGACAACTACCAACGGGGCATACGCGTGCGTTGGTGCGATACGCGCCTGGGGCTGCAGCCCTTGCTGGCGGGCATGAAACACCTCAACCGCCTGGAACAGGTGCTGGCGCGGGCCGAGTGGAGCGACGCCGCCATTCCCGAAGGGCTGCTGCTCGATCTCGAAGGAAACGTCATCTCGGCGACCATGGCCAACCTGTTCGCGGTGATCGATGGGGCACTGGTCACTCCGTCCGTCGAGCGTTGTGGCGTGGCGGGCGTGGCCCGCGCCGAGGTGTTGTCCGTGCGCCTGGATGCACGGGTAGGCACGCTGCGTCCGGACGAGCTGCAACGTGCCAGCGAGGTCTTCCTCAGTTCCAGTGTCCGAGGCATCCTGCCCGTTCAGGCCGTGGGCGATACGGTGTATGGTCCCGGCCCGGTTACCCGCGCCATGCAGCAGCACTGGCGCGGGCTGGGTTTCCCGATGGAGCAGGCATGAACCGAATGAAGATGCGGGGCCGGGCGTTCTGGCGCGTGTTCGCCCTGCTGGTGCTGTTGGCGATGGCGGGCGCCGTGGCCTACGGCTGGATCGACTACCAGCGCTTTGTGCGCAGCCCGCTGGCGGTTTCCGCGCAGACGCCCAGCGTCGACGTGGGCAAGGGCAGCAACCTGCGCGACGTGGTCGGCCTGCTGCGCGGGCAGCACGTCACCACGACGGGGCCGCTGTATTGGCGGGTACTGGCCGAGCAGTTGCGGGTGGCGGGCCGCCTGCACGCGGGCGAATATGCGCTGACCACCGGCATGACGCCGCGCGACCTGTTGCTCAACATGGCCGCGGGCAAGGTGCTGCAGCGCAATTTCACCATCGTCGACGGCTGGACGTTTCGTGACCTGCGCCAGGCACTGGCCAAGGCCGACAAGCTCCGGCAGGACGGCGCCGGCCTGGATGATGCCCAGCTGATGGTCAAAATCGGCGCACCCGGTGAAATGCCGGAGGGGCGGTTCCTGCCCGAGACCTACGCCTACGTGAAAGGCGACACCGACCTGGACATCCTGCGTCGCGCCCACGCGGCGATGGCGAAGATGCTCGATACGCTCTGGGCCCAGCGCGACAGCCAGGTACCGCTGGCGACGCCATACGATGCGCTGATCCTCGCCTCCATCGTGGAGAAGGAAACCGGGCGTGCCGATGAGCGGCCACGCATCGCCGGCGTGTTCGTGCGGCGCCTGCAGAACCACATGCTGCTGCAGACCGATCCCACGGTGATCTACGGCATGGGCGAGAGCTACGCCGGCAACATCCACAAGTCGGACCTGACCACCGACACGCCGTACAATACGTATACGCGCCAGGGGCTGCCGCCGACGCCGATTGCGATGCCGGGCAAGCCGGCCATCGAAGCGGCGCTGCATCCAGCCCAAGGCTCCGAGCTCTATTTCGTTTCCCGTGGCGACGGTTCGCATGTGTTCTCCTCTTCGCTGGATGAGCACAATCGCAACGTGGCCTGCTACCAGTTGAAGCGCTGCCAATGACCAAGCGTGGCAAATTCATTTCGCTCGAGGGCGGCGAAGGCGCCGGCAAGAGCACGTTGCTCGCCGGCTTGCAGAAGCATCTCGTCGAGCAGGGCGTGGCGCTGGTGCAGACCCGGGAGCCGGGCGGTACGCCGCTGGGCGAAGCCGTGCGCGCCATCGTGCTCGACGCCGAGCGCCGGGACATGTCCGCCGAGGCGGAGCTGCTGTTGATGTTCGCTTCGCGCGCCCAGCTCGTGCGCGAATGCATCGAGCCTGCGCTGGCAGCAGGCAAGTGGGTGCTGTGCGACCGCTTTACCGACGCCAGCTACGCCTATCAGGGCGGCGGTCGTGGTGTACCCACGGAACGCATCGCGCTGCTCGAGCAATGGGCGACGGAAGGCCTGACGCCCGATCTCACCTTGCTGCTCGACCTGCCGGTGGCGACCGGCCGCGCGCGCGCCGCGGGCCGCGGCGCGGCTGATCGCATCGAGAATGAAGCGGATGCGTTCTTCGAACGCGTGCGCGAAACCTATCGCGCGCGTGCCGCAGAACAACCGCAGCGCTTTCGCGTCATCGATGCCAGCCTCACGCCGCCGCAGGTGCTCGAGGCCGCCATCGACGCCACGCGCCACCTGTTTGGAGCCGTCGCGTGAGCGTGATGCCCTGGCATGAGGAGCATTGGAGCCGGCTGCAGGCGCGTCGCGCCCGCGATGCCATGCCGCATGCGTTGCTGCTGTGCGGACCCGCCAGCCTGGGCAAGCGTGATTTCATGCATCGCTTCGCGCAGGGCCTGTTGTGCCAGCAGCCGGGCGATGGCGAGCCCTGCGGCGTGTGCCGCAGCTGCCTGCTGTTCGAGGCCGGCACGCATCCCGACTATTCGGTGCTGAGTTTCGGCCTGCGCAAGGACGGCGTGCAGCGCAGCGAAATCGTCGTCGACCAGATTCGTGAACTATCCGCACGGCTCGCCATGGCCAGCCAGTTCGGCGGCTGGCAGATCGTCTGCATCGATCCTGCGGACGCCATGAACGCGGCCGCGGCGAACGCGCTGCTCAAGACGCTGGAAGAGCCTTCGCCGCAAACGCTGCTGTTGCTGGTCGCCGACGCGCCGTGGCGGCTGCCGCAGACCATACGCAGTCGCTGCCAGCGCATCGAATTCCATTTGCCGTCGCGTGAGGTGGCACTCGCCTGGCTGCAGCAGGCGGGCGTGAAGGATGCCGAGGCGGCGCTCGATGCCGCCGGTGGCAACCCCGGCATGGCGCGCGTGTGGGCGGAAGAGGGCGCGTTGGCCCGGCGCCAGGAAGTGCGCAAGGATCTCGGTGCACTGGCCGCGGGTCGCGGCGAGGCGATGGAAGTCGCTCGTCGCTGGCTGGACAACGAACCGGAGCAGCGCCTCTGGTTCGCCGCGCAGGCGGCCGCGGACGAGATGAAGGCACGCGCCGTGCGCAGCACCGGACCGCTGGCCAGCCAGCTGGACGACGAATCCCTGGACCGCTGGTACATGTCGGCCAATCGCACGCGCGAATCGCTGCGTGGCCCTTTGCGTGGCGACTTGTTGTTGCTGGAACTGCTCGCCGGCTGGCATTGAGACCGCAGCGGCCGCAAGCCACGGGAAAGCCCGGTGACAGGCCGTCTCCCTAGTCTGGCGGCATGAAGTCCCCACTTCAGCAACGCCTCCCCATCTGGCCGTGGATTTCCCTGCTGCTCCTGCTGGTGCTCCGGCTGGCATGGCTCAATGCGTACACGCTTAACTCCGACGAAGCGCAGCATGCGCACGTCGCGTGGGCGTGGACGCAGGGCCTGTTGCCGTATCGCGATGTGTTCGACAACCACGGCCCCTTGTTCGGCTGGTTGCATTCGCCGCTGTTGAAACTGTTTGACGATCGTGCCGACGTGCTCACCTGGCTGCGACTTGCCATGCAGTTCTGGTACGTCGTGGCGCTGGGCGCCACCGGCTGGATGGCGAGGCGTCTGTACGGTGGGCGCGTAGCATGGGTGGTGGTGCTGCTTGCCGGATTGTTTCCACGCTTCTTCATCGTCAGCGGACAGTTCCGCACCGACGATATGTGGATGGCGCTGTGGCTGGCAGGGCTGGCTTTCGTGGTGGGCGTGCCGCCCCGTGCATGGCGTTTTTTCCTGACGGGCCTGCTGGTCGGGGCCGCGCTCGCCGTATCGCAGAAAACGCTGGCGCTGATCACCACCACCTTGGTCACCGTCGTCGTGCTCCGGCTATTGCTGCCTGCCGGCGCGCCGCACGCGAACCTGCGGTGTTGGGCCGCAGCCGCCATCGGGTTACTGGTCGTTCCGATGGCCTTCGTCGCGTGGCTGGCCGCGCAGGGCGTGCTGGGCGAGGCGTGGTATGGATTGGTGCTCTACAACATCGGAGGGGCGGCCAAGCGCCACGCAGCCCAGCAGTTGCTGTGGTTTGTCCTGCTCGGTTCGGCGGCATTGGTGCTGGCGATCCGCGAGGTGCGTCGGCGCTCGCTGGGTGAATTCGACTGGACGGTCTTCTTCTCGTTCCAGGGCGGGCTCTATCTCCTGCTGATCTGGTTCATCTGGCCGCTGATCACCAAGCAGGATTTCCTGCCGGTGCTTCCTACGCTGGTGCTCGCCTTCATCGGCTGGGCGGCGCACTGGCCGTGGTTGAGCCTGAGGCCGCGGCTGCGCGCCGCCCTTTTCCTGTTGATGCTCTGCGCCGAACTTACGGCCGTGGTGGCCTATGCGCCGCCCTGGCAGGACGAACTGGCCGCCCAGCGCGCCGAATTGACGCTGGTGCTGCGTTATACGGACAAGACCGACACCGTCATGGATCCGAAGGGCGATACCATTTTCCGCATGCGCCCTTACTACCCCGTGCTTGAAAGCCTCGCCATGCGTCGCCTGCGCAAAGGCTTGATGACCGACACCATCGTCGATGAACTGCTGACCCACGGCACCATGGTGGTCGTGCCCCGGCGGTTGCCCTATGCCAGCGCGCACTTCGTGGTCGAGAACTACGTGCCCGCCGGGCGCGACGTGTGGGTTGCCGGCCGCATGTTTCCAACCCCCGAGCCCGACCAGGTCGTCGATGTGGCGCTGCCCGGCAACTACGTGTTGACCGATGGATTCCGCCAGCTCAGGGGAAGCGTGGATGGTGGCCCCGTTGACGATCACTGGCATCTCAGTCGAGGCGTGCATCACCTGAAGGCCGCGGGGGGCATTCCCGTCGCGCTGGTGTGGGGGCAGGCCTTTGATCGCGGCTGGCGCCCCGTGACCTTGCAGCAGGGGGGCTGACATGGCCTTCAGCCTGAACGCAAGGACGCGCCTGCTGGTGATCGCGCCCCATCCCGACGACGAATCGATTGCCACCGGAGAGTTGATACAACAGGTGCGCCAGTCGGGCGGCGAGGTGCGCATCCTGTTGCTTACCCATGGCGACAACAATCCCTGGCCACAGCGCTGGATGGAGCGTCGCGTGCGCATCGGCGTCGACGAGCGCCGGCGGTGGGGCGAGCGGCGGCGCGCTGAAGTGGGGCAGGCCATGACCCAGTTGGGCGTGGACGCCTCGGCGCTGGAGGCCCTGGGGTGGCCGGACATGGGTATTACCGCGAGGCTGCGTACCGATCTCGACGCGAGCGTCGCCAGCCTGCTGGCCTGCCTCGACGAGTGCCAGCCGAACCTGGTGGCGCTTCCCGCCTTGGGCGATCACCACCCCGACCACAGCGCTGCCCATGTCCTGGCCCGGTTGGCCCTGGACCGCTGGCAGGGCCCGTCACCGGAGCTCTTGGCCTACCTGGTCCATGGTCGTGAAGGCCATGTGACCGGACGGGTCAAGCTCGACTCCTCGGTGGGCCTGCATGCGAACAAGCTGGCGGCATTGGCCTGCCATCGCAGCCAGATGGCCTTGAGCGGCAAGCGCATGCGCCGCCTGGCGGATCGCGCGGAGCGCTACCTGCAGGTTCGCGGGACAGGCGCGCGTGTCACCGCCCCGGTACTTCCCTGGCAGCCGTCGGCTGCATGGCATCCCTGGCTGCACCTGATGCTGGTGGACGGCCGGGGTGCGCGCAGCTGGCCGTGGCGCGAGGCGCCGCTCGCCCGGGACGGGCAGGGCCGGTATGTCCTGCATGCGCTCGGCGACGAGGTGCCTGGTCCGGCATTTGCCAAGCTCTACATGAACCTGCCGTCGCCGTGGATCTTCGACCGCTGGGGCTGGTGCGAGCTGTAAGCCGCACCTTCCGTCACATTCCTTCGACGCATCGCTTGTGGCTGGGGCGCGCCGGTCGCTAGGATGCGCGGCATGAGGGTGTCGGGCCGAGGGTGGCCCGCAGGAGCTGTCATGAATCCGGCCATTGCCGCCCGCCAGGGCATTATTTCGTTGAAGATCAAGGACACGGCGGCGTTGTACAACGCCTACATGCCCTATCTGAAGAACGGTGGCCTGTTCGCGCCCACGGCCCAGCGCTACGCGTTGGGAGACGAAGTGGTGCTTCTGATCAACCTCACCGACGAAGGTGAGCGCCTGTCGGTAGCGGGCAAGGTGGTCTGGGTCACGCCGGTGGGCGCCCAGGGCAACCGCACCGCCGGCATCGGCGTGCACTTCAACGAGTCGGCCGACGGCGAAGCGGCCCGTACCCGCATCGAGAACCTGCTGGCCGGCATGACTTCCTCCGAGCGCCCCACGCTCACCATGTAAGACCTTGGTCGATATGGCCCGCGCCCGCTCGCCGCGAGGCGTTCGAAGGTGTGTGCGAATCGCCTTGCGAATACCCGTCAAGGCTTGTTGTTGTTAAGCGCGCTGATACAATGTCGCGATTCCCGACTCAGATCGTGGAAAGTCGGACGTTCGCGGCTGTAAATGCATGTGAACGTGGCGCATAGCCCATGGCCCTGGTGGCCTGCCGAATCCGGTTCCGGACCGTTTTTCCCCGACGGTCACTGATGCGCCGATGGAGGCGCGGAGGTACGTTTCACCGTGCTTGCCGAATATTGGCCCATCCTGCTGTTCATCGGCGTCGCCGCCGGCCTGGGCGTGGTCCTGCTGGCCGTTGGCCTGCTTGCCGGACCGCGTCGCCCCGAGTCGGAGAAGCTCTCGCCCTACGAGTGCGGCTTCGAAGCCTTCGAAGACGCCCGCATGCGCTTTGACGTGCGCTACTACCTGCTGGCGATCCTCTTCATCATTTTCGACCTGGAAATCGCCTTCCTGTTCCCGTGGGCAGTCGTGTTCCAGAAGATCGGCATCATCGCCCTGATCGAGATGGCGACGTTCCTGTTGCTGCTGGTCATCGGTTTCGCTTACGTGTGGAAGAAGGGAGCACTGGAATGGGAGTGATCTCGTCCCTTGACCGGGTGATGCACAACCCGCAGCCGTTGAACCTGGTGGACGACATCCTGCGTCCGGCCGAGGACAACCCGATCGTCCAGCGCGGCTTCGCCACCACCAGCGTCGACGCGCTGATGAACTGGGCGCGCACCGGTTCGATGTGGCCGATGACCTTCGGTCTCGCCTGCTGCGCCGTGGAAATGATGCACGCCGGCGCCGCTCGCCTGGACCTGGACCGCTACGGCGTGATCTTCCGCCCGAGTCCGCGCCAGTCCGACGTGATGATCGTGGCCGGCACCCTGGTCAACAAGATGGCCCCGGCGCTGCGCAAGGTCTACGACCAGATGCCCGATCCCAAGTGGGTCATCTCCATGGGCAGCTGCGCCAACGGCGGCGGTTACTACCACTACTCGTATTCCGTGGTGCGTGGCTGCGACCGCATCGTGCCGGTGGACATCTACGTGCCGGGCTGCCCGCCGACGGCCGAAGCGCTGATCCACGGCATCCTGCAGTTGCAGAAGAAGATCCGCCGCACCAACACCATCGCGCGTTCCTGACAAAGGCGCAGCTGAGCCATGACTGATACACCGATCAACTCGCTGGCCGAGCGCCTTTCCGCGCGATTCGGCGACACGCTGAAGATCAGCGTCGTACGCAACGAAGTCACCGCCGAAGTGGCCGCCGCCGACCTGCTCGCGGTGGCCACCGCGCTGCGCGACGAGGCACCGTTCCGTTTCGGCGTGCCCATCGACGTCTGCGGCGTCGACTACCTGGGCTACGGCCAGACCGAGTGGGACACCGAAACCGTGTCCGGTACCGGCTTCTCGCGTGGCGTGGAAGGCGAGGCCATGGGCCGCTTCAAGTGGGCCGACCGCCCGCGTCCCGAGATGCAGAAACGCCGCTTCGCGTCGGTGGTGCACCTGCTGTCGCTGGAAAACAACCAGCGGCTGCGCCTGCGCGTGTTCGGCGAAGACGACACGCTGCCGGTGGTGCCCTCGCTCACCGGCATCTGGCCGGGCGTGAACTGGTTCGAGCGCGAGTCGTTCGACCTGTTCGGCATCGTCTACGAAGGCCATCCGGACCTGCGCCGCATCCTCACCGACTACGGCTTCGTCGGCCATCCGTTCCGCAAGGACTTCCCGCTGATCGGCAACGTCGAAGTGCGCTACGACCCCGAGCAGAAGCGCGTGGTGTACGAACCCGTGTCGATCGAGCCGCGCGTGCTGGTGCCGCGCGTCATCCGTGACGACGCCGACCTGCTGCAGGCCAAGGCCGAGGCGGCCGACAACTGGCGGAACAACTGATCATGCAAGAGATCCGCAACTACACCATGAACTTCGGCCCGCAGCATCCCGCTGCGCACGGCGTGCTGCGCCTGGTGCTGGAGATGGACGGCGAAACCATCGTCCGCGCCGACCCGCACGTGGGCCTGCTCCACCGCGGCACCGAGAAGCTGGCCGAGTCCAAGCCGTTCAACCAGTCGATCGGCTACATGGATCGTCTCGACTACGTGTCGATGATGTGCAACGAGCACGCCTACGTGCGCGCCATCGAAACCCTGCTGGGCATCGAGGCGCCGGAGCGCGCGCAGTACATCCGCACGATGTTCGACGAGATCACCCGCATCCTCAACCACCTGATGTGGATCGGCTCCAACGCGCTCGACCTGGGCGCGATGGCCGTGTTCCTGTACGCGTTCCGCGAGCGCGAGGAACTGATGGACGTCTACGAGGCGGTGTCGGGCGCGCGCATGCACGCGACCTACTACCGTCCGGGCGGCGTCTACCGTGACCTGCCCGAGCGCATGTCGCAGTACCGCGAGTCGCCCTGGCACAAGGGCAAGGACCTCAAGCGCCTCAACAGCTGGCGCGAAGGCTCCATGCTCGACTTCATCGAGGCGTTCGCCAACGACTTCCCGTCGAAGGTGGACGAGTACGAAGAGCTGCTCACCAACAACCGCATCTGGAAGCAGCGTACCGTCGGCATCGGCGTGATCTCGCCGGAAATGGCCCAGGCCTGGGGCCTGACGGGCGTGATGCTGCGCGGCTCGGGCATCGAGTGGGACCTGCGCAAGAAGCAGCCGTATGCCAAGTACGCCGAGGTGGATTTCGACATCCCGGTGGCCTCGGGCGGCGACTGCTACGACCGTTACCTGGTGCGCGTCGAGGAGATGCGCCAGTCCAACCGCATCATCCAGCAGTGCGTGAAGTGGCTGAAGGCCAACCCCGGCCCGGTCATCGTCCAGAACTTCAAGGTCGCGCCGCCCAAGCGCGAAGACATGAAGGAGGACATGGAAGCGCTGATCCACCACTTCAAGCTCTTCACGGAAGGCTACGGCGTGCCCGCGGGCGAGACCTATGCCGCCGTCGAGGCGCCGAAGGGCGAGTTCGGCTGCTACCTGGTCTCCGACGGCGCCAACAAGCCGTTTCGCGTGCACCTGCGCGCGCCGGGCTTCGCCCACCTGTCCTCGATGGACGCCTTCGTTCGCGGCCACATGCTGGCCGACGTCGTGGCGATGATCGGTACCTATGACCTCGTGTTCGGCGAAGTCGATCGCTGAGCCCGGAGGAACACAACCATGAAAGCCACCGGAAATTACGAGCAGGTCAAGAACGTCGACCCGCTCGTCGTACTCAACGAACACACTCGTCATCACATCGAGGAGTGGGTTGCCCGTTTTCCGCCCGACCGCAAGCGTTCGGCGCTGATCCAGGCGCTGTTTGCCGCGCAGGAACAGAACCACGGCTTCCTCACCGATGAACTGATCACGGCCGTTGCCAAGTACCTCGAACTGCCCGCCGTGTGGGCGTACGAGGTCGCCAGCTTCTACTCGATGCTCGAGACCAAGCCGGTGGGCCGCAACAACGTCGCCATCTGCACCAACATTTCCTGCTGGCTCAATGGCGCCGAGGACCTAGTGAAGCATTGCGAGCAGAAGCTGGGCATCAAGCTCGGCGAAAGCACCGCCGATGGCCGCGTGTACCTCAAGCGCGAAGAAGAATGCATCGCCGCCTGCGCCAGCGCGCCGGCGATGACCGTCAATGGTCACTACCACGAGCGTCTGTCGATCCAGAAGATCGACGAGATCCTCGACGGTCTCAAGTAAGGGCAGGGCGCCATGGCATACGGTCCGGCACCGAAAGAACATCAGGTCGTCTACACCACGCTGCATTTCGACAAGCCGTGGGCGATGGACAGCTACACCCAGGTCGGTGGTTACGAGGCGTGGAAGAAGATCCTCGCCGAAAAGCCCGATCCCAATGCTCTGATCGAGGAGATCAAGAAGAGCAACTTGCGCGGCCGCGGCGGCGCGGGCTTCCCGACCGGCCTGAAGTGGTCCTTCATGCCCAAGGGCGACATGCAGAAGTACATCCTCTGCAACTCGGACGAGTCGGAGCCGGGCACCTGCAAGGACCGCGACATCCTGCGCTTCAACCCGCATGCGGTGATCGAGGGCATGGCGATCGCGTGCTACTGCACGGGCTCGACCGTCGCCTACAACTACCTGCGTGGCGAGTTCCATCACGAGCCGTTCGAGCATTTCGAAGAGGCGCTGAAGGAAGCCTACGCGGCCGGCCTGCTCGGCAAGAACATCCAGGGCACCGGCCTCAACGTGGACATCTACGGCGCACTCGGCGCCGGCGCGTACATCTGCGGCGAAGAGACCGCGCTGATGGAATCGCTGGAAGGCAAGAAGGGCCAGCCGCGCTTCAAGCCGCCGTTCCCGGCCAACTTCGGCCTGTACGGCAAGCCCAGCACCATCAACAACACCGAAACCTACGCGTCGGTGCCGGCCATCCTGCGCAAGGGTGCGGACTGGTTCCTGGCGCAGAGCAAGACCAAGAACGGCGGCCCGAAGATCTTCTCGGTCTCCGGTTGCGTGCAGAAGGGCGGCAACTTCGAAGTGCCGCTGGGCACCACCTTCGACGAACTGCTGGAAATGGCCGGCGGCCTGCGTCCGGGCCGCACGCTGAAGGGTGCAATCCCGGGCGGCGTGTCCATGCCGGTGCTGCGCGCCGAACAGCTGAAGGGCCTGCCGTTCGACTACGACACCCTGCGTGACCTCAAGACGGGCCTGGGCTCGGGCGCCATCGTGGTGCTTGACGACACCGTCTGCACGGTGCGCTTCACCCGCCGCATCTCGCAATTCTTCCACAAGGAAAGCTGCGGCCAGTGCACCCCGTGCCGCGAAGGCACCGGCTGGATGCACCGCGTGCTGGACCGCATCGTGGCCGGCCAGGGCACGATGGACGACCTGCACCGCCTGAAGGCCATTGCCGGCCAGATCGAAGGCCACACCATCTGCGCGTTCGGCGAAGCCGCCGCGTGGCCGGTGCAGGGCTTCCTGCGCCAGTTCTGGGATGAATTCGAGTACTACATCGTCAACGGTCGCTCCATCGTCGACGACAAGCTTGGAGCCGCCGCATGAGTGCGCAGCCCGCAGCACCGAACCTCGACCTCGTCAATATCGAGGTCGATGGCAAGCCCACGCAGATCCGCAAGGGCGCCATGATCATCGAGGCGGCCGACGCCATCGGCATCGCCATCCCGCGCTTCTGCTACCACCGCAAGCTCCCCATCGCCGCCAACTGCCGCATGTGCCTGGTGGAAGTGGAGATGGGCGGCAAGCCCATGCCCAAGCCGCAGCCGGCCTGCGCCACCCCGGTGGCCGAAGGCATGAAGGTGAAGACCCGCACCGACGTCGCCCTGAAGTATCAGAAGGACGTCATGGAGTTCCTGCTGATCAACCACCCGCTGGATTGCCCGATCTGCGACCAGGGCGGCGAGTGCGAACTGCAGGACGTCGCGCTCGGCTACGGCCGCAGCGTGTCGCGTTTCACCGAGCGCAAGCGCACCATCGCGGACGAGAACCTCGGCCCGCTGGTCGCCACCGAGATGACCCGCTGCATCCAGTGCACGCGCTGCGTGCGCTTCACCAGCGAAATCGCCGGTACCTACGAACTCGGCGGCATGAGCCGCGGCGACAACCTGCAGATCGGCACCTACATCGGCAAGACGATCGAGACGGAACTGTCGGGCAACATCATCGACGTCTGCCCGGTGGGCGCGCTGACCAACAAGCCGTTCCAGTACCAGGCGCGCGCCTGGGAGCTGATCGCCAAGCCGTCCATCGCCTACCACGATGCGCTGGGTTCCAACCTGTGGCTGCACACGCGCCGCGGTGAAGTGCTGCGTACGGTGCCGCGCGACAACGAATCGATCAACGAGTGCTGGCTGTCCGATCGTGATCGCTACAGTCACCAGGGCCTGTACGCCGCGGATCGCGTGAGCGCGCCGCAGGTGAAGCGCAACGGCCAGTGGCAGACCACCACGTGGGAAGACGCGCTGGGCGCGGCCGTGGAATCGCTGAAGGCGGTGCCGGGCAGCGAGCTGGGCGTGCTGGTCCATCCGGCCACCACCAACGAGGAAGGCGACCTGCTGGTGCGCCTGGCCCGTGGCCTGGGCAGCGCCCATGTCGACCATCGCGTGCGTCAGCTCGACTTTGCCGACAACGCCGCGGCCATGGCGTTCGCCAAGCCGGTGGCCGAGCTGGACAAGGTCAAGGCCGCGCTGCTGGTCGGTTCGGACCTGCGCCACGAAATGCCGCTGCTCAACCACCGCATCCACCAGGCGGTGAAGAAGGGCGCCAAGGTCTACGCCGTCAACCCGGCGAGCTTCAACTTCAACTACAAGCTGGCCGGCGAAGCCATCGTGGCGCCGCAGGCGCTGGTCGATGCGCTGCTGGCGTTGGCCAAGGCGGCCGTCGAAGGCGGCGCGAGCGCGCCGTCCGCGCTGGCCGCGGCCATCCATGGCGCCTCGTCCGACCAGGGCGACAAGGACGCCATCGCCGCGATGAAGAGCGGCAGCGCCGTGGTCATCCTCGGCGAGGCGGCCGTCACCCATCCGCAGGCCTCGTGGCTGCGCGCCGTGGCGCGCTTCATCGCGGAAGCCACCGGTGCGGGTTACGACGAACTGCCGGTCGGCGCGAACGCCGTGGGCCTGGCCCAGGTCGGCGTGCTGCCGGGCAATGGCGGCCTCGACGCGCAGGCCATGCTGGCCCAGCCGCGCAAGGGTTACGTGCTGTACGGCGTCGAACCGCAGGACGTCACCGATGGCGCCGCCCTGCTCAAGGCGCTGAAGGGCGCCCAGCAGGTCGTCGCATTCTCCGCCTTCGCCAGCCCCGTGCTGCGCGAAGTGGCCAACGTGATCCTGCCGATCGCGCTGCTGCCGGAAATCGACGGCACCCTGGTGAACGTCGACGGCCTGGCCCAGAGCGTGGCCGCCGGTTCGAAGGCGCCGGGCGAAGCCCGTCCGGGCTGGAAGGTGCTGCGTGCCCTGGGCGGCGTGCTCAAGGTCGCCGGTTTCGAGTTCGACGACCTGGCCGGCCTGCGTGAAGGCATCAGCGAGCGTAGTCACCAGCCGCGAGCCGAACTGGCGCAGCGTCCGGCGGCTGCGGGCCTGACCCGTCTCGCCACCTGGCCGATCTATCGCACCGACGCCGTGCTCCGTCGCGCCACGGCACTGGGCAAGCATCCGCTGAACCGCGCACCGGCCGTGCGCGTGAACGCCGATGAGGCGCAGCGCCAGGGCCTGGGCGAGGGCGCCGCGGTCCGCATCGCCGATGCGGTGCTGCCGCTGGTGATCGATGCGAGCGTGCCCGATGGCGCCGCCTGGATCGAAGCCGCACACGACGACACTGTCACGCTGCCGCCGTACGGCGCGGCCCTCACCCTGAGCAAGGCATAAGCACATGGGCGAACAGATCCTCAACCAGATCATCTGGCCAATCGTCTACATCCTGTGCATCGTCCTGCCGCTGGTGATCGCGGTCGCGATGTACGTGTGGTGGGAGCGCAAGGTCATCGGCTGGATGCACGTGCGCATGGGGCCCAACAAGATCGGTCCCTTCGGCCTGCTGCAGGCCTTCGCCGACGTGGTCAAGCTGCTGCTGAAGGAAGTGATCCTTCCGACCAGCGCGAACAAGGCGCTGTACTACCTGGCACCGATGATCGCCCTGGTGCCGGCACTCGCCGCCTGGGCGGTGATCCCGTTCGACGACAAGATGGTGCTGGCCAACGTCAACGCGGGCCTGCTGTACCTGCTGGCGATGACCTCGCTGGGCGTGTACGGCATCATCCTCGCCGGCTGGGCCTCCAACTCGCGCTACGCGCTGCTGGGCGCCATGCGTTCGGCCGCACAGGTCATCTCCTACGAACTGGCGATGGGCCTGTGCCTGGTCTGCGTGCTGGTGCTGTCCGGTTCGCTGAACCTCACCGACATCGTGCATGCGCAGGCGGGCAGCAAGGGCATCGGCGACTGGTTCATGTGGCCGCTGCTGCCGGTGTTCATCATCTACTTCATCTCGGGCGTGGCCGAAACCAACCGCGCGCCGTTCGACGTGGCGGAAGGCGAGTCGGAAATCGTCGCCGGTTTCCACGTGGAATACTCGGGCTCGGCCTTCGCGCTGTTCTTCCTGGCCGAATACGCCAACATGATCCTGGTCAGCTTCCTGGCCTCGATCCTGTTCATGGGCGGCTGGCTGTCGCCGCTGCCGGCGTCGTGGGGCTTCCTGGGCCATGCCAGCGTCCTGTGGCTGTTCGCCAAGGTCTTCCTCTTCGCCTTCCTCTTCCTGTGGTTCCGCGCCAGCTTCCCGCGCTACCGCTATGACCAGATCATGCGTCTGGGCTGGAAGGTGTTCATCCCCATCACCATCGTCTGGGTCCTCGTCGCCGGCTGCATGAAGTATTTCGGCTGGGTCACCGTCGGCACGGGAGGCTGAAGAAAACCATGTCCCGCGTTACTCACTATTTCAAGAGCCTGCTGCTCATCGAGCTGTTCAAGGGCATGGGCCTGACCATGCGCTACATGTTCAGCCCGAAATACACGATGCGCTACCCGATGGAGCACATCCCCAAGTCCAACCGCTTCCGCGGCCTGCACGCCTTGCGCCGCTACGCCAACGGCGAGGAGCGCTGCATCGCGTGCAAGCTGTGCGAGGCGGTGTGCCCGGCGCTCGCCATCACCATCGATTCGGCCCCGCGCGAGAGCGACGGCCAGCGCCGCACCACGCGCTACGACATCGACCTGTTCAAGTGCATCTTCTGCGGCTTCTGCGAAGAGAGCTGCCCGGTCGACTCGATCGTCGAGACGCACATCCACGAGTACCACTTCGAGCAGCGTGGCGAGAACGTGGTGACCAAGCCGCAGCTGCTGGCCATCGGCGACCGCTTCGAAGCGGACATCGCCGCGGCCCGCGCTCAAGACGCCGCGTACCGCTGAGGAGCAGGGACATCATGATCGATCCTCAAATGTTCCAACTCGTCTGCTTCTATGCGTTCGCCGCGGTGACCGTGGTGGCCGCGCTGGGCGTGATCAGCCTGCGCAACACGGTGCAGGCCGTGCTGTCGCTGGTGCTCACCTTCTTCAGCACCGCCTGCATCTGGCTGCTGGCCGAAGCGGAGTTCCTCGCCATCGCGCTCATCGTGGTCTACGTGGGCGCGGTGATGGTGTTGTTCCTGTTCGTGGTGATGATGCTCGACATCAACCAGGAGCGGGTGCGCGAAGGCTTCATCAAGTACCTGCCGGTGGGCATCATCGTGGCCCTGGTCATGCTGGGCGAAATGCTCGCGCTGATCGGCGTGCGCGCGATGCACCAGGCGGTGATGGGCGCCGACCCGGCCGCCGCCGTCGGCATGTCCAACACCGAATGGCTGGGCCATGCGCTGTATACCCAGTTCCTGCTGCCGTTCGAGATCGCCGCGCTGATACTCACCGTCGGCGTCGTCGCCGCCGTGGTGCTGACCCTGCGCCATCGCACCGGCGTGCGCCACCAGCAGGCCTCGCAGCAGGTCCGCGTCAAGGCGGCCAGCCGCATCCGCGTGGTGAAGATGGCGGCCGAAGTGCCCGCCGCGCCGCAGGCAGAACCGGGCAAGGAGACCACCCCATGATCACGCTCGCCCATTTCATCGTGCTCGGCGCGGTGCTCTTCAGCATCGCCCTGGCCAGTCTCTTCATCAACCGCAAGAACGTGATCGTGCTGCTGATGTCGATCGAGCTCATGCTGCTCGCGGTCAACATCAACTTCGTGGCGTTCTCCCGCTTCCTGGGGGACGTGGCCGGGCAGGTGTTCGTGTTCTTCATCCTTACCGTGGCTGCGGCGGAAACCGCCATCGGCCTGGCGATCCTGGTCCTGCTGTTCCGCAACCGCAGCACCATCAATGTCGCCGAAATCGACAGCATGAAGGGCTGAGCCGATGGAACTGTCTACCTCCATTTTGCTGACCATCGCGCTGGCGCCGCTCGTCGGATGCCTGCTCGCGGGCTTCTTCGGCCGCTTCATCGGCCGGGCCGGCGCGCACACGGTGACCATCCTCGGCGTGGCGATCGCCTGCGGCCTGTCGATCTACGTGCTCTACCAGCTCACCGCCGGTGGCGCCCCGGTCTACAACCACAACATCTACACCTGGTTCGAGATCGGCCAGTACTCCGCGCACGTCGGTTTCCTGATCGATCGCCTCACTGCCATGATGATGGTGGTGGTCACCTTCGTGTCGCTGCTGGTGCACATCTACACCATCGGCTACATGCATGAGGACCCGGGTTACCAGCGCTTCTTCAGCTACATCTCGCTGTTCACCTTCTCGATGTTGATGCTCGTGATGAGCAACAACTTCATGCAGCTGTTCTTCGGCTGGGAAGCGGTGGGCCTGGTCTCGTACCTGCTGATCGGTTTCTGGTTCAAGCGCCCGACCGCGATCTTCGCCAACCTCAAGGCGTTTGTGGTCAACCGCGTGGGCGACTTCGGCTTCCTGCTCGGCATCGCCGGCGTGCTGTATTTCCTCGGCACCCTCGACTACGCCACCGCGTTTTCCGCTGCGCCGACCCTGGTGGGCAAGACGCTGCAGATCACGCAGAACACCCATTGGGATGCCGCCACGGTCATCTGCATCTTCCTGTTCATCGGTGCCATGGGCAAGTCGGCCCAGGTGCCGCTGCACGTGTGGCTGCCGGACTCGATGGAAGGCCCCACGCCGATCTCCGCGCTGATCCACGCCGCGACGATGGTGACCGCCGGCATCTTCATGGTGGCGCGCATGTCGCCGCTGTTCGAACTGTCGGACACCGCGCTCAGCTTCGTGATGGTGATCGGCGCGACCGGTGCGCTGTTCACGGGCCTCATCGGCATCGTGCAGAACGACATCAAGCGCGTCGTCGCGTACTCCACGCTCTCGCAGCTGGGCTACATGACGGTGGCGCTGGGCGTGTCGGCCTATGCCGGCGCCGTGTTCCACCTGATGACCCACGCCTTCTTCAAGGCGCTGTTGTTCCTCGGCGCGGGCTCGGTGATCATCGCCATGCACCACGAGCAGGACATGCGCTACATGGGCGGCCTGCGCAAGTACATGCCGATCACCTGGATCACCATGTGGATCGGTTCGCTGGCGCTGTGCGGCGTGCCGTTCTTCGCGGGCTTCTATTCGAAGGACGCGATCATCGAGGCCGTCGGCGAGTCGCATCGCTGGGGCTCGAACTACGCCTACTTCTGCGTGATGGCCGGTGCCTTCGTGACCGCGCTGTACACGTTCCGCCAGATGTACCTGACGTTCCATGGCAAGGAGCGTTTCACGGTGGTGCACGACCACAGCCACGGCCATCACGTCGAGCACAAGGACGACCATGGCCACCATGAGCCTGGCATCATGCACCAGACCCCGCACGAGACGCCGTGGGTGGTGACGCTGCCGCTGATCCTGCTGGCCATTCCGTCCATCGTGGTCGGTGCGTTCGCCATCAAGCCGCTGCTTTACGGCGAATGGTTCGGCTCGGCCATCCACGTCAACGAGGCGAACAACGTGCTCGGCGAGCTCGGCAAGGAGTTCCACAGCTGGGTCGGCATGGCGCTGCATGGCTTCACGCAGCTGCCGTTCCTGCTGGTGCTGACGGCGTTCGCCATCCAGACCTACATCTACCTGTTCAACCCGTCGGTGGCCGATCGCATCAAGAATGCGCTCAAGCCGATCTACAACGTGCTCAACCACAAGTACTGGTTCGACGCGGTGTACTACATCGTGTTCGCCCGCGGCGGCATCGCGCTGGGTCGTGCCCTGTGGAAGGGCGGCGACACGGCGGTGATCGATGGCGTGCTCGTCGACGGTTCGGCTGGCCTGGTGGACCGCATCGCCGGCGGCGTGCGCCGCCTGCAGTCCGGTTATCTCTATCACTACGCCTTCGCAATGATTCTCGGCCTTATCCTGCTGCTCGGCGGGTATTGGCTGGTCGGGCAATAAGGGAACCTGCTCCATGTTCAATCATTTGCTCAGCCTGCTGATCTGGCTCCCCATCGTGGGCGCCATCCCCGTGCTGCTCGCCGGCTCCAGCCGGCCCAACGCCGCGCGCTGGATTTCGCTGCTGGTGGCCATCGCCACCTTCGCGGTCAGCCTCTACCTGCTGCCGCAGTACAACGCGTCCGATGCTGCCAAGCAGATGGTGGAAGACCATCTCTGGATCGCCGGCCTCAACGTGCATTACGCGCTGGCCGTCGACGGCATCGCCATCGCGCTGATCCTGCTGACCACCCTGGTGGGCATCCTGGTCATCGTGGGCGCCTGGGAAGTCATCCAGGTCAACCCGCACCAGTACATGGCCGCCATGCTGGTGCTCGAAGGCCTGATGATCGGCGTGTTCTGCGCCACCGACGCGTTGCTGTTCTACGTGTTCTTCGAGGCCATGCTGATCCCGATGTTCATCCTCATCGGTGTCTGGGGTGGCCCGCGGCGCGTGTACGCCACGTTGAAGTTCTTCATCTACACGTTCTTCGGCTCCATCTTCATGCTGGTGGGCCTGATCTACCTGTACCTGAAGGCCGGCACGTTCGACCTGGCCCAGCTGGCCGCGCTGCCGCTGAGCATGAAGGAGCAGACCTGGCTGTTCTTCGCCTTCCTGATCGCCTTCGCGGTGAAGGTGCCGATGGTGCCGGTGCATACCTGGTTGCCGGACGCCCACGTGGAGGCGCCGACCGGTGGTTCGGTGGTGCTGGCCGCGGTGATGCTGAAGATCGGTGGCTACGGTTTCCTGCGCTTCTCGCTGCCGATCACGCCGGATGCCTCCGAGGCTTACGCCTGGGTGGTGATCGGCCTGAGCCTGATCGCGGTGATCTACATCGGCTACATCGCGCTGGTGCAGGAGGACATGAAGAAGCTGGTGGCGTACTCGTCCGTGGCGCACATGGGCTTCGTCACCCTGGGCATCTTCATCGCCTTCATGCTGGTGCGCGGCAACAACAACCTGGACGCCGCCAAGCTGGGCGTGCAGGGCGCCATGGTGCAGATGATTTCGCACGGCTTCGTGTCGGGCGCGATGTTCTCGTGCATCGGCGTGCTGTATGACCGCCTGCACACCCGCCAGATCAAGGACTACGGCGGCGTCATCAACGTGATGCCGTGGTTCGGCTTCTTCTACGTGCTGTTCGCCATGGCCAATTGCGGCATGCCGGGCACCAGCGGTTTCGTGGGCGAGTTCCAGGTGATCCTGGCCAGCTTCCAGGCCAACCCGTGGATCGCGCTGTTCGCCGCGTTCACGCTGATCATCAGCGCGGCCTACACGCTATACCTCGTCAAGCGCGTGCTGTGGGGCGACATTACCAATTCGCACGTGGCCGAGATGAAGGACATCAACGGCCGTGAGTGGTTCGTGCTGGGCGTCTTCGCCGCGGGCACGCTGGTGCTGGGCATCTGGCCGGAGCCGCTGGTCCATCTGATGGACAGCTCGGTGTCACAGCTGGTCACGCAGCTTGGCAATCACAAGATCTAAGCAGGACTGACTGATCATGCCGAATTTCAATGACATTCTGATCCTGCTGCCGGAGCTGTATCTGGTGGCGGCAGCGTGCTTGCTGCTGCTCCTGGACGCCTTCATGAAGGCGGAACAGCGTCCCCTGCTGCATTGGCTCTCCATCGCCGTGCTGGTGGTGGCGATCTACCTGGTGGTGGGCGGCCAGCCCAGCCAGCCGGTCACCGCCTTCAGCGGCATGTTCGTGCGCGACGGCGTGGCCGAGATCCTCAAGGTCTTCGCGCTGCTCGCCACCGCACTGGTGTTTGTCTACGCCAAGCCCTACCTGGTCGACCGCAAGCTGTTCGTCGGCGAGTTCTACACGCTGTCGATCTTCGCGGTGATCGGCATCATGCTGCTGGTTTCGGCCGGCAGCCTGGTGACGGTGTACCTGGGCCTGGAACAGCTCACGCTGTCGTCGTACGCGCTGGTGGCCTTGAACCGCGACTCGCGCCTGTCCTCGGAAGCGGCGATCAAGTACTTCGTGCTGGGTGCGCTGGCCTCGGGCATGCTGCTGTACGGCATGTCGATGGTCTACGGCGCCACCGGCACGCTGGACCTGGCACGCCTGCACATGGCCGCGGCCCACACGGGCATGCCGCACCTGCTGGTGTTCGGCCTGATCTTCATGATCGTGGGCATCGCCTTCAAGCTGGGCGCGGCGCCGTTCCACATGTGGATCCCGGACGTCTACCAGGGCTCGCCGACCGCCGTGACCATCTTCATCGGCTCGGCGCCGAAGCTGGCGGCGTTCGGCATGGCCTACCGCCTGCTGGCCTCGGGCCTGGGTGATCTCTCGCAGCACTGGCAGCTGATGCTGGCCTGCCTGGCGGTGCTGTCGCTGGCGATCGGCAACATCGTGGCCATCGTGCAGAGCAACCTCAAGCGCCTGCTGGCCTATTCGACCATCTCGCACATGGGTTACCTGCTGCTGGGCCTGGTCAATGCCGGCCCCGAGGGCTATGCCGCGGCGCTGTTCTACGCGATCAGCTATGCCCTGATGGGCACGGCGGCCTTCGGCGTGATCCTGGCGCTGGCACGCGTCGGCTTCGAATGCGAAGAGATCGACGACCTCAAGGGCCTGAACCAGCGCTCGCCGTGGGCGGCGTTCCTGATGATGCTGGTGATGTTCTCGCTGGCTGGCGTGCCCCCGCTGTTTGGCTTCTTCGCCAAGCTGCTGGTGCTGCAGGCCGCGATCCATGCCGGCTTCCTGTGGCTGGCCATCGTCGGTGCCGTGTTTGCCATCATCGGCCTCTACTACTACCTGCGCGTGGTCAAGGTGATGTACTTCGACAAGCCGGTCGAAGGCACCGAGGTGCGCCTGCAGGGCGATGCGTCGGTGCGCCTGGTGCTGTCCTTGAACGTGCTGGCGCTGCTGGTGCTGGGCTTTGCCTGGGGCCCGCTGTTTGGCTGGTGCCAGCGGGTTTTCGTCGGTTGATGCGCATCGTGGCGGATGCTTCCGCCACGATGTTTTTGAAGAAGTACTGAAATAATTTCGCGAAACGGCTTGCAAGAAATCGGCCATCTCGCTACTATTTCTGGACTCTGATGCGGGGTGGAGCAGTCTGGCAGCTCGTCGGGCTCATAACCCGAAGGTCGCAGGTTCGAATCCTGCCCCCGCTACCAGATCTTTCTTAGAACAAGAAAGCCTCCTCGTGAGGCTTTTTTGTTGGGCGCAAGGAAGCGTCGCACATGTGTCACACGCCGCTTCGATGCTGGCTGCGCCAAGGGTGCCCCGGAAAGGTCTGGATGGGTCGGGACATCGGCGAGGATGCTCTCCTTGAAGAGCAGGGAATGGGCCGCTTGAGCCCATTTTTTGTTTCTGGCGACCGTACGGTAGACGAATCATGGATACGCAGGCATTAGCTCAACGCTTCACCGAAGTCCTGGCCGATCTGGGCCTGGAATGCATTGGCGTGGAGTTCACCCCGTCGCAGGGGCAGAGTACTCTGCGGGTCTACCTGGACGCCGAGGGCCGCGAGGTCAACCTCGATGACTGCGAGGCGGCCAGTCGCGAACTGTCGGCGATGCTGGACGTTGAGGACCCGATCCCGGGCCACTATGTATTGGAAGTTTCTTCCCCCGGCATCGACCGCCCGCTGTTCACCGCGGCGCAGTTCGCCAAGGTGTCCGGGACGGAAGTGAAGGTATTGCTGAAGGCGCCCCTGGAAGGACGCCGCCGCCTGCGCGGTAAGGTGATCTCGGTGGACGGTGAGAGGATCTCGCTGGAAGCAGAGGGGAAGACCTTCGAGTTCGACCACGACGCGGTGGAAAGCGCGCGCGTGGTACCCGATTGGGCAGCGCTCGGTTACGTGCCGCAGCCCAAGCCGGGCAAGAAACCGGGCAAGAAGGCCTCGAAATAAATCAATCGAAACCGATCGGCGCCGGCGGCGTCTACGGAGTTGCTGCAATGAGCAAAGAACTTTTGCTGGTGGTTGACGCGGTCGCCAATGAAAAGGGCGTGTCGCGTGAAGTGATTTTCCAGGCGATGGAAGCGGCGCTCGCGTCCGCTGCCAAGAAGCGCTATCCGGACGAAGATCCGGATATCCGCGTGAGCATCGACCGCCACAGCGGTGATTACGAGACTTTCCGTCGCTGGGAAGTCATCGCCGACGACGGCGAGATGGAATCGCCGTACCACCAGGTGCGCCTGATGGACGCCGTCGACGAGCGTGAAGACTCGCAGGTCGGCGAATACATCGAGACGCAGATCGAGAACGCCGAGTTCGGCCGCATCGCCGCGCAGGCCGCCAAGCAGGTGATCGTGCAGCGCGTTCGCGAAGCCGAGCGCCAGCAGGTGGTCGACGCGTTCCAGGAGCGCGTGGGCGAGCTGGTCACCGGCATCGTCAAGCGCGTCGAGCGCGGCAATGTCTACCTCGACCTGGGCGGCAACGCCGAGGCCTTCATCCCGCGCGACAAGACGATTCCGCGCGAGTCGGCCCGCGTCGGCGACCGCGTCCGCGGCTACCTCTACGAGGTGCGTTCCGAAGCCCGCGGCCCGCAGTTGTTCGTGTCGCGCGCCGCGCCGGAATTCATGATCGAGCTGTTCAAGCTCGAAGTGCCGGAAGTGGGCCAGGGCCTGGTCGAGATCAAGGGCTGCGCCCGCGATCCGGGCGACCGCGCCAAGATCGCCGTGGTCGCGCATGATTCGCGCACCGATCCCATCGGCGCCTGCATCGGCATGCGCGGTTCGCGCGTGCAGGCCGTGTCCAACGAACTCAATGGCGAGCGCGTGGACATCATCCTGTGGCACGAGAACCAGGCCCAGTACGTCATCAATGCGATGGCGCCGGCCGAAGTCCAGTCGATCATCATGGACGAAGAAAAGCATTCCATGGACATCGCCGTGGCCGAGGACAAGCTGTCCCAGGCCATCGGTCGCGGTGGCCAGAACGTGCGCCTTGCCAGCAAGCTCACCGGCTGGCAGCTCAACGTGATGACGCAGGACCAGGTCGCCGCCAAGAGCGAAGCCGAGCAGGAAGCCGCGCGCCAGCTGTTCATGGACAAGCTGGAAGTGGACCAGGAGATCGCCAACATCCTCGTGCAAGAAGGCTTCTCCAGTGTCGAGGAAATCGCCTACGTGCCCAGCGCCGAGCTGCTGGCGGTGGAAGGCTTCGACGAGGACATCGTCGAGGAGCTGCGCGCCCGCGCCCGCGACGCGCTGCTGACCGAGGCGTTGGCGGTGGAGGAGAGCATCGACGAGCACCAGCCGTCGGAAGAGCTCCTGCAGCTGCCGGGCATGGACGAAGCCACCGCGTACGCGCTGGCGGCTCGCGAAGTGGTGACGGTGGACGATCTGGCCGACCTCGCGGTCGACGACCTGATCGACATCGAGGGTATGGACGAAGATCGCGCTGCGGCGCTGATCATGGCTGCACGCGCGCCGATGATCGAGCGTCTGGAGAAGGGTGGCTAACCGCGGGCGGCGGCGCCCTGGATGGGCGCGCCGAGGAAGGCTGAGACGCCTTCCACCAGGGATGGGGGTGGCCGTGCGGAAGTGACTGCATGGCCTAGCGCGGGAACGGCGGAGAAAGAACACGATGTCGGACGTAACGATCAAACAACTCGCCAAGGTACTTGGCATGCCGGTGGACAAGCTGCTCGGACAGCTGGCCGAGGCCGGTATGAAATTCTCCGATCCGGAGCAGATCATCAGCAGCACCGAAAAGGTGAAGCTGCTGGGCTTCCTGCGCCGCACCCACGGCAAGGGCGAACTCGCCGCCGCCGAATCGGACGACAGCTCGCCACGCCAGATCACGCTCAAGCGCCGCAAGGTCAGCGAGCTGAAGGTGGCCACGCCTGGCGCCCGCGGCGCCGCTGGCGCCAAGACGGTGAACGTCGAAGTCCGCGCCAAGCGCACCTATGTCAAGCGCAGCGTCATTGCCGAAGAAGCCGGCAGCGACGTCGAGCGCGAGGATGCCGTGCGCAAGCTGCAGGAATCGCAGCAGCAGCGCGACCACGAGGAAAACGAGCGCCTGGAAGCGGATCGCCGCCGCCAGGAAGAGGCGCATCAGCGCGAAGCGGAAGCACAGCGCCAGCGCGAAGCCGAGGAAGAGCAGCGCCGCCAGCAGCAGGCCGAAGAAGCCGAAGCCGTCGCGCGTGCGCACGAGCAGGCACAGCGCGCCGCGGCCGCGGAAACCGCCGCTCCCGAGCCGGCGGAAGCGCCGGTCGAGGCTGCGGAAAAGCCGGCGGCCGTCGTCGCCGAGCCCGCGGTGCAGCGCATCGACCACAGTTCGCTCGGCATGATCGTGCCGACCATCCACGAGCCGCGTCGCCGCGAGAAGAAGGTCGTCATTACGCCGGCCGCTCCGGCCTCGAAGACCGCCTCGACGGCAGCGCCTGCCGCGAACCGTCCGGGCCCGGCCGCTGCGGGCGCTTCCACGCCCGCCGCTGCCTCGGCGGGTGACAGCCGCAACAAGGCGCGCCACGGGCGCGACCGCGACGACACGCCGGGTGGCAAGCGCTTCGCCGCGGGCGAGCTGCACCTGAGCGACGCCGATCGCGCGCGCCGCTCCAGCAACAAGCGCGGCAAGCCCGGCAAGGGCCCGAACCGCGACGTACCGCGCGGCGGCTCGCCGGCCGCCAGCGGTCCGCACGGCTTCACCCGTCCGACCGCCGCGGTCGTGCGCGAGGTGGTGGTGGGCGACAACAACGTGGTCGCCGATCTGGCCAACAAGATGGCGGTCAAGGGTTCGGAGGTGGTCAAGGCCCTCTTCAAGATGGGCGTGATGGCCACCATCAACCAGACCATCGACCACGACACGGCCGTGCTGGTGATCGAGGAACTCGGCCACAAGGCCGTGGCCGCGAACGAGAACAACGCCGAAGCCGCGCTGGCTGCCCACACGCAGAACGCCGAGCTGGAAGGTGAGAAGAAGCCGCGTCCGCCGGTGGTCACCATCATGGGCCACGTCGACCACGGCAAGACCTCCACGCTCGACTACATCCGCCGCACCAAGGTCGCCTCGGGCGAAGCGGGCGGCATCACGCAGCACATCGGTGCGTACCACGTGGAAACGCCCAAGGGCGTCATCACGTTCCTCGACACCCCGGGCCATGCGGCGTTTACGTCCATGCGCGCCCGCGGCGCCCAGTCCACCGACATCGTGGTGCTGGTGGTCGCGGCCGACGACGGCGTCATGCCGCAGACGGCCGAAGCCGTGCAGCATGCGCGCGCCGCCAAGGTGCCGCTGATCGTCGCGCTCAACAAGATGGACAAGTCCGACGCCAACCCGGACCACGTCAAGCAGGGTCTCGGCAACCTGGAAGTGATTCCGGAAGAGTGGGGCGGTGACACGCCGTTCGTGCCGATCTCGGCCAAGACCGGCATGGGCATCGACGACCTGCTCGACGCGATCCTGGTCCAGGCCGAAGTGATGGAGCTGACGGCGGTCGAAGACGGCCCGGCCTCCGGCGTGGTCATCGAATCGAGCCTCGACCGCGGTCGCGGCCCGGTGGCGACGGTGCTGGTGCAGCAGGGCACGCTCAAGCGCGGCGACTTCGTCGTCTGCGGTATCGAGTACGGCCGCATGCGCGCGCTGATCGACGAGAACGGCAAGACCGTGCAGGAAGCCGGCCCGTCGATCCCGGTGCAGGTGCTGGGTCTGTCCGGCGTGCCGGAGTCGGGCGACGACTTCGTAGTCGTGGCCGACGAGCGCCTGGCCCGCGAAGTGGCGGCCGAGCGCCAGCTCAAGCGTCGCGAAACGCGCATGGTCAGCAAGGCCAACCGCCTCGAGGACATCATGGCCCAGATGGGCCAGGGTGCCGAGCAGCAGACGCTCAACATCCTGGTCAAGGCCGACGTGCAGGGTTCGGTGCAGGCGTTGCGCGAGTCGCTGAGCCAGATCGGCAACGAGAACGTGAAGGTCAACGTGATCGCGGCCGGCGTCGGCGGCATCACCGAGTCCGACGCCACGCTTGCCGCCGCGTCGAAGGCGCTGGTGATCGGTTTCAACGTCCGTGCCGACGCCTCGGCCCGCAAGGTGATCGACACTTCCGGCCTCGATGTCCGCTACTTCTCGATCATCTACGACGTGATCGACCAGGTGAAGCAGGCCGCTTCGGGTCTGCTGGGCAAGGAAGTGCGCGAAGAGATCATCGGCGTGGCGCAGGTCCGCGAGGTGTTCCGCAGCTCCAAGTTCGGCGCGGTGGCCGGTTGCATGGTCATCGAAGGCACGGTCAAGCGCAGCAAGCCGATCCGCGTGCTGCGCGACAACACCGTGGTCTTCCAGGGCGAGCTGGAGTCGCTGCGCCGCTTCAAGGACCTCGTCGACGAAGTGCGCAACGGCATGGAATGCGGTATCGCCGTGAAGCAGTACAACGACGTCAAGGTCGGTGACCAGATCGAGTGCTTCGAGCGTATCGAGGTGGCCCGCACGCTGTAACGCGGAGCGTTACAGCGTTGGGAATGGGGAGTAGGGAATAGCAAAAGCACTCCCGGTTACCCCACCCATTCCCGCCAAATGGAACCCAAGCGGGGCGTCGGAGTATCCTGACGACCCGCTTTTCCTATTCCCTATTCCCTATTCTCGGCTCCAACCATGCCCTCACGCGATTTCAAACGTACCGACCGCGTCGGCGCAGAGCTGCGCCGCGAAATTGGCCTGCTGGTCCATGCCGCCGTGCGCGATCACGGGTTGCCGTCGGTGAGCGTGTCCGACGTCGAGGTCACCCGCGATCTCGATTGGGCCACGGTCTGGGTGACGGCGTTGCAGCCGGAGCGTTCGGCCGAGGCCGTCAAGGCGCTCAAGGAGCTGGCGGTGGAGTTCCGTCGCGAGCTGTCCCGCAGCATGCGCCTGCGCCGCGTGCCGGAGCTGCGCTTCAAGTACGACGATTCGGTCGACAAGGGCGAACGCATCGATACGCTGCTGCGGCAGGACAGCAGCCGCTACCCGGCGCCTTCCAGGGACGAGGCCGAGGACTCCGCCGAGGACTGAGGCGTGTTTATCGCAACGGGATGGCCCGTATCGCCCAGGCAGGGCGGCGGGTCCGCATGACCTCATGAGCAAGAAGAAAAGCCGCATCCGTTTTCGCGACCTGCATGGCATCGTCCTGCTGGACAAGCCCTTGGGCCAGAGCTCCAACGAAGCGTTGCAAGCCGTCCGCAAGGGCATTTTTCGCGCCGAGAAGGGCGGCCACACCGGGGCGCTCGACCCGCTGGCCACCGGTTTGCTGCCGCTGTGCCTGGGCGAAGCGACCAAGATCGCCGGCATGCTGCTGGGTTCGCGCAAGGCCTACACCGCCGAGTGCCGGCTGGGCGTCACCACCACCACGGCGGACCTCGAGGGCGACGTGGTGCTGGAGCGGCCCGTTCCACCCTTGACCGACGAGGCCATCGAGCAGGCCCTGGCGAAACTGCGCGGCCGCATTACCCAGGTTCCCCCGGCCTATTCCGCGATCAAGCAGGACGGCGAGCCGCTCTACGTGAAGGCCCGGCGCGGTGAAGCCGTCGACGTGCCCGCCCGCGAGGTGGAGGTGTACAGGCTGGACCTGCTGTCGCGCACCGAAGACACGCTCACGCTCCATGTCGAATGCGGCTCGGGTACCTACGTACGAAGCCTCGCGGTGGATCTTGGCGAAGACCTGGGTTGCGGAGCCCATCTCACTGCCTTGCGGCGCGTGTGGGTGGAGCCGTTCAGGGAGCCGGTCATGCTGACCCTGGACCAGCTGAAGGCGCTGGCCGCACAGGGCGACGACGCCTTGCTCGCCGTGCTGCTGCCGGTCTCGGCTGGGCTGGCGGGGCTGCCTGCCCTTCATCTGGATGAGGCCCGCAGCCTTGCTGTCTCACAGGGTCAGCAGATTCCGCTGGAGACTCCCATGGACGGGCAGTTCGTCGTGCTTGCCGAGGATGGCCGGCTGCTCGCCCTGGGCGAGGATGCGGGGGGCAAGCTGCGTATCGTGCGCGGTTTCAACCTGCCGCGGACCGGGCAGGATGCCGGATGACCATGACGGTCTTGTTGTCGTTGGGCTCCGCTCGCTACAATACGGAGCTTGTTTCAGAATTTTCATTCATCTAGGCGAAGCTTGCGCAACGTCATGGCGTGACGTTGCGCAAGCTTCGCACCCGTTTTTTTAGGAAGAGCTAATCATGTCCCTTACCGCAGAACAGACCGGCAAGATCATCGCTGACTTCGGCCGCGTGCCGAACGACACGGGTTCGCCGGAAGTGCAGGTCGCCCTGCTGTCGGCCCGCATCGACCACCTCACCGACCACTTCAAGGCTCACAAGCAGGATCATCACTCCCGCCGCGGCCTGCTGAAGCTGGTCAACCAGCGCAAGCGCCTGCTGAGCTACCTGAAGGATCGTGACCTGGCTCGTTACCAGAGCCTCATCGAGCGCCTCGGCCTCCGTCGCTAAGGTTGATGTTTGCGTTCATTCGTGGACGCGAAGATCAAGAAGCGGCCATCCCCGGCCGCACTTCCCAATTCAGGAAAAGACAGTGGCGAAAGTAACCAAGTCATTCCAGTTCGGTAATCACGAAGTCACACTGGAGACGGGCGAAATCGCCCGCCAGGCTTCCGGTGCCGTCATGGTCAGCATGGGCGGCACCGTGGTGCTGGTCACCGTGGTGGCCGCTGCCAAGGCGAAGGAAGGTCAGGACTTCTTCCCGCTCACGGTCGACTACGTCGAGAAGTTCTACTCGGCCGGTCGCATCCCCGGTGGCTTCTTCAAGCGCGAAGGCCGTCCGACCGAGAAGGAGACGCTGACCTCGCGTCTGATCGATCGCCCGGTGCGCCCGCTGTTCCCGGAAGAGTTCAAGAACGAAGTGCAGGTCATCGCGCAGGTCGTGTCGCTGAACCCCGAGATCGACGGTGACATCCCGGCCATGCTGGGCGCCTCCGCCGCGCTGAGCCTCGCCGGCATCCCGTTCAAGGGCCCGATCGGCGCCGCCCGCGTCGGTTATGCCGATGGCAAGTACCTGCTGAACCCGACCGTTTCGGAACTCAAGACCTCCAAGCTCGACCTGGTGGTCGCCGGCACGGCCAATGCCGTGCTGATGGTGGAATCCGAAGCGCAGCTGCTGTCCGAGGAAGTGATGCTCGGCGCCGTGGTGTTCGGTCACCAGCAGATGCAGACGGCCATCCGCGCCATCGCCGAACTGGCCACCCAGGCGGCTCGTCCGTCCATGGCCTGGCAGGCGCCGGCCCGCAACGAGTCGCTCGTCGCCGCCCTCGCGGGCGCCGTGGGCAACCAGCTCGAGACCGCCTTCCAGGTGCGCGACAAGCTGCAGCGCCGTGACGCCATCGCCGCCATCAAGGCCGACGTGCTGGCCTCGCTGGCCGCCGACGCCGAAGCCAAGGGCTGGGACAAGGCGGAGCTGGCGAAGGAATTCGCCGAGCTCGAATACCGCACCATGCGCGACGGCGTGCTCAAGACCAAGGTCCGCATCGACGGCCGCAACCTTGACGACATCCGCCCCATCACCGTTCGCGTCGGCGTCCTGCCGCGCACGCACGGCTCGGCGCTGTTCACCCGTGGCGAAACCCAGGCGCTGGTCGTGACCACGCTGGGCACCACCCGTGATGCGCAGATCATCGACGCGCCGGAAGGCGAGTCGAAGGATGCCTTCCTGTTCCATTACAACTTCCCGCCGTTCTCGGTGGGCGAGGCCGGTCGTTTCGGCGCCCCGAAGCGCCGCGAGATCGGCCACGGCCGCCTTGCCAAGCGCGGCGTGCAGGCCGTGAAGCCGACCATCGAGGAGTTCCCGTACGTGGTCCGCGTGGTCTCGGAAATCACCGAGTCCAACGGTTCCTCGTCGATGGCCTCGGTGTGCGGTTCCTCGCTCGCCATGATGGACGCCGGCATCCCGCTGAAGGCGCCGGTGGCCGGTATCGCCATGGGCCTGGTGAAGGAAGGCAACGACTTCGTCGTGCTGTCCGACATCCTGGGTGACGAAGACCATCTCGGCGACATGGACTTCAAGGTGGCCGGTAGCGCCGATGGCATCTCCGCGCTGCAGATGGACATCAAGATCGACGGCATCACCGAAGAGATCATGAAGGTGGCGCTGGAGCAGGCCAAGCGTGGCCGCCTGCACATCCTCGGCGAAATGGCGAAGGTGATCAGCACCCCGCGCACCGAGATGAGCGAGTTCGCCCCGCGCCTGCTCACCATCAAGATCCACCCGGACAAGATTCGCGAAGTGATCGGCAAGGGCGGCGCCACCATCCGCTCGATCACCGAAGAGACCGGCACCACCATCGACATCAGCGACGACGGCACCGTGGTCATCGCCTCGGTCAACCGCGAGGCCGCCAACGCCGCCAAGGCGCGCATCGAGCAGATCGTCTCCGACGTCGAACCGGGCCGCATCTACGAGGGCAAGGTCGCCAAGCTGATGGACTTCGGCGCATTCGTGACCATCATGCCGGGCAAGGACGGCCTGGTGCACGTCTCGCAGATCTCCAGCGAGCGCGTGGAGAAGGTCTCCGACAAGCTGAAGGAAGGCGACATCGTCAAGGTCAAGGTGCTGGAAGTGGACAAGCAGGGCCGTATCCGCCTGTCCATGAAGGCCGTGGCCGAGGACGAAGGCGCGAACGCCTGAGTCATCCTCCGCAGGCAAGCGCAAAAGCCCGGCCATGCGCCGGGCTTTTGCTTTCCTGATCCCAGGACATCGAAAGCGCCTGTCCGTAATGCCGTTTTTGCGTTCGCTGCAACCTGCTTTTGCTACGATGCCGGCGGTGTAACGAGGATCTAGGCATGGCCGACCAGGCGAGTGATTTGTTCAAGGACTACCAGGCGCTGGCGCAGCAATCCTGGGATACCTGGACCCGATACCTGCAGCAGCAGGCCACGCCCACTCATCCAGGCGCCGCGATGCCGCGTGCCGACGACCTGATGGCTCGCAGCATGGCCGCGCTGAAGGGTTACAACGAATGGCTGCAGGGCGCGGTGGGCAGTGGCCTGGGCCAGAACCCGGCCGAGTGGCAGCAGGCGCTGCAGAACCTGTTTTCCAGCCTGGGCGGGCAGCCCTTCGCGCATGCGTTCGCGTCCATCGACAGCGAAGCGGCGCGCAGCTTCGGCCAGTTGTGGCAATCGTGGCTGCAGTCCAGCCAGTCCGGGATGCGCTTCGACGTGGAGCACATGGCGGCATTCGGCTTCACCCGCGAGCGCCAGCTGCAGCAGCAGGAAATCGCGGCAGCCATGCAGGAATACCTGGACTGGTCGGGCAAGTACCAGGCCTTGATCCAGCGCGCGAACACCGAAGGTTTCGAGCGCCTGCAGGCCAAGCTGGCAGATTTCACCGACTCGACGCGCCAGGTCGAATCGCTCAAGGCGCTGTACGACCTGTGGGTGGATGGCGCCGAAGAGGCCTACGCGCAGATTGCCTTGTCAGAAGAGTTTCGCCACGTCTACGGCGAGATGGTCAATGCACAGGGTCGGTTGCGACAGCTGCAGCAGCAGCAACTGGATGCGATGTGTCGCGAGCTGGGCATGCCGACGCGCAGCGAAGTGTCCGCGCTGGGCAAGCGCCTGCACGAGCTGCGACGCGAACTGCGCGATCGCGCGGCGTCCGCGGGTTCGGATGAAGTAAGCGCACTGCGCGCGGAAGTGGCGGCCCTGAAGCGCCAGCTGGCAGGCAAGGGTGAGGAGGCGAGGGCCACCAAGCGTCCGGCTGCACGCAGCAGCAAGCGCGAAGCCGAAGAAGACGCCGTGGTGCGCCGCGCCAAGCCGGCCGCCGCGGTGGTCGCCCGCAAGTCGGCCGTGCGCGGTTCCACGCGCACGCGCAAGTAAGGAGCATCCATGTTTCCACCGCTACCGCCTCCGACCTGCCGCCTTGACGGGAGAGATCGCCGCTTTCCAGCGAAAGCTCGCGGCCGGCCTGGGCAACCTGCAGCATCAACGCGAGCCCGAGTACGCCAACACGCCGCGTGAGGCCGTATACCGTGAGGACAAGCTCACGGTGTGGCACATGAAGGGGCAGGGCAAGCCCTCTACGAAGACGCCGACGCTGATCGTGTACGCACTGGTCAACACCGTGTGGATGACCGATCTGCAGGAAGACCGTTCGCTCGTCCGCAACCTGCTCGAGCAGGGCGAAGACGTCTATCTGCTCGACTGGGGCTATCCGGACGGCGCCGATCGCTGGCTGACGCTGGACGACTACATCAACGGTTATCTCGATCGCTGCGTGGACGCGGTTCGCAAGGCCGCGGGCGCCGAAGCGATCAACCTGCTCGGCATCTGCCAGGGCGGCACGTTCTCGCTGTGCTACACGGCGACCCACGGCGAAAAGGTGAAGAACCTGATCACCATGGTGACGCCGGTGGATTTCCAGACCCCCGACAACATGCTGTCGAGCTGGTCGCGCGACCTGGACGTGGATCTGTTCGTCGACACCATGGGCAACATCCCGGCCGAGCTGCTCAACTGGGTGTATCTCACGCTCAAGCCGGTGCGCCTCAACCAACAGAAGTACGTGGGCCTGGTCGACATCCTCGACAATCCGAAAGAGCTGCAGAATTTCCTGCGCATGGAGCGCTGGATCTTCGATTCGCCGGACCAGGCGGGCGAAGCCTTCCGCGAATTCATCAAGGATTTCTACCAGCAGAACAAACTGGTCAAGGGCGAGGTGGTGATCGGCGGCAAGCCGGTCGACCTCGGCATGATCACGCAGCCGGTGCTCAACATATTCGCCGAGCAGGATCACCTGGTGCCGCCGGATGCGTCGCGGGCGTTGGGTCGCCACGTGGGCACGACCGATTACACCCAGCTCGCCTTCAAGGGCGGTCACATCGGCATCTATGTCTCCGGTCGCGCCCAGCGCGAGGTGCCGCCGGCTATCCATCAGTGGCTCAGTACGCGAAACTGAGCCATCGCCCGTGAAGAGGATGGCCCATGGAAAAGCGCCTGCATCGTTCGCTCACTGACAGGAAGCTCGCCGGCGTCTGCGGCGGCATCGCCCAATACCTGGGCTGGGACCCGACCCTGGTTCGCATCCTCTGGGTCGTCCTCACCTTCCTGGGCGGCTCGGGCATCGTGGCTTACCTGGTGCTGTGGCTGTTGATGCCTGAGGGCCCCTGATTTCCCATCGCGGGCGTGCCCGCATTCCGTTTATTTCGATTGGCAAGACCGTCTATGGATTACGACCGTTACGACCGCATTCGCGCCGTGCAGTGGCAGGGCGATCACTTGCGCCTGCTCGACCAGCGCCTGCTCCCGCAGGAAGAGCGCTGGATCGACTGCGCCAACGCGACCGAAGTGACCCAGGCCATCAAGGACCTGGCCGTGCGCGGCGCGCCTGCCATTGGCATCGCCGCGGCCTGGGGCGTGGTGCTGGCCGCGAAGCTGGGCGAGCCGCTGGATGCCGCGCTGGCCATGTTGCGTGCCGCACGCCCGACGGCGGTGAACCTGATGTGGGCGCTGGATCGCATGAAGGCACGCGTCGCCGCGGGTGCCGATGCCGCGGCGCTGGAACGCGAAGCGCAGGCAATCCAGGACGAGGACCTGGCCGCCAACCGCCACATGGGTGAACTGGGTGCCTCCCTCATCGCGCCCCATTCGGGCGTGCTCACGCATTGCAACACCGGCTCGCTCGCCACGGCGGGCTTCGGCACCGCCCTCGGTGTCATTCGTGCAGGCGTGGCCAGCGGTCGCGTCGAGCGCGTGTACGCGGGCGAGACGCGGCCGTGGCAGCAGGGTGCCCGCCTGACCATGTGGGAACTCGTGCGCGACGGCGTGCCGGCCAGGCTCATCGCCGATTCGGCCGCCGCGCACCTGATGCGTTCGGGCGAAGTGCAGTGGGTGATCGTGGGCGCGGACCGCATCGCCGCCAACGGCGACACCGCCAACAAGATCGGCACCTACCAGCTGGCCATCGCGGCACGCCATCACGGCGTGAAGTTCATGGTGGTGGCGCCGTCGTCCACGGTCGACATGGCCACGGCGTCGGGCGAGGACATCGAAATCGAGCTGCGCGATCCGGCCGAGCTGCTGGCGGTGGCCGGGCGGCGCACCGTGGTGGATGGCGCGCAGGCGTGGAATCCCGTGTTCGATGTCACGCCGGCGTCGTTGATCGACGCCATCGTCACCGAGAAGGGCGTGATCGAACGCCCGAGCACCCAGGCCATGCAGGCGATGTTCGGCTGATGGGGTTGCGCCGGCAGGTCGTGCTGTTCGGCATTGGTGGCGTCATCGGCCTGGTGGTCGATGCCGGCGTGGTACAGGCACTGGTCAGCTGGGGACACTGGAACGCGTATCTCGCGCGCGTGGTGTCGTTCCTCTTGGCGGCGACGGCGACCTGGTTGTGGAACCGTCGCTACACCTTCGCGCATCGTCTCAGCGGGCGCTCGCTGCGGGCCGAGTGGCTGCATTGGGTCGCGCTGATGAGCGTGGGCGCCGTGGTCAATTACGCCGCCTACGCGGCCATCCTGCTGTTCTATCCCTGGCTGCATCGCTGGCCCGCGCTGGCCGTGGCGGCGAGCTCGGCCGCGGCCTCGCTGGTTAATTTTTCGACAGCCCGCGGCGTGCTTTTCAAGCGCGCCAAGACGTCGGTTTAAGTTGTTGATTCACAAGCAATAAATACTGTGAATTCGACGTCAAACGTGTTACACTCCATGGGTTGTTTCCAGGTCGCTCGCACACGCACGGAGGGTGCGCGTGCCGCGACCCTTTTCTTCATCAGGGAAGCCGATTGATGGCAGAACTCGCCAAAGAAGTCATTCGCGTCAACATCGAAGACGAGATGCGCCAGAGCTACCTCGATTACGCCATGAGCGTGATCGTGGGACGCGCCCTTCCGGATGTCCGCGACGGCCTCAAGCCGGTGCACCGCCGCGTCCTGTTCGCCATGAACGAACTGGGCAACGCCTGGAACAAGCCCTACAAGAAATCGGCCCGCGTGGTCGGTGACGTCATCGGTAAATACCACCCGCATGGCGACGCCTCGGTCTACGACGCGATCGTGCGCATGGCCCAGCCGTTCTCGCTGCGCTACATGCTGGTCGACGGCCAGGGCAACTTCGGTTCGGTCGACGGCGACAACGCCGCGGCGATGCGATACACCGAAGTGCGCATGTCGCGCCTCACGCAGGAATTGCTGGCCGATATCGACAAGGACACCGTCGACTTCGGTCCCAACTACGACGAAAGCGAACAAGAGCCGCTGGTGCTGCCCACCCGCGTGCCGAACCTGCTGGTGAACGGTTCGGCCGGCATCGCGGTGGGCATGGCCACCAATGTGCCGCCGCACAATCTCAACGAGGTGATCTCCGCGACGATCGGCCTGATCGACGACCCGTCGTTGTCGATCGATGACCTGATGCAGTTCATCCCGGGGCCGGACTTCCCGACCGCCGGCATCATCAACGGCTCCTCCGGCATCGTCGAGGCCTATCGCACCGGTCGCGGTCGGATCCTGGTGCGTGCACGCACCGAGATCGAAACGGAGTCGAACGGCCGCGAGACGATCCTCGTCCACGAACTGCCGTACCAGGTGAACAAGGCCCGCCTGATCGAGAAGATCGCCGAGCTGGTCAAGGAAAAGAAGATCGAGGGCATCAGCGAACTGCGCGACGAGTCGGACAAGGACGGCATGCGCGTGGTGATCGAGATCCGTCGCGACGCGATGGCCGACGTGGTGCTCAACAACCTGTTCCAGCAGACGCAGCTGCAGGTCACGTTCGGCATCAACATGGTCGCCCTGCTGGACGGCCAGCCGCGCCTGCTGAACCTCAAGGACATCCTCGAGGCGTTCATCCGCCACCGCCGCGAAGTGGTGACCCGCCGTACCATCTTCGAACTGCGCAAGGCCCGTGCGCGTGCGCACATCCTGGAAGGCCTCACGGTCGCGCTCGCCAACATCGACGAGATGATCGAGCTGATCCGCACTTCCGCCTCGCCGCAGGAAGCCCGCGAGCGCATGCTCGCGCGCAAGTGGCAGCCGGGCATGGTGGCCACGCTGCTGCAGGCGACGGGTGCGGAAGCCTCGCGTCCGGAAGACATGGATCCGCGCGACGGCCTCAAGGCCGAGGGCTACCAGCTGTCCGAAGTGCAGGCCCAGGAAATCCTGGCCATGCGCCTGCATCGCCTCACCGGCCTGGAGCAGGAGAAACTCTCGGACGAGTACCGCCAGGTGCTGGAGACCATCCGTGGCCTGATCCAGATCCTGGAAGATCCCGCCCGCCTGCTCGCGGTGATCCGCGAGGAACTCATCGCGATCAACGAGGAGTTCGGCGACAAGCGCCGTACCGAGATCCAGCATTCGCAGGAAGACCTCAACGTCCTCGACCTGATCGCGCCGGAAGACGTGGTCGTCACGCTGTCGCACACCGGTTACGTGAAGCGCCAGCCGGCCAGCACGTATCGCGCGCAGCGTCGCGGCGGCAAGGGTCGTTCCGCGTCGGCGTTGAAGGACGAGGATTTCGTCGAGCAGCTGTGGGTGGTGAACACCCATGACACGCTGCTCACCTTCACCAGCACTGGCCGCGTGTACTGGCTCAACGTCTACCAGATGCCGGAGTCGGGCCCGAACGCGCGCGGCAAGCCGATGGTGAACCTGCTGCCGCTGGGCGAGGGCGAGAAGGTGCAGGCCGTGCTCCCGGTGCGCGAATACACCGAAGACCGCTTCGTGTTCTTCGCCACCAAGCAGGGCACGGTGAAGAAGACGCCGCTTACCGAGTTCGCGTTCCAGCTGCAGAAGGGCAAGATCGCCATCAATCTCGACGAGGGCGATGCGCTGGTCAACGTGGCGCTGACGGACGGCAACAGCGACGTGCTGCTGTTCGCCTCCAACGGCAAGACCGTGCGCTTCGACGAATCGGAAGTGCGTTCGATGGGCCGCACCGCCACCGGCGTGCGCGGCATGAAGCTGGCCGACGATGCCGAAGTGGTGTCGCTGATCGTGGCGGCCGAGGGCGACATCCTCACCGCGACCGAGCGTGGCTACGGCAAGCGCACCGTGCTCGACGAGTTCCCGAAGAAGGGCCGCGGCACTCAGGGCGTGATCGGCATCCAGTGCTCCGAGCGCAACGGCGCGCTGGTGGCCGCGACGCAGGTCACCGAGGCGCACGAGATGATGCTGATCTCCGACCAGGGCACGCTGGTGCGCACCCGCGTGGCCGAAGTCTCGCAGCTGGGCCGCAATACCCAGGGCGTGACGCTCATTCGCCTGCCGGCCGACGAGAAGCTGGTGAGCGTGGTGCGTCTCGACGCGGAAGCCGAGAACGGTGAAGGCGAAGAGGGCTCGGCCCCCGACGCGACCGATGGCGACCTGCCTGTTGCCGGTGACGACGTTTCCACCGACAACGAGTGATCGCCGTTCGATGTACCAAAGAAAACCCCGGCATTGCCGGGGTTTTCTTTGGCCATGCCATTACGGCCTGAAGCCCACCGATCGCCAAAGCGGCGCCGGCTCGTAGACCGCACCCGCCTCGATGGTTTTCGCGATGCGCCGCGTGTTGTGGATGTCGGCGAGCGGATCGCCGTCGAGCAGCACCATGTCGGCGCGCTTGCCCACGGTCAACGTGCCCACGTCGTTCTCCAGGCCCATCACGCGCGCGGGTACGCTGGTTGCCGCCATGAGGGCTTCCATCGGCGTAAAGCCGGCCTCGACGTAGATTTCCAGTTCACGGTGCAGCGAGTAACCCGGGATGGCCTGGTCCGTGCCGGCGACGATGGTCAGTCCTTGTCGATGCAGTTCGCGCAAGGTGGCGAGCAGATAGTCGTAGCGCTTCGCGCGCTCCGGCGGAACGCCGGGACTGTCGAGCGCGGCGGCGAGTTCGGGAGCCACGTGCGTGATGCCAGGCTCGATCGCGCTCAATGGCGTCGATGGCGGATGCATCTGCGTCTCGAACAGGACGATCGTGTCATCGATGACCGTGTGATGCTCGCGGAACAGGGCCAGCTGGCGCGTCGCGTCCGGCGTGGTGAAATCCAGCGGGGGAAGCGGCTTGTTGCGCTCCATGTGCAACAGGTCGCGCGCCACGAAGTGAACGTGGTTGATGCCGTCGAAGCCGTCCTTGACCACCTGCTCGGATGTCATGCCTTCGGGTACGTGGCCGGTGACCGTCATGCCGAGGCGATGCGCCTCGGCCGTGATCACCGGTACCAGTTCGGGCTTCATGCTGCTGTAGATCTTGATCTGCCGCGCGCCGACGTCCTTGTAGCGCTTGACCCATGCCTTGGCCTGCTCGGGCGTGTCGGCAATGACCGCGCCCAAGGCAATCGGCCCGGTGCCGTCGATCACGCCTGCGATGAGGATGCGCGGGCCAATGCCGCGTCCCTGGTCGATCGCATCGCGTACCGCGGTGATGAAATCGAACACGTTGCCGCAATCGCGCACGGTGGTAATGCCCGAGGCGAGATACACCGGCCCCCATTCGACCTGCTCGTAGTGGGCGTGCATGTCCCACAGCCCGGGGATCAGGAATTTGCCGTGGCCGTCGACGACGTCATAGCCTTTGGTCGATGCATGGTCTCTGGCGTGGGCGATGCGGGTGATGCGCCCGTCCTCCATGAACACGGAAACATCGTCTTGCGCCGGCGCACCGGTGCCGTCGATCAGCGTGGCGTTCGTGACGACGAGACGCTTCACGATCGGCTGCCGGCCCTTGGCGGCCAGCTGGGCCAGCGTCGACAGGCCATCATGGGCGGCGCGCTGGATGAAGGTGCCCAGCGCCGGCTCATAGGCGTCGCGCACGGCTTCGAAGTGATCGAACTCCGCGTCCCGCGTGACCAGGGCGGCCAACTGGTTGTTGTCGTCCATCCACAGCGCTTCGCTGCCCCATGCAAGCCCCGATACCTGGTAGCCATGCAGGGTGACGTCCCGATCCGCGACCTTGATGTGCAGGTCGGAGGTGGGCTGGATGCGGATGTCGTTGCCCGGCGGTGCGGCGATGCGCCCGGGATGTCCCTGCGCAAGCCAGTACCTCATCAACATCTGCTGCATGGCGACCGGCGAATAGCCGTCCATCAGGAAGGTGTGGTCGTTGGCGGGATAGAGCGTCTTCTTGCCGTCGCGCACGAGCGACACCTGCGTGCGCGCCGCATCGATGGCGAAATCGTCGTTCAATTCGCTGGAACGCGAGGAGTTGCCGCGCGTCGTCAACGACAGCGGATGCGCCTCGTCGGTCGCGCGGTATTCGGTCTTGAGCGGTACCGGGGTGCCACGATCGGTGAACAGGAAATCCGAGGTGAGCAGCAGCTGTCCGTCCTTGCGCTCCAGCGTGTAGGTTTCCTTGCCGATGGCCCGCGCGAACTTGTGGAGGACGAAGCTGCCTTGTTCGTTGGGCGAGGCCGCTTGCGCGTGGAGGCCGGGCGAAGCGAAAGCGATGAGAGCAGCGACGACGAACGCACTTGCACACTCCGGCTTCATAGACAGCTCCTGACGCGGGTGACGGGCGGCATCCCGACGGGTGTCGACACGATGGCCGACGCGGGACCCGGCGACGTTACCTGCGCAGGTTCGGCTGCGCCAGTGCGTGCCGCGTGCCCGCCGTCAGGCGGGCGTCACGCTGATCTCGTCGACCCGGTTGGGGTAGAAGGCGAGATGGTCCTTGATGGGCGCCACCGCGTCATACGGATGCTCGTAGGTCCACACGGCGTTGACCGAGCGGTCGCCGCCTAGCGGAATGCTGTAGTACGAGCAGTCGCCCTTGTAGGGGCAGTAGGTCTGGTGATCGGTGCGTTCGAGCAGCGACATGTCCACGTCCTTGCGCGGGATGTAATGCACCGGCGGATAGGACGCTTCGCGCAGGGTGAGTGCGGACCGTGTATCGGCCAGCACGCGGCCAGCGATGCGAACGACGATATGCGAGGGGTCGGGTGTGACCTCGATCGGATGATCGGGACCGGGTATCCGGTGCACGCGGCTGTTCATGGCTTCCGTCCTGCGGCAAAGGGAGCGTCGAGGCTACTCCCCCCGATGATCAGCTGAAGTGTATGCAGCCCGGCCTCAGGCCGTGGCGTCGAGCATCGCCTCGGCCGAAGACACACGGAACTCGCCCGGTGCTTCGACCTGCAACTGCTTCACCACGCCATCTTCGGCGTACAGCGCGAACCGCCGCGAGCGCAGGCCCATGCCATAGCCGCTGCCATCCAGCTCCAGGCCCAGCGCGCGGGTGAAGCTGCCGTTGCCGTCCGCCAGCATCAGCATGCCGTGCGGCACGTGCTGGGATGCCGCCCAGGCCTGCATCACATAGGCGTCGTTCACCGCCAGGCACATCACGTCGATGCCGCGCGCCTGGAACTGGGCGTAATGCTGGACATAGCCGGGCAGGTGCCGGTTGGAGCAGGTAGGGGTGAAGGCGCCCGGCACGGCGAACATCACCACCTTGCGTCCGGCGAACAGCGCGCCGGTATGGGTCTGCTCGATGCTTTCGCCGATCGCGCGGATCTCGACATCGGGCAGGGCCTGGCCGACCTGGATGCTCATGGGAAGGTGCCTTGCAGGAGGAGAAGAGGCGGATGCTAGCGCCTGTCAGGGTGGGTTGTCGCCTTGAATCACGTGGCTTTCGCACCCATCTCAACCACCATAGAGAGGGTGGCGGTCAACGCCATGCATTACCCAAACGAGTCAGGCGGGTTCTGCCTTGCCGGCGGGGCGGCGGGAGGGCGATAGTTCCCGCACGCCACGCGGGGCGGAGCGGTCGCCGGGGAGCTGCAGTGGAATTCAAAGATTATTACGACATCCTGGGCGTGAAGCCGGAAGCGACGGAGGCCGAGATCAAGGCCGCCTATCGCAAGCTGGCCAAGAAATACCATCCCGACCGCAACAAGGAAGCGGGCGCGGAAGAGAAGTTCAAGGCGATCAACGAAGCAAACGAAGTGCTTCGTGACACCGAGAAGCGTCGTGCCTACGACGAGCTGCGCGCGGGCGGTTATCGCGGTGGCGAACAGTTTCGTCCGCCGCCGGGCTGGGGCCAGAGCCACGGTTTCGATTTCGGTGGCGACAGCGGCGGCGACTTCAGCGATTTCTTCGAGAGCCTGTTTGGCCGCAGTGCGGGCGGCCCGCGCGGCGCACCGCGTGCGCGTCGCGGCGGCGACGTCCACGCGCATGTGCAGATCGACCTGCAGACCGCCTTCGACGGCGGCCGCACGCGGCTGGCCCTGCAGGATGGGCACGGCGGCGAACGCGTGCTGGAAGTGAAGATTCCCGCCGGCATCCAGCCGGGCCAGGTGATCCGCCTCGCCGGGCAGGGGCACGCCGGAAGCGGCGGCGCCGCCAACGGCGACCTGTTGCTGGAGGTCGGCATTCGCGACGATGCGCGGTTCAAGCTGGACGGCCGCAACGTGTTGCACGTGCTGCCCATCGCGCCGTGGGAGGCCGCGCTCGGCGCGACCGTGCCGGTGCCTACGCTGGCGGGCGCGGTGGACCTGCGCATTCCCGCGGGTTCGCAGTCCGGTCGCAAGCTCAGGCTCAAGGGGCGCGGCCTGCCAGGCGCTCATCCGGGCGACCAGCTGGTGGAGTTGTCGATTCGCACGCCGGTCGCGGAAAGCGACGAACAACGCAAGGCGTACGAGGCGCTGAGGGGAGCGTTCGAGGGATACGATCCGCGGCATTGATGGCCGTACGGACGGCCAAACGGAAAACGGCGCCACCAGGCGCCGTTTTCATCTTGGAGCACTGGGCCTCGGTCAGGCGGGCAGCAGTTCCTTGAGCGTGGTCACCAGTTCCTCTTCCTTGATCGGCTTGGTGACGTAGGCCTTCGCCCCCTGGCGCAGGCCCCATACCTTGTCGGTTTCCTGGTCCTTGGTGGTGACCAGCACGACCGGGATGTGCGAAGTGTCCGGATCCTTGCTGATGGTGCGGGTGGCCTGGAAACCGTTGAGGTTAGGCATCACCACGTCCATCAGGATCAGGTCGGGGCGTTCCCGCCTGGCCGCCTCGACACCCGCCGCGCCATCTTCCGCGGTGAGGGCCTCGTGCCCGAGCTTCTCGACGATACGCTTGATGCCCAACAGCTGCGACGGCGAATCGTCGACGATCAGGATGCGTGCCATAAGGTGGGATTCCCCTTGTTGTTTCGTTTGATTCTAAGGCGCAGGTGCCGCGCTTCCAAGCGTGGCGGTCAGGCGACGGCGCCCACGCGCACCAGAGTACGCCCGAATGACTCGCCTGCGAGCATGTGATCGAAAATAGCCGGCAGTTGCTCCAACGTCACCTCGCGGGTGGCGATGCGCTCCAGGTGCTGCGGTTTCCAGTCGCCGGCGAGACGCTCCCACACGCGGTCGCGAATGTCCCGCGCGGTACCCGCCGAGGCGATGCCCAGCAGGCTGGCGCCGCGGATGATGAACGGCATCACGGTGCTCTCGAAGCCGATGCCCCCGGCGTTGCCGCAGATGGCGACGTTGCCGTAGGGCGCGATCAGCGGCAGCAGGCCGGCCAGCATGCTGCCGCCGACATTGTCCAGCGCACCGCCGAAGCGCGCCGAATCCATTGGCTTGCCACTGAAGGCCAGCTGGTGGCGGTCGATGCACTCGGCGGCGCCCAGGTCGCGCAGGAAATCGAAGTGCGTGTTCTTGCCGCTGATCGCATGCACGGCGTAGCCGGCACGGGTGAAGATGTCGATGGCCAGCATGCCCACGCCGCCCGTCGCGCCGGTGACGGCGAGCGGGCCCAGCGCCGGCGTCTGCCGGTTGTCTTCCATGCGCAGCAGGGCGAGCGCGGCCGTAAAGCCGGCCGTACCGATGATCATGCTTTCGCGCAGGCTGAGGCCCTTGGGCAGCGGAATGGTCCAGGCCGAGGGCAGGCGGACGTATTCGCCGTAGCCGCCGTCGCGCACTTCGGACAGCCCGCTGCCGGTGCAAAGCACGGCATCGCCTTCCTTGTAGGCCGGGTCGGTGGAGGCAACCACGGTGCCCGCCACGTCAATGCCGCCATTGAGCGGGTACTGGCGAAGGATCTTGCCCTTGCCGGTGCCGGCCAGCGCGTCCTTGTAATTGACCGAGGAATAGGCCACCTGCACCAGCACTTCACCGGGGCTCAGCGCATCGGCGCTGATCGTCTCGATGCCGCCGCGGTAGCCGCCGTCGTCGTTGTGGATGCGGAAGGCGCGAAAGGGGGAGGGGGTGTTCATGGCCGTTCCTTACGTCGGTTCGTGTTTCTCGCCGGAATCAGGCTTCGACACTGCTGCGGTCGATCCACTTGGGCGTATGGCTGCCCTGGTAGCCTTCCATCCAGTCGAACAGCTGCTGCATGTCCTGACCGAACCATACGCTTTCGCGCTGCTCGGGACGGACGAAACGCTCGTCCACCATGTGGTCCATCATCGCGCGCAATTGCGTGTAATAGCCGCGCACGTCGAGGAACGCGCAAGGGTAGCGATGCAGGCCGAGTTGTGCCCAGGTGAGCATCTCGAACATCTCGTCCATGGTGCCAAAGCCGCCGGGCAGGGCCACGAAAGCATCCGACAGTTCGAACATGCGCGTCTTGCGCTGGTGCATGGTTTCCACCACGACCAGTTCGGTGAGGTCGGCGTGCGCGACCTCGAGGTCGACCAATTGGCGGGGAATCACGCCAATGACCTTGCCGCCCGCCGCCAGCACCGCATCGGCCACCGTGCCCATCAGGCCGACCTTGCCGCCGCCGTAGACCAGCGCGATGCCCCGCCGTGCCATCTCGGTGCCGAAGGCGCGGGCCTGCTCGACGTATTCGGGATGCTTGCCGCTGCTGGAGCCGCAATAGACGCAAAGAGAGGTGGGTTGGGGCATGGGATTTTTGGGGGCGCGTGGTTGGAACGAACGTCATTCCGGCAAAGGCCGGAATCCAGTGAAGGCACCGTAGGGTTGTCGCGATGAAGCTGAACCCGTTGGCCGGTTCGCGGCCATCGGATCGTCACGCTACTGGATTCCGGCCTTCACCGGAATGACGGGGGGAAAAGCAAACGGCCCGCCCATGTTGTCACGAGCGGGCCGTGGATCCCGTGTCGCCGGCCATCCATGGCCTGCACGGGACAAGGGCATCCTGCCCTCAGTTGCCCTTGTGGATGGCGCGCTTGTCGACCGACAGCGCCGCCTCGTGCACGGCTTCGGACAGCGTCGGGTGCGCGTGGACGATGCGGGCCAGGTCTTCGGAGGAGCCCTTGAACTCCATCGCGACGACGCACTCGGCGATCAGCTCGGACACGCCCGGGCCGACCATGTGCACGCCCAGGATACGATCCGTCTCGGCGTGGGCGAGCATCTTCACCTGGCCGATGGCCTCGTTCATGGCCACGGCGCGGCCGATGGCGGCGAACGGGAAGGTGCCGACCTTGTAGGGGACGCCTTCTTCCTTCAGCTGCTTCTCGGTCTTGCCCGCCCAGGCGATTTCCGGCTCGGTGTAGATCACCCACGGCACGGTGTCGAGGTTGATGTGGCCCGCCTTGCCGGCGATCCACTCGGCCACGGCCACGCCTTCCTCGGAACCCTTGTGCGCCAGCATCGGGCCGCGCACGGCGTCGCCGATGGCCCACACGCCGTTCACGCCGGTGTGGTTGTGCTCGTCGACCACGATGCGGCCGCGCTCGTCCAGCTTCACGCCGGTGTCGTCGGCCAGCAGGCCGTCGGTGTAGGCGCGGCGGCCCACGGCGACCAGCAGCTTGTCGACCACCAGGTCATGGGCGCCGTCCTTGTCCTCATAGGTGAGGGCGACTTCGTTGCCCTTGACCTCGGCCTTGGTCAGCTTGGCGCCGAGCTTGATGTTCAGGCCCAGCTTGGCGAATTCCTTGGCGGCGATCTTGGCGATGTCCGCATCGGCCACGCTGAGGAAATCCGGCAGTGCTTCGAGCACGGTCACGTCCGAGCCCAGGCGCTTCCACACGCTGCCCAGCTCCAGGCCGATCACGCCGGCACCGATCACGCCCAGGCGCTTCGGAACTTCGGTGAAGTCCAGCGCGCCGGCATTGTCGACGATGAACTTGTTGTCGAACTTGGCGAACGGCAGTTCGATCGGCACCGAACCGGAAGCGAGGATCACGTTGGTGGCGCTGATGGTCTGCTTGGCGCCGTCGTTGCCGGTGATCTCCACCTCGTTGCCCTTCAGCAGCTTGCCCTTGCCGAAGAACGGGGTCACCTTGTTGGCCTTGAACAGCTGGCCGATGCCGCCGGTGAACTGCTTGACGATCTTGTCCTTGCGTCCGATGAAGGTGCCCAGGTCGACCTTGGCGCCTTCCACCGTGATGCCGTGGACCGGCAGGTTGTGGGCGATGTTGTAGTACTGCTTGGACGAGTCCAGCAGCGCCTTGGACGGGATGCAGCCCACGTTGAGGCAGGTGCCGCCGAGGGCCTGCTTGCCGTCCTTGCCGACGAAGGCGTCCACGCAGGCGGTCTTCAGGCCCAGCTGCGCGGCGCGGATCGCGGCCACATAACCGGCAGGGCCGGCGCCGATGACGATGACGTCAAACTTCTCGCTCATATCGTTTCTCGCTTTACCCCTCTCCCATCGGGAGAGGGTGCCCGTAGGGCGGGTGAGGGTGCGTGCGGAGCGAGGCGTTGCGGCAAGACCGAAC
>NZ_BCPR01000032.1 GCF_016586165.1 Dyella sp. EPa41 | reverse complement strand
AACCGTGCCATCCAAGCGCGGCGGTCCTTGATCGACTGGACTCCGCCAGCACCTCCTCTTTCCATATTCGCACAACCTTGCGCAGAAAGTTCCTGCGCCCGGCTACCGCGCAGGACAGTACTCGTGTGGGAAAAGGCCGTTGCGGATGGTCAGAACGACAGACGGTAACTCAGCGTCTCCGTCTGCCCCCGATCGTACTCGGCCACGAACCGGTCGAAGCCCAGCGACAGCCGGGATCGCGGCGACATCATCCAGTCCAGGCTCAGGCCGGCATCGCCGCCGTAGCGGGACAGACCGATGCCACCCACGGGAGCCCACTGGTCGAGCGCGGCGAAGCTGGCGTCAGGGATGGCGCCGCGCATGCTGAAAGCCCGCTGCCAGAGCAGATGACCCTGCAGGCTGAGCTGGCCGCCGCCAGCCAGCGGCCAATCGCGTCCGGCGCGCACGCCCGCGCCGCCCTGCCATCGTTCGATGGTCTGCGAGCCTGCCTTGAGGCCGAAGCCGTCGCCACCGACCTCGTTGAAGCCATCGGTCCGGATGTCCGCGTACTGCAGGTCGACATAGGGCGTCACATGCATGGCGCCCAGCAAGAAACGAAACCCGCTTTCGCCATAGGCCACGCCATAGCGGCCGTGGGTGTCGCTGGCGACGTTCTGCACCTCGCTGCCGAGCTCGATGTGGCGGCGCATGTCTTCGCGATACGTGCCGACGCCCAATCGCCCCATCGCGTACCACTGGTTGCCCACCACGCCGCCGTAGAACATGCCTTCGACCGCGTGGCTCGCGCCCTGGTCGGCGAATTCATCGAGACGACCCAGGTTCTGGCTCTGGCTCACGGCAAAACCGACGACGCCGTTCGCGCCCAGGCGCCGGTCCTGGCCGACCATCCAACCGTTGAGGTCATAGCCGACATTCGCGAAGCCGCTGCGGCTCAGGCTTCCGTAGCCATCCAGCGCCTGTGTCCAGCCGCCGGCGCGCGTGGCGTCGGTCAGCTGGTCGAAGCGACCGGACAGCGCGCGCGTGCCCGCGTCCATGGCCTCGAACGTCATCGCCGCACTGGCGGCGTGCAACTGGCCGGACAGGCTTTCCAGCGACTGCTGCAAGGCGCTGGCCGTGGCGACCTGCTGCAGCGACGCCGCTCCGTTGACGAACGCCGATGTCGTCGGCGATCCGCTGACGGTGCCCTGCGCCACCTGGCCGTTGATTTGCGCAAACGCGCCGTCCACGCGCTGCGCCGCGCCGTAGGACGCCGGCGTATAGGTCACGCCCGTGACGTTGGTTGCCTGCACCTGGCTCACGTTCAACCATGCCTCGGTGGCGTCGTAGTTGAGCGATGCGGACAGCAGCACGCCGGTGGCGACGTCCAGCGCGGAGAACGTGCCGGTCAGTCCACCGCCGGTCGTCAATACGTCGGTATGCGCGTTGACCTGATAACCCTGCCGCACACCCGTGATGTAGAGATCGCCGCCGGTGAGGCTGGCCGTGCCGGCGACGTGGAAGATCGCCCCCAGCGGCATCGCGAGACGACCGTTGCCCTGCTGCGTGTAGTTGCCGAGGATCGTCATGTCGGTGGCGTTCAGGGCCAGCACGCCGGCATTCGTCACCGAGCCGCCGACGGAGGCCGTGTTGGTCAGCACGCCCTGCGCGCCGATGTTGACGCTGGATGCCAGCGACGCCGCGGCCAGCATGCCGCCCTGCACCTGCGTCAAGCCGGTGTAGCTCGCCGGGTAGGTCAGCGTCAGCGTGCCCGTGCCCTGCTTGATCAGGCCGCCCGCACCCGAAATCGGGTTGGACCAGGTGGAACTGCCGCTGAAGTTGACGGTGACATCGCCCCAGTTGAACTGGGCTGGCCCTTTCACGGCTCGGGCGACATCCAGTTCGCCATAGCCGAAGGTAGCGTTGGGTTGCGAGCCACCCAACGGGTCGGCCGTACCGAGCAGCGTCTGCCGCACGAGGTCATTGCTGAAATACGGAAAGGCCTGCCACACCAGCGCCGCCGCGCCCGATACCTGCGGTGCCGCCAGCGACGTGCCGGCGACGATCCAGTAGGTTTCGTTGGCGGTCGTGGTGTCGCCCTTGCCGCTGACGATCACGCTGCCGGGCGCGGCAAGGCAATAGCTCATCGCGATGCCGCACTGGTTCGAATAGCTCGCCAGCTTGCCCGGGGCGTTGCTGTCGACCGCGACGACGGTAAGCCAGCCCTTTGCCAGATCCGGCGCGAGGCTGGGCAAGGCGGCGATCGTGCTCGGGTTGGCTTGCGAATCGTTGCCCGCGGCGAACACCACCAGGCCGCCCCACGTATTGATGAAGGGGCTGTAGGCATCGTGGAAACCCTTGGTCGTCGCGCCGTCGCTCGCGCTCCAGCTGATGCCGCCCCAGGAGTTGTTCATCACCTTCACGCCGCTGTTGATGAGGTCCGCGTTGACCTGCCCCAGCGGAATGGCATCCGACGAACTGACCGGTGCCGGAGGCGTCGAACCGTTATCGTCCGGCGCGTTGTCGTCGATGATGCGCGCCGAGACGATGCTCGATCCCGGCGCGATGCCGCCGGCAAATTGGCCGAACGGCGTTCCTGCAGCGATCTCGGCCACGAAGGTGCCGTGCCCGTTGACGTCGTCGACCTTCAGGTTGTTGGTGCTCGGATCGACGTAGACCAGTTCCTTGACGACTCTTCCGGACAGTGCCGGGTGAGTGGACATCACGCCCGTGTCGACGATGCCGATGGTGACCCCGGAGCCGGTGTAGCCGGCGGCGTGCGCGGCATAGGTGCTGGTAATGCCCAGTTGGGCGTCGATCGGCGGTTGCGCCACGCTGCTGGAGGGTGGCGGCGCAGGTGCCGGCGCTGGCGCAGGTGCAGGCGCCGGACGCGTGTTGCTGTTGCCCCCGCCGCCACCGCCGCAGGCCGTGAGGCCAAGGGCCAATCCCGCCAGCACGGCGGTGCGCCGGCATGGCCATGCTCGAGTACCCGTCTTCATCGCCCTCACCCCGTCGATGACGTCCCCTGTCCCACCAACGCACGTCGGGTCGAATAGTCGCACAACGAAATCGCAACCAAACGGGCGCAAGATCCCGTGGCTGCACCAAATCGGCCCGGTTTGCCCCCGCCCGCCGCGGACTGCGATAATTCCACGGCTACCCCTTGGGCACTTTCAGCCCCATCAAGTACTTGCGGAGATTTCCATGTCGGATGTCAGCGTCGTCATCGCCGGTGCCAAGCGCACCGCCATTGGCTCCTTCCTCGGCCAGTTCACCGGCGTTCCCACGCCCACCCTGGGCGCCACTGCGATCCGCGCGGCCCTGGAACAGTCGGGCCTGGCGCCGACCGACGTGAGCGAAGTGATCATGGGCTGCGTGCTGCCGGCCAACCTCGGCCAGGCCCCGGCCCGACAGGCGTCGATCGGCGCCGGCCTGCCGGTATCCGCCGGCTGCACCACGGTCAACAAGGTCTGTGGTTCGGGCATGAAGGCCATCATGCTGGGCCATGACCTGATCAAGGCCGGCTCGGCCGCCATCGTGGTGGCCGGCGGCATGGAATCGATGACCAACGCGCCGCACATGGTCAACGCCCGTACCGGCATCCGTTACGGCGACGGCACCCTGGTCGACCACATGGCGTGGGACGGCCTCACCAATCCCTACGACGGCAAGGCGATGGGCGTGTTCGGCGAGCTGTGCGCCGACAAGTACCACTTCACCCGCGAAGAGCAGGACAAGTTCTCCACCGAATCGGTGGAGCGTGCCAAGGCCGCGCAGCAGTCCGGCGCCTTCGCCGGAGAGATCGTTCCGGTCACCGTGGCCAGCCGCAAGGGTGAAGTACAGGTCGACACCGACGAGCAGCCGGGCCGCTCCGACGTCAGCAAGATCCCGACGCTCAAGCCCGCGTTCCGCAAGGAAAACGGCACCATCACCGCCGCCAGCTCCTCCAGCATCTCCGATGGCGCCGCCGCCGTGGTGCTGCTCTCCGCGGACGATGCCAAGGCCCGCGGCCTTGCCCCCCTGGCCCGCATCGTGGCCCATGCCACCCATTCGCAGGAGCCGGAGTGGTTCACCACCGCGCCGGTGGGTGCGCTGCACAAGGTGCTGGAAAAGGCCGGCTGGAAGGTCTCCGACGTGGACCTGTTCGAAGTCAACGAAGCCTTCGCCGTGGTGGCCATGGCGGCCATGCGCGAACTGGACATCCCGCGCGACAAGATCAACGTCAATGGCGGCGCTTGCGCGCTTGGCCACCCGATCGGCGCGAGCGGCGCCCGCCTGGTGGTCACCCTGCTCAACGCGCTCAAAACCCGCGGCCTCAAGCGCGGCGTGGCGTCGCTGTGCATCGGTGGCGGCGAAGCCACCGCCGTTGCGGTGGAACTCCTTGATTAAAGGTGATTACGGCGATCGGGCCTACGGTCGCCGATGAAAGCGGGGTTAACCGTTTTCCCCTCTTTACACAAAGATGTGGCGCATTTTCCGCGAAAGCGCTATTAATACGCCCGCCAAACGGCATTCCACGGCAAAGGAGATTCAACATGAAGTTCACGCGTACCCTTCTCGCCTCTGCGCTCGTCGCGCTGCTGGCGGCTTGCAGCAACGGCGCGCAGGATTCCGCGCAGGACGCCCAGAAGTCGGCTGACCAGGCTCAGAGCTCCGCTGAACAGGCTCAGAAGGCTGCTGCCGAAGCTCCGGCTGCTGCTCCGGCTTCGACCGCTGCTGCTCCGGCCGAACAGCCGGCCCCGGCTCCGGCTTCGACGGCCGCTGCTCCGGCTCCGGCCACGACCGCGGGTCACTAAGTACCTCGTGTACTTCTGAAAAACCGGCCGCCTCGTGCGGCCGGTTTTTTTGTGCGCGTTCGCCATGCTGCGACGCCGATTTAGCCGGACGACGCCGGCCACTATCATGTGAGGCTACCTTCGAACGGCAGCCCTTCCCCCATGAGTGTCATCCCGTCGCAGATCGATCCCCGTTCTCCCGAGTTCCAGGCCAGCAGCAAGCAGCTGCGCGGCCTCGTGGAGGAGCTGCAGCGGGAACTCGCCCGCAGCGCCGAAGGCGGCGGCGAGAAGGCGCGCGAGAAGCACAGCGCACGCGGCAAGCTGCTGCCGCGCGAGCGCATCCGGGCCCTGCTCGATCCCGGCTCGCCGTTCCTCGAACTGTCACCGCTGGCCGCCCACGGCATGTACGACGATGCGGCGCCCGCCGCCGGCATCATCACCGGCATCGGGCGGGTAAACGGCACCGAGGTCGTGGTGGTCGCCAACGACGCCACGGTGAAGGGCGGCACCTATTTCCCGATGACGGTCAAGAAGCACCTGCGCGCACAGGAAGTGGCTCTGGAGAACCGGCTGCCGTGCATCTACCTGGTCGACTCCGGCGGCGCCTTCCTGCCCCTGCAGGACGAAGTGTTCCCCGACAAGGAACACTTCGGCCGCATCTTCTACAACCAGGCGCGCATGTCGGGCCTGGGTATTCCGCAGATCGCGGTGGTGATGGGGTCGTGCACCGCGGGCGGCGCCTATGTGCCGGCGATGAGCGACGAGACCATCATCGTGCGCGAACAGGGCACCATTTTCCTGGGCGGCCCGCCGCTGGTGAAGGCCGCCACCGGCGAAGTGGTCGATGCCGAGGCCCTCGGTGGCGCGGACGTCCATACGTCCGTGTCGGGCGTGGCCGACCATTTTGCCGAGAACGATGCGCATGCGCTGTCCATTGCGCGCGACATCGTCGCCAGCCTCAACCGCAGCAAGCCAATGCCGCTCGCCTTGAAGGCGCCGAGCGAGCCGCTGTATCCGGCCGAGGAGCTGTACGGCGTGATCCCGCAGGACACGCGCCGGCCGTTCGACATCCGCGAGGTGATTGCGCGCATCGTCGACGGCTCGGAGTTCCACGAGTTCAAGGCGCGCTACGGCAAGACGCTGGTGTGCGGCTTCGCGCATATCCACGGCTACCCGGTCGGCATCATCGCCAACAACGGCATCCTGTTCTCCGAGTCCGCGCTCAAGGGCGCGCACTTCATCGAGCTGTGCAACCAGCGCAACGTGCCGCTGGTGTTCCTGCAGAACATCACGGGTTTCATGGTCGGCAAGAAGTACGAGAACGCCGGCATCGCCAAGGACGGCGCCAAGATGGTGACCGCCGTGGCGTGCTCGCACGTGCCGAAGTTCACCGTGGTCATCGGCGGCAGCTTCGGCGCGGGCAACTATGCCATGTGCGGCCGCGCCTATGGCGCACGCTTCCTGTGGATGTGGCCCAACTCGCGCATCAGCGTAATGGGCGGCGAGCAGGCCGCGTCGGTGCTGGCCACCGTGCGTCGCGACGGTATCGAAGCCAGCGGCAAGACGTGGAGCGCCGGGGACGAGGAAGCCTTCAAGGCGCCGATCCGCGAGCAGTACGAGCGCCAGGGACACCCCTATTACGCCAGCGCACGCCTGTGGGACGACGGCATCATCGATCCGGCCGACACGCGCCGCGTGCTGGGGCTGGCGATTTCCGCTTCGCTCAATGCGCCGATCGAAGCGCAGCGCTACGGCGTGTTCCGCATGTAAGCCATCGAACCGGCGATGGCGGCGCCCGCGCATGCATGGATGATCAGGCCGTGCCCCTGCCTGCCGCCGTCAGTGTGAGCCCGCTCCCGATGGACTGCCGCGCGGACAGAGGTCGAGCCGGGTCGCGACCTCGGTCGCGAGCTGCCAGGCATCGCCCTGCGGCGTCGTTCGCTGCGCGTCGCGCGCATGGGCCCAGGCCTGCTCCATGGCAAACCAGTCGATGGGCGCAGGTGGTGCCCCCTTGTCCAAGGCGCCCGCCAAGGAATCGAAGTAGCGCTGCCAGCGGGGCGCATACAACCCGTTGACGAGCCCCGAGAGTTCGCGGTTGGCATAGTCGTGCAGTTCGCCGCGATCGGCGCCGGAGCGATCGCCCCAGCTGGTGATGAGGGAGCGCTGGTCGTATTCCAGCTGGGCCGCCTCCTCATCATTGCCGGCGGCGTCGCGTGCGTGCGCCAGCCAGCTTCCGAGCAGGAAATGCGGTTCGCTGGCGAGCAGGCGGTCGAGCAAGGCCATGTCGCCCAACCATTGCGTGGTGAGCGTGCGGAATCGCGGGGCGTCCTTGGATGCATAGGCCGCACCGATCTGCGGCAGCAGCACGCGCGCCTGATTGGCGAGCGCCTGGCGCGCCACATCGACCAGGTCGTAGCGGTACGCGCTGGTGCTTCGCAAGGCTGGCTCCACCTGCAGCAGTTCGCAGACGGCCTGGCCGAAGCGCGCGCCGTCGTAGCGCATGCTTTCCGGCGACCAGCGCGCCGCCGTGCGCACGGCCAGATCGGGACGCGCATTGAACAGGCTGTCCTGCGGCTCGGACCAGCCATTCGAGGGCATCGCGTAAGCCGTTGCCGCAAGCACCCGCCATGCAGCCGATGCGTGTTCGTCGGGCCCGCCGTAGCGATAGACAGCGTAGTCGGCGAACCAAGGCGCCGGTTCTGCCGGCAAGGCCTGCCATGCCAATGCGGTGAACAGGGCAAAGGCCGCCGGATCGGTACCGGTGCCTTCGGGCATATAGGCGATGCCACGCAATGCACTGTCGTGCTTGTCGCGCCACGCGGGGAATCGCGACAACCAGACGCCGGTATTGGCGCCAAGCGTGGTGTGTCCGCCGAAGTTGCTGATCGCGCCGAACGCGTAGGGCGCGCCATGCCAGTCACGTTCGCGGTCCAGGCCTTCGTGGCGATCGGAAAGGCCATCGACGATCAGCAGCCGCTGGTGATCCACCGCGTCGATCACCGCGATGGGCGGGTTGCGCTGCCAGCCGAGCATGACCCAACGTGCGCCGGGATGGGCCGCCTGCAGTGCCTGCATCACATGCTGCGCGGCCAGGTTCACCGGCACGTCGCCGGCGCGGCCGCCTTCGTGGAGCAGATCCATCTTGTACAGGGTGCTGTCGCCGAACAGCTCGCGCTGGTGGCGATAGAAGGCAGCGGCGACGCGCGCATACATCGGATCGCGCGGATCGAGCCAGTCGGGCCGCGTGAATCCGGCCCACTCGCCCTGTGCCACCACGTGCACGCCGGCGTGGCGCTCGGCAAAGCCCGCCGGCACCGTGCCGAAGTAGCCGGGCATCACCGCCGTCATGCCCAGTTCGCGCAGGCGCGCCACGATCTTCCTGGCCAGTTCGGTACGACGCGCGAACTGCGTCGTCGACATCGGCCCGCCGAAGGCCGACATGTTCTGCAGCAACCACCAGGGCTGGTGCGCCGCCGCGGGAATCCAGGCGCGGACCTGGGCGTCGTCGTAGCCGAACTCGCGCAACGTACGCCGATACACCTCTTCCGTGCCGATGGGCATGAAGACTTCGTTGATGCCGTGCAAGGCCAGCAGGTCGAGCTTGTGTTCCCAACCGGGCCAGTCGAGATAAGCATCGGAGTAGCCATCGTCGACGTCGTTGAGCGCGAAGCGGTCCGGCACCTTCGACATGCGGCTGATCGGCGACGGGGGTGCCGGCAAGATCACAGGCAGGCGATCCACGCTGTCGCCGGGCCAGCCGAAGCTGGTATGGGTGACCTGCTCCAGATAGGTTTCCACGCCCGTCAGCAGTGTCGCCGGCGACGTTCCCGCCACCACGATGTGACCCGGGGTGCCGCTGATCTCGAAGCGATCCGCCCCCTTGCCCTCCAGCGCGACCAGCGTGAACTGCGCCTGGTGTCGCGGGAGCAGCCGTTGCAGGGCGTTCCGTGCAGGCACCGTGTCGAATCCGGCAAACGCGCTGCTTGCCACCAGGCACAAGGCCGCAAGGAGGGCCAGGCGGCCACGACGATGCACGGGATTCGGGTTCACGATGCCGACCTCACGACTTGGGCTTGCGGCGCAGGATGAAAGCATCGACCAGCTTGCCCGTGCGGTCCACTACCTTGACGGTGAGCTCGGTATCGCTCGCTTCCACGCGCGCCACCTGGTCCTGCCCTACCACCAGGATGGGAAAGTCGTTGCCGCGCTCGCCAGGCTTGATGTGCTGGAAATGGTGCTCATGCCCTGCAATGAACAGGTCGATCCTTGCCTGGTTGGCCGCCTGCGTCCACCGATCGTTCTGGCCATCGACCCAGCCCCAACCCGGATCGTGGCCGAACACGACGGTGAACGGAGCAGCCCTCGTGCGCGGCTCATCGGCGAGCACATGGCGAAACCATGCCAGTTCCTGCCTGCGGTAATCGCCCAGGTTGTTGAGTCCGGCGTAGACCTTCGTGCCGTCCGGCTTGTCCTCACCGGTATCGACCATCACCATGTGCAGCGGCCCGTCGTCACGCGTGTAGACATAGCGGCCGTCCTGCGCGTGCAGGTAGTCGCCGAACGAGCGCGCCATCTCGCCGCGATAGTCATGGTTGCCACGCACGTAGAGCAGCGGCGTCTTCGCCTGCAGGCCGCTCGCCATCGGGTCGAGGAAGCGGTCCTTGATCTGGTTTTCGCTGACGACATAGTTGAGGCTGTCGCCGGTATGCACGACGAAATCGACCGGCGCCTGGTGGATCAGGCCCATCAATGCCCGGATGCGTTCCACGTTCTCGTGCGTATCGGTGATGGTTGCCAAGCGCGTGGTTTTCTTCGTGGCATCGAAGGTGGTGAAGCTGCCGGTCGCGCTCTCCACCGTCTTCCCCATGTCGGGCCAATAGGGCTTCAGCGCCACCACCCTTCGCGATGCAACGCGGTATTGGTAATGGCTTCCCGGCGCCAGGCCGTCGATGACCACGCGGTGCATCGTTCCCACCGGCACCATGCCATCCACCTGGGGGACCGCCTCGTGATCGAGCTTGCCTTCGCCGTAACTCACCCTGCCGTCGCTGGGCGCATCGGTCATCCATTCGACGATCACCGAGGTATCGGACATGTCCAGCAGCAATGGCCCCATCGTGATGGCCGGCGTGCTGTCGAACGTGCGATAGGGAACATTCGGATCGTCATCCGATGCCGCCTTCGCGCGTGCAGCTTCCACGGCGCCGGCACCCGGGACCAGGCCCGCGCACAACACCATCATCGCGAACAACCCATGCTTCATGCCTGCTCCTCGTGACGCTCGCGCCGAATGGACCATCGCTCCCCGTGGATGACCACGAGGAGCGATGCACGACGGCACGCGGCGTATCAGTAGTCGTAGGTGACCGACACGCGCAGGTAACGCGGTGCCTGCATCACCCTGGGCGTACCGTACAGCGGATTGGGCGTGCCATCGGAGCTGGAATACAGCGCCGGTGTGGTGTTGACCACCGCCTGGTTGTTGAACACGTTGAACACGTCCAGATGGAAGCCCAGGCGCTGCGCCGCGAAGGCCGGCGTGTACTTCACGCCCACGTCGAGCTGCTTCTGGGCCGGCAGGCGGCCGATGCTGCCCGGGGTCACCGGCACGAAGTTGCAGAAGTGGTACGACGAGCCATAGCCGGCCGGGTCCGGGTTGTCGCCCGGAAACAGACCCAGGCATACCTTCGGGCCGCCGGAGATGTACGAGAAGTTGCCCGACACCAGCCACTCCGGCGTGACCTGGTAGTAGCCGTTGAACTTCACCTGGTGGCGATGATCGTTGCCCTGGTCGCCATTGCTGTAGACCATGATCGGCGCGTTGTCCCAGTCGGCCGATTCGTTCGGACCGTCGGACTGCACGTCCGACTGCGTCATGCCTTCGGTGTTGCCGTAGCTGCGCGAGAACACGTAGTCGATCTTGCCGTACCAGGTGCCATCGAACGGATGCTCGAGGAACGCTTCCAGCTCGTAGTACTTGCGCTTGGCCGGCGGAAAGCCCAGTTCCTCGCGGCTCAACTTCACGTCGTGATGCTGGCCCGCGTCGTCCACCACCACGAAGGTATTGGCGCGGCCGGCATTGATGAGGTAGCAGCTGTTGACCGAACTGACGCTGTAGCCCAGCGCCTGCGCCTTCTCGGTGATCAGGTCGACGTCGCAGAAGTCGTCGATGGTGCTGCGCAGGACGCGTCGCGTCGCCTTCGCACCATACAGCCATGACGTGCCGAGCATCTTGGTGAAGCCCAGGATGTACTCGTCCTGGTACATCGACTTCAGGTCCTTGGCGGTCACCGTCTTGGGATCGGGCAGGATGCCGAAGTTGTTGTTGGCCGACACCGGGGGCGACATCTGGGTGAGACCGGTGGGCGTGCCATCCGGATTGATGCCGCTATAGGTGAAGTACTGCGTGGTGCTGAGGCTGGCGCCGGCGGCGCTCAGCGCCGGCTCCAGCGGCGAGGCCAGGAAGTAGCGGCCGACGTTGCCGTAAACCTTGAAGCTGGAATCGCCGTTGACGTCCCACGCGAAGCCGAGCCGTGGCGCCCACTGCGCGGTCTGCTTGATGTACGGCTGCGCGTCGGCGTTGTAGTTGGTGAACTGGTCGTTGCGGATGCCCAGCGAGAGCAGCAGCTTGTCGGTCGCCTGCCAGTTGTCCTCGATGTACTGCGCGTGCTCTACCGTCTTCACGTTGGCCAGCTGGCTGTTGACCAGCTTCTTCACGTAGTAACCCGTCTGGCCATTGGCGAAGTCGGCCGGCGCGCCCACGCCCAGGCCCGGGTCGATCGGATTCTGCGGAAAATTGGAATGCGCGTACGACCAGGTGTAACCCGGACCCGACGAAACCTTGCCCTGGTTGAGCGCTTCGGCCGTCAGGTTGTCGATACCCGCCGTGAGCGTGTGATCACCCAGCTTGTATTCCAGGCTGATGCGCAGGTTCGACACGCTGTTGCCGCGCGAAGGATCGTAGAGCTGGGACGTCGTCTGGTTGTTGTAGCGCGGCTGGCTGCCGACGATGGCCGGATTCTGTGCGGTGATGCCCGCCACGTAGGCAAGACCCGGGTCATAGCCCACCGGCTGCTGGAACGCCGTCGTGCGCATCTTGCCGTACAGCGCGGTCAGCGTGAGGCTGTCGGTGAGGTAGCCGGTGTACTTGCCCGACCACAGGTCGCCACCGTTCTTGGTGCCGTCCGCATGGCTCACGAATTTTCCGGGCGCCATGTTCTGGAAGTCGTAGCGGTACAGGTCGGCGCCGTACGACTGCTTGTTGGACGCGCCGGTGACCTCGAGGATGTTGCTGTCGTTGATGTTCCAGTCCAGCTTCGCGTACCACTTGGGCATGTGATAGCTGTAATCGGAATAAGGCGACGAGCCCGTGACCGGGCCAACCGACGAGCCCTCCTTCTTCGCCATCTCGGCCGATGCGAAGAAGAACAGCTTGTCCTTGATCAGCGGCCCGCCCACGTAGGCGTCGTACGTGGTCACCCAGTACTCGTTCTGCTCGCGCGGGTCATACAGCGTGCCGGTGGGCAGCGGCGGATCCGGCTGGCCGTTCTGGTAGTACCAGTTCCTGGCGGAGGAACGCGTCGATGCCGGTTCCCAGCTCGCCATGCCGCCGAAATGCCATTCGTTGGTGCCGCGCTTGCCGACCATGTTCAGCACGCCGCCGTCGGAGCGGCCGTACTGCGCGCTGTAGCCGCCGGTGTAGACCTCTTCCTGGTCGATCGAGCCGTACGGCAAGGTGATGCCACCCTCGGACTTCAAAGGATCGGTCGTGTTGAAGCCGTTGATGTAGTACGCGTTCTCGTTGGCTCCCGAACCGCCGAAGCTCACCAGCGAACCACCCGTGGCGCTGGTGAAACCACCGGAGTTGTTCACCACGCCGGGCGCGAGTTGCGCCACGGCTTCGGCCGAAAAGCTCAACGGCAAGCGGGCCAGTTGATCGGCGGTGATTACCGTGCGCGAGTCGACACTGGTGACGTCGATGGCGGGCAGGGCATTGGCCGTCACCTTCACGCCTTCCAGCTCCCTCGCGTTGCCCGCCGCCCCGGCGAAGGACACATCGGTGGACACGCCCACGCGCAACGATACGTTGTCGCGGGTCTGCACGACCTCGCCGTTGTGCTTGAGGGTCACCTTGTAATTGCCCAGCGGCAGCTGGTTGGCCGCGTAACGGCCGCGATTGTCGACAGCCACGTCACGCTGCAGGCCGTTGTCGCTCTGCACCGTGACGGTGTCTCCCATGCCCGTCGGCACCTGCCCCACAATGCTGCCGGTCGTGGACTGCGCATAGACGCCGCCACTGGCCAGCGCCATTGCGATCAACAGGCTCAGCCTGCTCCTGCTCATCAACTCATGCTTGCTCATGTAACAACTCTCCCCGTTGTTCGGATTGACATCGCACTGATTCCGCAAGACCCACGCCCACCTGCCGGCCATGCCGGATGCGGTGTCCCCTGAAGGTCTTCAGACAAAACGATCCAGACGTAGCAAGGCCGCGCTGCCGCGGGGCAGCACGACGCTGCAGCGGCCGCGCGCATCGACGGTCACCTCGCGTCCCGCATGCGCCGCATCGGCGCCCTCCTCGAAAACCAAGCCGCTGCGGCTGTCGAGCGCCGGCGCGCGCAGCCGCATGAGCCGCCCCTCGCCGCGGGCGCGCAGGCCGTTCAACGACACCGTGGCGTCGCGACCGGCGTCCTTGTTGATCAAGGCGATGAGAAGCGCGTGCCCACGCATTGCCGCGTACGCTGTCAGGTTGACGCCGGCCGCATCGAGGTCGGCAGCCACCATCTGCGCGCCAGCGAACTGCTGCGCCAATTGCATGCCGTAGTACAGCGGGCGAGCCTGGAAGCCGAGCGTGGCGTCGCCGGCAATGGCCGAATAGCGCGAAGTCACCGCATCGCGGCGTGCCGCCTGGTCGGTGGCCGTCGCCGAGGCGTCGGCCGTACGCCCGAGCGACGCTTCGATCGAGTCGAGCGTGCCGCCATGGAAATGAACGCCGGCCACGCCGCGCTGCGCCATGGCGAGCATGAAGTCGGCACCCCACAGCGCGGAGGCGAACACGTTGCTGACACCGTCGCGGCCGCCGAGGTAGTACGAGTTGGCTTCGGTGAGGCGAAACGGCCGATGGCTGATGTCGGCGGCCTGCATGGCCTGCTCGACCTCGGCATGGAAACCGGCGTCGCCCGCCAGCAGATCCGCGATGGAACCGCGCGGCGCGGCCTCCTTGTAGTAGTGGCGGCTGAGGAAGACGTTCTCGCCCGCATGCCGCTTGGCATATTCGATCACCCAGTCGGTGTTCGCGCCGGTATCGGGGCCGGCAATGGGCACGCCGGCATCGCGGATGGCCTTCGCATAAGGTGTCCAGGCCTGATCGAACGCGCCGTAGTCCGCTTCGTAGTTGTTCGCTTCGTTGCCGATCTGGATGGCGATGAGGTTCTCGCCGACGATCTGCCGCACCGCCTGCGCAAGCTCCACCGCCATCGCCGGCACGCCGATCTTGAGATTGACGCCGAACACCAGCTTCCAGCCCGTGGCGCGCAGGAAGCCAGCCAGGGTGTGCAAGGCTTCCGGCTTCAACAGCACCGGTCGCTGCGGTCCGCCCTTGTGCGTGCGTTGCGCCGGCACTTCACCGCGATACGCGGTCCACACGGTGTAGTCGCTGCTATTGCCGCCGATGCGCAGTACGCCGCGCGGGCTGAGATCGCGGAACAGGCGCACCAGCGCGTGGTTGTCCGCGGAGAAGAATGCCGGGTTCTCCAACTGCTGGGTCTCGTAGCTGAACCCGGCCAGCGAGTCGCTGACGACGCGGCCCAGGCGTTCCGGATGCACGACGAGCGACACCTGCGCGGCGCCCGGCGGAGAAACATCGCCCGCGAACGCCAGGCGTCCGCAGGCCGATGCCAGCGGCAGCCAGGCAGCGGCTTTCAGCAGTTGGCGTCGCGTCGGATCGAAGGTGGACATCGCTTCCTCCCCAGGGTGTCAGGTCCGCCGGCGGCACGCGCCGGCGGACGGCGTGGCTCAGTGGTTGGGCGTCAGCTCCAGCGTCAGCACCTGGAACGGCGCGAGCTCGATGGCCTGGGCCCGATCCGCGTCCAGTTCGCGCGGTGGCTGCGACGCATCCGCCTGCCAGGGGCTGCGGGCCTGGAACCGGCGCACACCGCCTTGCGGCAATTCGAGCTGCCTGGCCAGGTCGATCACCGCCAGTTGGGGACGGTCGCTGGGGTTGCGCAGCGTGAGGATCGCCTTGGCCGGCGTCCACGCGGCCCAGCCATAGACGTCCAGACGTCCCGGATCACCGCCGACCCAATGCGTGTCCTTCAACACCTGCGCATGGGCGCGCGACCACTTGGCCGTCTCGGCCAGCATGTCCCAGTCGGCGCTGCTGAGCAGCGACGGCGTGATGTACAGCTCCTGCAGCTGCGTGCCGGCACCGAAGTACGAATGCACCTCGTTGGCGAAGTCATGTCCCGGGTCGGTGTTGAGGCGCTTGTTCTCCTTCGCATAGATGATGCCGTGGAGCATCAGCGAATTGAGCGGAAACAGCGGGCCTTTCACCACGATGTTGCGGTACGTCTCGCGGTCGCGATAGGTGATCCAGCGCTCGCGCTCGGTGCCCACGCCGGCATGCCAGTCGTCTTCGCCGTCGCGCCAGATCGAATCGGCGTAGCGCAGCCAGAACGGCGACGCCAATGTGCCCGTGGTGAGGTTGATGTAGAGATCAGGCCTGGCCTTGCGCAGGTCGTCGATCAACGCGATGGCGGCATCGAAGTCGCTGCTGAAGCGGCTGCCGGGGAATACCTTGTCCGCATTGCCGGTGCCATCGAACTTGAACTGGTTGACGCCGTCGTTGCGCACCAGGTCCAGCGTCACGTCGTGGAAGCGCTGGTAGTACTTGGGGCCGGAAAGCGCGAGGCCGCCATCGATGATTTCATAGCCGTTGGCCTGGCCGCTCTTGACGCGCTCCTGCTTCGGCGCGCCGTAGCCGCCCCATGGCGACAGCCACATGCCCGGTGCCGCGCCGTATTTCGCGGCGGCGTCGCGCAACGGGGCGAAGCCGTGCGGGAAGTCCTTGCTGAAGTTCCAGCTGCCGCTGCGGTCGTCCCAGCCATCGTCGAACAGGAACGAATCGAGCTTCACGCCGCGCTTGACCGACAGCTCCTCGCCGAACGCATGGATGCGCTCCAGCGCCTGCGCCTCGGTGTACGGCGTGAAGTAGCCGATGTCGTACCAGGAGTTGTAGTGCAGGAAGGTGCGGTACGGGTGCGCGCGCTCGCGTTCCACGTAGGCAAGGAAGTCGCGACGCAGCTGGTTGCCGTGCGTGGCGCCCACCACCGCCGAATAGGTCACCGACTGGCCCTTGGGCAGCGGCAGGCCACGGTCGATCCACAGCTTGACGCGGTTGCCCCACGCCTCGCTGGAGGAGAGCGGATGCTCGAAGCCGAAGTAGTCGGGACCGGCCACCACCGGCGAACCGGAGACCGAGCCCACCACTTCGGTGCTCTCGGCCTTCGCCTGCAGCAGGTCGACGCGGGCGATGTCCTCGTCCTGCTTGAGCGCGGTGACCGTCACGATCTCGCGCAGGTAGTCCGAACCCTCGCGCTGCACCCACTGCCATTCGATGCGCAGGCGACCTTCGGCGTCGCCGAAGGTGGCGCTGATGGCGCGGCCTGGCACGCGTTCCGCTTCGCGCGATGCCTTGGGGTCGGCCTTGAGCCTGCCCTCCTTCGGCGCCGACAACAGCTTCAGCTGCGTGGTGTCGAGCTTGCGGCCATCGCGATAGGTGAGCACGAACGGCTGGCTGACCGGGATGTCCAGCGTATTGATGCGGTCGCTTACGACCATGTCGGCGAGCTTGCCGTCGGCGAGGTTCCAGCGCACGCCGATGGAGGCGTTGCCGAAGCTCGTGCCTGCCGGTGCGGCTGATGCGACCCCGGCAGCCACGCCGAGTGCGGATGCCAGGACAACGCCAAGGCGCGCACGCGACGACAGTTTCCGTGCGCGCCTGCCCTGCATGACGCCGCTGTCGCGGCCTTCCCCAAGCACTTCGTTCATGCCATCCACCTCGCTTGTCGCGTTGCCTGCTGCCTGCACCGCAGCACGAAAATCATCGATATGCCGCGGATCAGCCGCGGCCTTGGTTTGATCCGCCGTCGCCCCAGCCTTCCAGCCTTCGCACCTGCACCTGGCCCAGCAGCGCATCGACGCACTCCCGCCGCACGTAGCCGGTTTCCTCGTCCAGCGCGTTCGCCGCGCCGCAGGCCACGCCCAGGCGCAGCGCCACGTCCATCGGCTCGCCGCGCTTGAGCGCGACCGCCAAGCCCGCCAGCAGGCAATCGCCCGAACCCACGGTGTTCGCGCTGTGCGCCAGGGCGATCGAGGCATGCCAGGCCTGGTGGCCATCGAAGGCCACCGCGCCTTCCGCGCCCATCGTCACCACCGGCTGCGCGATGCCACGCACATGCAGCGCGCGCGCCACCCCGGCCGCGTCGCGAAGCGTGCGCACCGGGCCACTCGCGAGGCCGGAGGCTTCGTCCCGATTGGGTTTCAACAGGTGCGCGCCGGAATCGGCCGCGTGCTGCAGGGCCTCGCCGCTGGCATCCACCAGGCTGGGCAGGCCCGCCGCGGTCGCCTGTCGCACCATCAGCGCATAGGTATCGGGGCCAAAACCGCGTGGCAGGCTGCCCGACATCACCAGCAGCTCGCTCTCCTCGGCGCAACGCCACCACGTGCGCAGCAACTGCTCGCGCGTGGACGTGGATATCTCCGGCCCCGGGCTGAGCAACTCGGTGAAGCGCCCCTCGCGCTCACGCACCGCCATGCAGGTGCGCAGCGGCTGGTCGATCTCGACGCCATGGAACAGCACGCCGCGCTCCGCCATGCGGCGGGCGATCAGGTTGCGATGCGCGGCATCGGTAAGCCCCACCAGCTGCACGCGTTCGCCCAGCGCCGCGATGGTCTGCGCCACATGCAAGCCTTTGCCGCCGGGATACAGCTCCGCGCGCGAAGCGCGCTGGACGGCGCCGGGCACCAGGGCATCGAGCAGGAACAGATGATCGATCGCGGTGTTGAACCCGGCGACCGTGATCATGGCGTGCCCGCCAGCAGCCGCCGTACTTCGGCTTCGTCCGCCTGCGTGGCGGTGCCGCCGACGCCTCGCGTGGAGAGGCCGCCGCACGCGGCGCCCCAGCGCAGGCATTCATGCAGTGGCAGTCCGCGCCGCCACGCATGCAGGAAGCCGGCATCGAAGGAATCGCCCGCGCCGGTGCTGTCGGCCGCATCGACGCGGATCGCCGGCACGGAGAGGACAGCGCCATCGTCACCCAGCGTGATGGCACCCTCCGCGCCGCACTTGATCACCGTGCGAGTCACGCCGTTGGCGAAGTTTCGCAAGGCCTGTCGCGGCGCGGCTGCGCCGCTGATCGCGCAGGCTTCCAGGGCATTGGGCAGGAACACGTCCAGCAACGGCAGCAGTTCGCGCAGCGCGCTACCCCAGTGCCGCGCCGGGTCGAAACCGGGATCGAGCGAGGTGGTGACGCCACGGTCGCGGGCGCGGGCGAGCAAGGCGCCCAGTCCGGATTGCAGGCTCCGCTGCAGGTAATACGAGGACACATGCAGGTGACCTGCCCGGTCCAGCAGATCGTCACCGATGTCTTCGGCACGCAAGGCATCGATCGCGCCGGGATAAGTCACCAGCGCGCGGTCATGCGCCGCCGACAGTGCCACCGTGAGGCCCGTTCGCAGGGTTGCATCGCGGCGCACGGCCTGGGTATCGATGCCCGCACCGCGCAGTGCGTCGATGCAGTAATCGCCCCAGCCGTCCTGCCCGGCGACACCGGCAAACAGCACGCCGTCGCCCAGCTTCGCCAAGCCCATCGCGCAGATCATCGACGAGCTGCCCGGCCCTTGCCGGAAGCCCTCCACCAGCACTTCGCGACCGAACGCCGGCAGTTCGTTGCACCCGGTGAACACCAGGTCGGCATTGATCTCGCCGGCGACCAGCACGGATTTCATGCGCCGCCCTCCGCGTGGATGGCGAAGGACTCCACCACGCGCGTGAGCACGCCCTGCGAGGGCGCGTCGGGGCGCTGGTCCAGCGCCAGGCAGCGGAAGAACGCCAGCAATTGACCCACGACGACGTGGATCATCTGCTGCTGTGCTTCCTCCAGCGCGTAGAGCCCCGGCAATTCGATGGCGATGCCGCCGGGGCCGACCACGTCCGCGGGTATCGATTCGCCGACCACCACGCGCGCGCCGCCCAGGCCCTTGCGCTGGAGCTCGCGCAGCAGGTCGTATTCGTAACCGCGCACGCCGGGCTCGCCCGAGAGGAACGCGACGACGAGGCAGTGCTCGTCGAGCCACGACATCGGGCCATGGCGCAGGCCGAGGAAGGTTTCGGACAACACGCGCACGGCACCGCCGGACATCTCCAGCATCTTCAATGCCGATTCGCGCGCCGCACCCAGCGCCGCGCCGCTGCCGAGATAGACGGCTGCCGGCACGGCCTGTTCCGCGGCATGCCCCAGCGCATCGCCGTAGCGCGCGAACAGCTGGGCGGCAACGGCCGCGGCGGCATCGGCCAGCCGCACGTCGCCTTCGCTCGAAGCGCCATGGCGCAGTCCGCTGCAACCCAGCAGCAGATTGGTGAAGCTGCTGGTCATCACCAGGCTGCGGTCGTTGGTGCGCTCGTCCAGCTGCAGCACATGCATGCGCGGCTCGTCGCGGTAGCGCGTCGCCAGCTTGCCCCGCGCATTGCAGGTCACGGCGAGGTGCGCATAGCCGGGCTCCGCCGCCAGCACCTGGTCGACCACGCCGGTGCTTTCCGGGCTGTCGCCCGAGCGCGCGATCGACACCAGCAGGCCGCGCCCGCCCGGCAGCACGCCGCGGCGCGAGGTCAGCAGCGTGCCGGCGGGAATCGCCATGCAGGGAATGCCCAGCGCCGCCTGCAGTACCGGCGCCACGCACTCGCCCACGTAGACCGAGCTGCCCGAACCGGTCAGCACGATGTGCGCGGGCTGCGCGGCGAGCAGCGAGGTCAGCATCGAGCGCGTGCCGGTATCGGCGAGCCGCGCGGCCGTATCACGCCAGGTAACGGGCTGCTGGAGGATCTCGCGCAGCGTGTCGGTGTAGCCACGCCTCTGCTGTTCGGCGACAGGGGCGGCTTGCAGGGAATCCAACATCGAGACACTCGCGGCGGGTTTGACAGGCATGGTCATCTGATGAAATATGATGTAAAACGAAATCTAACGAAACCTCAATATCACGGTATTCGAAATGAAACACAACTTGCAAGCACCTTCGTTTTCGTCAACCCAGCTGGCTTCGCTGCCCCTTTCGCATGGCAAGCGCACCCGCCTGTGGCGCCTGCTGTACGGCAGCGGCCCGCGTAACGGTTCGCTGTTGGTGCTGCCGCTGGACCAGGGCCTGGAACACGGCCCGACCGACTTTTTCCCCCACCCGCCGGCCGTCGATCCGGGCTACCAGTTCGAGCTCGCGGCGGCCGGCGGCTTTTCCGCCATCGCGCTGGGCATCGGCCTGGCCGAGAAGTACATGACCGAGTACTGCGGCCGCGTGCCGCTGATCCTCAAGCTCAACGGCAAGACCAATATCCCCAGCGATGCGGAAGCGACCTCGCCGCTGTTCGCGTCCGTGGAAGATGCGGTGCGCCTGGGCGCCGATGCGGTGGGCTACACCATGTACGTGGGCTCGCCGCGCCAGCACGACGAGTTCCGCCAGTTCGAGAAGGTGCGCCAGGATTGCGAGCGCTTCGGCATGCCGCTGGTGCTGTGGTCGTACCCGCGCGGCAGCGCGGTGAACGCCAAGGGCGGCACCAATACGCTGTATGCGCAGGACTACGCCGCGCGCGTGGCGCTGGAACTGGGGGCCGACATCGTGAAGCTGCACGAGCCCAATGACAGCGTGGCCAGCGTGCCCGCGCCGTACGACAAGCTGCAGGAAGACGCCGGCGCGCGCTGCGCACGCGTGGTGCGCTCGGCCGGCCGCACCATGGTGCTGTTCTCCGGCGGCGAGAAGAACGACGACGACGAGGCCGTGCTGCGCAAGGTGGAGTTCTACATGCAGAGCGGCGCCAGCGGCGTGATGTTCGGCCGCAACATGTGGCTGCGTCCGTTCGACCAGGCGGTGGCGTTGACGCGCCAGGCGCACGAGATCATGGCGCGCTACCCGCGCTGACGCAGGACGTGACGATGTTGCGCGCGACCCCACGCGACCGGCGGCGCCTCGACCCCGAGCGCCGCCGCACCCTCACCACCACGCGCACCGGTTGTGGTTGTTGCGCGCCGCCGATGCTGGCCGGCGGCAGCGGCAAGAATCCGCTGCAGACCGCCGCCGCTCCGCGGGGCGAGCAGCTCCCGCTCAGCGACTTCCAGCCGCGCAGCATGCTGCACGTGCCGGTGACGCGGGTGGAGAAGCCGGCCTTTCCGGTGATCGACGTGCACACCCACCTGAGCTGGATGAGCGAAACGCGCAGCGGCGTGTCGCTGGGCGAGGCGATGAGCTATTTCGCCGACCCCGCCGAGCTGCTGCCGCTGATGGATCGCAAGGGCATCCGCACCATGGTCAACCTCACCGGCGGCACCGGCCGCGGGCTGGAGGAAACCATCGCCCGCTTCGACGCCGTGGCGCCCGGCCGCTTCCGCACCATGACGGAACCGTCGTTCGCGCTGTTCGCCGAAGCGGACTACCCGCGCCTGCAGGCCGAAGCGATCGAGCACGCCCATCGCATCGGCGCCGCCGGGCTGAAGCTGCTGAAGACGCTGGGCCTGTACCTGCGCGAAGGCATCGACCAGGGCGAACGGGTGGGCGTGGACGATGCGCGCTTCGATCCCATGTGGGAAACCTGCGCGGCGCTGCGGATGCCGGTGTTCATCCACACCTCCGACCCGGAGGCCTTCTTCCTGCCGGGCGACAGCACCAACGAGCGCTACGAAGAGCTTTCGAAACATCCGGACTGGTCGTTCTATGGCCCCGAATACCCCAGCCACCGCGACCTGCTCAGGGCGCGCGACCGAGTGATCGCGCGCCACCCGGGCACCACCTTCGTGCTGATGCATGTTGGCAACCAGGCGGAAGACCTCGCCGCCATCGCCGCCTGCATGGACCGCCATCCCAACGTGCACGTGGACATCAGCGCGCGCATCAGCGAACTGGGGCGCCAGCCGCGCATGGCGCGCCGCTTCTTCGAGCGCTACCAGGACCGCATCCTGTTCGGTACCGACGCCGTGCCCGCGCCCTATGGCAACGACGTGCCCCAGCAGCTGCTGGGCGATGAGCTCTACGAGATCTACTACCGCTTCCTGGAGACAGAAGACGAATATTTCGATTACGCTCCTGCCGCCGTACCGCCGCAGGGGCGCTGGTCGATCTACGGCGTCGGCCTGCCGCGCGAGATCCTGCGCAAGCTGTACCACGACAACGCCGCCCGTCTCCTAGGAATGGACCCATGACGACCCGACGCAAGGCTGCACCACCGCCCAAACTGCTGGTGGAAGAGCGTCGCCGTCGCATCGTGGAGATGGTGAACCAGCACGGCCGCGTCACGGTGGACGAGCTGGTGGCACTGTTCGACATTTCCGCCGTCACCATCCGCGCCGACCTGGAGGCGCTTGATCGCGCGGGCGCCATCAGCCGTTCGCACGGCGGCGCCCTGCCCGCCGCGTCCACCACGCTGGACACGCCGCTCAACATCAAGGAAACGCGCCACCACGCGCAGAAGCGCCGCATCGGCCAGGCCGCCGCGCGACTGATCGAGGACGGCGACACCATCATCCTCGACTCCGGCTCCACCACGGTGGAAATCGCGCGGCAGATCCGCCAGCAGAAGTGGACCTCGCTCACGGTGATCACCAACGCGCTGAACATCGCGATGGAGCTTTCCGCGCTGCCGTCGGTGCGCGTGATGATGCTCGGCGGCCTGTTGCGCCAGACCTCCTATTCGCTGGCCGGCCCCGACGCCGAGCAGGCGCTGTCACGGCTGTCCGCCGATCGCCTGTTCCTGGGCGTGGACGGCCTGGACCCGGACGTGGGCGTGACCACGCCCGATCCGCTGGAAGCCTCGCTCAATGCGCTGATGATCCGCGTCTCGCGCCAGACCGTCGCGGTGCTGGATGCGAGCAAGTTCGGCCAGCGCAGCCTGTCGGTCATCGCGCCGGTCAGCGACCTGGATCTGGTGATCAGCGATACCGCCGCGCCCGCCGAATACGTGCAGGCGCTGGACGCCAAGGGCGTGAAGACGCAGCTGGTGTAACGGCGTCAGCGCGGAACGCGCAAGGTCGAATCGCGCAAGGCCGCCTCGTGCTGCAGCTCGTCCTGCGCCGCGACCTCTTCGTTGTTCAGCAGGCCGTGGCCCGCCGGGTGGCGCAGCGGGTGCTTCGCCGTGGCGTCATCGGCGGGCAGGGAGGGGTCGACGGGCGTGGTCGGGTGCATGGCGGCTCCTTGGGGACCGGCAGATTCTATCGGCGTTGTCGTCTCGCGGTGTAGGCGACGGAACCTTGGGTACACTGGGCCCGTACCTACAGGGGGAACTGTCAGGGATGATCGTCGGCATCGATCTCGGCACCACGCATTCGCTCATCGGCACCTATGGGGAACACGGCCCCGTGCTCTTTCCCAATGCCCTGGGCGGCTACCTCACGCCTTCCGCGGTGAGCGTGGACGACGCCGGACACGTGATCGTGGGTCAGGCCGCGCGCGACCGGATGGTGAGCCATCCCACCGCCAGCGTGGCCACCTTCAAGCGCTGGATGGGCACGCCGCGCGAAACACGACTGGGCCCGCACGTGTTTCGCCCGGAGGAACTGTCGGCGCTGATCCTTCGCGCCTTGATCGCGGACGCCGAGGCCGCCAGCGGCGAGACGGTGACCGAGGCGGTCATCAGCGTTCCCGCCTACTTCTCCGATGCGCAACGCAAGGCCACGCGCGCGGCGGGCGAGCTCGCGGGCATCCGCGTGGAACGGTTGATCAACGAACCCACCGCCGCCGCCCTGGCCTACGGCCTGCAGGAAAAACCCGATGGTTCGCGCTTCCTCGTGTTCGATCTCGGCGGCGGCACCTTCGACGTGTCGGTGCTGGAGATGTTCGAAGGCGTGGTGGAAGTGCATGCCAGCGCGGGCGACAACTTCCTCGGTGGCGAGGATTTCCTCGACGTGCTGGAAATGGCCGTCTGCAGCGAACGGCAGATCGACCAGGCCAAGCTGTCGCCGCAGGAGCGCGGCCAGCTCCGCCGTCGCCTGGAAGTCGCCAAGCGCCAGCTGGGCAACGGTGGCGCCACGAGCATCGAATGGCAGCATGGCGAACAGGCCATCGCCTGGGATATCGACGAGGAACGCTTCGCGCGCCTGAGCGAACCGTTGGTGCACCGCCTGCGCGCGCCGCTGGAACGCGCGATGCGCGACGCCAACCTGCAACCCGCGCAACTGGACGAGATCGTGCTGGTCGGCGGCGCCAGCCGCATGCCGCTGGTGGCGCGCCTGGTCTCGCGCATGTTCGGCCGCCTGCCCTTGCGGCACGTGAACCCCGACGAGGCGATCGCGCTCGGCGCCTGCGTGGCGTCGGGGCTGAAGGCGCGCGACGCACGGCTGGACGAAATCATCCTCACCGACGTGTGTCCCTACACACTCGGCATCGAAGTATCGCGGCGCGACGAGGCCGGCGGCCGCCAGCAGGGATACTTCGCGCCCATCATCCACCGCAACAGCACCGTGCCGGTGAGCCGCGCGGAGAGCTTCCAGCCGGTGCAGGACCACCAGACGCAGCTGGAACTCAACGTCTACCAGGGCGAGAACCCGATGGTCGAGCGCAACATCAAGCTCGGCTCGCTCAACATCACCCTGCCGGCGCGACGCACCGCCATCGAGAATGCGGTGGAAGTGCGCTTCACCTACGACATCAACGGCGTGCTGCAGGTGGAAGCCACCTTGCAGGCCACCGGTGCGCGCCACGAACTGGTGCTGGAACAGAACCCCGGCGTGCTCGATCCCACCGAGATCCGCGCGCGCCTCGCGGCGCTCGACGCCATCAAGATCCATCCGCGCGACAAGCAGGAGAACCTCGCCGTGCTGGCGCGTGCGGAGCGCCTGTACGAAGAATACGTATCGGCACGCCAGCAGCTGCAGCAATGGATCATGCAGTTCCGCAGCGTGCTGGACAGCCAGGATGAATTGCAGATACGCGAGCATCGCCGCCTGTTCGGCGATGCGATGGATCTCCTGGAGAAGTCGCTGTGAGTTCACCGCTGGAATGGTTCGGCCTGGCGGGCGACGCCGACGAGCGCGCGCTCAAGCGGGCCTACGCGCAGCGATTGCGCGCGACGCGCCCCGACGAGGATCCGGAAGGTTTCCAGCAACTGCACGCGATGTACCAGCGCGCGCTGGCGCAGTGCCGCTCGCAGGGCGGTCAGGCACCCGCGTTCCCGCTGGAGCAGGATGCCCCCGTAACGCTGCAGCCCGTCACGCTGCAGGAAGACGGGCAGGACACCGCGCAGAACGCGCTGATCGAGCCGCTGCTCTCGCAGGAAGCCGTCGATGCGATCGCGCAGGAAGCGATTGCACTCGCCATGAAGGGCGACGCCGATGCCTTGCTGGCATGGCTGCGCACGCAGCCGGCGCTGTGGTCGCTGCAGGCAAAGGCAAGAACCGGCTGGCGCTGCGTGGAACGCCTGTTCCAGGAAGTGCCGCCGATGCCGGTCGATGCCCAGGAGGCGCTGCTCGGCTTCTTCGACCTCGATCGCGTGCAGTCGCGCATCGACGCCGCGTCGCTCGCGCGTCTTTCGCGGCGCATGCAGCTGGCGTGGGAACTGCAGCGGGCGCATCACGAAACGCTGCGCCGCCGCGTGGGCATCGAGTCTTTCACGGTGAGGAAGATCCGCTCGCTGCTGGGCGAAAGCTCGCAGCCGTTCTCGTGGCCGTCGGTGCTCATGGCGGGATTCATGCCATCGGCCGTGCATCGGCGCGCCCGGTTCCTCACCCGCCTCTGCCAGGGGCAGTTCAACGACCTGCCCGCCTCTTTCGACCGCCGTCGCGTCCAGTTCTGGCTCGATGCCACGCAGGGCGGCGTGACGCGTGCGCGACTGGCGCTTGGCGCGACGCGCTGGCTGAGCGCGCTGCTGGTCGCGGCGATCGTCGGCCTGCTGATCGCCATCGCGCCGGCCAACGGCAACGACCTCACCGGGCAGGCCGCATCGTTCGATCTCACGCCGTTGTTCGTGCTGCTGGGCCTTGCGCTCGCCCCGGGACTGCTCTGGGCACTGTGGATGCTGTACCTGCCGCTGGATGCCTGGCACGGCCATCCTGAGCACGTGCCGGTGCGCTGGCCCTGGCTGAACCTGTTGATGGTGCCGTTGCTCTGCGCGACCGGCGCGGCCATCAAGCTATGGCAGCCCGACAGCCTGGTCTTCCTGCTGCCGCTGGTGCCGGCCGCCTGGCTCGCCCTGCGGCGGTTCTGGCGCCGTTCGGCGACCGGCGACTGGGTATCGCCCAACGTGTTCCGCGTCGGGATCTTTCTCTTGGTGCCGCTGCTGCGCACCGTGGTGCAGCAGGACGTGACCCTCCCGTTCCTGCTGGCGCTGGCGATGGTCCCCTGGTGCTGGGACCTGTGGCGCCAGCGCGCCGTGCTTCGCATTGCCGATCGGCGGCCTGCCTGAGAACGCTTAACCAAAAGGTTGACAATTCACCATGATGGGCAGATATTCAACCTTATGGTTGAATCTTCCGCTCCCGCCCTCGACGCCGTCTTCCAGGCCCTCACCGATCCCACCCGGCGCGCCATGCTGCGCAGCCTGGCGGCGGGCGACCGCAACATCGGCGAACTGGCCGCGCCCTTCGACATGTCGCTGGCCGCCGCTTCCAAGCACGTGAAGGTGCTGGAACGCGCAGGCCTCGTACGGCGTGCCGTGCGCGGCCGCACCCATGTCTGCCGGCTGGACCCCACGCCACTCGCAGCCGCCGACGAATGGCTGCGCTTCTACGAGCAGTTCTGGAACCGCCGGCTCGATGCACTCGACGCCCTGCTCAAGGCCGAGGATCTCGCCCAGCCCCCACTTCCAAGCCAAGGTAAGCCGCGATGAACGCCACAGCCCTCCGCTCCCTTCGCCTCACGCGCCGCTTCGACGCCAGCGCCGAGCGCGTCTTCGACGCCTGGCTCGATCCCTCCACCGCCGGACGATGGCTGTTCGCCACCGACGGCGGCGAGATGGTCAAGGTGGACATCGATCCCCGCGTCGGCGGACGTTTCAGCTTTACCCGTCGCGATGGCGAGGATGTGGAGCATGTCGGTGAATACCTTGAGATCGATCGTCCGCGCCGCCTGGTGTTCACCTTCGCCGTGCCGAAATTCGATCCCGCCGTCACCCGCGTGACCATCGACATCACGCCGGTCGGCAAAGGCTGCGAGCTCGTGCTGACCCACGAGGACGTGCTGCCGGATTGGGCCGATGCCTCGCAGCAGGGCTGGGGCATGATCCTTGGCCACCTCGAGGAAAACCTGCACCAGCAGCCGACCCGCCAGCTCGTGGCGCCGGACACGCTGCGCTTCGAACGCCTGCTGCCCGGACCGATCGAACGCGTCTGGGCCTACCTGACCGAGTCGGAAAAGCGGGGCCAGTGGCTGTCCAGCGGCGCGATGGAGCTCGGCGTGGGCAGCCGGTTCGAGCTGCATTTCCACCACATCCAGCTGTCGCGCACGCCGGTGCCGGCACCGGCGCGCTTCAAGGATCACGCGGATGGGGTGACATCGCAGCACCAGGTCACCGCATGCGATCCGCCGCGACTGCTCGGCTTTACCTGGGGCAATCCGGCGCAGCCTTCCGAAGTCCGCTTCGAGCTGACGCCGCAGGGCGACGAGGTACGCCTCGTGGTTACCCACAGCCGTCTGCAGCCAGGCGACATGGCAACCACCAGCGGCGGCTGGCATACGCACCTGGACGTGCTGGCCGATCGACTGGCGGGACGGCAGCCGCAGCCGTTCTGGCCGATCTTCAGCCGCCATCTCGCGCGCTACGAACAGGCCGGCGACGCCTGATCCCCGCCGCAACGGCAAACGCAGGCGCCATGCGGCGCCCTGCGGATCACTTGGCGCGCGGGCGGAACTCCAGCGGCTGCGCAGCGTGCGCGGCGGCCGGCGGCTTGGGACCGCAGGCACCGCAGGTGCTGCAGCCATCGCTGCAATGACCGGTGGCCTGCTTCGGTTGCAGGCGACGGCCCAGCGAGCGCTGCCAGGCGGAACGATCCGCGCGGTCGAAGTGCAATGCGAGCGATGCTAGCCAGCGGCTGGTGAGCTGCGGCGCCAGCTTGCGCAAGCTGATCAGCGCGCCGCAAAGCACGACCACGCCGACGATCACGTATTGGACGAGCAGCCCGGTACTCATGTGAGCAGGCTCGTGATCTGGTAGGTGAGGAACGAGGCCGCGTACGCCACCGCGAACATGTAGCCGAACGAGATGCCCACGTTGCGCCAGCTGTTGGTCTCGCGGCGGATCACCGCGAGCGTGGACATGCACTGCGGCGCGAACGCGAACCACACCAGCAGCGACAGCGCGCTGGCCAGCGAAAAGTTGGCGGCCAGCGCCTGCTCCAGGCCGGTGCCCTCGCCGCCCACCGCATACACCGTGGCGAGCGCGGCGACGGCCGTTTCGCGCGCGGCGAACGCCGGAATCAGCGATACGCAGATCTGCCAGTTGAAGCCCAGCGGCGCAAAGACGTATTGCAGGCCGCGCCCGATGTAGCCCGCCGCGCTGTAGTCGATGGCCGGGCCCGTCGCACCCTGCGGCGCCGCCGGAAAGGTGGAGAGGAACCACATCAGGATGGTCAGCCCCAGGATGATGCCGGTGAGGCGCCTGAGGAAGATCATGCCGCGCTCCCACAGGCCGATCGCGACGTCGCGCACCTTGGGCAGGCGATAGGACGGCAGCTCCATCAGCAGCGCGTGCTCGCTGCGATCGCGACGCAGCTTCTTCATCACCCAGGCCACGGCCATCGCGCCGATGATGCCCGCGGCATACAGCGCGAACAGCACCAGGCCCTGCATGTTGAAGATGCCGAACACCTTGCGCGTGGGAATGAACGCGCCGATCAGCAACGCATACACCGGCAGGCGCGCCGAACACGTCATCAGCGGCGCGACCAGGATGGTGGCGAGGCGGTCGCGCGGATCGGTGATGCTGCGCGTGCCCATGATGCCGGGAATGGCGCAGGCGAAGCTGGACAGCAACGGGATGAAGGAACGCCCGGTAAGCCCCACCGACACCATCAGCCGATCGAGCAAAAACGCCGCGCGCGGCAGGTAGCCCGATTCCTCCAGCACGAGGATGAAGAAGAACAGCACCAGGATTTCCGGCAAAAAGCCCACCACCGTGCCGAGGCCACCGAACACGCCATCGACGATCAGGCTCTGCAGCGGACCGGCCGGCATCCACGCGGTGGCGTGCTCGCCCAGCCAGCCGAAGCCGTCGCCGATCAGGTCGGTCATCGGCTTGCCGGCCGCGTACACCGCCTGGAATACCAGGAACATCACCACCGACAGGATCGCCAGGCCGAACACCGGATGCAGCGCCCAATGGTCCAGCGCGTCGTCGAGCTCGGCGGTGGCGCGCGGCATGGTCACCGTGGCGGCGAGCAGTTCGCGCACCTGCGCATGCAGGTCGGCACGGCTGGCGGGGTCGTCCGGCTGGGCCGGCGCGGCGTCGGGAATCTCGCCGTCCACGCGAGCGATCAGGGCCTTCACGCCATCGCGCTTCACCGCCACCGTTTCCACCACCGGCATGCCCAGGCGGCGCGACAGCTCGGGCACATCAATGACCACGCCGCGACGACGCGCGGCATCCATCATGTTCAGCGCCAGCACGATCGGCCTGCCCAGCCGCTTCACTTCGAGCACGAAGCGCAGGTGCAGGCGCAGGTTGGTGGCGTCGGCCACGCAGACGATGAGGTCCGGCGCCGTTTCGCCCGGGTAGTTGCCTTCCAGCACGTCGCGGGTGATCTGCTCGTCCGGGCTGGCAGCGTCGAAACTGTAGGTGCCGGGCAGGTCCAGCACCTGCAGCACGCGGCCCGAAGGCGCGGTGAAGCGGCCTTCCTTGCGCTCGACGGTGACGCCGGCATAGTTCGCCACCTTCTGGCGACCGCCGGTGAGCTGGTTGAACAACGCCGTCTTGCCGCAATTGGGATTGCCCACCAGGGCGATGCGCAGCGTACCCGCGCTCATGCCGCGGCCTCCACGCTCACCCACACGCGCGCCGCTTCATTGCGGCGCAGCGCGAAACGCGTCGAGCCGATCTGGATCAGCAGCGGGTCGGCGCCCATGGGGCCGACCGCCACCAGGCGCACCGGCTCCCCCGCCACGAACCCCAGGTCGCGCAGGCGCTGCGCGATCGGGTCGGAAGCATGAGCATCGTCCACTCGGTCCACCACGGCAGTAGCCCCTTTCGGCAAGTCGGACAGGCGCACTGGCCACCCATTCAAATAAGAATGGTTCGCATTGTATCCGAGTCGCCCACCGAACGCAGCGCGGCCGGTTGCCGCTGGATTCCGGGGCCAGGCTGCTGGCGCAGCGACTTGCGCCCGGGCCAAACCCAACCAACGACACGGTAATGGCGGCGACGCCTTGGGAAAGCCCCGCGCGGCCCCGATAGCAGAACCATCCCCGCCGCAGTACCGGGACATGGCGTGCTCCGCACGTATGGTCCGGCCGGACTCCGGCTCCCCTCCGCTCGACGAGGTCTTTCGATGGCTTGGTTTTCCCGACACGCGACAGGTCTCCGACTTGAACGCATGCAGGCTTCCGCGCAATACGCCGGCGGCGGCTTCGTCAATACGTATCCCGCCAGCACGCCCCGTGCAACGGACGAGCAGCCGTCGCTGGTCGATTTCGTGTTCCGCGGCGAGGGACGCACGCCGGCCCGGCCGTTGCCCGCGCTCGATCCACGCAACGCCTGGACGCGTCCGGTCGAAACCGGCCTGCGCGCCACCTGGCTCGGCCATTCCACCGTGCTGCTGGAAATCGATGGCGTGCGCATCCTCACCGATCCCGTGTGGGGCGAACGCGCCTCGCCCTTCTCTTTCCTCGGGCCCAAGCGTTTCCAGCCCGTGCCGGTGGACATCCGCGCGCTGCCGCCGCTCGATGCGGTGCTGATCTCGCATGATCACTACGATCACCTGGATTACCCGAGCATTCGTGAACTGGCGAAGCTGCGCGTGCCCTTCATCACCTCGCTCGGCGTCGGCGTGCACCTGGAAGCCTGGGGCGTGCCGCCGGAGCGCATTACCGAACTCGACTGGTGGGAGCACGTTGCGCTGCCGCGCGGGCTCACCATCACGGCCGCGCCCTCGCACCACTTTTCCGGTCGCAGCCTGGGCGATCGCAATGCCACGCTGTGGTCGTCCTTCGTGTTGCGCGGCGAGCGGCATGCCGTGTTCTTCAGCGGTGACACCGGGCTCTCGCCGCACTTCGCCGAGATCGGCCGGCGACTGGGTCCGTTTGACCTGGTGATGATCGAAGTGGGCGCGTTCCATCCGTCCTGGGGCAGCGTGCACCTGGGTCCCGACAACGCCATCGACGCATGGCGCCAGCTTGGCAGCGGACGCTTGCTGCCGGTGCATTGGGGCACCTTCAATCTCGCCATGCATCCGTGGGCGGAACCGGCGGAAGTGCTGCTGGCCAAGGCACCGGAAGGCCTGTTGATGCCGCGACTCGGCGAAGCGATCGAACCGGTGCGCGTCGAAAGCGTGCAGCCGTGGTGGCGCGAAGTGGCTCCAGGCCACTGGCAGGGCTCCGCGTTGGAAGCCGCTGAATTCCTGGTGCTTCCCGCGAAGGACTGACGGATCGCGGTGATCACGCCGGGAGCGGTTCGGCCCTAAGATGTTGTCATTCGATGGAGGCCCCATGACCGACAACATCCTTATCGCCGACCACGCCGGTGTCCGCCGCATCACCCTGAACCGCCCGCAGGTGCACAACGCGTTCGACGACGCGCTGATCGCGGAACTCTCCGATGCGCTGGCCGCCGCGGGCAAGGACGCGGCGGTACGCGCCGTGGTGCTCAGCGGCGAGGGCGCCAGCTTCTCGGCAGGCGCCGATCTCAACTGGATGCGCGGCATGGCCTCGGCCGGCGAAGCGGAGAATCGCGAAGACTCGCTGCGGCTCGCCAGCCTCATGCGCACGCTGCAATTTCTTCCCAAGCCGACCATCGCGCGCGTCAATGGCGCGGCCTACGGCGGCGGCGTGGGGCTCATCGCCTGCTGTGATATCGCCATTGGCGTGGACAGCGCGCGCTTCGGTCTTACCGAGGTGAAGCTGGGACTGGTGCCCGCCGTCATCTCGCCTTACGTCATCCATGCGATCGGCTTGCGCCACGCGCGCCGCCTGTTCCTCACCGGCGAGTTGTTCGATGCCGCCACCGCACAGGCGATCGGCCTGCTGCATCGTTGCGTGCCCGTCGAGCAGTTGGACGAAACCGTCCATGCCACGCTCGCCCTGCTCGCCAAGGCCGGCCCGGCTGCCCAGGCCGAAGCCAAGCAGCTGGCCCTGCGCATGGCGGGCGCCACCGAGGAAGACGCCGAACGCATCGATCGCGACAATGCCGCGCTGATCGCACGCCTGCGTGTTTCGGACGAAGGCCAGGAGGGCCTCGGCGCCTTCCTTGGCAAGCGCGCGCCGCGCTGGTGCTGAGAGGAACCCGGCTTTGCGCTTCGATCGCCCATAAGGAGTGACGCCATGCTTGACCACATCGGCCTGCATGTTTCCGGCTTCGAACGCAGCCGCGAGTTCTACCGAAAGGTGCTGGAACCCCTGGGCGCCACGCTGGTGATGGAAGTGACGTCCGAACAGACCGGCGATGGCGATCATGCGGGCTTCGGCTCCGATGGCAAGCCGAGCTTCTGGATCGGCACCTCGCATAACGGTCATCCGGCAAGCCCCGTGCATGTCGCCTTCACGGCACCCGATCGCGCCTCGGTGGACGCCTTCCATCGCATCGCCCTCGCGGCGGGCGCCAAGGACAACGGCGCGCCGGGCCTGCGACCGCATTATCACGAGCACTACTACGGCGCCTTCGTACTCGATCCCGATGGCCACAACGTCGAAGCGGTCTGCCACCGTCCTGAATGAAGCGTGCGGGAGCCCGTGGCTTCCCGCACCGGCAACCTCGACGCGTTGGGGGGATACTGGCGATCCCACCCCGAGGACATCCGCCATGCCACGCCCGATCATGAACATCGCCGACGTCGAACTGCAGCCCTTTCCGCCCGGCATGGGCCCGACGGGCGAGACCGCCGAGCGCTTTGAAGCACGCATGGGCCGCTTCTCCACGCAGATCGGCGCACAGAAACTCGGCTACAACATCACCGCCGTGCCGCCGGGCAAGCGCGCCTTTCCGCTGCATTGCCATCGCGTGAACGAGGAGATGTTCTTCATCCTCGAAGGCACCGGCGAAGTGCGCATCGGCGAGGAACGCCACGCCATCCGCGCAGGCGACGTGATCGCCTGCCCACCGGGCGGCCCGGAGGCGGCGCACCAGATCATCAACACCGGCGACACCGAAATGCGTTATCTCGCCGTCAGTACCAAGCAATCCCCGGAAATCTGCGAATACCCCGATACCGGCAAATTCGGCATCATGGCCGAATACCCACCGGCCGCCGACGGCAAGCCGCAAGGTTTTCGCCACGTGAGCAAGGCGGAGCTCGCGGTGGGGTATTGGGAGGGCGAGTAAGCCATCCTCTCTCCGACCTCTCCCCTTCTGTGGGAGCGCACCCTGTGCGCGACCGCGGCGTGCCGTCAGTACCCCGGTGGCCGAGCTTTGGACAGCCCCTGCTGAATTACGCCTCGCCGCAGTCGCGCACAGGGTGCGCTCCCACAGGAAAAGCGGCTTGTCATGCTGCGCCGCGCATCGGCTACGGCACGCCAATCTGCTAGTTTTGGCAGCTTCGCATCCACCCCGGAAGCCGCATGTTCCAGCGCGTACTCATTGCCAACCGCGGCGAGATCGCCTGCCGCGTGATCCGCACCTGCCGGCGCCTGGGCATCCACACCATCGCGGTGTATTCGGAGGCCGACGCCGGCGCGCAGCACGTGCGCCTGGCGGACGAAGCATGGCCCATCGGCGGCCCGCGCCCTACCGAGTCGTACCTGCGCGGCGATGCCATCCTCGAGGTGGCGCGCAAGAGCGGCGCGCAGGCCATCCATCCCGGTTACGGCTTTCTTTCCGAAAACACCGCGTTCGCGCGTGCATGCACCGACGCCGGCATCGCCTTCATCGGCCCGCGCCCGGAAAGCATCGATGCGATGGGTTCAAAGGCGGCTGCCAAGGCGCTGATGGAACGGCACGACGTGCCGCTGGTGCCGGGTTACCACGGCGAGGACCAGTCGGCCGACGTGCTCGCCGAGCAGGCGCGTCGCACCGGCTTCCCGCTGATGATCAAGGCCGCCGCAGGCGGCGGCGGCAAGGGCATGCGCATCGTGCGCGGCGAAAAGGACTTCGCCGAAGCCCTTGCCTCCGCGCAGCGCGAAGCGGCCAGCGCCTTCGGCGACACGCGCGTGATCCTGGAGCGCTACGTGGATCATCCGCGCCATATCGAATTCCAGGTATTCGGCGACACGCACGGCAACGTCATCCATCTCAACGAGCGCGAGTGCTCGGCGCAGCGCCGCTACCAGAAGGTGCTGGAGGAAACGCCCTCGCCTTTCCTCGATGATGCGCGCCGCGCGGCGATGGGCGCCGCCGCCGTCGCCGCCGCCAAGGCCGTGGATTACGTCGGCGCGGGCACGGTGGAATTCATCGTGGGGCAGGACGGCGAGTTCTTCTTCATGGAGATGAACACCCGCCTGCAGGTGGAGCATCCGGTCACCGAGGAAACGCTCGGCCTCGATCTCGTCGAATGGCAGCTGCGCATCGCCGCGGGCGAGGCGCTTCCGCTCGCGCAGGAGCAGATCCAGGCACGCGGGCACGCGATCGAAGTGCGCCTGTACGCGGAAGATCCCGACCAGAATTTTCTGCCCGGTTCCGGCAAGTTGCTGAAGCTTCGCCTCCCCGCATCGTCGCGCCACGTGCGCATCGACGGCGGCGTGATCGAAGGCGATACCGTGACGATCTTCTACGACCCGATGATCGCCAAGCTGATCGTGTGGGACCAGGATCGCCCACAGGCCCTGCAGCGCCTGCGCGATGCGCTGATGGCCAGCGAAATCGTCGGACCGAAATCCAACATTGCCTTCCTCGAACGGCTGTCCCGTCACCCGGTGGTGGTCGAAGGACGCATCGACACCGGCTACCTCGATCGCCATCTCGCGGAATTCCTCGCTGGCGATGCCACGCCGGATGCGCGCGTGCTTTTCGCCGCGGCGGTGTCCGCGCTGATGGACGAGGAACAGGCCGTCGTTGCCGGCTCCGCCCACGGCGTCGATCCGCATTCGCCCTGGGCACGCGCGGATGCCTGGCGCGTCGGGCACGCCGGCAAGCGCATCGTCGCGTTGTCGCTGCACGGCCAGCGCCATGAAGTCGAGGCTTACGGCCACGATGGCGACTATCGTCTCCGCCATGGCGAAGACACCGCCGAGGTCCGCGGTGCTCGCCGCGACGACGCGGCGCTCAGCGCGCGTTTCGATGGTGAATCGCTGCGCGTGCAGGTGCGCGTCGATGCCTCGCGCATCACCGTGCACGACGCCGACGGCAACCGCCACGCGTTCGAACGTGCGCCCGCCTTTGCCTGGCAGTCGAAGGAAAGCGGCGGCGGCAACCAGGTGGTAGCGCCCATGCCCGGCCGCATCGTGCTGGTGAAGGCCAACACGGGCGACGCGGTGGAAGAAGGCCAGGAACTGCTGGTGATGGAAGCGATGAAGATGGAACTGGCGCTCAAGGCACCGCGCGCCGGCACCATCGCCCGCATCGGCGCGGCGCAGGGAGATTTCGTCGAAGCGGATGCCGTGCTGGTACGGTTCGCGGACTGAGTTTCGCCGTTGCTGTCCACACCCCCTCAACATTGTCAGCACCTCCAACGCGCTAGGCTCCGACCATGAACACGAGCAACCACGTACGCATCGTCGAAGTCGGCGCACGCGACGGCCTGCAGAACGAGAAGACGCTGCTGCCGACGGACGTGAAGATCGCGTTGATCGACCGTCTCTCCAGTACCGGCCTCAGCTCCATCGAGGCCACCAGCTTCGTGAGCCCCAAATGGGTGCCGCAGATGGCGGACGCCGCACAGGTCTACCTGGGCATCCGCAAGGTGCTCGGCGTGAGCTTTCCCGTGCTGGTGCCCAACGAGCAGGGCTACGAACGGGCGCGGGCGGTGGGCGTGACGGAAGTCGCCGTGTTCACCGCGGCCTCCGAAGCGTTCAATCGCAAGAACATCAACGCTTCGATCGACGAGTCGATCGAGCGCTTCATGCCCGTGCTCGACCGCGCGAAGAAAGACGGCGTGAAAGTGCGTGGCTATGTCTCCACCGTGCTTGGCTGCCCTTACCAGGGCGAGGTGCCGGTGGACGACGTGGTGCGCGTGGCGCGCCGCCTGCATGAGCTCGGCTGCCATGAGATCTCGCTGGGCGACACCATCGGCGTCGGCACGCCGGCCAAGGCGCGCGCGATGCTGCATGCCGTGGCGCAGGAAGTGCCGATGGCCGCGCTGGCCGTGCACTTCCACGACACCTACGGCCAGGCGCTCGCCAATATCCTTGCCTGTCTCGAGGAAGGCGTGCGCGTGGTGGACAGCGCGGTATCCGGTACCGGTGGTTGTCCGTACGCCAAGGGCGCCACCGGCAATGTCGCCAGCGAAGACGTGGTGTACATGCTGCACGGCTTGGGACTGCACACCGGCATCGACCTGGACATCCTGATCGCCACCGGCGCGTGGCTGGCCGGGCAATTGCACAAGGAGACGGCGAGCCGCGTGACGCGCGCCCGCACTGCCGCCTGATGGGCGAGTCCGGTGCGATGAGACGGCATGGGCTCATCCTGCCCTCGCCGGCGCCTCGCGACGACTGCTCCGCCCCCTGCCATGGATGAGGAATTCATCGAGCCGCGCTTCGCCCCGCGTGGACGCGCGTATGTCTACGTGCTTCCCTGCCGCGACGAAGACCTGCTGAAGATCGGCTTCTCGCGCGAACCGCTGCAACGCTTTCGCACGCTGCACCGCCGCTTCTTCGAGTTCTTCGACCTTGAACGCGGACTGTTGATCGAAGTGGATCGCGTGGCGCAGGCACGCCGTATCGAACGCCTGTTTCTCACCTCGTGGATCGACCAGCGCGCGCCCGCGCCGCTGGTGGTGCCTGCATCGGCCGCCGGACATACCGAGTGGTATCGCGGCATCGGCGCGGAAGTCACCGCGCTGGCACGCCGGCTTGCGCAGGACGAAGGCCTGGTGCTCCATCACCCGCTGCGCCCCTGGCTTGTCGCCGAGCTGTCCCAGCGGGCCGACGCGCTTTACGACTGGAGCGAGCGGATGCTGGCCGAGGCGATGCTCGAGCGCGAACATGCCGGTTTGCCGGGGCAAGGCCCGCTGGAGCTTGCGCTGCTGGACACGCTGGCGATGTGCGAAGCCATCGGCCTGCCCCTGGACGAACGGCTGCCTGAAGCCGTCGCCGAGTGGTATCGCTACGGCCCGCACCGCGGGCTTTACGGTCCGTAACGCCCTTTCCCGCGGGGGATTTCGTCCCGGCGTTTCCCGCTTTCGTCGCCCGGAGGCCCGTTTCATCGCCAGACGGCTTCCGGTGGCGACGAGGCTGGGTATGCTCCACCCCAACACCATTCCACAGGGTCGTGTCGTGTTGAAGAGCCTGCTATTCGTTGCCCGACTGGTCGTGGCGTGGTTCCTGGTGCTCCTGTTCGTGGCCCTCGTGCTCGCCGACAGCCCGCCGTTCCGCCATCACGATGTGGGCGGCATGGTCGTACTGCTGATCTTCATCGCGCTGTTGATGGTGGCCACCGGCGCGGTATCGCACCTGCGCCGCGTACGCCTGGTGGCAGGCCGCGTCGATGACGACACGCTGGGCAACCGCCAGCGCCGCCGCGTGGAAATCCCCTTCGATGCCGACGAGTCGTTCGACCTGCTCGACGCGGCCATCCGCGAACTGCCACGGACGGAAGAAGTGGAAAGCGCGCGCGACAGCCTGCAGATCCGCGCCAAGGTGCAGCGCCCGATCACCTATGGCCATCGTTCGTTCGGAAAGCTGGATCCCGGCACCTGGTTCGGCCATCTGCGCAACCAGATCTTCGCCACGGTGACGCCGGGCGACGGCAGCAGCAGCGTGACGCTCATCTGCGAGCCGGAAGCCGGCGCATGGAGCGACTGGTTCCGCGTGGACGACGGCACCAATCTGGAGAATGCCGAGGCGATCACCCGTGCCATCACGCGCCGCGTGGCCGAGAAGCGCCGCCACGAGAAGGCGCGCGCCGCGCAGTCGGAAAGCGAAAAGGAACGCACCGTCGCCCGCCTGAACCTGCTGCACGCCCAGGTCGAGCCGCACTTCCTCTACAACACGCTGGCCAGCGCGCAATACCTCACGCGCACCGACCCCGCCCAGGCCGACCAGATGCTGGGCCACTTGATCCACTACCTGCGCCACTCGCTGCCGCTGACCGAAGATGCGTTGTCGACCGTGGGCGACGAACTGGAACGCACGCGGGCCTATCTGGAGATCATGAAGCTGCGCATGGGCCCGCGCCTGTCGCTGGAGATCGACGTGGCCGACGTGCTGCGCCCCATTTCGCTGCCGCCAATGATGCTGCAGACCTTGGTGGAGAACTCGATCAAGCACGGCCTGGAACGCAAGCCCGGTGGCGGCACGGTATGGATTCGCGCGCGCCGCGACGACGGCAAGGTGGCGATCACCGTGGCGGATGACGGCCTGGGCTTCACCGGCGCCAGTGGCGGCACCGGCATCGGCCTTAAGAACGTGCGCGAACGCCTGCGCCTGATCTACGGCCCCGAAGCCTCGCTGTCGGTCGTGAGCAACGCGCCCGAAGGCGTGGCCAGCACCATCGTCGTGCCGGTGCGCGTCGCCAAGGACAGCACGGAGGCCACGTCATGACCACGGCCCTCATCGCCGAAGACGAAGTGCTGTTGCGCACGGCGTTGCGCGAACTGCTCACGACGACCTGGCCCGAGCTGGAGATCGTCGCCGAATGCGAAGACGGCGCCAGCGCGCTCGAAGCCATCGACCTGCATCGCCCCGACATCGCCTTCCTCGACATCCGCATGCCGGGCCTGAGCGGACTGGAAGTCGCCGCCGCCGCGGGCGAGGCCAGCCCGGGTACGCAGGTGGTGTTCACCACGGCCTACGACCAGTACGCCGTGGACGCGTTCGAACGCGGTGCGATCGACTACCTGCTCAAGCCCATCACGGCGGAACGCCTGGCCGCCACCGTGCAACGCATCAAGGCACGCGCCACGCCCGTACCGGACGCCGCGACGCTCGCCGCACTGCTGCGCGACCTCAGCGCCGGCGGTGGCCCGGGGCGCCCCCCGCTCACCTGGATCACCGCCAGCAACGGCCGCGAAACGCGCCTGATCATGGTGGACGACGTGGCTTATTTCCGCGCCGACAACAAGTACACCGTTGCCATGACCGCCGATGGCGAAGCGCTGCTGCGCACGCCGATCCGCGAGCTGGCCGGCGTGCTCGACCCCAACACGTTCAAGCAGATTCACCGCTCCACCATCGTCAACCTGCGCGCCGTGGCGTCCATCGTGCGCGACGACACGGGCAAGGGCACGCTGCGGCTCAAGCAGCGGCCCGAGACGCTGGTGGTGAGCCAGCCGTTCATGGCTTTGTTCCGGAACATGTAAGCCCCGTCCACGACGCGCACCCCACCGCGCACGAGATGATCATGAACAAGTTCATTGCATCGATCTGCCTGCTGCTTTGCCTCACCGGCTGCGAACGAGGACGCACCGTCGTCGTGCACGCCATGGCCAACGGCCACGACGTGGTCTACAGCCAGGTGAACGTCATCGGCCAGCTCGCCACCTTCCGCTGCCTGCGCAGCGAAACCGGCCAATGCCACTACACCGTCGTCGCCGACGACTGCGCGCCGGCCAGCACGGCCTGCCCCTCGCCGCCCAGGCGCTTCACCGTCGCCGAAGGCAACACCATGAGCTTCACTTCGCTGCCGTCCGGGTTCCGCAGCTGCGTGGCCGCCACGGCGGCGCCCGATGGCGATTGCGCGCCCCTTGCCGCCGCCATCGCCAGCGCCTCCCCCTGAAGTCACCTCGCTCCGTCCCACCCCATCTGGCTAGAATCGGGCCTTCGACGCATGGGGACCCGTGATGCGGTGGAATCGTTGGAAAGTGTGGCGTGGCGCGCTGGCCACCGTGCTGTTGGCGGGATCGGCGGCGGCCACGGCGGCAACCGCCAAGGGCGACGTCCTGCTGGTTCCCGACCGCGTTTGGACGGCTGAAGGCGATGCGGCCCATGCGGGCTGGGCCGTACTGGTGCATGACGGCGCGATTGCCGCCGTCGGTCCGCTCGGCACCATCAACGCCCCGGCCAGCGCCCAACGCATCGCCCTCCCCGGCACCACGCTGACGCCGGGCCTGATCGACCTGCATTCCCACGTGTTCCTGCATCCCTACAACGAAACCTTGTGGAACGATCAGGTACTGAAGGAGCCGCAGGATTACCGCACGCTCGAGGCCGCCGCGCATGCGCGCGCCACGCTCATGGCCGGCTTCACCACGCTGCGCGACCTTGGCACCGAGGGCGCGGGTTTCGCCGATGTCTCGGTCAAGCGCGCCATCGACGAAGGCATGATTCCCGGGCCACGCCTGTTCGTGGCGACACGCGCGATCGTGGCGACGGCAAGCTATGGACCGGGCCCGCGCGGGTTCCGCCCCGATATCGATCTTCCCGGTGGCGCCCAGGAAGTGAGCGGCGTGGATGAAGCGATCCGCGCCACGCGCGAACAGGCGGGCCACGGCGCCGACTGGATCAAGCTCTACGCCGATTATCGCGTCGGTGCCGACGGCAGCACGCAACCGACGCTGTCGCTGGCGGAAATGAAGGCCATAGTCGACACCGCACACCTGTCCGGGCGCCCGGTGGCCGCGCATGCCTCCAGCGACGAAGGCGTGCGCCTGGCCGTGGAAGCGGGCGTGGACAGCATCGAGCACGGCTACGGCGCCAGCGAGGCCACCTTCCGCCTGATGAAGCAGCGCGGCGTGGCGTATGAGCCCACGCTCACCGCGGTGGAAGCCACCGCACAGTATTTCGAGCACTACGTTCCGGGCCAGGGCGAGCCGACCGCGCGCATGCGCGAAGCGGAGCGCGCCTTCCGCACCGCGCTCAAGCTGGGCGTCACCATCGGCAACGGCAGCGACGTGGGCGTGTTCACCCACGGCGACAACTGGCGCGAACCGGCCAACATGGTGCGCGATGGCATGAGCGCGGCGCAGGCCCTGCATGCCGCCACCGACGTGGCCGCGCGCATCCTGCGCCAGCAGGACAAGTTCGGCCGTATCGCCCCGGGCTTGCGTGCCGACCTGGCCGCGTTTACCGGCGACCCCAGCACGCATATCGACGACCTCAAGCAGGCCGCCTTCGTGATGAAGGACGGCACCGTCTACCGCACCCCGCAGAACACGCCATGAGCCCTTACCTGATACGCCCCATCGAGGCGCGCGACAACGCCGCCATGGCCCGCATCATCCGCGCCGTGATGCCTGAATTCGGCGCCGACGGCCCGGGTTTCGCCATCCACGACGCCGAAGTGGACACCATGTACGAAGCGTACGCGCGACCGCGCAGCGCCTATTTCGTGGTGGAACGGGACGGCGCGGTCATCGGCGGTGGCGGCGTGGCGCCGCTGGAAGGCGGCGACGAAGGCGTCTGCGAGCTGCGCAAGATGTATTTCCTGCCCGAGGCGCGCGGCATCGGCGCCGGCAGCGCGATGATGCTGCGCTGTCTCGACGCGGCACGCGCGCACGGCTTCCGCCGCTGCTATCTGGAAACGCTGACCGGCATGGACGCGGCCCAGGCGCTCTATCGCAAACACGGCTTTACCACCTTGTGTGCTCCCATGGGCGGCACCGGTCATTTCAGTTGCGACCAGTTCTATCTACGCGAGTTGTGAGGTTTCATCATGGCCAGCCATGATCCACGCGTCGATGCCTATATCGCCAAGGCGGCGCCCTTCGCGCAGCCGATCCTGGAGCATCTGCGCAAGGTCGTGCACGAGGCTTGCCCCGAGGTGGAGGAAGGCCTGAAGTGGAGCATGCCCTTCTTCAGCTACAAGGGCTCGCTCCTGTGCAACATGGCCGCTTTCAAGCAGCACTGCAGCTTCGGCTTCTGGCTGCACAAGGACGTGGTGGGCGAGGCGGGCGACGACGGCATGGGCCAGTTCGGCAAGATCGCCACGTTGAAGGACCTGCCCGCGAAGAAGACCCTGGTCGCGCACGTGAAGAAGGCCATGGCACTGGTCGACGGCGGCGTGAAACCAAAGCGCGCGGCATCGGCCAAGGCGCCGGCGGTGGTGCCCGATGACCTCGCCGCGGCCTTTGCGCAGCGCGGGCACGCAGCGTCACGCAAGGCCTTCGAAGGCCTTCCGCCGGGCGCCCAGCGCGAGTACATCGACTGGATCAACGAGGCGAAGACGGACGCCACGCGCCAGAAGCGCCTGGCCACCACGCTGGAATGGCTGGCCGAAGGCAAGCGCCGCAACTGGAAGTACGAATCATGCTGAAACCGCCTGTGCTGCAATTCGAAGTCGACGACCCGACGGCCGTGGATGTCGCGCCACTGATCCAGCAACTGGACGGCTATCTCGCCGAGCTGTATCCCACCGGCAACATCCATCCGGTGTCGGTCGACGAACTCACGCAGCCGAATGTGACCTTTCTCACGGCGCGCGTCGACGGCACGCCGGTGGCCTGCGGCGCCTGCGTGCGCCACGACGACTACGTGGAAGTGAAGCGCATGTACGTGCTGCCCGCCTGTCGCGGCCTCGGCCTGGGCAAACAACTGCTCGAGGCCCTGGAGCGCGAAGTGCGGCGCAGCGGAAACACGGTGGTCCGCCTGGAAACCGGTACGGCGCAGGCCGAAGCGCTCGAGCTCTACGAACGCGCGGGCTATCGCCGCTGCGCGCCCTTTGGCGACCATCGCGCCAACCCTCTCAGCATCTGCATGGAGAAGTCGCTCGCATGATCCGCACCGCCCGCCCCGACGACGCCGCGGCCGTCCACGACATCTACACGCCCTCGGTACTGCGCGGCGTGGAGACCTTCGAGACCGACCTGCCCGGCGCCGATGCGATGCGCGAGCGCATCGTGACGCGGCTTCGGCAATATCCATGGCTGGTCTGGGAGGAGGACGGCCGCGTGCTGGCCTACGCCTATGCCAGTCGTTTTCGCGAGCGCGCCGCCTACGACTGGATCGCCGAGACGTCCATCTACGTCCATGCCGATGCGCGCCGCCGCGGCATCGCGCGCCGGCTTTATGCTGCCTTGCTTGACGTGATGCGGCTGCAGGGCATCAACCAGGCCGTGGGCGTGATCACCCTGCCCGGCGAAAGCAGCGTGGCGATGCACGACGCCATGGGGTTCACCCCGGCGGGTGTCTGGCGCAGCTGCGGTTACAAGCTCGGCCAATGGTGGGACGTGGGCGTGTGGCAGAAGCAGCTGCAGGCGCCGGAGCATCCGCCACGACCCGTGACGCCCTTCCCCGAGCTCGCCGGGACGCAGGCCTTTCGCGAATGGCTCGCGCGATGAAGCGCCGGCCGTCGCCATGCGCGACGGCTCAATGCAGCGAATTGATCGCCTTCACCAGTCCGCCCACCCAGTCCCATGCGCTGGGAAGGAAGACCATCACCAGGATGGAGCCGAAGGCCAGCAGCTTGGGCCACAACGCCGACAACGCCCCGCCCAGCGTGAGGTGATCCTTGTCGGCGGTGAACATGCGCCCCAGCAGTGCGTCCTTTTCCAACTGCAGCACGGCATACACGATGGCCGCGAAGGACAGGCCCAGCAGGATGGTGGCCGCGGTGGTCTGCAGCCGCGGGTAGACCGGCGGGTAGACCTGCATGAGCATCAACGCCAGCGTGGCGCCCAGCACGGCGCACCATGCGCATGTACGCACGGCGGCCGCGGCCAGTTTCATCTCCGACACCAGTTGCGCCTGCCAGACAGGGAACGACGGCCCACCGGCGCCGAACGGCCACGCGTGGTCGAGCAGGCTTCGCGTCTGCGCTGCCCACGCCGACTGCGGTTGCCTGCGCCATGCATCGTAGTTGTCGCTGCGCATGACGATGTTGAACGGGCTGCGCGGGCGCTCATCGAGCAGGCAGGGCGTGGGCCACTCGGCCAGGCCCGTCTTCTCGCGCACCAGCGGTATCACCTTGGCCAGTTCCAGGCAGGTCCGCCGCCAGCGATCGAAGGTCTCGCCCAGCAGCACGAAGAAGAAGGCGCTTCCGCCCAACGCGAAGATCCCGCTCAACTCGGAAATCCAGGGGTGATCGGTGTTGGTGGGCGTCATGTCATTGACGCTCAGCGGCAGGCATACCAGCAAGATCAGCGCGCCCGCCACGGCATGCCAATGCCCCTGCTGCCTGAGGCGCACGCCAAAGCGCGAATCCTCGCCCATGGCCTGGGAGAGCACGTTGCTGTGCGCGTTCCAGTCGAGCAGGCGCAGGGCCGCGAACGCGACGAAACACCCATAGCCCAGGCACAACGCCAGCAACGCCCACGGGTCACGTCCATGGGCGAGGTTGGTGTCGCCATAGGAAGGCGGCGGCAGCATCGTGATGACCTTGGCACCGGCAATCACCAGCCCTGCGAGAGCAAACGCCAGCCACGCGAGAAGCCATCCCGACGAGGTGTGGCGGAGCGGTTCCGCGGCGTTCGGCGTCACGCGCATCCATCGCAAAGCGTGGCGGCATACGGGAAACGCCACCAGCGAAACGTCGCGTCCGTTCCATGCGAGCCACGAAGCCACCGCGAGCATCACGGCGAAGAACAGGGTCATCGCCAGGTACACCGGCTCCTGCAACTGGATGCGCGCGTCGGCCACGATGAGGATGTCCTGCCGCCCCTGCGGCAGCGGCTTCGCCTTGCAGGGACTTGTCGCGATGGCCGTGTCCGATGGCTTGCTCTGGATATCCACGTACTGGAAGCCGGCGAGCGTGGCCACCAGCATCGGCGGCGCCAACCAGGTTTCATCGGCCGCGGTGAACGTATCCTGCTTCTCCGCCGGCAGATACTGCAGCCTCGCCAGTCGCGCCGCGGCGCGAAACATGTTGGCGGCGTAGTCGGTGGCGAAAGCGAAATGCCGCGGCACCAGGGGACATGTCCAGGTGTCCTCGCCAGTCGATGACAGGCTCCGTTTCCCTTCGCCCGGCGGGCACGGCATCGGCTCGTTGTCGCTGTTGAGGCAGATCAGGCTCTGTCCGGCGGGCATGGTGATGCTGCCGCGACTGATGTCGCGATAATCCGGATGCGCCAGCAGGTTGTCCTGTTCGAGCACGATGGGCAGCGACCCCGGCAGCAGGTCCCTGACTTCGCTGAGCAGGAACAACCGGTCGCGCACGTCGGTCGCCACGATGATCACCGCGGCGGGACGAATGTACTTCTTCAGCGCATCGAACGTCTGGTAAAGCATGAGCTCGTCCGAACGCGACGTGAGGCTTGGCTGGTAGGTCGGCGGCTGGTCCGCGCTCTTGTCCACGCCGGTAAGGTCGAGTTCGAGCAGGCGATCGGGCAGGAATTGCTTGCGCTGCGCGTCTTCGTCCTGCCTGGCCTTCACGTGCTCGGCGCGGATCGCCGCGATATTGGGCGGAAACTGCACGTTGACCAGATGCCCCCAGCAATGCTGCCCGGCGCTGCTTTCTCCTTCGTGGCGCCGCGTGCAGATCGCATTGCGGGGGCCGAGACGATCGGTGGCGAGATGGCGTGCGCCTTCGCCAAAGCTCGACTCCTCGCTGAGCACGACCACGTTGCCATCGGGCCCGAGGCGTGGCTCCAGGTAGTCCATCACCGTGTCCATCTGGTCGGCCACGCTGTAGGCCAGCGCGCGGTACTCGAACGACACCTTGAACGAGGGCACGTCCGCCGCCTTGAGGTACGCGTGGGAGTTGATGTTCTCGTTGTCGTCCACGCTGGCCGAAGGTGACACCAGGCGGATCTTGAGCCCGCGGGCCCCGGAACCCGCGCAGGTCCAGGCGGCGGCATCGGCAGCTACCCTGCCGAGAGCCGCCGCCATCGACTCCATCGAGCCGGAGAAGGATGGGCCAATGACATCCAGCCGGCGCCCGCAGCCCAGCGTTTTCATCAGCCCGTCGGACGACTTGGCGTCCTTGGCGATGGCGTGGCAGTCGAGCGACGCGACATCGGCAGCCGCCCCCAGGTCCTGCATGCCGTCCACGGCCATCACGCAGCGCGCGGCCACGTCGAAAGCCTCGGGATGCACGCCGGACGTCGGTGTTTCGCCGACCACGAACAAGGCGTAGTAGGTCGAACCGCAGAAGGCCTCGGGGTCCGGCGGCGCATGGCAGCCACGCCAGTTGTCATGCCGGAACAACAGCACGCCGGGCAGGTTGCGTGCGGGGCCGTCGCTGCCGGGGTAGCTGTCGCCATCGCCCGGCTTGCGCGGCGACCACGCCAGCGCGAAACCGTCCAGCGCGTAACCGCTGGCCTGGAAGGCGCTGATCACGGCGCCGACCTCGACATCGAAGGCGCGCCCCAGGCGCGTTTCCAGCGGATCGGGAAGTGCGATGACCGCGGCCTGCACCCGCACCGATGCATGGCTGGGCAGATGCGCAAACGGCTTCAGCGGATCGGCCAATTGCGAGGTGGTCATGAAATAGCCCGGGGGCGCGTCCGTCGCCCGTGCCACGCCCGCGGGCAGCAGGCATGCAACGGACAGCGCATGCCACAGGACCAGCACCGGCAAGATGCGGGCGAGTCCCTTGCCGTGTCGCGGCTTGTCTTCCCCCAGCTCCATGGCAGCCCTCCTCCCGTGGCGGCGCCTGTAGCCAACTCTTTGGGTTTTACTCCGCTGCACTGCAAAAAGAGCCCGGAAAATGGATATAACCGGCGCCGACAAAAGCTCTAAGTACGGCTATCGGTGATAGGCCGGCCGCCCACCCGGGCGCCTGCGGCGGCCTTGCGGACCGGATGGTGCCCGCTGGGCTACCATTGGCGTTTTCCAACCGCTTTACGGACTTCCCGTGCAGCTCAATCAGGTCAAGGCGATCATCACCGGCGGCGCCTCCGGTCTCGGCCACGCGGTGGCGCAGTATCTGGTCGCCAACGGCGGCAAGGTCGCCCTGTTCGATGTGAACGAAGAAAAGGGCCAGGAAGCGGCCAAGGCGCTGGGCGGTCACTTCCATCGCACCGACGTCACCTCCGAGGAAGGCGTGAGCGCCAATGTCGCCGCCGCGCGCGAGGCCATGGGTGGCCTCAATGTGGTGGTGAACTGCGCGGGCATCCTGGGTGCCGGCCGCATGCTGGGCAAGGAAGGCCCGATGCCGCTCGGCACCTTCGCCACCACCGTGATGGTGAACCTGGTGGGCAGCTTCAATGTCGCCAAGGCCGGCGCCTCGCTGATGCAGAACAACGATGCAGGCGAGGACGGCGAACGCGGCGTCATCATCAACACCGCCTCCGTGGCCGCCTTCGAAGGCCAGATCGGCCAGGCCGCCTACTCCGCCTCCAAGGGTGGCGTGGTCGGCATGACGCTGCCGATGGCGCGCGAGCTGTCGCGTTTCGGCATCCGCGTGGCGACCATTGCGCCGGGCATCTTCTGGACGCCGATGGTGGACGGCATGCCCCCTCAGGTGCAGGAATCGCTGTCGGCTTCCATCCCGTTCCCCTCGCGCCTGGGCAAGCCCGACGAATTCGCCAACACGGTGGGCTTCATCCTGGGCAACCGCTACATCAACGGCGAAACCATCCGTCTCGACGGCGCGGTGCGTTTGCAGCCGAAGTGAGGGAATAGAGAATCGGGAATGGGGAATAGCGAAAGCCCCGCCCGTGCCTCGCTCCCTGCTTTTACTCCTCCCTATTCACCATTCTCTATTCCCTGACTCCCATGAAAGCTTCCGACGTCAAGAAAGGCAACGTGATCGAACACGAAGGCACCGTGTACCAGGTGCGTGACATCGAGCGCAGCTCGCCGACCGCGCGTGGCGGCAACGTCACCTTCCGCTTCACGCTGTATTCGATTCCCGGCGGTCGCAAGTTCGACCTGAGCCTGCGCGCCGACGACGACCTCAAGGAAATGGACCTGCTGCGCCGCGCGGCCAATTTCTCGTACATGGACGGCGACGCCTATGTGTTCATGGACAACGAGGACTACACGCAGTACACCCTGGGCCCTGAACTGGTGGGCGACAACGCCGGCTACATCGTGGAAGGCGTCGAAGGCTATTACGTGCAGGTGATCGACGATGCACCGGTCGGCCTGCAGGTGCCCACGAGCGTCGCGCTCACCGTGGTCGACACCGCGCCGGAACTGAAGGGCGCCAGCGCCACCAAGCGCACCAAGCCCGCCAAGCTCAACACCGGCGTCGAGATCCAGGTGCCCGAGTACATCACCAACGACGAGAAGGTGTGGGTGAACACGCTGACGGGCGAATTCGCCGGCCGCGCCTGATCATTCACTCGTTTCGCAGCGTCGACGGCGTCCGGTGTTCCGGGCGCCGTTTTCGTTTCGCTTGACCTCGCCAGCGCGGTGCGGCAGCTTCGCACCATCCCGTCGCGACGTGACCGCCATGCCATCGACCCATGCCCGGCTTGCGCTGCTGTCCTCACTGATGCTCCTGCTGTGCGCCTGCGCGCCGGCACCCGTGCGCAACCCCATCGCGCAATGGGTACCCTCGCCCAATGCCGACCAGCGGCGCCCGGTGCTGATCGTGGTGCACTTCACCGACGAGGCATCCGCCGAACAGGCGCTGCATACGCTGCGCACGGCGAACAGCGGCGGCCCGGTGAGTTCGCATTACCTGGTGGGCCATGACGGCCGCATCTATCAGCTGGTGTCCGATGACAGGCGCGCCTGGCATGCCGGTGCGGGGCATTGGGGCACCATCACCGACGTCAACTCGGCATCGATCGGCATCGAGCTCGACAACGACGGGCACTCGCCTTTCACCCAGCCGCAGATCGACAGCCTGTTGCGCCTGCTGGCCGACCTCACCGACCGGCTGCGCATCCCGCGCACCCAGATCATCGGCCACGAGGATCTCGCCCCCGGACGCAAGGACGACCCGGGACCGCGCTTCCCCTGGCAGCTGCTGGCCGACGCCGGCTTTGGCCTGTGGCCGCGCGGCGTGCTGGCCGACCCGCCGCCGGGCTTCGACCCGTGGATGGCATTGGGCCTGATCGGTTATCCGCTGGACGACCGGGCCGCCACGGTGCGCTCGTTCCACCACCATTTCCGCGGCATGGACGGCAATGAGCTGGATGCGCAGGACCTGCGCGTGCTCTACGCGCTGTCGCGGCAGCTTGGTGCCGGCGCCGATTGAGACCACCGCCACCGGAATCGTAGCGCAGGCTTCAGGCATGGTACGGCACAATGGCGTCCGTTTAGGAGCGAACGAAGCGTCATGTCCACGAGCGGATATTCCCTGCGCGCCACGGTCGTCGACAGCCTGTTGACGGCCAAGCGGCCGGACGTGCCCGTGCGCGTGGTGGTCCGCAACACGGCGGCGGTGATACTTCCACTGGCCGTCGGGCTCGCCAGCGGCCATCCGGGCATCGGCCTCGGCATCGCGGCCGGTGCGCTCGACACCATGTTTTCCGACCAGCCGGGCCCCTACCGCCAACGCCTGGCCCGGCTTCTCCTCGCCTCGCTCGCCGCGGGGCTGGCCTCGTTGATCGGCTTCCTGATCGGCGACCAGCTGATGCCGATGCTGGTCGCCACCGCCGTGTTCGGCTTCCTGGGTGGCCTGTTGGTGGTGTTCGGCCCGGACATGACCCGCGTAGGCATGACGAGCATGATCCTGCTCGTGGTCACGGCCGCCACGCCGCGACCATGGAGCGAGGCGATCGGCGCGGCCAGCCTGATCTTCGCCGGCGGCCTGCTGCTGGCCATGTTCTCCATCGCGGCCTGGCCGCTGCAGCGCTACCGGCCGGAGCGCCATGCGCTGGCCGCCGTGTATCGCGGCTTGTCCTCGCTGGCGCGACAGCAGGCGCACGACGATGCCGACGTGCCCGCGCTCACCGACGCCATGACCACGCTGCAGCACACGCTGCTCGGTCGCCATCACGCCCGCGGCCGCGCCATGGAAGCGTTCGGCGTGCTGCTTGAACTGGCCGAACGCATTCGCCTGGAGCTCACCGCGATGGCGGAACTGCGCGCCAGCGCATCCATCCACGCGATGTTCCGTGGCGATGCGGCGCGCGTGCTCGCCGCCATCGCCGATGCGCTGGAAACCGGCGAACCGCCGACGCAAGCCGAACGCGCGCTGCAAACGCTGCAGGCCAGCGAAAACGCCTTGCTAGGCGATGGTGGCAACGCGGACGGGCTGGCCACGCATATCCATGCCCTATCCGGCCAGCTCGCCGCCGCGGTGCGCAATGCGAACTGGGCCGGCAGCCGCGGCGAACTTCGCGCGGCCGCCGCCGAAACCCCACTGCCCGCCGCACTGCGCAGCAGTTCCGCGCGCGCCACGCTGCGCGCCAATCTCACGCCGCATTCGGTGGCGTTCCGCCATGCGGTACGCAGCGCCATCACGCTGAGCGCCACCTTGTTCGTCGCGCGACAGCTCGCCCTGCCCCATGGCTACTGGTTGCCGATGACCGCGGCCATCGTGCTGCGCCCGGACTTCGCGGCCACCTTCAACTTCGGCCTGTTGCGCGTGGTCGGCACCGTGCTCGGCCTGGTGCTCACCACGGCGTTGCTGCACGTCACGCCGCATGAGACCTGGGCGCATCTCGCGCTGATGGCGGTGCTGTGCATGTCCTTCCGCTACCTTGCCACCGCGCACTATGGCGTGGCGGTAGCGGCGCTGACCGGCACGGTGGTCATCCTGCTCTCTTTGGAAGGCGTGAATTCCAGCGACGCCGTGGTCGACCGCGTGATCAACACCGCGCTCGGCAGCGGCTTCGCCCTGCTCGCCTACGTGCTCTGGCCCACCTGGGAACGCGGCCGCGCCCGCGCCGCGCTGTCGGACATGCTCGATGCGTACGCCGACTACCTGCACGCTCTGGCGCGTCCTGAGCGACGCGATGGCCGCCGCGAGGCGCGCACCGCGGCACGCACGGCCCGCAGCAACGCGCAGGCCTCGCTGGACCGCATGCGCTCGGAGCCGGGCACGCCACAACCACTGCTGGAACTGGCCACTGCCCTGTTCGCCAACGGCAATCGCCTGGCGCGCACCGCGATGACGCTGGAAGCCTTGATCGACGACCACGACAACCTGCCGGAAACGGCGGAAATGTGCGCCTTCGTCGACCATGCATCTTCCGCACTGCACGAGATCGCCTCCGCCCTGCGCATGCAGCGCACGCCCGAGCGCCTGCCCGACCTGCGCGGCTTGCAACGCACGTATGCCGCGCTGCTCAACATGGGGGAGGACCGGCAGGCGGCCGACCTGCTGATGCGCATTACCGATCGATTGGTGGACAACGTGAATACGTTGGCGCATATCACGGGTCGCAACCGGCATAAGTCGGCCGCGACGGTGTGACTGTTTGTTGTCTTCGTCCCGTCCGATGATTCCGCCAGTGTGCTCGCCTGCCGCGGGCTTCCGCTCGCCTGCCGGCGAGCGGGTAACTTCTCTTTGTCTCGCCAAAGAGAAGTCACCAAGAGAAAGGCGACCCTGATGTCCCGCCCCTTCGGGGGCGCGGCCGGGAGGCGGGGTGGATCGACAGGGCGTCCTGCCCTGACGATCCACTGGCCGGCCTCCATGCCGGCCACCCTTCGGGCTATTCCGCCTCCCGACCGCTCGGGCCATAAGGGGCCCGTTACAGGCTCGAGCCGCTGCGCGGCTCATCGCCCTGCGAAGCACCGGCGCACTTTGGTGTTGTGGGAGCGCACCCTGTGCGCGACTACGGCCCCACCTTTCGCCTCGTCAGCCGGCTTTTGACGGGCCGATTGGCAGCGCGAAATCGACATTGAAATTCGGGGCGTGCGCGGGAGCAGATGACCGCTTTCACCCGGCGGTGAATGACTATGCATCCACCAGCAGCGGCAGGATCTGCTCCCCGCTCAACCGCGCGATCAACACATCGCCCGGCATTGCCGGGTCGATCCACCGGACTTCCTCGATTTCCGCCCGCGCCTCGATCGATCCTTCGATGCACACCTGATACACCTCGGCCTCCACCAGGTGACCCGGCTCATTGGCCGCAGGCGCACTGAAACGTCCCAGCCAGCGCGCGCTCTCGCGCCGCATGGTGCAACCCAATTCCTCGTGCAGCTCGCGCGCCAGCGTATGCAGGTCGTCGTGGTCGCCTGCATCGCGCTTGCCACCGGGCTGTTGCAACACCTCGGCACCACGCTTGCGCACCATCAGCACGCGGCCATCCGCATCGCGGATCACCGCGGCGACGATGCGGATCAAGGTGGCCGCGCTCACAACCGGGAGAACGCCCACGACTGCATGCGGCCGTCCTTGTACGGCATCACGCCGTGGAAGGGACGCGGATCCTCGTCGAATACCAGCGGCAGGAAATGACGGTCGCCCTCCCACATCGGCAGTGCCATCAGGCGGTCCAGCGGCACCCATTCCAGCGTGCC
>NZ_BCPR01000031.1 GCF_016586165.1 Dyella sp. EPa41 | reverse complement strand
GGGTGCGGCGCCTCATAGGTTTCATCACGACTCAGCGAAGTGGCTTTAAGTCCTCTTCGCTACAGAACATGCTTCGAACGGAGTTAGTCGCAAGATTGACCCCTCACACCAACCCTCTCCCCGGAGGGGAGAGGGAGAAGGTGCCGCGCCCCGCAGGCTTCATCACGGCTCAGCGAAGCGGCTTTAAGTCCTCTTCGCGATGACGCGTTGCGGTGTAGCCGCGACGTTCGAGGTAGTAACGGGCCCATCCCGGCTGGCCTCGGTCGGCCGACGCTTCTATCTCTCGTACTGCTATGAGCCTTGGCTCTCAAGGCCATTTTCTTTGGGTTACTTTTCTTTTGGGCCAGCAAAAGAAAAGTGACTCGGCGGCCGGCAGGACGTCGAAACGCCCGCCGCGTAGGCGGCAACCTGGCGGAAGTGGGGCTACCGAAGGCATACCCCGCTCTTACAAGAACGAAAACATGCGAACAGGCGCAAAAGGCTGTCGCGCACAGGGTGCGCTCCTACAAGAGAGGGAGCGGGGGCGCCGGGAACCGTAATCGGCAAAAAAAGAGGCCCGCTGGGTCACAGCGGGCCTCCTTATCGTGTCCTCTTCCCGTGGGAAGAGGAGAAGACGCAAACATCAAACCGTCAGCGGATTCGGCTTGTCCGGATCGAGCTTGTAGGTCTTGATGGCGCGAGCGACATCCTTGGCGTTCACCTTGCCATCCTTCGCCAACGCCGCCAACGCGGCATGCGCGATCCAGTAGCGATCCACCTCGAAGAAGCCACGCAGGTGCTCACGCGTGTCCGAACGGCCGAAGCCGTCGGTGCCGAGCACCGTGTAGCGCATGCCGTCGGGCATGAAGGCGCGGATCTGGTCGGCGAACTCGCGCACGTAGTCGGTCGCGGCAATCGCCGGGCCCTGGCGGCCCTGCAGCAGGCCGGTGACGTACGGCACGCGCTGGTCGGCTTCCGGATGCAGGCGATTCCAGCGCTCGGCGTCGAAGCCATCGCGGCGCAGCTCGGTGAAGCTCGGGCACGACCAGATGTCGGAGGTGACGCCGAAGTCCTTTTCCAGCAGCTCGGCGGCGGCGATCACCTCGCGCAGGATCGTGCCCGAACCCAGCAGCTGCACGCGCGGCTCGCCCTTCTTCGGCTTGCCGGCGTCCTTGAACAGGTACATGCCCTTGATGATGCCTTCCTCGACGCCCTGCGGCAGGTCGGGATGGCTGTAGTTCTCGTTCATCACGGTGATGTAGTAGTAGACGTCTTCCTGCTCCTGCACCATGCGACGGGTGCCATCCTGCAGGATCACGGCGATTTCATACGAGAACGTCGGATCGTACGACTTCACGTTGGGGATCGCACCGGACAGCAGGTGCGAATGGCCGTCCTCGTGCTGCAGGCCTTCGCCGTTCAGCGTGGTGCGACCCGCGGTGCCGCCGATGAGGAAGCCGCGCGCGCGCATGTCGCCGGCCGCCCAGGCCAGGTCGCCGATGCGCTGGAAGCCGAACATCGAGTAGTAGATGAAGAACGGCAGCATCGGCTGGTTGCTGATGCTGTAGCTGGTGGCCGCGGCCATCCAGGCGGCCATGCCGCCGGCCTCGGAGATGCCTTCCTGCAGCACCTGGCCCTTCTGGTCTTCGCGGTAGTACAGCAGCTGGTCGGCGTCCTGCGGACGGTACTTCTGGCCGAACGGCGCGTAGATGCCGATCTGGCGGAACATGCCTTCCATGCCGAAGGTGCGGGCTTCGTCGGCCACGATCGGCACGATGCGCTCGCCGATCTGCTTGTCGCGCAGCAGGAGGTTCATGCCGCGCACCAGCGCCATGGTGGTGGAGATCTCGCGCTCGCCGGTACCGTTGGTGATCTGCGTGAACGCCGACAGTTCCGGCGCCTTGAGCTTCACGTCGGTGTGGCGGCGACGCTGCGGCAGGAAGCCGCCCAGCGCGCGGCGACGCTCCATCATGTACTGCACTTCCGGCGAATCCTTGCCCGGGTGGTAGTACGGCACGTCGGCCAGCTTCTCGTCCGACACCGGGATGTTGAAGCGGTCGCGGAAGTGGCGCACGGCGTCGGCGTCCAGCTTCTTCTGCTGGTGCGTCGGGTTCTGCGATTCGCCGGCCGAGCCCATGCCGTAGCCCTTCACCGTCTTGGCCAGGATCACCGTCGGCATGCCCTTGGTGTTCACGGCCTGGTGGTAGGCCGCGTAGACCTTGTGCGGGTCATGGCCGCCGCGGTTGAGGCGCCAGATGTCGTCGTCGGAGAGGTTGGCGACCATCTCGCGCGTCTCCGGATACTTGCCGAAGAAATGCTCGCGCGTGTACGCGCCGCCGAAGGCCTTGCACGCCTGGTACTCGCCGTCGACGGTTTCCATCATCAGCTTGCGCAGCACGCCCTTGGTGTCGCGGGCGAGGAGCGGATCCCAGTAGCTGCCCCACACCACCTTGATGGCGTTCCAGCCGGCGCCACGGAACACGCCTTCCAGTTCCTGGATGATCTTGCCGTTGCCGCGCACCGGGCCGTCCAGGCGCTGCAGGTTGGCGTTGATCACGAACACCAGGTTGTCCAGGCCTTCGCGGCCGGCCAGCGAGATGGCGCCGAGCGACTCGGGTTCGTCGGTCTCGCCGTCGCCCATGAAGCACCAGATCTTGCGATCGGTCTTCGGCATCAGGCCGCGGTTTTCCAGGTACTTCCAGAACTGCGCCTGGTAGATCGCCTGGATCGGGCCCAGGCCCATCGACACCGTCGGTACCTGCCAGTAGTCCGGCATCAGCCAGGGGTGCGGGTACGAGGACAGGCCGCGGCCGTGGCCGGCCACTTCCATGCGGAACAGGTCGAGCTGTTCTTCGGAGATGCGGCCTTCCAGGAAGGAGCGCGCGTAGATGCCCGGGCTGGAGTGGCCCTGGTGGAACACCAGGTCGCCCGGATGGTCGGCGCTGGGCGCGCGCCAGAAATGGTTGAAGCCCACGTCGTACAACGTGGCCGAGGACGCGAAGCTGGCGATGTGGCCGCCCAGCTCGCCCGGCTTGCGGTTGGCGCGCACCACCATGGCCATCGCGTTCCAGCGGATCAGCGTGCGGATGCGCCACTCCATCGCCGCGTCGCCGGTCATCTTGGCTTCGTTGGCGGGCGCGATGGTGTTGACGTATTCGGTGGTCGGGTTGAACGGCAGGTAGCCGCCGGCCCGGCGCGTCGAATCGACCATCTTTTCCAGCAGGTAGTGCGCGCGCTCGGTGCCGTCATGGTTGATGACCGCATTGAGCGATTCGACCCATTCCTGGGTTTCGGTGGGGTCGAGGTCCTGTTGGAGGATGTCGTCGAGCTGATCCATGGGGAGCTTCTCTCCGCGGCGCCTGGGGGTTGGCGCGGCTGTAGGTGGACGCCCCCTGGGCGAGGAGGCGGGAAACCCTCCGAGTGTAGCTCCGGCGGCGTTTCTCGCCAATTGGATCGAGACAATACGGCCGCGAATGGGTGGGCCCGGGTGTCCGGGCCCACCCCGTCCATCACGGGTCGAACTTCTTCTCCACGCCCAGCTGGATCGACTGGTTGTCGCGCGTGCTGTTGTCCAGCAGGTTCTGGTATTCCGCGCGCAGCGACCAGCCGCTGAGCGTCTGCAGCATCACGCCCGCCCCGACCAGGGTGTGGTTGCGCGAGGTGGCGCCCAGCGAGGCCGAGTACAGCGGACCACCCAGCAGGTCGGCGTAACGCATCGCCGCCACGCTGGAACCCTGGAAGTCGTGCCTGAACTCCGCACGCAGCTGCGGCATCCACACGCCGTAGTCGCGCTTGGCCACCCACTGCGCACGCAGGCCGAGCACGCCCGTGCTGGTCTTCACCGTCTGGCTCTCGTACTGCAGCGCGTAGATGTCATCACCATGCTCGGTGTAGCTGTCGAGGCTGGCGCGGGCGAAATCGAAGCGGCCGTATGGCGACACGAGCATGTCGTCCTGCGTGCGGTGTTCGTAACCCACCGACAGCGAGGCGAACAGCTGCGTGCCATCGCGGCTGCCGTGCACCGTGTTGCCGTTGTCGGTGACGTAGCGACGCGCATCGAACGACATCCACTGGTAACCGGCCAGCGCGTCGATATAGACCAGTGGCGACGGCCGGTAGCTTCCATACACGGCGGCGCTGTAGCCATCGACCGTGCTGCGGCTGTCGTGGTGGCCGATGTCCGAGGCATCGTGGCCATAGCCCACGCCGGCACCCAACGCGAACGTGTCGCCGAACGCACGATCCACGCCCATGCTGATGCCCGAGGTGGTGAAGTCGATGCCGTTGTCGCTCGTGCCCGGCAGGGTCTTGCCGAAGTTCACGGCGCCGCCGGTCCACACCGACCACTCGCCCAGCTTGCCGCCGCCACGCGGCACATCACTCGCCGGCGGCTCGTCCGGCTGCACGATGTAACGGCGGCTCCACTCGTCGTCGCGACCGCGCAACCCGAACATGGGATCGCGGTTCTGGCGTGCACTGGCCGAGCTCAGGCTGATGCCGTTGGTGAATCCGCCGCTGGCAGCACCGGTGTGCAGCGTCTCCAGGCGACGCTGGAAGTTGTCGATCTGCCCCAGCGCCAGGCGGCGTGCCGAATCCGCCTGGGCCGCCAGAATGCCGAGGACCTCCGCGTCCTTCGACGGATCGCTGCGCCCTGTCACGCTGATGGTGACGGTGGCCGCCGCCGAGGTGGCATATGCGTTGCTGAGCGTATAGCTCACCTGCGCCTGCCCGCTGAAGGCGTTGTTGGCCGTGAAGTCGAGCGTATAGCCGGAAGCGGAGCCGTGGATGCTGGCGCTGCCCGCGTTGGAGGGCGACACGGCAACCAGCGTTGCCGCCGTGAACGGACCGCCGTGCGCCGCGCTGGTGAGATCCACCTGCACCGTACGGCCTGCCACCACGTTGGCGGCCAAGGCCGCCGGCAACGGCACCGGGTTCACGGTGACCGTGACACGCGCCGGTTGCGATGCGCCGAACGGATTGGACAGCGTGTAATCCAGCGTCACCGCGCCGGATGCATCGATGGGCGCCGTGTAGACGATATCGGTGCCGCTCACCGAAGCCGTGCCCTTGGCCGGCGCGGTGACGATGGCCACCGTGGTGAACGGTGCACCCGTGGCGCCCTGGGTGGCGTGGATCGTTACCGTCTTGCCCGCCAACACGCTGGCTGCCTGCGCCGCCGCCACCGGCACCGCCAGCGGCGTCACCGTCACGCTGACGGTGGCCGGCGCGGACGTTCCACCGGGGCCCGTCGCGGTATAGGTGAAACTGTCGCTGCCGAAGTAGTTGCTGGCCGGCGTGTAGACCACGTTGAGCCCGTTGACCGTGGCGCTGCCGTGCGCGGGCGCCTGCGCCACCGCGGTGCTGGTGATCGGGCCGGTGTCGTTGCCGGTCACCGTGATGGTGACGGGCGAATTGGCCGGGGTCGTGGCCGTATCGTTCACCGCCACCGGCACGGGCTGGTTGATGCTCACCGTGTATGCCTGGCTGCCGGTGAAGCCCAGGCCATCGGTAGCCGTGACGGTGAAACTGTAGTTGCCCGCGGCGGTCGGCGTGCCGCTGAGCGCACCACTGCTGCTCAACGCAACGCCGGGCGGCAAGGAGCCGGCCGTGAGGCTATAGGTGTAGCTGCCGCTGCCGCCGCCCGCACTCACCGTCTGGCTGTAGGCAACGGCCACCTGGCCACCGGGAAGCGTGGTCCGCGTGAAGACGATGGTCGGCGCGTTCACCGCGATGGTGTAGGCCTGGGTGGCGATAAAGCCGAAGCCATCGGTCACCTTGACGGTGAAGTTGAAACTGCCGGCCGTCGTCGGCGTGCCGCTGATCGGGCCCGCGCTGCTGAGCGCGATGCCAGGCGGCAGCGCGCCCGACACGAGGCTGTAGGTATAGCCGCCATGCCCCCCGCTCGCGCTGAGCGTCTGGGTGTAGGCGACGCCGCCGATCCCTGCCGGCAGCGTCGCCGGCGAGAAGCTGATCGTCGGCGCGTTGACGTTGACGGTATAAGCCTGGCTGCCCGTATAGCCAAAGCCGTCGGTGGCCGTGACCGTGAAGCTGTAGCTGCCCGCCGTGGTCGGCGTGCCGGACACGGCGCCGCCGCTGCTGAGCGCGATGCCCGGCGGCAATGCACCCGCGGAGAGGCTGTAGGTGTAGCCGCCATGGCCTCCGCTCGCGCTGAGCGTCTGGCTATAGGCGGCGCCACCGGTACCGGCCGGCAGTGCCGCCGGGGAGAACGTGATCGCCGGCGCGCCAACGGTGAATGTATAGGCCTGGCTGCCGGTGAAGCCGAAACCGTCGGTGGCCTTGACCGTGAAGTTGTAGCTGCCGACCGTAGTCGGCGTGCCGGACACGACGCCGCCGCTGCTGAGCGCGATGCCGGGCGGCAGCGCACCCGCAGCGAGGCTGTAGGTGTAGCCGCCTTGGCCGCCGCTCGCGCTGAGCGTCTGGCTATAGGCGGCGCCACCCGTGCCTGCCGGCAAGGTGGCCGGTGAAACCGCAATCGTCGGCGCGTTGACGGTGAACGTGTAGGCCTGGCTGCCGGTGAAGCCGACGCCGTCGGCCGCGGTGATGGTGAAGTTGTAGATACCGGCCGTGGTCGGCGTGCCGGACAGGACGCCGCTGCTGCTGAGCCCGATGCCCGGCGGCAACGCACCCGCGGAGAGGCTATAGGTGTAACTACCGTTGCCGCCGCTGGCACTGACGGTCTGGCTGAAGGCAACGCCACCCGTGCCCGCCGGCAGTGTCGCCGGCGCGACCGTGATGGCCGGGGCCGACACGGTAAGCGAGTACGACTGGCTGGCCGTGAACGGCGCACCGGTACCGGTACTGCTGTCGGTCGCCTTGATGGTGAAATTGAACGTGCCGGCGGCCGTCGGCGTGCCGCTCAGAACGCCGCCCGAGGACAGCGTCAGGCCCGCGGGCAAGGCGCCCGTCGTCAGCGAATAGCTATATGGCCCGGTGCCACCGCTGGCGGTGAACGTATGGGTATAGGGCGCCTCCGCCGAAGCGTTGGCCAGTGCGCCCGCGTTGAGCACGACGGTGCCGGCACCCACCGGAACGCTATAGGCCTGGCTGCCGGTAAAGCCCCCCGCGTCGGTCGCGGTCACGGTGAAGTTGAACGTACCCGCTGCCGTCGGCGTGCCGCTCAATACGCCCGTGTTGAGGTTCAGCGACAAGCCCGTCGGCAGCTGGCCGGACGTCACGCTGTAGGTAAACGTGGTTGGATGCCCTTCGGATCCGGTAATGGCCTGGCTGTAGGCGTTGCCGACCGTCGGTGGCGGCAAGCTGCCCGGCGACAGCGTGATGGTCGGCGCCACCACGGCAAGGGTGTAGTTGCCTGATATCGAGAACGGTGCGCCCGCGCCGGTCGAACTGTCAGTGGCCGTTACAGTGAAGTTGAAGTTGCCGGCAACCGACGGCGAACCCGATAGCGTGCCGGTGGACGACAACGTCACACCCGCGGGCAACGCGCCCGCGCTGATCACATACGTGTACGGCGACGTACCGTTGCCGGCCGCAAAGGTCGCGCTGACCGGGGAGCCGGCAGTGGCGTTGGCGGTGCCGCCGGACGATGGCGTCAGCGTCAGCGCAGGCGCGTTCACCGTGACGGTGTATGCGTGGCTGCCAGTATAGGGCCCGCTGCCGGTACTGCTGTCGGTGGCGGTGACGATGAAGGTGTAGGTACCAGCGGACGTGGGCGTACCCGAGATCGCACCGGTATTGCTCACGGTGATGCCGGCCGGCAAGGCACCGGTGACCGCATAGGAATATCCGGCGGTGCCGCCGGAGGCCGATACGTTCTGCGCGTAGGCCGTGCCGACGGTCGGAGGAACCAGCGTGGCCGGCGCCAACGTGATGGTGGGCGCATTCACGGCCAGCGTCAGCGGGGCGCTGGTCGCGCTGAACGGTCCGGTGCCGCCGCTGCTGTCGGTAGCGGTCACGGTGAAGTTGTACGTACCGCCCGCGGTAGGCGTACCCGACAGCGTGCCGTTGCTCGCCAGCGTGATGCCTGGCGGCAGACTGCCGGTCGCGATGGCATAGCTATACGGCGAGGTGCCGCCGCTGGCGCTTGCCAGCGACTGGCTGTAGGCGACGCCTACCGTCGCCGCCGCAGGATTGGCCGGCGCGTAGCTGATGGTCGGCGCATTGATGGTCAGGGTCAGCGTGCCGCTGGTGGCGCTGAACGGACCGGTGCCGGTGCTGCTGTCCGTGGCTTTCACCGTGAAGGTGAACGTTCCGCTTGCCGTGGGTGTACCCGACAAGGTGCCGTTGCTGCCCAGCGTGAGGCCAGCCGGCAGGCTGCCTGACACCCTGGCGTAGGTATATGGCGATGCACCGCCGCTGGCGCCCGCGAGCGACTGGCTATAGGCCACGCCGACCGTACCGGCGGCCGGGCTGGATGGCGTGTAGGTGATGGTCGGCGGCGACACGGTGATCGTCGCCGTGGCCGGCGACGACGTGCCACCGGCGTTGGTGGCCGTGTACGTGAAGCTGTCCGGGCCAGCGTAGCCCGGAGTGGGCGTGTAGGTGATCGAGGTACCGCTGGCGACCGCCGTACCGTGGGCGGCCTGGGTGCCGACCGCGACGGAGGCCGGCGCGCCGCCGGTGATATTGAGCGTGATCGGATTGTTGGTGCTGTTATAGGCAACCGTGGCGCTCACCGGGTTGGCAATCGGCGGCGGCAGGTTCTGCACGGTGATGGACAGGTTGTTTGCCGAGAAGAAATGCGTCGGCGAGCTGTTGTCGGTCGCGCGCACGGTGAAGTTGGTCGTGCCCAACGTCGTCGGTGTACCGCTGATGGTGCCATTCGACGCCAATGTCAGGCCGGGCGGAAGCGTGGTGCCGCCGTCCATTGTGTAGGTGTAAGGGGGCGTCCCACCGGATGCCGCCAATGCGAAGCTGTAGGCGACGTTGATGACCGCGTTGGCAGGCGTATTGGTGATGGTGATGTTCGGCGCGCCGATCGAGATCGAGTAGCTGGCCGTACCTGTGACAGGCGTGCTGGCGCTGTCGGTTGCCGTGATCGAGAACGAATAGTTGCCTTGGGTGGTCGGCGTACCGGAGATGGCGTTGCCGCTCAACGTGAGGCCCGGGGGCAGGGAGCCGCTGCTGACGGTGAAAGTGTACGGTCCGGTGCCGCCGGATGCGCTGAAGGTGGCCCCTGGATAGGCGATGGCCACGGTTCCCGAAGGTATGGTCAAAGGCGAGGATGAAACGGTGATAGACGAGGTTGCTGCGGCGATGTACAGCGTCACGACAACGTTGTGGGAACCCGAGCCATCATCGAATGTGAACGTATCTGTCGTGGCGCCATGGCCATCGTTGCTGTACTGGATCAGCGCGGCAGAGTGGTTGGTGACCACCGCCGTGCCATGATTCGGCGGGGTGGTGACATCATTGATGGCGAAGCCGGTGACTGCAGCGCACGAGGAGGCGTCTATGGTGATCGTGGCGCCGGCCGCCATGGGCGAGCCCGCGCTCGCATTGGAAGGCGTGAATGTCGCGCACGTCGCGCGCGAAATGCCCGGCGCCGCCAGCATGACGCACAACAGCAGAAACACTATCCAACGGCCGCATACGCTACGGCCGAGCCCATGACGCATCGCGTCGCGATGCTTCGACTCCGGATGCCACATGAGTTGTCCCCTGTTGCCCGCTTCCTGACGGGCGGCGCATGGTGCGCATGTGTGAAAGCTGCCGTGGCTCGTCAATGAGCAGCCGCGGTACCGGCCTTCCCCGTCGACGCGCCCTAGGCTGCACCAACGGTCCTGCAACATCCCCGGGCTAGGATCCTGCCGGGGCAATCAACGCAACATTTTGCCGCACCCTCACTCGAGCTTGTCAATATGCCGGTCATGCGCAAGAGTTAGTCGATCCGGTGGACGGGAGTGTCCACCGGCACAACCAAGGGGGAAACACATATGTCGCAACCCTTTCTCGGGCAGGTGATGCCCGTGGCGTTCAACTTCGCGCCCAAGGGATTCGCTTTCTGCAATGGCCAGACGATGCTCATCGCACAGGCCCAGGCATTGTTCTCGCTGCTGGGCACGTACTACGGGGGCAACGGCACGACGACTTTCATGCTGCCCGACCTGCGCAGCCGCACGCCGATAGGTTCCAACAACGGCGCGGACATCGCCCAGGCCGGCGGCGTCGAGAATGTCACGCTGCAGACCACGCAGATTCCCGCGCACAACCACGTCTTCAGCGCAACGACCACCGCGGGCAGCTCGCGTATTCCTGCCGGCAACGTCTTGCTGGGTACGGCGGGCACGCAAAAGGTCTATGGCAGCTCCGGTGGCGCGCAGATTCCGCTCAACGTGCTCGACAACGGGGGCCAGAATCTTCCGCACTCGAACCTGCAGCCATACACGGTGCTGAATTTCTGCATCGCGCTCGATGGCGTCTATCCCTCGCGCAGCTGACCGGAGCTACCGCCATGACTCAACCTTACGTTGGCGAAGTCCGCCTTTTTCCGTACAGCTTCGCGCCGAACGGCTGGTTCGATTGCGACGGCCGCCTTCTCTCCATCGCCGAATACGAGGTGCTGTATACCCTGCTCGGCACGACCTACGGCGGTGACGGCGTAAACACCTTTGGCCTGCCTGACCTGCGCGGCCGCGTGCCGATCCACCAGGGCACGGGACTGGGAATGGGCACCTATGTCCTGGGACAAATGGCCGGTACCGAGCAGGTCACGCTGACTGCCAATCAGCTGCCGGCCCATACGCATGCCTTCTATGCCGCGGATTCGGCGGCAAGTTCGCCGGGGCCGGCCGCCAACCTCCAGTTGGGTTCGGTCAGCGGGGACACGCTGTACACCAACAGCACTGCGGGGATCGCCAGCGGCAACCTAGCGCCGACGGCCGTCAGCCCGCAAGGAGGCAGCCAGCCCCACGCCAACACCATGCCCTCGCTGGTCGCACGCTTCTGCATCGCGTGGGCCGGCGTCTTTCCGTCGCAGAGTTGACGGTCGTCGACCGATTACGAGGACTAACATCATGAGCGATCCCTTCATCGGCGAGATCCAGATCTACGGCTTCAACTTCGCCCCCTACAACTGGGCCATGTGCCAGGGACAGTTGATGCCGATCCAGCAGAACACGGCACTGTTCTCCCTGCTGGGTGTCCAGTTCGGCGGCAACGGCACGTCCAACTACCAGCTGCCGAACTACGTCGGCAATGCCGCCTGCGGGCAGGGCCAAGGATCCGGGTTGACGCCGCGTGCGGTCGGCGAAACCTTCGGCTCCAGCGCCGTCACGCTGCTGAGCGGCGAGATGCCAGCGCACACTCACGGAGCGCGTATCTACAACCAGCCGACCACGGCTAATCGCACCGGCATCCCGGCCTCCGGCGACGCCATCATTACACCGGAATCGGCGACGATCCTGGCCACCACCACCACGACCAACACTGCCTTTCCGGCGCAGACGATCGGCTTGGCAGGCGGCAACCAGGCGCACGAAAACCGACAGCCGTACCTTACGCTCAATTTCTGCATTTCGCTGGCGGGCACCTTCCCCCAGCGACCGTGAGCGTCCAGGCGACCCTGTGTTTTCCCTCGGTGCGGGCAGCGTGGCTGCCCGCACCGCAGGAAACGCTTCCGCCAGGCCTGCGATGGCGCGACGCGCACGATGGCGACCTGCCGTTCCTGCGCCGGCTCTATGCCGACACTCGCGCCGCCGAACTTGCCGCCGTGCCATGGCCCGACGCAGCGCGCCGCGCGTTCCTGGACAGCCAGTTCACGCTGCAGCACCGGCACTACACCACGAACTACCAGCCCGCCGATTACCTGGTGATCGAGTACGCGGGCGTTCCGATTGGCCGCCTATACCTCCATTGCCATGACCACGAGGCGACGGTCATCGACATCGCCCTGCTCGAGGCCTGGCGAGGCCGCGGCTTCGGCGCCGCCCTGCTGCGCGAAGTGCAGTGCGCGGCGGCGCGCGATGCCCTCGACGCGGTGGTGCTGCACGTCGACCTGCGCAACCTGGGCGCGAGGAGACTCTACGAACGCATGCGGTTCGTGGCGGAGGCCGACACCGGCACGCACCTGCGCATGCGCTGGCTCGCCGCGAACGGGCTCAGTTGAATACCGCCTGGTAGATGAAGCCGTCGCGGTCACGCGCGATCGGCACGAGGAAAATGCCGAATTCCCCAAGCGCGCCATGCTTCATCTGGTAGATCTTCTGCGGAAACACGATGGCCGCCTCGTGCCGGAACAGCAGCGAAAACGGTGCGCGCACCTGTCCAGGTACTGCCTGCTGCATGGCGAGCGGCCGCGCCTCGACCAGCGTGAACGGCGCGTTGCCGTCGTGGTCCAGGGCAACGGTAAACGTCTCGCCCACGTGCCCCGCAAAATGGTCCAGTCCCAGGAATTGCATCGCGCGCCCCTACGCTGTCGATGAAAGAACGCGGAGTGTCGCACAGACCGCGCCTGCCGTAGCGCGCCGCGCGCCTCCCCTCGTTCGCTCCAAAGCAAACGGGGCCACGAGGGCCCCGTTGCATGGCCACCCGCGAGAGGCACCGATCAGCTGCGACGCTCGCTCTGCGCGTGGCGGATCTGCGCGTCCACGGCGGCGATGGCCGTCATGTTCACCACGCGACGCGCCGTGGAGGCCGGCGTGAGGATGTGGGCCGGCTTGTTGATGCCCATCAGGATCGGGCCGATGGCCACGCCGTCGGTCATCACGCGCACCAGGTTGTAGGCGATGTTGGCGGCGTCGAGGTTCGGCATCACGAACAGGTTCGCGCGGCCGCTCAGCGTGGTGTTGGGGAACATGCGCAGGCGCAATGCTTCGTCCCACGCGGTGTCGGCCTGCATCTCGCCGTCCATGTCGAGCTTGGGACCACGCTGCACCAGGATCTCGCGCACCTTGCGCATCTTGGCGGCGCTGGCGTTCTCGTGGCTGCCGAAGTTCGAGTGCGACAGCAGAGCGATCTTCGGCTCGACGCCGAACAGCTTGAGGCGATAGCTCGCCTGCAGCGTCGCCTCGGCGATCTGCTCGGCGGTCGGGTCGCACTGCACGTGCGTGTCGAGGAAGAACCATGCGCCCTGGTCGTTGATCACGCCGGTCATCGCCGAGGTGCAGGACACGCCCGGATCCAGGCCGAACACGCTGCGCATGTAGCCGAGCTTCTTGTGGAAGCGGCCGACCAGGCCGCAGATCATGGCATCGGCTTCGCCACGCTCGACCATGATCGAAGCGATCAGCGTGGGGCGCGAACGCATCAGGTTCTTGGCGGCCGCCGGGCTCACGCCGCGACGTTCGGTGAGCGCGTGGTACTGCTGCCAGTACTCGTTGAAGCGCGGATCGTCGTTGATGTTGGTGAGTTCGAAATCGACGCCTTCGCGCATGCGCAGGCCCAGGCGCTTGATGCGGGTCTCGATCACGTCGGGGCGGCCGATCAGGATCGGGAACGCGAGGCGTTCGTCGATCACCGTCTGCACGGCGCGCAGCACGGTCTCTTCTTCGCCTTCGGCGTAGACCACTCGCTTGGTGTCGGCGCGGGCACGCTCGTACACCGGCTTCATCAGCAGGCCCGTGCGGTAGATGAACTGGCCGAGCTTCTCCTTGTAGGCCTCCATGTCCACGATGGGGCGCGCGGCCACGCCCGAATCCATCGCGGCCTGCGCCACGGCCGGCGCCAGCATCACGAGCAGGCGCGGATCGAACGGACGCGGAATGAGGTAATCCGGGCCGAAGGTCGGCACGTCGCCGCCGTAGGCGGTGGCTAGGTCGCCGGCTTCCATGCGGGCCAGCCCGGCGATCGCGCGTACGCAGGCCAGCTTCATCGCTTCGTTGATGCCGGTGGCGCCCACGTCGAGCGCACCGCGGAAGATGTACGGGAAGCACAGCGCGTTGTTGACCTGGTTCGGATAGTCCGAACGGCCCGTGGCGATGATGCAGTCCGGGCGCACCTTCTTGGCGTCTTCCGGGCTGATCTCGGGATTGGGGTTGGCAAGCGCGAGGATGATCGGCTTGTCCGCCATGGAGGCGACCATCTCGGGCTTGAGGATGCCGCCGGCCGACAGGCCCAGGAAGATGTCCGCGCCTTCCACGATCCCGGCCAGCGTGCGCTTGTCGGTGTCGCGCGCATAGCGCTGCTTGTCCGGATCCATGTGATCGCGGCCGGTGTACAGCACGCCCTCGCGATCGAACGCGAGGATGTGCTCGGGCTTGAGGCCCAGCGCGACCAGCATGTCCAGGCAGGCGATGCCCGCGGCGCCCACGCCGGTGGTGGCGAGCTTCACGTCCTCGATCTTCTTGCCGACCACTTCGAGCGCGTTGACGATGGCGGCGCCCACGATGATCGCGGTGCCGTGCTGGTCGTCGTGGAACACCGGGATCTTCATGCGCTCGCGCAGCTTGCGCTCGACGATGAAGCACTCCGGCGCCTTGATGTCCTCGAGGTTGATGCCGCCGAAGGTCGGCTCCAGCGAGGCGATGATATCGACCAGCTTGTCCGGATCGTGCTCGTTGATCTCGATGTCGAACACGTCGATGCCGGCGAACTTCTGGAACAGCACGCCCTTGCCTTCCATCACCGGCTTGCCGGCCAGGGGGCCGATGTTGCCCAGGCCCAGCACGGCGGTACCGTTGGTGATGACCGCCACCAGGTTGCCGCGCGCGGTCATTTCGCTGGCGGCGTTGGCATCTTCCACGATGGCTTCGCACGCATAGGCCACGCCGGGCGAATAGGCCAGCGCGAGGTCGCGCTGCGTCACCATCGCCTTGGTGGCGGTGACCTTGATCTTGCCGGGACGCGGATAGCGGTGGTACTCGAGAGCAGCGTTGCGCAGATCTTCGGGAAGGGACATGGGATGCGTTGATCGATAAGGGGGAGTCGGGGCCGCCATGGCGGCAGGCGCTCATGGTACCACCCGGAAGGGCCGACCCCATGGAGCAATGCAGCGATCCGGGCACGTATGGGGCCGTCACAGGCCTGAAAACATGCGCTTTCCCACATGACGGCCGAATGGCTAGAGACTGAGCGAGAGCGTTTCCGCCTGCACCTTGCCCATGTGGATGCGGTTGACGAACAGCGAGAACGCCAGCTTCCCGGCCAGTCCGTGCATGTGCTGCATCCAGGGCGGCAGCCAGCGGGCCGGCGCGATCGCACCCGACTCGAAGTACGGCTCCAGGCTGATCACGTCATGCAGGGCGAGCTTGCCCGCGAACAAATGACGCAGCATGTCCATGCGCCGCTGCTTGAGCGCCCAGCGGAAGAACGTATGCACCGTGAGCAGGCCGGAGAGATAGACGTTGTCCTTGGCGAAGGCCGCGCCGCCCGTCAGCGGAACACCGCGGAACACGCGCTGCGCCGAGTGGAAACTGTCCGCCGCGCTCTGGCCGCAGTTGCTGAAGAACTGGTAGACCTCGACGAAATCCGCACCGTTGAGCGCCATGTCGATGGCCAGGATGCGCAGGCTGATGCGCTTGAGGCGCGAGATATCGATGGCGCCGGAGATCAATTCGGCGAACACCGCCAGGCCTTCCTGCGTGGCGGTGACGCGCGGCGAGGTGCGCGCCAGCGAAGCGAGCAGCGGTTGAGCACGCCCGTTCAGCGCCGTGAGCGAATGCACCAGCGCCTCGTGGGCCAGCAACTGGTGACGATCGTATTCGCTGAAATGCGTACCGCCGCGCAGGCGGATGCGCGTGGCGCCGGCCGCCGCTTTGGCGGTGAGCTCGGGATCCACCTCGACCGTGATGATCGGCTCGCCGAAGAACTCGTCGAGCGATGCCGAGAGATCCGCGCGCAGCTGCTCGGCGGTGAGGTTCACTCGCTCGTCGTCGGCGATCATTTCCGAACCCAGCTCGTCCGCCAGCTCGACGAAATAACGCGCCGCGTCGAGGTTGCTGCGATCGCTGCCGGGGATCACGTCACCCGGGCGGCCATACAGCACGATGGAGGGCGCCGTCACGCCGTTGGTACCCACCGCCTCGAGCATTTCCGCCGCGATGCGCCACGACTCGGCCGTGCGGCAAAGGTATTCGCCCAGCGGATCGTCATAACCTGCTTCCCGCTCGATCGCCGCGAGCTCGGCGCGTTCGGCGGAGAAATCCGGTGCCTGGTAGCTCACTTCCGGCAGGCTGAACTGTCCCTTCGCGTAGGCCGCGATCATGCGGTCTTCGAGTGAAGCCGGCCACGCCACCGACGACAGGATGCGGATGCCTTTCACCGCCGCCAGCAGGCGCTGGTCGAGATCGGCATAGCGTTGCAGGGCAGCGGGGACGCTACCGGTCGTGCTCATGCCGGCCTCCCGCGCAAGGCGTCGATGCGGTGGACCAGGTCGATCGCGATGGGATTGGGTTTGAACGCGGGGAACAGGCCCCGCGCACTGGGAGGTATGAAGGCCACGGTCTTGCCCAGCCGCGCGGATCCGCTGCGCAGCATCAGCGTGATGCGCGGCGGATTGGTCATGGTGGAGGAATCGACGTTGATGACGTTGGCGAGGTCGATGCGCGAGGACTCGCCGCCCTGCTTCACCACGAGCGGGTTGCCGTCCAGCCAGACCTCATCGACAAGACCGGACATCAAGGCCCGAAACAGCACCACCCCAATGCCCATCATGAAGACCGGTACAACCAGCATGGGCCACAGATCCCACTGATGCGCAAACACAGTGCCGAACACACCCGCCGCCAGAACCAGCGAGAGAAAGCCGAACCACAACACCGGAAACACCCGCTTGTAGAAAAACGTGGAAGGCGACGACAGCCGCTGCATAGCCACACCCCAGGCCATAGTGGCCCGATAGTAGTGCCTTCAGGCTGGCCCGCCGCAAAACGCCGGCGATCCGTTATTCGCGGTCGCGTGAGTTCCGGTGGCCATGCGGCCGGGTGGCGGGCCGGCCACCGCGCTGCCGGCGCAGTTTCGCTTCGAGCGTCGATGCCTGCTCTTCCCGCTCGTCGCGCAGCTTCAGGTAGTTGCGCCAGCGCTCGGCCGACAAGTCGCCGCTGTCCAGCGCCGCCTGCACCGCGCAGCCCGGCTCGCTGCCGTGCCCGCAATCGGCGAAGCGGCATTGCTCGGCCAGCGCGTCGATGTCGGCGAACAGGTCGAGGTTCTCCTCACCCGTGAGCTTGAGTTCTCGCATGCCGGGCGTGTCGATCAGGCAACCGCCGCTGGGCAGCTGCAGCAACGCGCGGTAGGTCGTGGTGTGCCGGCCGCGGCTGTCGTGGTTGCGCACCGCGCCCGTGGCCATCCGCTCGCTGCCGAGCAGGGTATTGGTGAGCGTGGACTTGCCCGCCCCGGACGAACCCACCAGCACCGCGCTGTCGCCAGGCTGAAGATAGGGCAGCAACACAGCCACGCTGGCCGGGTCCTTGCCGTTGATCGCATGGATCGGCGTGCCGGGTGGCAGTCGCCCGCGCAAGTTGGCCAGCAGCTCGCCGGCATCGTCGCGGGTATCGAGCTTGCTGAGCAGCACCACCGGCTGCGCCCCGGAACCCTCGGTAAGCGACAGGTAGCGTTCGATGCGCGAGGGATTGAAGTCGCCATCGAGGCCGGTCAACACCAGCACGTAATCGATGTTGGTGGCGATGATCTGGCGCTCGTAGCGCTCGCCGGCGGCAGCACGCGACAGCACCGTGCGGCGGGGCTGCACCTTCACGATATGCGGCGGCTTGCCCGGCTCGATTTCGACGAAGTCGCCCACCGCCGGCCGCTCGGCCGGATCCAGGCTGCGCTTGAGGAAATGGCCGGCCGGCTGGGCGCCGAACAGCTGCTCGCCGTCGTGCAGCTCGTAGCCCGCACGATGCTGCGCCACGACGCGCGCCAGTTGCCGACCCTCGGTGGGCAGCGCGTCGCCGCGCCAGCCGATGCGGTGCAGTCGCTCGATGATTGGGGCATCCGTCATGGCGCAGATTATGCCTTGCCTCGAAAAAGCCCGAAATGAGGCCAATCCTGGCTCCCATCCCGCGTCGGGACGCTGCTAGGATGCGGAAAACGGCGACTTTCTTGCGCCGCAACAACACCTATAACGAAGGACGCTCGCGTTGGCCTCGATCAAACCCAGTGCGCACCTGGCGGACGTGCGCTATGAAATCCGTGGCGCACTCACCCGGCGATCCCGTGAACTGGAGGCCGCCGGGCTGCCGATCATCAAGCTCAACATCGGCAATCCGGGGCGCTACGGCTTTGACACGCCCGTGCACCTGCGCGAGGCCATCGCCCGCCATCTGCAGGACAGCGAAGCCTATGGCCACGAGCAAGGCCTGGAAGAAGCCCGCGAAGCCATCGTCGCCCAGCAGCGCCACCGGGGCGCGCGAGGCGTGGAAGTCGAGCGCGTGTTCGTCGGTAACGGCGTCAGCGAACTGATCGACCTGAGCCTGCGCGCCCTGCTGCAGCCGGGCGACGAAGTGCTGCTGCCCAGCCCGGACTATCCGCTGTGGAGCGCCGCCACCATCCTCAACGATGGCAAGCCGCGCTATTACCGCTGCCTCGCCGAGCACGGCCACCTGCCCGATCCGGATGAGATCGAGTCGCTGGTGACGCCGCGCACGCGCGCCCTGGTGCTGATCAATCCGAACAATCCAACGGGCGCCGTGTATCCTCGCGAGCTGCTCGAGCGCATCGTCGCCATCGCCGCCAAGCATCGCCTGCTGCTGCTGAGCGACGAGATCTACGACGAGATCCTCTACGACGACACGCCGTTCCAGCCGCTGGCCGCGGTGGCGGGCGACCTGCCCTGCGTGAGTTTCGGCGGCCTGAGCAAGGTGCACCGTGCCTGCGGTTACCGCGTGGGCTGGATGAGTCTTTCGGGCGACCCGACGCGCACGGCCGACTATCGCGATGCATTGCAGTTGTTGGCCGCGTTGCGCCTGTGCGCGAACGTCACCGCGCAGTGGGCGGTGCGTCCGGCGCTGCAAAGCGCGCCCACGATCCATACGCTGACGGCCCCGGGCGGCCGCCTGTACGAGGCGCGTCGTGCCGCGCTGGAAGGCGTGGCCGCCAGCCAGTTCCTGGACATGGTGGCGCCGGCCGGCGCCCTGTACGCGTTCCCTCGCGTGCGCGCCGATCGCCTGGCCGACTTCGACGACAACGCGTTCGCGTTGCGCCTGCTGGAAGAGGAATCGGTGCTGGTGGTGCCTGGCAGCAGCTTCAACGTGCCGCACAGCCGCCATCTGCGCCTGACCCTGCTGCCACAGCCGGAGCAGATCCGCGAGGTGTTCGTGCGCATCGAGCGCGTGCTGGCCGGCATGGCCGCCGCGCAGAAGCCGCGCGTCGCCGTGGCTTGAGCAATGCGTTATCTGGCGCTGGGCGATTCGTATTCGATCGGCGAGGGCGTGCCCGAGGCCGGGCGCTGGCCCATGCAGTTGGCCGCCCGGCTTCGCGCCGAAGGGGTGGCCCTGGACGACCCCACGATCATCGCCACCACCGGGTGGACGACGGATGAGCTGTCCGCGGCCATGGACGCCACCGCCTTCGCGCCGCCCTACGACCTGGTCAGCCTGCTGATCGGCGTGAACAACCAGTACCGCGGACGCAGCGGCGACGATTATCGGGCCGAGTTCCGGCACATGCTGGCGCGCGCCGTCGCCCTGGCCGGTGAACGGCCAAGCCACGTGCTGGTGTTGTCGATCCCCGACTGGGGCGTCACGCCATTCGCGGCGGCCAGCGGACGCGACATCGCGCTGATCGCCCACGAGTTGGACGTCTACAACGCCATCGCCGCGGACGAAGCGAAGGCCGCCGGCGCGCACTGGGTCGATATCACCGGCATTTCGCGAGAGCACCCCGAGCTGCTGGCCGGGGACGGGCTGCATCCGTCGGCGGCGCAGTACACGCTGTGGACGGAAGCGGCATGGCCTGCAGCCCGGCGCATCCTCGCCCAGCCAACCGCTCGCCTGTAGGAGCGCACCCAGTGCGCGACAGCCTTTCGCGCCGGTCTGCATGTTCATCTTTCGATAGACAAAGATTGTCGATGTTTCGGTTGCATTCTTATCGCGACTTGGCTCGCCTGCGGCGGGCTTCCGCCCTCCTGCCGGAGGCCGGGTCACTTTCTCTTGCTTGCCCAAGAGAAAGTAACCAAAGAGAAAGGCACCCCGCGTGGCGCTGTCTGGGCTGCGCCCAGCCAGTCCGTGAGGGGCGGCCGGGCTTTTCGACCGGGCTCCTGCCCGGACGAAAAGTGCCCGACGTCCTGTCGGGCACCCCTGCGGGGCCTGATCGTCCGCCCCTCACCGCCCCACAGAGGTTGGGTGAAGGCTCGTGCCGCGGCGCGGCACATCGCATCGCGATGCCGGTGGCTGCGGTTCGTTGTGGGAGCGCACCTTGTGCGCGACCGCGGACTGACGTGGTCGCCTCAGTCCGCGATGGTCGTGACTACCGCGACGTGTGCCGGCGTTGCGGTCGCGCACAGGGTGCGCTCCCACAGAGGTAGGAAGGAATTTCGCGAGCCCCAACCCCTCACCCCAGCTCTCTCCTCGCTCCTCAAAGCCGCGGCCATCCATGGCCGCTCCCCGCGTGCCCCGCAGGGGAGAGGGAGAAAAGACGGCGGTGCGGCGCGAATAGATCCCCTCAGGGCTCAACAACGTTGCCTTGAGTCCTCTCCGCTTCGGCGCGTTGCGGTGTAGCGGCGCCGTTCGAGGTAGTAATGAGCCCATCCCGGCTGGCCCCGGTCGGCCGACGCTCCTATCCCCCGTACTGCCATGAGCCTTGGCTTTGAAGGCCATTTTCTTTGGGTTACTTTTCTTTTGGGCCAGCAAAAGAAAGTGACTCGAGCGCCGGCAGGGGATCGAAACGCCCGCCGCGTAGGCGGCACTCTGGCGGAAGCGGAGCTACCGAAGGCAACACTTGCGCTCTAACGAAAGCCACAGCCATGCAGACCATCGCAAAAGGCGGTCGCGCACTGGGTGCGCTCCTACAGGGGAGGTGTCGGGGCGATGCTGCGCCGCAACGCTTCTGCAACCATTCCGCCATCGTGCGGTGACGTGCCGACGGCATCCTGGCGTCCCGGTAACCACCGGGAGAGACTGCCATGGCGACCTTTCACTGCCGCAGCGCCTTCATCTCCGACGTGCACCTGGGCACGCCTGACTGCAAGGCCAGCTACCTGCTCGATTTCCTGCGCAAATTGCGCTGCGAGAAGCTGTACCTCGTGGGCGACATCGTCGACATGGAGTCGCTGGCCCGCCGCACCTGGTGGCACGCGGACCACGGCGCGGTGATCGCCGAGGTGCTCGATCTCGCCCAGCGCGGCGTCGAAGTCATCTACATCCCGGGCAACCATGACGCACCGATGCGCGGCCTCGCGGGCCAGAGCTTCGGTGGCGTGAAGATCGAGCTGGACGCGGTGCACGAGGGCGCCGACGGGCGCCGCTATCGCGTCAGCCACGGCGACGAATTCGATCCGGAGCACGTCGGGCGCACATGGATGGTGCACCTGGGGGAAGTGATGCATCGCTTCATCTGCTGGACCAATCGACGGGTCCACGCCATGCGCCGCCGCCTGGAGCTGCCCTACCTGCCGCTCTCGATCATCGTGAAGTCGCATATCGGCAAGGCGCTGGCCTATATCCGTGCCTATGAGGAACGCGTGGCCGGCGACGCCCGCGAGCGCGGTTTGGACGGCCATATCTGCGGCCACATCCACTTCGGCCATGTGCGCGACATGGATGGCGTGCTGTATCTCAACGACGGCGACTGGGTGGAACACTGCACGGCGCTGGTCGAGGACCACACCGGCGCCATGGAGCTGATCCACTGGAGCGAGCAGCACGCCCCGCTGGGCCGGGCCAGCCGCGAGCTGGTGCTGCCCTCGCCCGCGGCCGCACTGGCGCTGGCACCGCTGACGCGGACGAAGCTAGACCTCACCGAACTGCGCCCGGCGGCATAGGTCGTCCACAGGCCGGTTTTGGCCGTCATCCCGGCACAGGCCGGACAAGCGCGAAGCGCGCGGAACGCCTGTAGGGCGGCCCCGGAGGGGCGAGCGTAGCGAGCCATCCAGTCACGGCACGGCTCGATGGTCGCTCCAAGGCGACAACCGGTAGCTGAAGCGCTGGATCCCGGCCTGCGCCGGGATGACGGGCAAGGGACGTCGCCCCTTGCCCCTTGCATCCCCTCAAACCACCGGCATATCCCAAGGGTTACAATTCACACTTCTTGCCGGAGTTTCCCCACCCCATGTCCCTCGACAGCGCCACCCGCGAACGTATCGAATCCCTGCTGCAGAGCCACCGCGTGGTGCTGTTCATGAAGGGCACCCGCCACCAACCGATGTGCGGCTTCTCCGCCGCGGCCACCAACACGCTCAACGAGCTGCTGCCGGAGTACCACACGGTCAACGTGCTGGAAGACCCGGAAATCCGCGAGGGCATCAAGGCTTACGGCGACTGGCCGACGATCCCGCAGCTTTATGTGGGTGGCGAGCTGGTCGGCGGCGCCGACATCATTCGCCAGATGTACGCCAGCGGCGAGCTGCACCAGCTGTTCGGCGCGGCCGCGCCGGATCGTACGCCGCCGGAAATCACCATTACCGACAAGGCCGCCGAGGCGATCCGCCAGGGCACCACGAATGCCCAGGGCCTGGCCCTGCACCTGGAAATCGGCCCGGACCATAGCGCCGGCTTCCAGCTCGCCCCGGCCGGCGACCACGACATCGTGGTCACCGCCAACGGCATCGAAGTGCATTTCGACCCGGGCAGCGCCCAGCGCGCCAAGGGCATCGTGATCGACTGGGTTTCCACCGTGCAGGGCGAGGGCCTGAGCCTGAAGTTCCCGGGCGCACAGGAGATCGGCTCGCTCACCGTGCAGGAGTTGCAGGCTCGCCTCATCGCCGGCGACATCACCCTCGTGGACGTGCGCCCGGCCCAGGGCCGCGCCCAGGCGGCGCCGCTGGCGCAGGCCCGCGTGCTGGAAGAGGAAGGCTACGAAGCGCTGGCCGGCCTGCCCAAGGACGCGCCGATCGCCTTCATCTGCCATCACGGCATGTCCAGCCGCGGCGTCGCCGAGCGTTTCGCGGCGCATGGCTTTACGAAGGTCTACAACGTCGAGGGCGGGATGGACGCGTGGGCACGCGAGATCGACCCTTCGGTGCCGGTGTACTGATAACGCTTATTGTTTGATTTGATCGATGCAAATGGCGCCCACTTCGGTGGGCGCTTTTCGTTTACGTCCATGTCTCGTGAAATTCAGTATTCGTTCATTAAACTGGCATCCATGGCGATAAATGCTGCGTATTCGGCGTTGTTGCCTGGCATTTTCTTGCGAATACGTCGTAAGGAGGTCGTAAGGGTGCCGTCGCACGCGCGCATTCCACTGTCGTGGCTAAGAAATTTTCCTAGCCATAACCAAACTACGCCGCCCAAGACAGTTCGGTTACAGCAGCAAGTTATTGCGGCGGCAAGGCGGTGTCTCATAACCGTTGTGTAACGTTTCCGCTGCACGTAACGTCGAAGAGGCGATGCGACACGACGCATGACGTCGTCGCGTGACGCTGGGGAGCATCACTTAAAGCCGATCACTTGTACGCCGCTTCGCGACAGCGAAGTGGTGCGGGTTTCTTCGGCTCAAAAAAACACTTGCAGCCTTTCAACGCTGCACTTTCAGGGGAGACACGGCCCCGGGGCCGTGCTTGCCGCTCAACGGAGGGTGGGTAATGCAGTTGAAGAATCTTTCGCGAGTCCCGAACCGACGCACCATGGCCTTTGCCATCGGCCTGGCGCTCAGCATCGCGGGCGGCCCTGCGGTTGCGCAGAGCAACGCCACCGGCGTGATCTTCGGTAGCGCCGATCCCGGCAGCACGGTGCAGATCGAGAACACCGGCACGGGACTCAAGCGCGACCTCACCGTCGACAGCAGCGGCCGCTATCGCGCCAGCTCGCTGCCGATCGGCGAGTACAAGGTGACGCTGACCAAGAACGGCACCGCCGTCAGCTCCCGCGACCACGTGCAGACGCAGATCAGCCAGGGCACGGAAGTGTCCTTCGCCGCTTCGACGCAGAACGCGCAGAACCTTGCTGCCGTGCAGGTGGTGGGCAACGCCCTGCCGGCCATCGACGTGTCCTCGGTGGACTCGCGCACGGTGATCAACGCCGACCAGCTGTCCAAGCTGCCGATCGATCGCACGTCGATCAGCTCGATCGCGCTGCTTGCACCCGGCACCATCCCGGCGGCCCGCGGCTACGGCAATGCGCTCTCGTTCGGCGGTTCGTCGGCCTCCGAGAACGCGTATTACGTCAACGGTTTCTCGGTCACCAACCCGCTGACCGGCGTGAGCTCGCGCCAGCTTCCCTATGACGCGATCGACCAGGAGCAGGTGCTGATCGGTGGCTACGGCGCCGAATACGGCCGTTCCACCGGCGGCGTGATCAACGTGGTGACCAAGCACGGCACCAACGAGTGGAAGGGCGACGTGCAGGTGCTGTGGGCGCCGAGCGACCTCGCGCAGGAGCCTCGCAACGTCTACCGCACGAACGGCTCGCTCTACCAGATCGGCAACCCCTACACCTTGCGTGACCGGGAGCAGCTGCAGTACTCCGGCTCGATCGGCGGTGCGCTGGTCAAGGACAAGCTGTTCTTCTTCGCCGCGGCCGATGCGATCTTCCGCGATGGCTACTACACCGGCGCGATCGGCAGCAACGACGACGAGCACGACCACAACAAGACCACGCGCTGGCTGACCAAGGTCGACTGGAACATCACCGACAACCACATCCTCGAATTCACCGGCATCGGCGATACCGAGCAGACCAACTCGACGATCTACGGCTACACCTATGGCGTGGGCCGCACCGATTTCCTCGGTTACCAGTACACCAAGAACTACAACGGCACCCAGACCAACGGCACGCCGGGCGGCAACGTCTACATCGGCCACTACACCGGCTACATCACCGACAACTTCACCGTGAACGCGATGTACGGCAGGAGCAACTCGCCGCACGTGCAGACCGTCACCGGTGCGGCCGGCACGGTGTGCCCGTCGATCACCGACAACCGCACCGAGTTCGCCAACAATCCGCAGTCGGGCTGCACCGTCGGCTCCTCCACGGTGCTGGCTCCGGGTTCGAAGGACAGCACCACCGGCTGGAGCCTCAACCTCGAGTACCGCCTGGGTGACCACGACATCCGCGCCGGCATGGACAACTACATGCTGCGTGCGACCTGGGGCAGCGCGCCGGTGGGTGGCTCCCAGTACCTGTACGAGGACGTCGGCGACGGTTCGGTGATCAAGCAGCGCCTGATCAACCTCGGCCTCGATCCGGCCGCCTACAACCCGGCGCAATATCCGAACGGCTATTACGTGAACGTCACCGGCCTGAGCACCGGCACGTCGGCCCGCACGGCGCAGCGTTCGCAGTTCGCCGAAGACAACTGGCAGATCAGCGACCGCTGGCATGCCTACATCGGCCTGCGCAACGAGCAGTTCACCAACTACAACGGCGTGGGCGTGCCGTACGCCAAGGCCCGCCATCAGCTCGATCCACGCCTGGGCGTGACCTGGGACGTGTACGGCGACAGCACGCTGAAGGTGTACGCCAACGCCGGCCGCTATCACCTGGGCCTGCCGACCTCGGTGGCGGTGCGCGGCGCCGGTCCGTCGACCTACCCGTCGCAGTTCTTCGCCTTCACCGGCATCGACCCGACCACCGGCCTGCCGACCGGCCTGACCAACACGCCGGCCTCGGGTACCTATTACCTCAACGGCGCCAACGGCGTGCCGCCGGATGGCAAGACCGTATCCGCCCAGCAGCTTCACTCGTACTACCAGGACGAATACATCCTGGGCTTCGACAAGCAGCTGACGGAAGACTGGACCGTGGGCGCCAAGGCCATGTACCGCAGCCTGAAGAGCCTGATCGACGACGACTGCGACTCGCGTCCGCTGCAGGCCTGGGGCGACTCGCACGGGCTGAGCGCCGAAGTCGCCGCCGGCATTGCCGCCAGCACGGGTTGCTGGCTGTTCAACCCCGGCCGTGCCAACACCTTCCTGCTGTCGCCGACGCCGGGCCAGTACCTCTCGGTGCCGCTGACCGCGAAGGACCTGGGCTTCCAGAAGCCCAAGCGCGACTACTACATGCTCGACCTCTACGCCGAACACCAGTTCAACGAGAAGTGGTACGGCCGCGTCGAGTACACCTTCTCGCGCAGCTACGGCAACTCCGAAGGCCAGCTGGATTCGGACATCGTGCAGGCCGACGTGTCGACCACCGAGAGCTGGGACTTCCCGGAAATCATGGAGAACACCAACGGTCCGCTGGCCAACGACCAGACGCACCAGCTGCGCATCCTCGGCACGTACAAGCCGACGGATGAGTGGAGCCTCTCCACGGTGACCCGCATCGCCTCCGGCACCCCGGTGAGCTGCATGGGCACGCGTCCGCTGGCCGCCGGCGGCGACCCGTTCGGCTACGGCAACGCCTACTTCTGGTGCAACGGCGAGCCGTCGCCACGCGGCTCGGTGGGCCGTACGCCGTGGACCTACACCATCAACCTCAGTGGTGCCTGGCGTCCGGCGTTCTTCAACCACCAGGTCACGTTCACGGCCGACATCTTCAACCTGCTCGGCTCGCAGCGCGTGACCCAGTACTACGAGACCGGCGAGACGGCCTCGGGCGCACCGAACGTGAACTACCTGCGTGCCCGCTCGTTCCAGGACCCGCGCTATGTCCGCCTGGGCGCACGCTACGACTTCTCGCTCTAACCAGTGAGAGCAAACCCCCATCGCCGCCCGTAAAACCCCGGGCGGACGATGAGGGGATCTTCCCGAACTTGGCCGCCGGCGCCCCCGGCGGCCTCTTTTTTTGGAAATCGCCCGGCGGCCGCCCAGGGTCCCGGGGTGGACACGCCAGCCACGGATCGGAATTTCCATCCCAGGAGGTTGCTGTCGAGGACGGCAAAATTCAGCCAGCGTTTAACTATGTGATTTCCTTGGAGTGAAAAATCACGCTTTCATTTAACGCTTTCCGCAGGGATGCGCGCTGCCGGGCCAAGAAATCGTGCAAGTCTGCGATTGGGTCCCCGGAACCTCCAATTTCTTGCTGCATTACCGAACTGGCGCCCTGGGCGCAGCCCTGTTTTTCGACAGGTTTTTGCGCCTTTCGACGCAGCGTCAAAACCATTGTGGGTCTTGTCAGTTATGCGTAAGGTCTGTTCTCGCCTCGCTGGGCAATACCTCACAGAACGATCCGGCGGCGGCGCGGGGAGTGCCATTTTTCTCAAGGGAATCAGGCCATTCCGTAACGGAATGGCGCGGGCTCGCTTGTCCAGAATTCGCACTTGCTTGATGGCTCTGGTCCGCGTGGCGGACCAGGGCTTCTCGGAAGGGTGTGTGTCATGCCGTTGAACCGTCATCCGCTTGTTTCGCAACACCACGGGGTCGCCCAGGCGATCGCCAGCGCGTTGAGCGCCGCCAGCTAGGCCGCCGCGCAGTCATTCCGCCAGGCGCCGGCCAACGGCACGGCGTCTTACTTGGGGAAAAAAAGGACTGATCAGCCAATCCGTGCCTGCACGGGTTGCGGTGGCGTGCACCCGCGCGACCGGACCAGTCCGCATTGAGTCGTACCACTTAGGTCCAAGGGGAGAGCATGTCCATCCAACGATTTGTACAAATGAACCGCGGGGCCGCGCTGCGTCGCACGGCGCTTGCCGTGGCGGTCGCCGCGGGCGTCACGCTGGCCGGCCCGGTCGTCGCACAGAGTTCAACGGGTTCGATCTTCGGTACCGCGCCGGTCGCCGCCGGCGAAACGGTGCTGATCCAGAGCGACAGCGGCGTCAGCCGCGAAGTCCCCATCGATGCGAACGGTCGCTACTCCGCCGCCAGCCTGCCGCTGGGCACTTACAAGGTCAGCCTGAAAAAGGACGGCAATGTCGTCGAGACGCGCTCGAACGTCACGCTCGTCGTGGGCGCGGGCACGCAGGTGTCGTTTGCCGCCGCCGCCTCGGAAGACGCCAAGAGCCTCGGCGCCGTTACCGTGATGGCCAACGCGCTGCCGGCGATCGACGTCAGCCAGGTCGATTCGCGCACCGTGATCACCTCGGAACAGCTGGCCAAGCTGCCGTTGCAGCGCAGTGCCGAAGCGATCGCCACGCTGGCGCCCGGCGTCAACACCGGCAGCGGCTACTTCACCAGCTCCACCGGCCAGGTGCTCAATTCGTTCGGCGGTTCTTCCGTGGCCGAGAACGCGTATTACATCAACGGCTTCAATACGAGCGATCCGCTACACAACTTCGGCGGCCTCACCCTGCCCTACGGTGCGGTGGACCAGGAACAGGTGCTCACCGGTGGCTACGGTGCCGCTTATGGCCGTTCCGACGGCGGCGTGATCAACCAGGTCGGCAAGCGCGGCACCAACGACTGGCACTTCGGCGGCCAGGTGCTCTATCAACCGAGCTGGGCGCAGAGCAACCCGGACAACTACTACCTGTCCAACGGCCAGTTGTATCGCTACCGCCAGGACAACAACAACCAGTCCACCTACACGTATGACGCCTACTTCGGCGGTCCGCTGATCAAGGACAAGCTGTACGTGTTCGGCGCCGTCGAAGGCTATCAGCAGCAGAACGGCGTCAACGTCGGCACCGTGGCCAATGGCACGGTGAAGAACTACTCGTACTCCGATCCGAAGTGGTACGCGAAGGTCGACTGGAACATCACCGACAACAACATCCTCGAGCTGACCGGCGCGTCCAACAAGACCGAGTACAGCGGCAACACCTACGCCTACAACTACGGCCCAGGCCCGAGCAAGGGCAGCTACGGCAATTATCTCGGCCCGGATGTCGCCACCAAGAACGGCGCCGATGTGTGGATTGCCAAGTACACCGGCTACATCACCGACAGCCTCACGGTCGATGCGCTGTACGGCAAGATGAAGCAGATCAGCTACAGCAACTCCGGCGGCGGTCCGGAATCGCGCATTCTCGGCGCGGAAAACCAGGATCCGGCGTACACCGGCGGCATCCCCATCGTGGGCCCGCAGACTTCCGGTTCCGTTTCCAACCCGGACGCGCACGACCGCACCACCAACTACCGTCTTGACTTGAACTACAAGCTCGGCAGCCACTCGATCACGGTGGGCATCGATAACCTCAATGTGTCCTCGTACGACATCGGCAACATTGAGCCGGGCCCGGGTTACTCGTGGGAGTACGGCTTTGGCGACCCGAATACGCCCATCAGCACGGCGGCCGGAGCCGGCGTCGGCGCGCCAGGCGGCAATGGCTATTACGTCGACAAGTACATCTACACCACCGGCGCGGCCGTAGTGCACGTGAAGCAACGCGCGCAGTTCATCGAGGACCAGTGGCAGGTCAACGACCGCGTGCTGCTTTCCCTGGGCCTGCGCAACGACCAATTCACCAACTACAACCCCGATAGCGTGCCGTACATCCGCCTGGGCAAGCCCAACTGGGCACCGCGCATCGGCGCCAGCTGGGACGTTTACGGCGATTCGTCGCTCAAGGTCTACGGCAATGCGGGCCGCTACTACCTGGACGAACCCACCAACGTGGCGATTCGCGGCGCCGCGGGCAGCACGTACACGCGCCAGTACTTCACCTATACCGGCATCGATCCGGCGACGGGCGCACCGACCGGGCTGGCCCAGATTCCGCAGGACGTGTATCCCGGCGTGTCCGCCGACAAGGAATACGGCCAGCCGCCCGATCCCAAGACCGTCACCAGCAGCAACGTGAAGGCGGAATACCAGGACGAGTACATCGCCGGCGTGGACAAGGCGTTCGAGATGTTCGGCGAGAAGTGGACGGCCGGCGCCAAGGGCACCTACCGCGTACTGCGCAACGATCTGGACGACGTCTGTGATTACCCGACGTTCGGCGCGGTCGGCGCCTCCCAAGGCTTCGACGAAAATGCGGCGGAGGGTTCGGGCTGTTACATCATGAACCCGGGGCGCACCGCCGACATCAACGTGCCGCTGGCCACTGGAGGCTACGGCACCATGGTCGTGCCGTGGTCGGCGCTGGGCATGCCGTCGCTGCTGCGCAAGTACGTCGCGCTGGATACCTACCTGGAGCATCCATTCGACGGCAAGTGGTACGCCAAGATCATGTACACGTGGTCGCACAGCTACGGCAACACCGAAGGCTCGGTGCGCTCGGATATCGGTCAGGCCGACGTATCGCAGACCGAGGACTGGGACAACAAGGGTGTGATGACCTACGCCAATGGTGACCAGGCCAACGACCGCCGCCACCAGATCAAGGCGTACGGCTATTACCAGGTGACGCCAGAATGGCTGGTGGGTGCGAACGTGCAGATCCTGTCCGGCACGCCCGTCGTTTGCCTGAGCTATTTCGGTCCGCAGCAGGCTGACGACTACAACTACGGCGCGTCGTATCACTTCTGTGGTCCCAACGGCACGCCGGCGCCTCCGGGCTCCACCGGCCGCACGCCCTGGACGGAAATCCTGAGCCTGAACGCCGAATACCGTCCGGACTGGGCGCAGCACAAGCTGGCGTTCTCGGTGCAGGTCTACAACCTGCTCGACCAGCAACGTGCGACCGAGCTGTACGGCACGTCGACTTCGGGTCCGGGCCAGGCCTCGCCGCAGTACAAGGTGCCGCTGTTCTACACCACCCCGCGCTACGTGCAGTTCGGCGTCAGCTACGACTTCTGACGCTTATCAGTCCCCGCAACAGGGAGCTGAAGGACCACTCCCTATCAACGCTTCCCCGGGCCAGCCCGGGGAAGCCTTCAGGTGACCTCTTCCGGGAGTACGGTTCGTACACCCTCCCGTGATCGATCCAGCTGTCAGCAGCTCCCGGCACACCGGCGGCGAGGGATTCGCCGCTTCTTTTTTGGATGGACAGCGGGGCGCTCCGCCCTTGCCGGGGGCGCGTTCAGTAAGGCGGCTGGAAGGGTCGCCTGCTAGCATGCGGGCTATTCATCCATCCGTGTGCCCTATGCGTATCCTGCTGGTCGAAGACGATTCCCTGGTATCCGATGCCATCAGCCGCGGGCTGGTGGGTTCCGGTTATGTGGTCGATGCCGTGCCTGACGCCGAATCGGTGGCGGCGCGCCTGGCCGATTCGCACTATGACCTGGCCATCGTCGACCTGGGCCTGCCCGGCGAAGACGGCCTGTCGCTGGTGCGCAAACTGCGCCGCAGCGGCAGTTCGCTGCCGTTGCTGATCGTGACCGCGCGCGACGGCCTGGACGACCGCATCAACGCGCTCGACCTGGGCGCCGACGACTATCTGGTGAAGCCGTTTGCCCTGCCCGAGCTGGCGGCGCGCTGCCGGGCCCTGATCCGCCGCGCCACGGCGGCCGCCGCCAACGAGATCGTGATCGGCGGGCTGCGCATCGACCTGGCCGGTCGCCGCGCCTTGAACGAGAAGGGCGAGGTGCTGGAACTGACCCGGCGCGAGTGGTCGATCCTCGAATGCCTGGCCCACCACAGCGGTCGCGTGGTGAGCAAGGAGCGCCTGACCCAGGCCATCACCGGCTGGAGCGAGGACATTTCGGGCAACGCCATCGAGGTGCACGTGTCGCGCCTGCGCAGCAAGCTGGGCAGCTCGGCCACGGTGCGCGGCATCCGCGGGCTGGGCTATCGCCTCGAAGATGGCTGAGACCCGTCGCCCCGCCAGCGTCCACGGACGATTGCTGAGCTACCTGCTGATACCCCTGTTCCTGCTGCTGGTGGCGGGCGTGGCGGTCGACCACCACGTCATCGTCACGCCGATCCACAACGCGTTCGATCATTCGCTGTCGCGTTCGGCGCTGGCGATCGTGGCGCGCATCCGCCCGGGGCAGGACGGCACGCCTGAAGTGGCCCTGCCGCAACATCCGCCGCCGCCGCTGCGCGCGATGTCGGACGAGCACTTCTTCTATCGCGTCAGCCTGCCCGACGGCCGCACCATCGCCGGCACCCCCGACCTGCCGTTGGCTCCCGACAGCGGCTCGGAAGACGGCTTCAGCTACACCAACCTCACCTACCACAACGATGCCTTCCGCCTCGCCAGCTACCGCACCAGCGAAACCGGCGAGCCGCTGGTCGTCACCGTGGCGGAAACGCCCGCGCGGCGTGATCGCGCCGTGCATCGCCTGGATGTGGCATTCCTGATCAACGACACGGTGCAGATGGTGCTGGTGCTGGTCATCGCGCTGGTCGGCATCCGCATCGCGCTGCGGCCGCTGCAGCGGCTCAGCCGGCAATTGGCCCGCCGTCCGCAGCAGGCGCTGACCCGGCTGTCGACGCAGGACGTGCCCAGCGAAGTGCTGCCCCTGGTGGAATCGCTCAACAACCTGCTGGGCCGGGTCCGCGACTCGGTGCTTTCGCAGCAGCACTTCATGGCGAACGCGGCCCATCAGCTGCGCACGCCGCTGACCGGCCTGAAGGCGCAGCTGGAAGTGCTCGCGCGCGACACCGCCGGCGGCCCGTTGCAGGAGCGCATCGCCCTGCTCCACGGCGGCGTGGATCGCCTGGCGCATACCGCCAACCAATTGCTGACGCTGGCCCGCGCCGAACCTTCCGCGCACCGCTCCAGCCATTTCGCCCTGATCGAATTGCCCAAGCTGATCGGCGAAGTGATCGACAGCTCGCTCGATCGCGCCATCGCGCAAGGCATCGACCTTGGCGCGGACAGCCAACCGGCGCAGGTCAACGGCGTGTACTGGCTGCTGCACGAACTGCTGGGCAACCTCATGGACAACGCCATCCGCCATACCCCGGCAGGCGGCAACATCACGGTCCGCTGCGGCATGGAGCGGGGCCACCCGTTCCTCGAGGTGGACGACAGCGGCAGCGGCATCGCGCCCGAAGAGCGTGCCAAGGTGCGCGAACGCTTCTACCGCGGCAGCGGCAACCAGACCGATGGCTGCGGCCTCGGGCTGGCCATCGTCGACGAGGTGGCGCGGGTCCACAACGCTCGCCTGAGCATCCTGGACGGCAGCACCGGGCGCGGCACCCGCATGCGCATCGACTTTCCCCCGGTCAGCTGAAACACGCCTGCCACGGGTGGCACTTTGAATTTGGCCAGTCCACCCCCAAAGTGGGGGCAGCCTTTGACAGGAGTCCCCCGTGTCCATACCCAGTGCCGTCAAGAGCACGCCGATCGGCAGCCGCCAGCAGCTCACCGATTACCTTGCCGCCGGTGAGAAGCCCCGCGATGCCTGGCGCATCGGCACCGAGCACGAGAAGTTCGGCTTCCTCACCGACACCCTGCGCCCCCCGACCTTCGAAGGCGAACGCGGCATCCGCGTGCTGCTGGAGCAGTTGGCTGCCCGCTATGGCTGGGAGATCGCCCGCGAGGGCGACAACCCGGTCGCCCTGTCACGCGACAAGGCCTCGATCACCCTGGAGCCCGCGGGCCAGCTGGAACTGTCCGGCGCGCCGCTGGAATCGATCCACCAGACCTGCAGCGAGGTCAACTCGCACCTGACCGAGGTGCGCTCGATCGCGGACGATCTCGGCATCGGCTTCCTCGGCATGGGCTTCCAGCCCAAGTGGCGCCGCGAGGAAATGCCGTGGATGCCCAAGGGCCGCTACAAGATCATGCGCGAGTACATGCCCAAGGTCGGCAACCTCGGCCTGGACATGATGACCCGCACCTGCACCGTGCAGGTGAACCTCGACTTCGACAGCGAAGCCGACATGGTGCGAAAGTTCCGCACCAGCCTGGCGCTGCAACCGATCGCCACGGCGCTGTTCGCCGACTCGCCGTTTACGGATGGCCGTCCAAACGGCTATCTCTCCTACCGCTCGCACGTGTGGGAAGACACCGACCCGGATCGCACCGGCATGCTCGATTTCGTGTTCGAGGACGGCTTCGGCTACGAGCGCTACGTCGACTACATGCTCGACGTGCCGATGTACTTCAGCTACCAGAACGGCACCTACACCGATCTTTCGGGACAGGATTTCAAGCGCTTCATGGCCGGCGACCTGCCGGCGCTGCCCGGCGTGCGCGCCACCTTGAAGGACTGGGCCGACCATCTCACCACCGCTTTCCCGGAAGTGCGCCTCAAGCAGTACCTGGAAATGCGCGGCGCCGACGGCGGCCCGTGGAACCGCCTGTGCGCGCTGCCCGCCCTTTGGGTCGGCCTGCTCTACGACGACGACGCGCTCGGCGCCGCATGGGACCTGGTGAAGGATTTCACCCGCGCCGAACGGCAGGCGCTGCGCGACGGCGTGCCGCGCCAGGCGCTGAAGCTGCCTTTCCGCGGCCATACCGTGCGCGAACTGGCCAGCGAAACCTTGAAGATCGCCTCCCACGGCCTGAAGCGTCGCGCCAGGCTCAATCGCAGCGGCGCCGATGAAAGCATCTTCCTCGAGCCGCTGATCGAAATCGTGGAAGCAAACCAGACGCCGGCCGAGCGCAAGCTCGAGCTGTTCCATGGCCCATGGAACGGCAGCGTCGACCCGGTGTTCCGCGAGTTCGCCTACTGATCGGCATCCTGCGCATGCACGACACGAACCCCGCCCTCGCGCGGGGTTCGTGCTTTCTGCGGCAGCTGCCCCGCGAACGCGGTCACGACCGGCGTTTCAGTCACCGGCCACCAGCCGTTCCGGCCGAAACGGCCTGCCGCCGCCGCTGGTCAAGCGCAGTCCACTGTGGCGACAGATATCCAGGCCCGGGTAGCTTTCGACGCGTCCGTTGAGGAAGGTCACGCGCACATCGCGCACGCATTCGCCGGCGGGCACGCTTACCGTGGCCGAGCTCAGCCCGCCTTGCAGCGGCGAAGCGAAGGGCGCTTCCACGTAAGCGTCGCTTCCGGCGGGCGCCACGGCGAAGGCCGTCACGCTGTCGAACGTCGCATTGACGAGGCGGAAGTGACGCGCGGAGGTCTGCTTTGCACCGGCATCCGCGGCGTGTGCGCCAGGCGCGGCGCCTGCGGCGCAAAACCCGGCGGCCATCAACATGACAGGAAGGACGAGACGACGGACAGGCATGGCAAGGCTCCCATGGGCGATCGTGTCGAGACCGTCCCATCCAGGCACCATGCGGACGGCCCGCGGCGACATCGGAGCGCGTTCCGCCCTGCCGCGGAAGCGCCGCGGGACGAATCGTCGTAGCGGCGTGACGAATCGTAGTGGCGCCGACGTTTGCTTTTTTTCGCGCAAACCTGCGCCTAAGATGCGGGCACGATCCGGCGGGACAGACTGCGATGAAGGTGCGCCTCGGCAACACGGACATCGGCCTGGCCCAGTACATCGGGCTGTGGACGGCCGTGGCCGTGATGTTCGGCGCGCAGGAGCTGCTGCGCGACATCGTGGACAACCACCACGTGTGGTCAACCTGGGACTACATCCGCTGGAGCATGATCCAGTGGTACACCTGGGCCGCGCTGGCGCCATGGGTGTTTCGTCTCGCCGAGAAGCATCCCATCCGCGCGCCATTGCGGCTGCGCGGACTGGGCAGGCAACTGCCGCTCAGCCTGGGCGTGACCATGCTGGCCATGGTGATCGGCGCCGTTGTTTCCACCGTGTTCGAGCCCAGCGGCTTCACGCAGCAGCTGTGGTATTTCATCGGACAACATTTCGCCACGGGGCTGCTCACGTACTGGGCGCTGTTCGCGATCCGGCAGGCCATGGCCTTCCACGAAGAGAAAGCGCGCCGCGAGCTGGAGACCAGCCGCCTCAGCGCCGAACTGGCGCAGTCGCGGCTGCAGGCGCTCAAGTCGCAATTGCAGCCGCACTTCCTGTTCAACACGCTGCACGCCATCGCCACGCTGCTGGATGAGGATGCGTTGTCGGCCGAAGACATGCTGATGCGCCTGAGCGACCTCCTGCGCGCGTTTCTCGAAGACCACGACGGCCAGGAAATCAGCCTGCGCCGCGAACTGGTGCTGCTCGATCTCTACCTCGGCATCCAGCGCATGCGCTTCAAGGATCGCCTGACCACGCAGATCTATGTCAGCCCGGACACGCTGCGTGGCGCGGTGCCCAGCCTGATCCTGCAGCCGATCGTCGAGAACGCGATCCGCCACGGCATCGGCGAGCGCGTCGGTTCGGACTGCATCGAGATCGAGAGCCGCCGCGAAGGCGACAGCCTCTGCATCGACGTGCGCAATCGCAACAGCACCCTGGAGACTGGCCCCGCCGCGGCCTCGGGACATGGCATCGGGCTCTCCAACACCGCACTGCGCCTGCGCGAGCTCTATGGCGACGCCGCCGGCGTGCGGCTCGAGATGATCTGGCCGCAGGGCGTGGTATGCCGGCTGCGCCTGCCGTTTCATGAGATCGAGGAACCCGACGACGCTCCCGAGGTAGCGGCGGCATGACCATCACCGCGCTGGTCGTCGACGACGAGCCTTTGGCGCGCCGCGCGATCGTGCGGCAACTGGGCAACGATCCGGATATCGAGTTGCTCGGCGAATGCGGCGACGGCTCGTCGGCCGTGCAGGCCATCCGCCAGCAGTCGCCCGACCTCGTTTTCCTGGACGTCCAGATGCCCGCGCTTAGCGGCATCGACGTCGTTGCCGCGATCGGCGCGGAACGCATGCCGGCCATCGTGTTCGTCACGGCCCATGAGCAGTACGCGGTGAAGGCATTCGAAGCCAATGCCGTGGATTACCTGGTGAAGCCGTTCAGCCGTGAGCGCTTCGCCCACACCATGGCGCGCGTGAAGAGCCGGCTGGCCGACCGCGCGAACCCCACGGACGTGTCGTCCTCCCGGATCCTGCAGGCGCTGGATGCGCTTCGCCAGCGCGACCAATACGTCGAACGGCTGCCGGTGCGCATCAACGAACACATCGCCTTCGTCGGCGTGGACGACATCGTGTGGATCAAGGCCAGCGGCAACGTCGTGCTCCTGCACCTGGGCGACCGCGTCCATGAGCTGCGCGAGACCATGTCATCGCTGGCCGCGCGACTCGATCCACGGCAGTTCGCGCGCATCCATCGCTCGGCGATCATCAACATGCGCCGCGTGCAGGCCATCCATCCATGGTTCAACGGCCACCATGTCGTCACCATGGATACGGGCCAGAAGCTGCGCATGAGCCGCTACCAGCACGAAGCGTTCCTGCGCCTCGTCTCCTCCCGCGACGCGAAGGCCGAAGGCTAGCTCGCACCCGCGAGCGGCGTGGCCGCGGCGGGCGAACGCACATCATCGCTGCGATAGTGCGCTCCCAGGCTCTCGCGCCGCTGGCGTGCCGCCGCGAGCAGGGCATGCGCCAGTCGCGCCTGCCAGCCGTGCTGCTGCCATGCCGCGCAGCCCAGCATGGCGTTGCGCAGCCCGGATTCGTCCCGCACCGGGCCGGCCGCCTGCCACAGGAGGTTTCGCAACTCGCGCTGCATCGCTTCGGGCAGCGCGTCGCCGCGTTCGCGCCAGGCATGCGCGCCCCTGGGTTGCACCTGCGGGAGGCGCGAGAGGAGTCGGCCCAGGCGCCGCCCGCAAAGCACCCCTTCCAGCAGCGAGTTGCTGGCGAGCCGGTTGGCGCCATGCACACCGTTGCAGGCTGTCTCGCCCACGGCATACAGGCCGGGTACGGTCGTGCTGCCATCGAGGTCGGTAGACAGCCCGCCCATGTGGAAGTGCGCCGCGGGCGTGACGGGAATGCGCTCGCGGCGCGGATCGATGCCGTGGGCAAGGCAGGCCGCCAATACGGTGGGGAAGCGCAGCTGCCAGTCTCCTTCCACCCGGCGTGCGTCCAGCCATGCGCCACGGCCTTCGTGCAACGCCCGCCATACGCGCCTGGCCACCACGTCGCGCGGTGCAAGATCGCCCTGCGCGTGTACGCCACGCATCAACGACGAACCCGATGTATCCACCAGGTTCGCACCCGCGCCGCGCAGCGCCTCGGTAATCAACGGAAGAGTGTGTCTGTCCCGGATGTCCAGCGCCGTGGGATGAAACTGCATGAATTCCAGGTCACGCACCGCCGCACCGGCGCGCATTCCCAGCGCCAGGCCACTGCCGTCGGCGCCGCAGGGAGTGCTGGTTCGCGCGAACGCGGCGCCGATGCCACCCGTGGCGAGCACCACGGCGGACGCTTCGATTTCCTCGGCACCGTCGGCGCCAAGCACACGCACGCCGCATACCCGTCCGCCACGCAACAGCAGTGCGTCGACGTCCACGCCCTCACGGCAATGGACGCGCGGGTCTTCCCCCAGCTTGCGGTACATGGCGCGTGTCACTTCCGCGCCGGTGGCATCACCCCCGGCATGCACGATGCGCGAGGCACGATGCCCGCCCTCGCGACCCAGCTGCAGGTGCCCGCGGGCGTCACGGTCGAACTTCACGCCCAACGACACCAGCCAGTCGATCGCCGCCGGCGCTTGCGTGCAAAGCCAGCGAACCATGGCGGCATTGTTGTGGTCCGCTCCGGCTGCCAGCGTGTCCGCCACGTGATCGGCAGCGCTGTCGCCGGCGCCAAGCGCCGCCGCGATGCCACCCTGCGCCAGGATGCTGGCCGTCCCGTCCCCGTGGCGCGAACGGCACAGCCATTGCACCGGCATGGGGGCAGCGGCGAGGGCGACGGCCATGCCTGCCACGCCACCGCCCACGACCACCAGTGGCCGCTGCGGATTCAACGGACCGCCTCACGCCTGCCGATGTCGAGCATGCGCCGCAGCGCGACCCGTGCGCGATCGGCGATCGGTTCCGGCACATCCACCTCGTGCTGGAGATCCCGCAAGGCGGCGTAGATGTTCGGCAAGGTGATCTGCTGCATGTGGGGGCACAGCTGGCAGGGTTTGACGAATTCGATGGCGGGAAATTGCACGCGCAGGTTGTCCGCCATCGAGCACTCAGTGATCAAGGCGACGCGCGCCGGCTTTTCCTGTTCGAGCCAACGGCCCATGGCCGTGGTCGAGCCGACGAAGTCGACTTCGGCCAAGACGTCGGGGGAGCATTCGGGGTGCGCGACCAGTCGAGCATCGAACTGCTCGCGCGCGTGACGTGCCTGCGACACGGTGAACTTCTCGTGCACCTCGCAGCGACCGCTCCACAACACCAGCTCAACCGTTGTCTGCGCCGCCACGTGCCGGCCCAGGAACTGGTCGGGAAGAAAGATCACCTTGTCCGCACCCATCGATTCGACCACCTGCACCGCATTGGCCGACGTACAGACCGCGTCGGACTCCGCCTTCACGGCGGCCGAGGTATTGGCGTAACTCACGACCGGTGCGCCCGGGTGTCGACGGCGCAAGCCCTGCACGTCCTCGGCGGTGATGGAAGACGCGAGCGAACAGCCCGCCTCGAGGCTGGGAATCAGCACCGTCTTGTTCGGCGCGAGGATCTTGGCGCTCTCGGCCATGAAATGGACACCGCACAGCAGGATCAGGTCCGCGTCACACTCGCTCGCTGCCTGCGCCAGCCCGAGCGAATCGCCGGTGACATCGGCCACGCCATGGAAGATTTCCGGCGATTGGTAGCTGTGCGCCATGATCACGGCGCCGCGTTGCTTCTTCAGCCGGTTGATCGCATCGATCCAGGGAAGATGCAGGGGCACCTCGAAGCATGGGATCCGCGATGAAAGCCGCTCCGACAAGGCCGCGTATTCGTCGACAAGCTCGTCACGCCATGCAGGTCGAGGCAGCTCAGGGGTCATGGTGGCGGTGAACCTTGTCGGCCGAAGGGAATGTGACGCGGATGAGGCAGTGCCGGATGCCATCACCACGGCCCGCAACGCAGGCATGCGCTGAAGTGGATGACCGGCCGTATCTTCTGGGGGAAAGGCGCGTTCGCACCCTGATTCAGGTCAAGGCAGAAATGGCGAGAGCGAGCTTGGCGCTTGTCAGGATCGAGTCCCAAACGGCGCGCCGATCACCATGCATGCAAGGAAGCACGGGCTGGCCATGGCGAAGCAAAGGCAAGCACTCGATGACGCATGACCGGCTTTTCATCCAAGCTGCGCCGCGCAAGAAGCAACCCCGGCAGGCAATCGCAAGATCGTGATGCAGCGCTTAGCCTCCATTTGACGCATGGCGTTTGGACGTCCGCAGCGATTCTGTCCCAAACCTTAAGAAGAGCCCTCTTTACGTTGGCATTTTCCGCGGGATCGCCACTCAACGGGGCGACCAGCCCGATGTATAAGCTTCCCGAAAGTAAGCGACACCGATACTCCAGGCGACCACGGCAGGCCCATTTCAACCACTTCGAAAGAAGTTGACGCAGGACGCGATGACTTAACCCAATGACAACGTTCTTACGTATTGGTGTCGCGTGCAGAAGACTGGCGTTCGTGCAGTGCAGGATCCCCTGCCGAAAAAAGGCGTCTATCGCATCCTCGTTTGCCGGCCGAATCATCGGCTCGGCAACACCATCCTGTTGACCCCGCTGATCACGGAACTCGAGCGGCTGTACAAGGGGGCGGAGATCGACATCCTCTCCGAGGGCTCGATCGCCGAAGAGGTGTTCAGCACGTTCTTCAGCATCAAGAACGTGTACTGCCTGCCCAAGCGCGGATTCAAGCGCCCGATTCCCTTCCTTGGGAAGTTGCTGCGCATTCGCAAGACCCAGTACGACCTGATCATTGATCCCTGCCTCGGCTCCGGCTTCAGTCGCGTGCTGACGAAATTCCTGAGCGGCCGCTTCAAGCTTGGCTTCAGCGACGATGCCGCGCGTTCGGGCCTGACGCACGCGGTACCGACGTCAGTCGCCCGCGCGCACATGGCGCAGCGTCCCATCAACCTGCTGCGCTGGGCATGCGGCCGCCATGCGGACGAGAGCGGGACGACGGATGCGTATCCTTCGCTGGACATTCGCCTGGCCGACGAAGAGCGCGCCCACGGCCGCGCGGTGATTGCGCAGTTGCTGCCACCTTCGCACCAGGGCACGTTGGCGCCGGTCATCGGCATCTTCGCGAACGCGACGGGCGCCAAGCGCTACCCGGCCAGTTGGTGGAGCGAGTTCATCGAGGCGCTGGGGGCCATGAGTCCGCAGTCGCGGCTGCTGGAACTCATTCCCATGCACGGGCACTCCATGCTTGGCGAAGCGTGGCCGGGCTATTACTCGTCCGACATCCGGCGCATGGGCGCGGTGATGGCAGGCATGGACCTGATGATCACGGCCGACTGCGGCGTGATGCATCTCGCCGTCGCCTCCAAGGTGCCCACGGTAGGCATGTTCTGCGTGACCGATGCATCCGTGTACGCCCCTTACGGGCTGGGCAGCTGCCCGCTGATGACCCATGGACTGTCCGCGCGAGAGGCCGCCGAACACGTGATGCGCCATTTCCCGGAGTTGCTCGGACCCGACGGCTCCATCGGCCATGCCGCGGCCACCGACGCCTCGCTCGACTGGAACGATGCCACCGGCCTGGGCAGCCTCGGGCTATCGCACTGATGGCGATTGCTTCCGTGGATGAACGTGCCGAGTCACCGCTGATCGAGGAAGCCGCGGGTTCGCTACGCCAGGAGCGTCGTGAGCGCTGGCTGCTGATGTTGCTGGCGTTGCTGCTACTGGCCGCGGGTATTGGCATGCGCACGCCCACGCCCTCCGACGAGCCGCGATTCGCGCTGGTGGCCCATCAGATGGTGGCGTCCGGCAACTGGCTGATTCCCCATCGCGGCAGCGATTGGTATTCGGACAAGCCGCCCACGTTCATGGCAATGCAGGCCGCGTCATACACGCTCACCGGCAACTGGCAGGTGGCCTTCCTGCTTCCTTCGCTGCTGGCTTCGCTGGGCACGCTGTGGCTGGTCTACGACCTGGGGCGGCGACTATGGGGACATCGCGCGGGTGCGTGGGCGGCGCTCGCCTTGTTGAGCACGGTGCAGTTCGTATTCCAGGCCAAGCGCGGGCAGATCGATCCCACCGTGACGTTCTTTCTTACTGCCGCCAATGCCGGTTTGCTCAGGCATTTCCTGCTGGGGCCGGATCGCCGTGCGTTGTGGCTTGGTTGTTTCGCGGCAGGCTTGGGCGTGATCACCAAGGGCGTGGGCGTGCTCGCCTTCCTGATGCTGGCGCCTTGGCTGGCCGCACGCAGATACCGCTGGCAGGGTGTTGCCATCACTCCGGAGCGCGTATCGACCTGGGTGGTTGCAGCGCTGGCCTTCGCCGCCGCGATCGCGTGCTGGCTGGTGCCGCTCGGCATCTACCTGGGAACGCACGACAGCGTCGCTGCCCGCGATTACGCCAACGACATCTTCGTCAACCAGACGGTGCATCGCTACATGCACCCCTGGAACAGTTTCCAGCCGCCGTGGTTCTACCTCGAAGTGGTCTTCACCTCGTGGCTGCCGCTCAGCCTGGCCACGCCGGGGCTGTTGCCGGCGTGGTGGCAACGGCTGCGCGCACGCGACGCGCGCTTCCTGCTGCCACTGACGTGGGCTGCCCTGCTGATCGTGTTCTTCAGCCTGACGCGCGCCAAGCGCGACGTGTACATCATGCCGGCCCTGCCCTTGTTGGCACTGTGTGCCGGCCCGTTCCTGCGCGACATCCTGCAGCGGCGCTGGGCGCGCTGGCTCGCGCTGGCCTTCGTCCTCGTGCTGGCGTTGCCCGCGTTAGTACTCGGCCTGCAGGGCTTGCTGCATCCCTCCGCCTGGACCCTGCGCTTTGCACAGGCGCGGCAGCTGGACACGCGGGCGTCTTCCCTGTGGCTGGCATTCGTCGTCATTGGACTGTGGTTGCTGCTGTGCGTACTCGTCTTCCGCCTGCGTCGCGCCGGCATGGCGTTGATCGCGGCTCTCGCCGGGCTCTGGCTGGCGTGGGGCTTGTGGGTGGCGCCACTGCTGGCTCGCGCGAGTTCGCAGGCGCCGCTGGTCGAACGCGTCGAGCAGACCATCGGCCCCCATGCGGAACTCGCCCTGGTGGCCTGGAAGGAGGAGCTGCCCCTGGCCTTCCCGCGCAAGGTGACCGACTTCGGATTCGTGACGCCCTGGCACGAGCAATTGGCCGATGCGATCCGCTGGCAGGAACAAGCGCCAGGGCAACGCTGGGTGTTGATCCTTTCCGATGTCATGGCGCCATGCATCGACAAGGCTTCGACGATCGACATGGGCATGACCAGCGGGCGTGACTGGCGTCTCTATCGTCTCGATGCCGTGGCTTCGTCCTGTCGTGGCGGCATCGTGCCTGCCGGAGCGGTCGAGGACTGGGGCGGCATCGACAGGCGCCGATGACGTGCAAGATGTTTGCGCACGCCGCACGTTTCAACGCAGGACCAATTTCCTCTTTCTGCGCGGGCCCTTAGTGCGACCATGACTGTCTCACCCCTACTTCGTCGCACACCATCGCTACAAGACATCCGGCACGGGGCCGCGAAGGCGCCGTGGCTCTGGTGCTGGTTGCTGGCCGCACTGGTCGCGATCTTCCAGCACGGGCCGATGCCGATGTATTCCACCCGCACGCTGTCGGTGGCGTGGGAGATGTGGACGCATCACAGTTTCATCGTGCCCTATCTCAACGGCGTGCCCTACAGCGAGAAGCCGCCGTTGCTGCTGTGGCTGATACACCTGGGCTGGCTGGTCGGCGGCGTCGGCGATGTCTGGCCACGCCTGCTGGAGGTTGCGCTCGGCGCGCTGCAACTCGTGCTGCTGGCCGCGTTGGCGCGGCGACTGTTTCCACAGCGTCCGGTCGTGGCGCAAACAGCGCCCTGGATACTCGCCGCTTTCAGCTTCGGCTTCCTGTTCGGACTGCAGGTGATGTACGAAGTGCTGCTGGCCAACTGCGTGCTGGCCGCACTGCTGTGCCTGACGCCCAGGCCGGGACACGAAGCGCCACGATTCGCCTGGTTTGCCCTGGCGGTCGGACTTGGGCTGCTCGGCAAGGGACCGGTCATGCTGCTTCACGTGGTATTTCCGTGGCTGCTCGGCCCGTATTGGAATCGCTGGGCGAAACAACAGGCCCGGCGCTGGTATGGCCTGGGTGCCGCCGCCTTGCTTGCCGGCGGCATGTTGCTGCTGGGCTGGGTCCTGCTTGCCGCCGATGCGGGTGGTGAAACCTACCGGCAACGGCTGGTGGTCCACCAGACGGCGGGACGCGTGGTCGATGCGTTCGCCCATGCCGAACCATTCTGGTGGTATGTGCCGCTGCTTCCCGTGCTGATCTTTCCCTTCGCGCTGTGGCCGCGGTCCTGGGCCGCACTGCTTTCCCTGAGGCGTCCGTTCGAGGACGGACTGCGCTTCCTGTTCGCCTGGCTTGGCCCCGTGCTGATCGGCTTTTCGATCGTCAGCGGCAAGCAGCCGTACTACGTGTTGCCCGAGTTCGCCGGCATGGCGCTGCTGATGGCCGCCGCGCTGGCGTCTCTCCACGAACGTCGCCCGACGGATTCGGGCTGGCTGCAGCCCTGGCCGCTGGCTCTGTCGCTTGGCACGGGCGGCGTTGCGCTGATCCTGCTTAAAACACTGATCCGCGGCGGCCATGTCGTCGACCACCCATGGGTTTCGCTTGCGCCCTACAGCATCCCCTTCGGTTTGCTCTTCCTGATGCTGGCACTACTGCTGGTCGTCCCGCGACAGGCGGCGCTCCATCGTGTTGCACTGGTCGGGCTCATCGCGGCCGTCGCGGCCAACGGCCTCTTCACCCTCACCATCTGGCCCGCGTACGACTTCACGCCGGTCGCAGGCATGCTGGCCCGCGCGGAAGCGGAGGGGCACCCGATGGCCAATCTCGAATCCAACGATGGCCAGTACACCTTCCTGGGCCGTCTAACCAAGCCCGTGACGCAGCTTCACGGCATCGGCGACCTCAGGCATTGGGCGCAGGAGCACCCGGACGGACTGGTCATCACCTACCCGCGCCGGCTGACCGCGCTCGACCACGCGCACGCCGTGTACATCCAGCCGTTCCGCGGCATCTGGCTGGCGGTCTGGCCGGCCCCCGCCTTCGTGGAAGCGCAGTCGAAGGGCCAATTGGACGAATAGGCGATCGCGCCCCCGGAAGCGGCTTCCCGCTCGTTCCGGTGAATCACTTGCATCGACCGTTGCACGGGACGAAATGAAGCCGCCTCCACCCGGGCGGCAAGGCGGATTTCATCGTGGGCGCGGCAAGACCGCCGGGATCATTGGATCGTGGCGACGTCCACCCGTCCGGCCCTCGCGGCCTTGACCAGGGCGTCGTGATCGCGCTCGTTCTGGTCGGCATACGCGACCGAGAACGACGCCATCGCATCGGCGAACGCATCGCTCCTGCCGAGATAGCTGGCCAGCACGATGGCGTCGGTCGATCGCGCATGCGCACGCGCCACGGCATGCGCGCACAAACGCCCGTAACGGCGCATATTGGACGGCCTCATCAGTTCCACCTGCGGCGACACCTTGGCGTCACGAAGTTGCCGCACGTAGAACTCGCGGCTCGCGCCCTGCGTCCAGCCGAGGAACATGTCGCTGGCCGATTGCATGAGACGCTGCCCCGTCACCACGCGCTGCCCCTGGTGCTTGTAGGGGCACTTGCCGATGAAAGGCTCGATCACCGACTGGCGCGCTTCCTTAAACTGCAGGAACAACGGATCACCATTGCCCGACACCAGCAGCATGATGCCGCAATAGGTGCCCACGCTGCCCACGCCGACCACCTTCACCGCGGTGTCCATCGGCTCGAAGCGATCGAGCAGCACGCGTCGCTCCGGCGAGAGCGATTCGCGGTAGGAAGCGAACGCCTTCAGGCGATCTTCCTGGCTGACCTCGTTCTGCAAGGCATTGTCGTGATAGACCAGCGGGGGCTCGTCCTGGATGCGCGGCGGCGAGCCGCCGGCGACGGTCAGCTTGACGAACTCCTTGGTATGCGCCGTGTGTTCCACCGCCTTGCGCACGCTCTTGATCGCCACTTTCTTGAGCTGCTGGTCTTCCATGCGGTCAATCACGTCCTGCAGATCGATATGGTCGTACCAGGCCGCCAGCAAGGGCATCGCCGCATAGTCGGTCATGTAATCGCGGTAGGCGGATGCGGCCTCCCACGCGGCGTCCTTCGCCTCTTGCGCGCTGAAGCCATTGGCGCGTGACGCCACCACCAGGCTCGCGCAAAGGCGCTTGATGTCCCACTCCCACGGGCCCGGCGCGGTTTCGTCGAAATCGTTGATGTCGAACACCAGTTTCCGCTCGGGCGTCGCAAAGCCGCCGAAATTGACCAGGTGGGCGTCGCCGCAGATCTGCAGATGGATGCCGGTGTTCGCCGTGGTGGAAAGGTCGCCCGCCATGATCGCCGCGGCGCCACGGTAGAACGCGAATGGCGACGCCATCATGCGTCCGTAGCGGATCGGCACCAGCGCCTCGATACGCCCTTTCGAGGTTTCGATCAACACGTCGACGGGGTCGAAACGCTTGTGTGTCGGTGACCAGCCGCCCAAGGCCTTGCGCGAGCATGCCGAGCGCAGCGCCTTGCCCATGGCCTCGCGGTCTTCCACCGTGTGCCTGAAGCTGTGCGGCAACATGCTCTCCAGCGGTGCGGGCGGCGGGGCCGCCACCTTCGCCTTGTGCCGGCCTGACGCGCGGTGCGGTTTGCCGGGCTGCTTGCCGGAAGAAACCTGAGGCTCAGCTACGGTGGACATGGATGCCCCCTTCGAGATCACGCATGAGTAGGCAGGTGGCCGGTCCGCTGGCCGGACCTCCATTTGACGCCGACGGGAGCCGGATGGGAACCGAAAAATTACGTGGATCGGCCGCATTCCCTGCCCGGCCGGCTCGGTCCCGGCCGGCTTGATGAGGCAGGCCACGGCCGGGGAGGCCGTTCCCTGGCCCATGATCCAGGTACCTTGCCGCTCGCCCGGTGCGCAAGGCGATGCCCCACGACGCATCACGAGCGGTGCGTGAGGATGCGTTCACCGATACGCACGCGCACCGAAATCCAGTCGGGCACGCCTTGCAGCGAAAAAGAAAAGGGCCGGCATGGGCCGGCCCTTTTTCCTCGACGGATGACGCCGCATCACTTCTTCTGCGGTGCTTCCTTCAGGCCACGGTTCAGCAGCATCGGCTCGATGCTCGGGTCCTTGCCGCGCCAGTCCTTGTACATCTTGGCCAGCTCTTCGGTGTTGCCGCGCGAGAGCACCATCTCGCGGAAGCGGTCGCCGTTCGCGCGGGTCATGCCGCCCTTGTCAACGAAGCCCTGGAAGGCGTCATCGGCGAGCATTTCCGTCCACAGGTAGGCGTAGTAACCGGCGGCATAGCCGTTGCCCCAGATGTGCTGGAAGTAGCTGGAGCGGTAGCGCGGCGGCACGTAGCCCAGGTTGATCTTGGCCTTGGCCAGCGCCTCGGCCTCGAACTTGTCCGGATCCTGCTTCGGCGCATCCGGGCCCAGGCTGTGCCAGCTCATGTCGAGCAGCGCGGCTGAAAGCAGTTCGGTCATGTCGTAGCCCTTGTTGAAGGTCTTCGACTTCTTGATCTTCTCCACCAGCTCGGCCGGCATCGGCTCGCCGGTTTTGTAGTTTTTCGCGTAGTTGGCGAAGATCTTCGGATCGGTGGCCCAGTGCTCGTTGAACTGCGACGGGAATTCCACGAAGTCGCGCGCGGTGGCCGCACCCGACAAGCTCGGGTACTGCGAGTTGGCGAAGATGCCGTGCAGGCCATGGCCGAACTCGTGGAACATGGTGATCACGTCGTCAAACGACAGCAGCGCCGGCTGGCCCGGTGCGGGCTTGGTGAAGTTGGCGACGTTGAACACCACCGGCTTGGTGCCCATCAACTTGGACTGGTCGACCAGGTTGCTCATCCAGGCGCCGCCGTTCTTGTTGTCGCGCTTGAAGTAGTCGCAATAGAACAGCGCGAGCGACGAGCCGTCCTTGTCGAACACCTCGAACACGCGCACGTCCGGCTGCCAGACGGGGATGTCCTTGCGCTCCTTGAAGGTCAGGCCGTAGAGCTGGTTGGCGGCGTAGAACACGCCGTTCTGCAGCACGTTGTCCAGCTCGAAGTACGGCTTGATCTGCGATTCGTCCAGGTCGTACTTCGCCTTGCGCACCTGCTCGGCGTAGTGGTTCCAGTCCCATGCCTCGACCTTGAAGCCGCCCTTCTGCTGGTCGATCACGTCCTGGATGTCCTTGGCCTCGCGCTCGGCGCGCGCCGTGGCGGCCGGGGCCAGCTTGTCCATGAAGCCCAGCGCCGCCTCCGGCGTCTTGGCCATCTGGTCTTCCAGCTTCCATGCGGCATAGCTGGAGAAGCCCAGCACCTTGGCCTGCTCGGCGCGGATCTGCGCGATGCGGGCAATCATGTCGCGCGTGTCATTGGCGTCGCCCTTCTCGGCGCGATCCCACGAGGCCTTGAACAGCTGCTCGCGCGTGGCGCGATCGTTGAGGCTCTGCAGCGCCGGCTGCTGCGTGGTGTTCTGCAGCGGGATCACCCACTTGCCGTCCAGCTTGCGTGCCTTGGCCGCTTCCACCGCCGCGGCGATGTCGCCGTCGGACAGGCCATCGAGCTTGCTCTTGTCGTCCACCACCAGCGCGCCGGCCTTGGTGGCGGCGAGCAGCTTGTTGGTGAACTGCGTGCTGAGCGTGGACTCTTCCTTGTTGAGGTCCTTCAGCTTCGCCTTGTCGGCATCGGACAGCTTGGCACCGCCGCGCACGAAGTTCTTGTAGGTCACTTCGACCAGGCGCTTGGATTCCGGGTCGAGCTTGAGCGAATCGCGCTGCTCGTAAATGGTCTCGATGCGCTTGAACAGCTTGTCGTTCATCACGATCGCGTCCTGGTGCTCGGCGAGCTTGGGCGCTTCCTCTTCCTGCACCTTCTGCAGCGTGTCGTTGGTGTTGGCGCCGCTCACCGCGTTGAACGCCTGCATCACGCGCGTCATCAGCTGGCCCGACTTCTCCATCGGGATGAAGGTGTTCTCGAAGGTCGGCGGCTCCGGGTTGTCGGCGATCTTGTTGATCTCCTCCAGGTGCTGCTTCATGCCTTCTTCGAACGCCGGCTGGTAGTCGCCGTCCTTGATCTTGTCGAACGGCGGTGCCTGGAACGGCAGGGTGCTGGGTTCGAGGAACGGATTCACGGCACTGACCTCAGGCGTGGCGGCGGCAGTGGAAGCCTTGGCCGGCGCGGTGCTGGCCGGGGCCGGAGCGGGCGGCTGGGCCTGCTCGTTCGACTGGTGGGAACAGGCGGCGAGCGCCATGGAGGTGGCGATCACGAGTGTGCGGAGACGGAGCATCTTCGGTTCCCCTGGTGGGCGGACAAATGAACCCGGAGCCTACCCATTCCTTGATGCGGGTGCCAAGGGCTGGAAGTCCTGCCCTATTTGGCCTTTGTGGGAGCGCACCCTGTGCGCGACTGGCAACGCCGCGGTGCATCATCTTCGTTCGGGCGTCACGCACAGGGTGCGCTCCCACAAAAAGCGCCCGTCAGGCCTTGCGCATGTCCCGCAGCTGCCAGCTCGAACCGATCAGCAGGTTCAGGCGGTGCCGCACGATGCTCATCGGCAGGTCGGTGACGAGGTCCACGTCGATGCGCAGGTCGTGGACATGGGCGCTCACGGTGGCGGCGGGATCGGTCGCCCCCAGCGTGGGATCGACCTCGTCCGGCTCGTCCTGCATGGCGCGCCAGCGCTCGAACAGCGACGGCGTGCGCAACGCTTCCTGCACTGCAGCAGCGAGGTCGTCCGGTCCGGCGCCGTCATAGCTCAGCGCAGGCACGGGCCCGCGTGCGTGGGACAGGTCGGCAATCGACAGGTAATAGTGGCTGCGCATCGCCATGGTGAGTCTCCGGTTCGGCCGCGCCATGCAGGCAGGCGCGGCGTGTAGTCACTCCAGGACCGCTTCAAGATCCAGGTAGGCCGAGGCGGCCTGGGGCGGTTCGCCATAGGGCAGCACGCCGAGGCACGGTGCGGGCAGCAGCTGGCGCAGCGTCGCCAGGTTTTCCTCCACCGCCGCCATGTCAGGGTCGATGCGGTTGCCGATCCATCCAACCAGCCGGCAGCCGTCGGTGGCGATCGCACGGGCGCTGAGCAGCGCATGGCTGAGACAGCCCAAGCGCATGCCGACCACCAGGATCACCGGCAGCTGCCATTGCCGCGCGATGTCCGAGGCAAGCAGCCCGCGCGACAGCGGCACCAGCCAGCCGCCGACACCTTCGACCATCACCACGTCATGCATGTCGCGCAGGCGCATGAATGCATCGCGCAGCGGGGCCAGGCGGATATCCACCCCCTCGTGGGCGGCCGCCAGGTGCGGCGACAAGGGCTCGCGCAGCGCGATGGGGTTGATCCATTCGTACGGCATGGGCGCGCTGCTGGCCGCCTGCAGCGCCAGCGCATCGTCGTTGCGCAGGCCCTCCCGCGTTTCGATGCTGCCGCTGGCCACCGGCTTCATCCCGCAGGCACTGAGACCGCGCGCACGCACGGCATGCAGCAGCGCGCAGGTCGCATGGGTCTTGCCGATGCCTGTGTCGGTACCCGCTACGAAGAACGTCGACATGCGCCTGTCCCCTGGTGGCGGCCTGGAACCGATGCGCGCGCCCGTCGTGCCGGCGCGCGCCATGCGGGCGCATAATACGTGCTTTGGCAGCGAGGCTCATGCCCATGTTCGAAGTATCCACGCAGGCGTACGCGAGCAAGCGCGAACACTACGAGGACCTGTGCCGGCAGGCGCGCGGCCTGCTCGAGGGCGAGCCCGACATGATCGCCAACGCGGCGAATTTCTCGGCGCTGGTCTATCACGGCCTGCCCGACCTCAATTGGTGCGGGTTCTATCTCTACGACGGCACCGAGCTGGTGGTCGGCCCGTTCCAGGGCAAGCCGGCATGCATCCGCATCGCCCTCGGTCGCGGCGTGTGCGGCACGGCGGCGCAGGCGCGCGAGACCCAGGTCGTGCGCGACGTGCATGACTTCGACGGCCATATCGCGTGCGACGCGGCGTCGCAGTCGGAAATCGTGGTGCCGCTGGTGCGCGCCGATGGCCGCCTGTTCGGCGTATGGGACGTGGACAGCCCTTCGGTAGCCCGCTTCGACGACGAAGATCGCGCCGGCATGGAAGCGCTCTGCGCGGTGTTCATGGAGAGCCTCAAAGACTGAGGCTTACTCGCGCGGCGTCTGCAGCAGGGTCACGATCGCCGCGCGCGCCTCGTCCACGCCGGTCGGCGCCTGCGAGGAAAACACCTGCGCCGTGGCCTGGGTGCCGCCCGCCGCCAGATCCTTGCGCAGCGCCGCCAAGGCCTGCGCGGCCTGGTTGCGCGAGAGCTTGTCGGCCTTGGTCAGCAGCACGTGGCAAGGCAGGTGCGTGGCGAAGCAGAACTCCAGCATCATCCGGTCGAACTCCTTCATCGGATGCCGGATATCGGAAATCAGCACGACCCCGCGCAGGCTGCGCCGGTGATGGAGATAGGCGTCGATTTCCTGCTTCCAGTGCGCGCGCAGCTCCTCGGGTACCTTCGCGTAGCCGTAGCCGGGAAGATCGATGAGCCGCACCGTCAGCGGCGCTTCGCCGTCACCCTGCGCCAGCGGCGGCAGCGAGAATGCGACCATTTGCTGCGTGCGACCCGGTGTCTTGGAGGTGCGCGCCAGCCCACGATGGCCGGTCAACGCATTGAGCGCGCTGGACTTGCCTGCATTGGAACGGCCGGCAAAAGCCACCTCGGCGCCGTGATCCGGCGGAAGCTGTGAGATTCGATGGGCGGCGAGCACGAACTGCGCGCCCTGCAAGGGATTGGACATGGTTTGACCGGCTAAGGTGACGCGGAGATAATCCGTTAGTTTCTGCCAGTTGCGGACGTGCAGGCCAGCGCGAGCCGTGCAGCCATAGCAGTTTTTCGGGAGACAAGTGTATGAGTTTTCGGCCCGCCGGTTTCCGGCCCGCTGTTGTTGGTTATGCCGTAGCCCTCGTCTTTGCGCTGTCTTCCAGCGTGGTGTTCGCCCAGGAAGCCAAGCCCGCCGCCGCGGCCACCGCCGCGCAGCCTGCGGCCGCCGCCAGCGCCGAACAGGCGAAGCCGGCCGAAGCCACCGCCGCCGTCAAGCCGGGCGATGCCGCCGCCGGCGCCGGCAAGGCCGCCGCCTGCGGCGCCTGCCACGGCATGGATGGCAATTCCAGCGATGCCCAGTACCCGAAGCTCGCGGGCCAGCAGGAGTCCTACATCGTTCGCCAGCTCACCAGCTTCAAGGGCAGCAAGCGCCAGAACCCGATCATGCTCGGCATGGCGACCCCGCTCTCCGAGCAGGACATGCACGACATCGGCGCCTACTTCGCCAGCAAGGCCTCGCTGCCGGGCGTGGCCGACCAGGCGCTGGTCGAGCGCGGCGAGCAGCTCTATCGCCAGGGCGACACCACCAAGGGTGTGCCGGCCTGCATGGCGTGCCACAGCATCGACGGCCGCGGCAATCCGGGCGCCATCTACCCGCAGCTGGCCAGCCAGCACGCGCAGTACATCGAAGCCACCCTCAAGTCGTGGCACGACGGCACCACCTGGGGCGACGACGCGCACGCGCAGATCATGCCGGGCATCGCCAAGAAGCTCGACGCGAAGGACATCGCCGCCGTCGCCAGCTACATTGAAGGCTTGCACGCCGCCGAAGGCGCATCCGGCGCCGCCGCCGCGAAGTAATCGCCTTCGACACGCCGGCCACCAGGCCGGCGTGTCCGTTCCAAGCCAGACAAAGTACCGAGGATCACCATGCTGAAGCGTCTGTCGTTCCTGTGTTCCGCCCTGCTCGTGCTCGCCGCCTGCAGCAACAACAACGACAACGCCAGCACGGCCCCGCAGCCCGCTCCGGCTCCCGCGGCGACCG
>NZ_BCPR01000030.1 GCF_016586165.1 Dyella sp. EPa41 | reverse complement strand
CGCGCACAGGGTGCGCTCCTACAGAGGGCATCGCGCAATTGGGGTGTTGCCTGCATTTGTAGGCGCCCACCCAGTGGGCGACCGCGGTGCATCGGTGTCGCCGCTTCGTTGGCTTGTCGCGCACTGGGTGCGCTCCTACAGACGACATCGCGCAATTGGGGCGCTGCCTGCATTTGTAGGCGCCCACCCAGTGGGCGACCGCGGCGCATCAGCGTCACCGCTTCGTTGGCTTGTCGCGCACTGGGTGCGCTCCTACAGAGGGATATCGCCTAGATGGGGCGATGCCTGCATTTGTAGGAGCCCACCCAGTGGGCGACCGCGGCGCATCGGCGTCACCGCTTCGTTGGCTTGTCGCGCACTGGGTGCGCTCCTACAAAGAGACATCGCGCCAATGGGGCGTTGCGTGTATTTGTGCGCCCGGGGCCTCGGGGCCATGAGGCGAGGCGAGGGTGAACAACCCACGCATCCTTCCGTCGTTTATGCTTTCGCCGTCCCATCGCCTGCAGGCCGTGCATGATCTCCAGCCATCTCTCGGTAGTCTCGTTGCGCGACCTGATGCTGGTTCAGGCCGTGCATCGGCACGGCAGTTTCAACAGCGCGGCGCGGGCGATGCACATCAGTCCGTCGGGACTCTCGCATCAGGTGCAGAAGGTGGAGCAGGCGCTGGGAGCGCCGCTGTTCGAGCGCGGTGGCCGTCGCGTGGTGCCGACGGCGGGCGGCCAGCGATTGCTGGAGCAGATCGACGCCGTGCTCGCCGCCGCTGAACACCTGCAGCAGGTAGCGCGTGCCGGCGAAGTCGCCTTCGGCGGCGAACTGCGCCTCGGCGTGCCCGCATCGCTGGGTCCCTATCTGCTGCCGCACCTGATTGGTCCGTTTCCCCAGCATTTTCCGGGTACGCGCCTGAGCCTCTCCGAAGGCAAGCCGCGCGGCCTGCTGCGTCGCCTCAACGAGGGCGAACTCGACGCCGTGCTTGCACCTCGCGTGACGCCGGTGAGCGGCGTGGCGACGCGGCCGCTGTTCTTCGAGCCGTGGGAAGTGATGTTCCGCGCCGACCATGCGCTCGCGGGCAAGCGCAGCGTGTCGCTGGACCAGTTGGAAGCAGGCGACGCCACCTTGATGACCGAAAGCCACTGCGAGGACATCCTCGGCGGCGGCCACGTGCAGGACGTCAGCCTGGAAAGCCTCGCTGCACTGGTGGAACTGCGTGGCGGCTATGCACTGGTCCCCGCGCTCGCACACGACCGTTTGGCGTCGATGCCCAATGTGGTGCTGGCCAAGCTCAAGGGCGAGCAGCCGGGGCGCGAGATCGCCTTGTACTGGCGCGAAGCTTCACCCTGGCATGCGGACCTGCAGAACTTCGCCTTGCTGCTGCGGAAGCTCGCCAGGCAGCGTCCCGGACTCAAGCTGGCTGACGAGGCCGCCTAGCCCGGCTCTTCAGCCCCTCTCGCGCCGGGAGAGGGGTTGGGGAGAGGGTGCGGGGCTCGCGCAAGCTTTCATCATCCGCTCCACCCGAACCCTCACCCCCCGAGGTGCCTGGTCCGATTGCCGCCATCTTCTCCCAAGAGAGATGGGCGCACGATGATGCTTGCGATGGCCTCTTAAAAATCCAGCTCCTGCGACGCACACAGGTAATCGATCATCGGCGCCACCCGCTTGTATGTCTCCACGAGCCACGGCAGCAGTTCCGACGAACACGCCAGCTTCTCGTCGAAGCCTTCGCCGCAGGCGAAATCCTTGCGCTTGATATCGTCGATCAGCTCATGGTTCGCATCGAAGCCGCGCGGCGGCCGGCTCAGCGACTCGCCCCAGAACTCGAAGTGATCCCGGAACGCCTTGCTTCGCGTCGCGCGCTTCCAGGCTTCCGGATTGTCGGCAAGGAAGTCGCGGATGCGCTTGAGCGCATCGGACTGCGGATGCCACATGCCACCGCCGGCGAAGCTGTCGCCCGGTTGCAGGTGCATGTAGAACGACGGCGCGTGCACTTCGTTGCGCCGCTCGTGGAAAAAGCGCGCGCCCTGCCATGGCTTGTAGGGCTGCTTGTCGTTGGAGAAACGCGTATCGCGATAGATGCGGAACAACGAGCCGCCGTTCTTGCGCGGATCGGCGCGGTAATGCGGGCTGATCTTCTTCAGTGGCGCCTGCAGGTCGGTGATGAGCGCAAGGAACGGCTCGCGCACATCGCGCTCGTAGTTGTCCTTGTGGGCCTGGAACCATTCGCGGTTGTTGTTGCGATCGAGCGAGCGCAGGAAGCGGAACGTGGCGGGCGTGAAATAGGCAGTCGGCATGGTGGTGGTCAGGCGGGAAGGATGGCAATGTCGCCGGCGAGCTGCTCTCCCCAAAGCTGCAACTGGTCGAGCAAGGGGAGCTTGGCTTGGCGGGTCGGATCGGCTCGCAAGGCTTCGATGCGCGCGAAGTATTCGTCGAGGGTGAGGTTGGTCAACGGCGTGGGCTTGAGCAGGCGATCGCGACGGAACGCCAGCCAGCGTGCCTGCTCGTCGTCGCTCAGGGTGTCGGGCCAGTTGCGCGCACGGTAGCGGAACAGCAGCTCGGCGTAACGCGGGTCGCGGAAGGGAAACGCGCGCTGCCCCAGTTCCGCAGGCGGGGTGCCGCGCACCTCGGCCAGCAGGCGCTTGTCCGCATCGGGCAGGAAGCCGCCGTACAAGGCGAGCTCCGGATCGCCGGGCGGCGGCAGGTCGGCAGCCCGTTGGAACACGCGGCGCAATTTCGCCGCCAGTCCATCGGCGCTGGCCAGCCTGTCGCGATGGGCCTCAATCTGCGCCAGGTCGAGCTGCAGGCGATCCAGATCCACGCCCTGGAGCACGGATAGCGGCGCCAGCGCGGGTGCGCGATTGGCGCGCACGGTGCGCAGCGGAATGCGCGTGACGCCCTCGGGAAGGTCCGCACGCGCGGTGAACACGCGGTCGGCGATGTCCTCTTCATCCAGCGCAAGCCATTCGGACGGATCACAGGTCAGGTCGTACACGATGATCTCGGCCGGCCGGGTGGGATGCGCCGCCAGCGGCACGACCACCGTCAGGCAGTGCCTGCTCGATGGGTAACGCGAGGACACGTGCACCACGGGCGTCATCGTGGCGAAGTCCAGCAGCTCGAACACGCGCTGCTTGCGGCGCAGCCCGAAATACCAATCCCACAGGCGTGGCTGACGCACGCGGATCAGGCGGGCGAGGTCGATCAAGGCGTGCACGTCCGAGAGCGCGTCGTGGGCGCGCTCCTGCTGCAGATGGTTCGCCGCGGCGAGATGTTCCAGCTTGAAACTGGGCGTGCCGTCCTCGCGCGTCGGCCACACGATGCCTTCGGGGCGCAGCGCCTGGCACATGCGCACCAGGTCGATCAGGTCCCAGCGTGAGTTGCCGTTTTCCCACTCGCGGCCATAGGGCTCGTACATGTTGCGGTACAGCAGCTGGCGGGTGACTTCATCGTCGAAGCGCAGCGAGTTGTAGCCCACGCCGCAGGTGCCGGGCTGGGCCAGCTGCTCGTGCACGCGGGCGGCGAACTCCGCCTCGATCACACCTTCGCGCTCGGCCTGCTGGGGCGTGATGCCCGTGATCAGGCAGGCCTCCGGGTGCGGCGGCATTTCGCGGGGAGGCTTGCCGAAGAACATCACCGGCTCGTCGACGATCTCCAGGTCGAGGTTGGTGCGAATGCCAGCGAACTGCACCGGACGATCGCGCCAGGGATCGGCGCCGAAGGTCTCGTAGTCGTGCCAGAAGAAGGTCTGCATTTGCCGATCATCGCACAGGGCCTCGCGGCGGTTGCCCAAAAAAGGGGCCGGACCGCAGGCCTGCTGCTAGACTTCGCCGCCAGGAGGGCGCATGAGCCAAGCGAACGACGACAATCTGATCTGGATCGATCTGGAAATGACCGGGCTCGATACGGACAACGACTCCATCCTGGAGATCGCCACCATCGTCACCGACAAGGACCTTCGCATACTGGCCGAGGGGCCGGTGTTTGCGATCCATCATCCGCTGGACCGCCTCGAAGGCATGGATGCATGGAACCGCAACCAGCATCGCCGTTCCGGCCTGTGGGAACAGGTGGTCGCGTCCGCCGACGATCATGCCGCGGCCGAACAGGCCACGCTCCAGTTCCTGAAGGACTGGGTGCCGCCCGGCAAGTCACCGATGTGCGGCAACTCCATTTGCCAGGACCGCCGCTTCCTGCATCGCCAGATGCCGCGGCTGGAGCGCTACTTCCATTACCGCAACCTCGACGTGTCCACCCTCAAGGAACTGGCGCGCCGTTGGGCCCCGGCGATCGGCAAGGGCTTCTCCAAGGAATCCGCGCATACGGCGCTATCGGACATCCGCGATTCCATCGACGAATTGCGCTATTACCGCCAGTTCATGGGGCCGCTGGGCGGCGAATCCTGATCCGCTTCACCCACGGGAGTCATCATGTCCCTTGATCTGTTCGCTCCCGTGCTCGATTGCGCCGGTCGCCCGCTCAAGCTCGACCGGCCGCGCGTGGTCGGCATCCTCAACGTCACCCCCGATTCCTTCTCCGACGGCGGCAGCCACGGCAGCGTCGACGAGGCCGTCGCGCATGGCCTGCGCATGGTGGAAGAGGGCGCCGACATGCTGGATATCGGGGGCGAGTCCACCCGCCCCGGCGCTGGCGACGTGTCGGTGGAGGAAGAACTGTCCCGCGTGGTGCCGGTCCTGCAGCAGCTGGCGGCGAAGACCACCGTGCCGCTGGCCATCGATACCTCCAAGCCGGAGGTGATGCGTGCCGCCGTGGCAGCCGGCGCCGGCATGATCAACGACGTCTACGCGTTGCGGCGCGAAGGCGCCCTCGATGCCGTCGCCGAGCTGGGCGTGCCGGTGTGCCTGATGCACATGCTGGGCGAGCCGCGCGGCATGCAGGACGATCCCCAGTACGACGACGTGGTGGGAGACGTCCACCGTTTCTTGACGGATCGTCTGTTTGCCTGCGAGCTGGCGGGCATCGATCGCCGCAAGGTGATGGTCGATCCGGGCTTTGGCTTCGGCAAGACGCTGGAACACAACCTCGCGCTGCTGCGCGCGCTGGAGCGGTTCGCCAATCTCGGCAGCGGTGTGTACGTGGGTCTATCGCGCAAGTCGATGATCGGCGCGATCACCGGACGCCAAGTGCCCGCTGAACGGGCGGCCGGTTCGGTGGCCGCGGCGCTTGTCGCGGTTCAGCGTGGCGCGCGCATGGTTCGCGTTCATGACGTGGCGGCCACCGTCGACGCGCTGGCCGTGTGGCATGCAGTACAGGCTGGGGATACCCCGGCACGCCGGGATACCAAGCCGTCCGCGCCGCGTTGGCCGGACGACGAATGATTCGACTGGATAAAGGCAAGGAACGCGCGGCGACTGCGCGAGCCTTTGGAGTGCAGCCATGACGCAACGCAAGTATTTTGGAACCGACGGTATTCGCGGCCTGGTCGGCGAATGGCCGATCAGCGCGGACTTCATGCTGAAGCTGGGACGTGCCGTCGGCGTGGTGCTTTCACGCCAGGGCCATCCGCGGCCAAAGGTGCTGATCGGCAAGGACACCCGGGTGTCGGGCTACATGTTCGAAGCCGCGTTGGAAGCCGGCCTGGTTGCCGCGGGAACCGACGTGGGCCTGCTCGGCCCGATGCCGACGCCGGCCGTGGCCTTCCTGACGCGTTCGCTGCGCGCGGATGCGGGCATCGTCATCAGCGCCTCGCACAATCCGCACCACGACAACGGCATCAAGTTCTTTTCCGCCGACGGCGAGAAGCTCTCCGACGAGATCGAGCTCGCCATCGAGGCGGAGTTGGAGCTGGAGTTCACCACCGTAGCCTCCGAGCGACTGGGCAAGGCCATCCGCGTGGCCGACGCGGTGACGCGCTATGCCGAGTTCTGCAAGTCCACCGTCGCCGAGGACTTCAGCCTGCGCGGCATGAAGATCGCGCTCGATTGCGCCAACGGAGCGACCTACCAGGTTGCGCCCAAGGTGTTCACCGAACTGGGCGCGCAGGTGGCCACGATCGGCGACAAGCCGGACGGCTTCAACATCAACCGCGACGTTGGCTCCACCCATCCGCAGGCGCTGCAGCTCGCGGTGCTGGAGCAGGGCGCGGATATCGGCATCGCCTTCGATGGCGACGGCGATCGCGTGCAACTGGTGGATCGCAACGGCGAGCTGGCGGACGGCGACGACATCCTCTACGTGCTGGCCAACGCCTGGCATGCCAGCGGCCAGCTCGAAGGCCCGGTGGTCGGCACCCTGATGAGCAACTACGGCCTGCAACTGGCGCTGAGCAAGCTGGACGTACCGCTGATCCGCGCGAACGTGGGCGACCGCTACGTGCTGCAACAGCTCAAGCAGAACAATGGCAACCTCGGCGGCGAGACCTCCGGCCACATCCTGTGCCTGGACCGCGCCACCACGGGCGACGGCATCGTGGCCGCACTGGCCGTGCTGGAAGCGCTGAAGCAGACCGGCCAGAGCCTCACCGAGGCCCGCCAGGGCATGCAGAAGATGCCCCAGACCATGATCAACGTGCGCGCCGACGGCGCCCGCGAAGCACTGGACGGCAACGCCGTGCGCGAGGCGCTGGCCGAGATCGAGCTGGCCCTGGCCGGGCGTGGCCGCGTGGTGCTGCGTGCCTCCGGCACCGAACCGGTGGTGCGCGTTACCGTGGAGGCCGCCGACGAGGGCGAGGTTCGACAGTTGGCCGAAAGGCTGGCCGATGTCGTAAAATCCGCCGCTGAACGCTCGTGAGCCTGTAAGAGCCTGAGCTCTACACCCAGGTCGCCAGGGATTGGCCCGACGTGCCCCGCCCCTGCGGTGGCGGATTAGCGAGTCTGTCGACATCTCCATGCAGCCCGCGCCGGGAAGGTTGGCCCCGGGGGCTACATGGAGATGTCGAGCAGCCTCCAAGTGGACCGCACGCACTCCCTGTGGACAAGCCATGAAGAAAGTTCCAACCCTCGACATCCGTCGATATGACACCGACCGCGCTGCTTTCGTCGCCGAGCTGGGCCATGCCTATCGCGAATTCGGCTTCTGCTGCATCAGTGGCCACGGCATCCCGCGCGAACTGATCGACGGTGCCTACGACGCGTTCCAGCGCTTCTTCGCGCTGCCTACCGAAACCAAGATGAAGTACCACGTGGCCGGCTCCGGCGGCGCGCGCGGCTACACGCCTTACAAGGTGGAGACGGCGAAGGACAGCAAGCACGCCGACCTCAAGGAGTTCTGGCACATCGGTCGCGAGATCCCGCGTGATTCGAAGTTCGCGGAGGTCATGCCGCCCAACATCTGGCCGGAAGAAATCTCCAACTTCAAGCAGAACGGCTACGGCCTGTTCGAGGCGCTGGACCAGCTCGGCTCGCGCGTGCTGCGCGCGCTCGCGCTGCACATCGAGCTGCCCGAGCATTTCTTCGACGACAAGATCGACCAGGGCAACTCCATCCTGCGCCCGATCCATTATCCGCCGATCACCGAGGACAACATTCCCAACGTCCGCGCCGGCGCGCATGAAGACATCAACTTCATCACGCTGCTGGTCGGCGCCAGCGCCGAAGGCCTGGAAGTGCTGACGCGTGAAGGCAAGTGGCTGCCCATCACCACCGAAGGCGACGCCATCGTGGTGAACATCGGCGACATGCTGCAGCGCTTGACCAACCACGTGTATCCCTCCACCTCGCATCGCGTGGTGAACCCGCAGAACGAGAACGCCCGCAAGCCGCGCTACTCGGTACCGTACTTCCTGCATCCGAACCCGGACGTGGTGCTAGACCCGCTGCCGCAGACCGTCACGGCCGACAACCCGAGCCGCTACGACACCAGCATCACCTCGCACGAGTACCTGCTACAGCGCCTGCGCGAGATCAAGCTGATCTGATAGCCGCTTCATTCCTCTCCCCGACCGGGGAGAGGAATGGCGTGCCGTACACTTTTTCTGCTGGCGGATACCGCAGTTTTGGTTGCCGGTAGAAGCGCCGATGCTCCCCTCCTGTAGGAGCGCACCCTGTGCGCGACAGCCTTTCGCCCGAGCCTCCAATTCCCGTCATCCCGGCGCAGGCCGGACAAGCACGCAGCGCGCAGAACGCCCGTAGGGCGGCCCCGAAGGGCGAGCGTAGCGAGTCATCCAGCAGCGTCAGCCTTCACTCGTCGCCATGCCGGCAGCTCGTTTATTCCTCCCGCCATAGAGGAATGGTCTGTTAGGGTCGAATCGCCTCTTGTTCGGCGTCACCGCAGTTTTCGGTTGTTGCAAAAAGCACCGATGCTCTCCCTGTAGGAGCGCACCCTGTGCGCGACAGCCTTTCGCGGTGGGCTACATAGTTCTCTTTCTTGAGAGCGGCTATTGCCTTCGGTTGCCATGTTGCCGTCAGGTTGCCGCTTACGCAGCGGGCGTTTCGACGTCCTGCCGGCGACGCGAAGCTAGTCCCGTGGGACCGCCGAGTCACTTTTCTTTTGCTGGCCCACGCACGCGCAGGAGCGCGTGCGAACGGCGAAGCCGGCCCGTAGGGCGGAGGGCAGGATGCCCGGAGTCAAAGAAAAGTAACCCAAAGAAAATGGCCTTCAAAGCCAAGGCTCTTAGCGATATGCGGGATAGAAGCGTCGGACGAGCGAGGCCAGCCGTGATGCGCTCGTTACTACCTCGAACGGAGCCGCCACACCGCAACGCGCCGATGCGAAGAGGACTTAAAGCCACTTCGCTAAGCCGTGATGAAGCCCATGGGGCGCGGCACCCTTTCTCCCTCTCCCCTCCGGGGCACGCGGGGAGCGGCCATGGATGGCCGCGGCTTTGAGGAGCGAGGAGAGGGCTGGGGTGAGGGGACAATCTAGCGAAAAGCGCACACCAGCTGGATCGGCCGCTTGCTACGTCAAACGTGGCGGCTAGCCCGCAATGCGCGGATGCCAAGAGGATTAAAGCAGTTCCATCAGGCGATGGTTGAGGCTTCCCTCCGTTCCCGCCAGCTCCCCATGACTTGTGGTCGATCCGCCGGGTGGCGAGCGGCACTACGCTCCGCTTTCCGCCAAGGAGAGCCCGCCATGCGCCTCAAGCCTTTCCTGTATGCCCTGGTCGTTCTGTCCAGCAGCGCCTACGCGTCGACCACCGACTCGCTGCGCGACTTCACCGACCTGCAAGGCGAGTGGACGTGCCATGGCGTGTTTCCCGCGAGCGGCAAGACGATCGATTCCACCGTGCGCTTCGCGTTCGACCTCGACGGCAAGGCGCTCGTCAAACATCACGACGACACGTCGTCACCGGCGCTCTATCACGCACTCGAGGCCTGGGGCTTCGACGCCAGAAACCAGCGCTACAACGCGACCATCCTCGACAGTTTCGGCGGCGCGCGCCTGTTTTCGTCCGCGGGCTGGAAGGATGATCGACTGGTCTGGGCCTCGGCACCGGATGTAAAGCCAGCCCAGCGCTTCACCTATGTGCGCGAAGGCCACGAGGGCCTTCGCATCGACTGGGAAGTGGCACGCGACGGAGCCTTCGCGATCGGCGATACGCTGCACTGCTCCCGCCGCGGCACGGCTCAGTGAGTGGCCTCCAGCGCGCGATATCGCTTTGATTCGCGCGCCGACAGCCAAAGCGCCAATCGGTCGGGCAGCAGCTTGGTCAGCGCCTTGATGAAGCGATTGACGCCGCCGGTCACGTGCACAATATCGCCGTGTTCAACCGCGTCGTAACCTTCGCGCACCACATCCTCAGCGGTCTGCCACATGAACTTCGGCAGCTTGTTCATCAGCTCGCGCGTGCCGGTCACGTCATGGAACTCCGACCAGGTGAAACCGGGGCACAGCGCGCAGACGTGCACGCCCAGGTGTCGGTTCTCCAGCGCAAGCGACTGCGAGAACTTGATCAGGTAGGCCTTGCTCGCCGCGTATAGCGTGTGCCCGGCAGACCCGGGCACGTGGCCGGCGAGTGAAGCCACGTTGATGATGCGACCGTAGCCGCGCTGGCGCATGCCGGGCAGCAGGCGCCACGCCAGTTCGGCCGGCGCAGTCATCAGTACGCGGATAAAGGCCTCGTGCGTGGCCCATTCGTTCGCCTCAAACGTCCCCGGCACGCCGTAGCCGGCATTGTTGACCAGCCAGTCCACCGCCAGACCACGTTGCGCGATCGCGTCGCATAGCGCGTGCACGGCCTGCGGGTCGGCCAGGTCGGCCGGGAGCACCGTCACCGTGCAGCCGTGCCGTGCCCGCAGTTCCCCGGCCAGTGATTCCAGGCGTTCGGCGCGCCGGGCTGTCAGTATGAGATCGTGCCCGCGCGCCGCGAGATCGCGGGCGAAGGCGGCGCCGATACCGGCGGATGCGCCCGTGACGAGGGTGAGTGGGCGGGCTGGCGGCATCAACTGGTCTCCTTGTGGTTTGGTGGATTTTTGCCCGTCAGGCAATGGGTTGTCGATGCTGGCATTGCCGGCGGCAGGGCCGCTCGCTATGCTTTCGGGTTTACACGCAACGGAATAGCGATATGCGCAAGAAGCTCGTCGCGGGCAACTGGAAGATGCATGGTAGCCGCAGCATGGCCATGGCCCTGGTCGGCGACATCGTTGCCGCGCTGCCTTCCGCCATCGACGTGGCCGTGTTCCCGCCATTCCCCTACCTGGGCGAACTGGCGGTCCAGCACGCGGGTTCCGGCCTGGGCTTTGGCGCGCAGGACGTGAGCGAGCATGACGGGCAGGGCGCTTATACCGGTGACGTCTCGGCCGCGATGCTGGCCGATGTGGGCGCGCAGTGGGTGATCGTCGGCCATTCCGAGCGCCGCCAGTACCACCATGAGACCGACCGGATCGTCGCGCACAAGTTCGCCGCGGCCCGTGCTGGCGGGCTCACGCCCATCCTGTGCGTGGGCGAGACGCTGGCCGAGCGCGAGGCGAATCTCACCGAAGCGGTCGTGGCCCGCCAGCTCAAGGCCGTGATCGAGCACAACGGCATCGGCAGTTTCGACACCGCCGTGATCGCCTACGAGCCGATCTGGGCCATTGGCACCGGCCTCACGGCCACGCCGGAGCAGGCACAGCACGTGCATGCATTCATCCGTAGCCAACTCGAAAAAGAAGATGCTATGATTGCCCGTCTGACCCGGCTGCTTTACGGTGGCAGCGTCAAAGCGGCGAATGCTGCGGACTTGTTCGCGCAGTCGGACGTGGATGGAGGATTGATCGGGGGCGCCTCATTGGCATCGGCCGATTTCCTGGGAATCTGCGCTGCGGCGCACTAAGCGCTACGGACTCTTTAGAGAACCATGTTCGTCATCTTCAGCGTCTTCTACATCTTGATCGCCGCGGCGATGATCGTGCTGATCCTCATGCAGCGCGGTGCCGGCGCGGACGCGGGCTCCGGTTTCGGCGGCGGTGCTTCCGCCACCGTGTTCGGTGCGCGCGGCTCGTCCAGCTTCCTCACCCGCACCACGGGTGTGCTCGCCGCGCTGTTCTTTGCGCTCAGCCTTGGCATGGGTATCTACCTGGGCCATCACGGTGCACCGCAGGGCTCCAACGGCAGCGATCTCGGCGTAATGTCCGGTCTTGCCAACAAGCCGGCCGCAACGCAGAATGCGCAGCCCGCCGCTCCGGCCAACGCGGAAATCCCGCAGGCCACGAAGCCGGCAAGCCAGGGTGACGTCCCGGCAGCCACCGCTCCGGCCAAGGCCACCAGCGATGTGCCGCCCGCGACGGAACCGAAGAAAAATTAAGTAAGACACCTGCCCAGGTGGCGGAATTGGTAGACGCACTACCTTGAGGTGGTAGCGCCGAGAGGCGTGGGGGTTCGAGTCCCCCCTTGGGCACCATTAACATAAATTTAACGTTCAATCCTGCATAGGGTGGAATGTTGAGTTTGAAGAAACAACGACTTAGGCCATCCGAAAGGGTGGCCTAAGTCGTTTCTGGCGCCGCAAAATTGCGCATGTGCACCAAGCTGCACCCCTCGACACCAGAATGACACCGGACTGTGCCTAGGTGGTCGGCATGCAGGTAGCTCACGATAGGGGCGGCGAGACCGGCATCAGTGGCCGATGCGACAGGGATGCCGTTGAGGTACACGTATTCGCGATAGTCCGCCGCGAAGTATTCCCCATAAAGGTTGCCCGTTCCGGCGGGGTCATAGACCGCCGCCATCTGCCCGCCGCTAGGGTAGGTGATAGTTCGCCAGACCCGGTTACCCAGCCCGTCATACTGATAACTGGCAATGGTCGAACTGCCGTTGGTGACGGCGGTCAACAAGTTGCGGTCGTCATAGCCGAGTCCGACCAGTAGGCCATTGGGTGCGGTTAATGCCGTCGTGTTGCCATTGGCATCCAGCGGTCGCGAGAGGCCGCCGACCGCGCTGAGTCGATGCGAGTTCGTTTGATACGTGTAGCCGATAGCAGGCGATGTGCCGATGGTTGCACTGAGTCGGTCGCCTGTACGGTTATACGTAAAGGACTGCTCGGCGGCGCCACTGCCATCGTCCAGTTCTTTGAGGCGACTGAGCGGATCGTATTGATAACTTTCGGTCGCTGGATTGGCTCCGGGTAAAACACCAGCCGCAGCAATGTTGCCCGCATTGTCGCGACGAAAGTGCAGGTTTAACGCCCCGCTGGTGACGTCAGTGACTTGGCCATTGGCGTCCATCGCGCGGGCGACCGACTGGCCGCCCGACGCCCAGGTATAGCCCGATACTTGCCCAAACGGGAAGTACGACACACCGGTGATCAGTGGCGTGATGGTGTTGTTCGTGTAGCTGCCATATGGTCCGGGTTGCTGCAGATAGCCGATGGAGTTGACGCGGCCGGCGGCATCAAAGCCATAGAGGAGTTCAAACCCAGACGGGTATTGCAGGTACTTGAGGCGACGACCGGCCGTGTAGGCGTAACCGTGCAAGTAAGTGACACCGTTGATGGTCTGTTTGACCTCGCGGATATCGCCCTGATTGGTGTAGCACCACGAGGTCGTGCCCGAGGCATCGGTCATCGTCGTGAGGTGACCCACGTTGAAGTTGCCAGGGCATCCGGCGATGGGGGCCGATTGGTCGTACGTGTACGTAACGTTGAGATTCGGGTGCGCGGGATAAATGATCTGCTTCCGACGATTGAGCGCGTCGTAGGTGTATTGAGTCACCACGCTGCGCGCATCCGTATGCTGCGTAAGATTGCCTGCCGAGTCGTATTGGTTGGTCACACTGCCCGTATCCGGACTTTGCACCGATGTGGCATTGCCCAGGCCGTCGTAGCCATACGCCGTGCTTAGACTGTCCGGATCGCTGAACCCTTGAAGTCGATCCAGCGCATCATAGGCGAAGGTGCTCTGCGTGTTCTGGGTTGCCTGGTCTGTGCCGTTGTAGTTATCGATAGTGGTCTGCAGTCGGTTGAGGCCGTCATAACTTTGCTTGCGCTGAATGCCCAACGCATCAACGCTATGCACCAGGTTGCCGTTCCCATCGTAGCTATCGGTGTAGGCAGCGGTGAACACCGCGTTGGTCAGGCCATCGGTAACCTGCGTGAGCTGGCCAAGTGTGTTGTACGTGCGCGACAAGGTTCGACGCACCGTGCCGCTGGGGTCGAAGGTCTCTTCCTTAGTCTTATTGCCCGCGGCATCGAGCGTGTAATGGATTCGATCACCTAAAGCGTCGGTGATATCCGTTAGGCGATGGGCGGCGTCGTATGTGTAAGTCACCTTGACACCGTCGGGATCGGTAATCGACTCGACCGATCCGTAGGCTTTGTAGGTGATGGTGGCCACCGCATCGCTAGCCGAAGACGAACCATCGGCATTGGCACGCACAGTGCGGATCAGCAGCCAACCACGCGGGTGATAGGTGAAGTCGGTGATGACACCATTGGAATTGGACTGCCGTGCGATCTGACCATTCTTGGTGTAAGCCATGATCGTGACGACCTGACCCATGGCGTTCGTCGCTTGGTAAAGGTCGCCAGCTCTATGGCAAGCCCCACCCAAGGTGCCGCACCCTGATTCGTCGGTAGACATGTAATAGCTGTAGTGGGTGACGTCCGCTACGTCTGTACGCGGGCCGTCCACTGTCAGCAAGATACCCGCCAATGGGCACTGGATGCCGTCCACAGCATTGCAGTAAGTGTAGGTCCATTGGCGTACGCCCGCGGGTGCATTTGTACCGGACCCGCAGGAATAACTGGTGGCGCCAGCAACATTCGGGTTGGCGTCGCATCGACCAATGGTTTGGCCCGTGCCGTTATAGGCCCATGATGTCTTCGCGACCACAGTGTTCGTACCGCCGGACACAGTGCGCGTCAGGGGTACGCGAAGCGTGGCATTCCAAGTGAAGTTCGTGGTTCGCTGGCTGCTTTGGCCGAAGGCTTCAATCTGCTGATTAAGCAACCCGCTGGCATCGTAGGTTGTCTTGGTAGTGTTACCGTTAAAGTCGCTGGCCGACGAAAGATAACCGTTGATGTCGTAGCTGTACTGTTTGGACACCGTATTGCAGCCTGCACAAGTTTGGCTGACATTTAGTGGGTGCACGGTACCCAAGAGATATTCCGTGCTGGTTGTTTGTGCCTTGCCAAGTGGGTCAGTAACCGTATACGTAGGTGTTGCAGTGCTGCTGTTATAGGCATAACCAAAGCTAGTCTTCCCAATCCCATTGGGACCGGACGTGGATGTCGCCCGATCCGATGAGTCGTATTGCGTGGTATCGATACGATTGCTGCTTTCGTCGATCACTCCCGTCAGGTCATTGGCGCCAGCTCCATTCTCTCCATACACGAGAGTGAGAACGCTTGAATCGGAGTATGTGATGGTTTTGAGGTTGTTGTTCGAATCGTACGAAAAGCCATAGGCCAGCCCGCCTGGGTCTTGCATGGCGCTGATACGACCGTTGGCATCGTACGAAAAGGCAAGTATGCGCCCCTCCGGGTCGGTGACCGATGCTAACGTGCCGGTAGCGTTATACAATAGCGTCTGAGTGAGGTCGCCCTTGGCTGTTAGGGCGATCAGCTGCCCGGTGCTGTTGTACAGCTCCTGATCACCATTTCCAGTTGTGTACATCCATCCGCTAATGGATCCATCAGTGGCGTAGATGGCAGTCAGCGTGTCACCGACATCGGCATCGGCGATCCAACTCGTGCCACTCTGATTAAATCCAAGGACTTTGCCGTCGGGGCGTAGCGCATAAGCTGTGGCGCTGACAGTATTGCTATACAGTCGAATTATTCGAAGATAGTTGTGCACACGGCGTGCGCCCACGACAAGGTCGTTTGGCGCCTGAATGCTGCTGTTGCCGTGTTGACTGTTATATGAAATAGAGAACGACAGCGGAAAAGCACCGGAGCCGCGATAGATCTCCACAGACTCAAACTTGTTGCCCGTGGAAGGGTTGACCGGGTCACCCTCCACTTTACATGGGCATGTGGGCACGCCACGACTTTTATCGGGATCGACGGCAGGCTTTGGACACATGCTGTTCGGAAATTGGTCCGCCGAATACCCGTACTGATCTGCCGAGTTTCCCCACACATCGGTACCAGCACAGTAGGCGTACCTTCGGGCCGTGGCGCCATCTGGATACGGCCCGCTGTCTATGATGCAAGTAAATTCGTTCTTGTGATAGTAATACGCATTGTAAAAGGTGCCGTCTTCGTATCCTGATACATGCTCTGCATACATTCCGGCAAAGGCCCAACCAGGCTCGCCGTCAAGGCATTTCCATTGGTTTGCGTCCCATGGCACCACAATGGCTTCGAGCGGTGTCGCATACCTGACGTGCAGATAATCGGACGTCCAATTAGGCACGTTGTAGAAAATGACCGGCGCGTGCTGCGCTTGCGCGATACCCGTTGCGAGGCCGATAGCCACAAATAGGGGAAGTAATAGTCGTAGCCGAGAAAGAGGAGAAGTTGCCAGCCGTGCGCCGGAGGAAGAGGTTGAGTCATCAAGGGGCGATTGACACGCGAGGCACTCTCTCGACTTTACCCTCAACTTCAAGCTCAGACGTTTAAGCGTTCCGTGCACAAAGCTTATGACGGTACGAAAGGGAAGCATCCCTGCGATACCCATGGTGCTCATTATTTGTCCCCGGTTTTATGCGATTACGCAACTAAGGAGTCGCCGCTTTTGGGTGGTGCTTATCGTTGATTGGTACCAACGTGCATGACCTATCACGGACGGACAATCCCGAAAAACGTCATAGCTCGCACGGCTAGGTACGAGTCATCGAAAGCGCGACATGGGTCACGGCGGCGATGCTGCCGTCTGTACTCGTTACAACCTTTCGCGAAACGCCCGACTCAGGCCAATCGCTAGTCGGTGGTTCTCCCCGGGCCAGGTCTGATGGCCTGTGCGTCCGCGTGGATCTTCGACGCCCCAATCGGGAATGGCCCGCTTCAGGTGGCTCCTGAAAAAGAATGGGTTGAGTCCGGCGGCTATGAGGAGGGTGGTTACTTGTACGGAAATATGCGTTGAGTCTGTGCGCGGATGAAGCCATGCCCCATGCACGGGGGCAGGGGTGGTGGCGTGCGTTGTCCAAAAAAAGCCCGGATAGCTCCGGGCTTCTTTAGGCGGTGCATCGAATGATTGCTTTAAAGCTGTACCGCGAAAAGCTGCACTGCGATTCCCTGGGTGACCTGGGGCGGAAAGAGATCGATGTCACCGAATTCCTGGCTCAGGTGCGAGGCGTCGCCGCTTGCCGCTGCAGCCGTCAAGGCTTGGGACGCCTTGGCGCCTTCAAGAGCGGCAGCCAGCGCCTGCGGGGATGCACGTCGCAGGGAGGCGTTGCGGCCGATTGCTTCCAGCAGTTCTATGGTGTCAGCCATGTGACGTTCCTTTCGTTGGTTGTCGATGGATTTTGCGCGCCAAGCCATCTGTCAACAGCCGGCGCTTCGCTTACATATCACAGGCGGGGTTTGGCTTCCTGTGCCCCCGGCTTCGCTAGGCCGTGCCGCGTTTTGCTTGCAGTTCGTGCAGCGCCTCCATTCTGCGGATGAATTCTTCATCCCGCTGGAGTGCTTCTGCCGGAGGCACAACGACCGTTTCCTCCGCAGTCATCGGCATCGTGGCGAGATCGCTTAGCGGCACCCTGCGGATGCGTGGCCTTTCGATGGGCAAGGTGGCGGCGCGATAGACGATGACTTCGTGGTCGAGTGGATAGTCGCGGCTGAGGCGATCGACGAGCAGCTCCCTGTAGGCTGCCGAGGCATCTGTCTTGGAGATGGATTCGTTGGCGATCATGGCAACCTGCCAAAGCACCAGGTAGGCCGTCGGGTCCAGCCGTCGCTTGAAAAAAACCAGCTGGTTCACTTCGAAGTGTTGGCACCCGTGGCTTCCCGGGTCGACGCCGAGATCGGCATACAGGCAGTCTTCGGCGGAGATGCCGGGCTCCATATGCGCGTCATAGCCTTCCGCACGCGCCACTTCGATGACCTTGTGCGGCGACCAGGCGAAAATGCCCGGGTGTCCATAAAAGGCGCCGCAAACCTTCTTGCCTGCGCGTACCTCCGTCATCATGAGATCGACCCATTCGCGATAGGTCTCGGAGCGCGGCTTTCCCTCGCCGTAGTAGGGTTGCAGGCTGCGAACGTCCTTGTGCATGCGTTGCAGCCATTGCTCGACAATGCTGTTGGACACCCCCATGAATACGACGTCGGCCTGTTCGATATGGCTGCGCGCAAGCGGGGTGAGATGCGAACCCAGTGTCATGCCCAGGCCGATGCAAGTGATGCTGCCTCGCCCCTGGTCGTCTGTTGGAATCGTTAGGCTCGTGCTCATTGTCTTCCTTTGACCTGGCTGTCGGCAGAGGATGCCGGTTCAATCGCGGCCGTGACAAGTCATGCGCATTCCTGCCGTTGATGCGGTCGACCCTTCGGTATGACCGCCAAAACCCAGGCCAGACCGCACTTTCCTGAGTGATCATTCCGACGCCACTGGGATGACCTGAAAAAGTGAAATCTGACCCTGGTGATGTTTTCCTGGATGGCAGGCTTCGCGGGCCAGGGCTTGCTTTCGCTTACTTGCTGGACAGCGTGTCCGACTGTGTCGATGAGGTGGATGACGCGGCCTGGACGAACAGGCCGGTCTGGTCGAATGTGAGGGACTCGGTCACCGTGTTGGCATCGGCATGGCCTCGGAACACGCCGACGAAGGGGATCCAGCTGCCGCTGCCTTGCTTATGCGTGTAGGCGTAGACGATCTGGATGCTGCCGTCGGGCAATCGGGTGGAAACATTCGGTTTGCCAAGCTGGGCCTCCACCTGGGCGATGGTCGTTATGCCGGGCTGGAACGTGCTGACGACACGGGGATCCACTTTCGTGCCCGAGCTGGCGCAGCCGGCGAGCAGGGCAGAGGTGAGTATGGCGAACTTCTTGTACGTCACAGAGTTTCCTTATGAGACTTGGCGGTAGGTATCGGGTCATGCCATCGGGCCATCGCCTTGAGCGGCTGGCCGATGGGAGGGAATGAAGGTTCTCCTGATAGCACATTTTCTCTTTATCGTTCGCGCTGCGCTGTTGCCGGGCGCCCACATCTAGCGATTGAGTGTGGCGTCGCGGTGCGCCTCACGTGCCAGGTCGTAGCGCGCCTGCAGCACGAGCCAATAGAGCGGGGACGTGCCCAGCACAAGGGCAAGCCGTTTGGCATGGCGGGAAGTCATGGGCCGGGCGTCGGTGAGGAAGTCTCTGAGATGTGGTGCCCGGATACCCGTACGGCGGGCAAGTTGCGAGGTATTCATCGTTGCCGGGAGCATGTAGTCGAGCAGCAGCACGTCGCCGGGGGAGCGCAGGCGTAGTAAGGGGTCCACATCCATGCGCGGTGAAAGTTGGATCAGTTCCATGGGTTGTCTTCCCTGTCGGGCACGGCCGCGCAGCGGATAGGCGCTTACAGCGCTCCGTGTCAGTGAATGCCTAGTGGCTTTGTGGGTGATCGCCGGAGAGCGGCGCATCGCCATGCCGGCCGATGCGCCGCGAGGGCGATCATCGGACGTGTGGTGGGTTCACTCGGGGCTCGTGGCCGAGCAGGCTGGCGTACTGCCGGAGGCAGTGGATGGCCGTGCCGAGGCTGGTCGTTTCCGCCTTGGAAAGCGGCCACGGCAGCGGCCTGCCGGGAAAACCGCGGGCCTGTGCGATGCGACAGCACTCGCTGTCGATACGCAGGCGGGTCAGGGCAAGCAGCGCCAGGGCGATGTCACCGCGCGTGCCGTGACGCAGGGTTTCGGGCCATGCCACGGATGTGGATGGCGAGTCGCCAGGGGGAGGAGTGAGGATGCCGTCAGCGGGAACGGACGGGCGAATGCGTACCGTATGATCGTGGGTAGCCATGATCAACTGCCTCGAAGTTGGTGATGGTTAGCGGGTCGTGGGTGTTTCCGGCACTCGCGGCCCGCGCCTCATGACATCGTGGTCATGGTCATTCGCGAAGCCCTGCAGAAAGACGGCGCGAGTGACCGCCAGACCCTAACAAGCAGGGTTGGCATCGTCTGTCAGGGTTGGGCGAGATGGCTGTCCGCCTGGGTGAGGGCGCGTCTGACGGCGGTGGGCTGGTGAGATGTCAGGGTCTTCCGGCGCAAAGCCGGGGGATCGGTGTGGTCTTTCCAGGCAGTGCATTACGTGTGCCGCTTCGAAATTTGTTACTCGGTGGGAGGTGTCTATTCGCGACAGGCGGATGGTGAGGGAAGGGTGATGGGCTGCGGTCGCCCACTGGGTGGGCTCCTACAAAGGGACGTGAGGGGCGTTGCATGGGTGGGGTGTTTGCGCGTGTTTCCGGTGACTGCCGGTGGTTCGGTCGCGTTGATCGATGATGATCGCTGCCTATCACCCATCGCTCACCGCTCATTGCTCATCGCTCATCGCTCATCGCTCATTGCTCATTGCGCATTGCGCATTGCTCATTGCTCATTGCTCATCGCTCATCGCTCACCGCTCACCGCTCACCGCTCACCGCTCACCGCTCACCGCTCACCGCTCACCGCTCACCGCTCACCGCTCACCGCTCACCGCTCACCGCCCATCGCCCATCGCCCATCGCCCATCGCCCATCGCTCATTGCTCACCGCTCATCACCCATCACCCATCACCCATCACATGCGCCATGGTGACCTTACGTTCATCTAACGGTGAAGAGAATCCAAGGATTCGCCGTTCAAAAGATGCAGGGTGATGGCCTGTACGAAGGAACTGAGATTCGAATGGATGGATGCGTTGCGCGGGGCGGCGGCGATCCTTGTCCTTATCCGGCACTACTTCAGGATTGCGGCGCTTGGGCCGCTGGCGACTCATATCGACCCTGGAACGATGGGTGTCGTCGCCTTCTTCTGCATCAGCGGATACATCATCCCCTGGTCGGTGCTGCACTCGCCGACCACCGTGCTGCAGTTTGCGACCGCCCGGGCATTTCGCCTGTACCCGGCGTACTGGGTTTCGTTGATCCTCGCCGTCGTTGCCGCCCCTGTTGCACTGCCTGTCTTGCTCGCGAACATGACGATGGCCCAGCGGTTCATGGGCGTGCACGACATCGTGGGCGTGTACTGGACGCTGCAGATCGAGATCATCTTTTACGCGGTCATGGCCGTCCTGATGCTGGCCGGCAAGGTCGCCGACCCGCGCGCGAGCCTGTGGTGCCTGCTGGGGGCGTGTGTACTGTCGTTGCTGCTGGCGATCCCGCGCGCGGTGCTGCTGGTGAAGACGCCGGTCGCGCCGGCATTCAGCCTGGTCGTGATGTTCGCCAGCTTTGTGTTCTATCACCACCGGCATGCGGGATTCTTGTCGAGCACGCGGCTGCGGTGCATCCTGTCAGGCGTCGGTGCGGTGATGGTGGGCTGCTTTCTTCTCGCGTATCACCGGGATTGGGGGTTCGGCGAAACCCCGCTGCGGTTCGTGCTGGGATACGCCGTCGGTGTCGGGCTCTTCATGGCGTTCATGCGCCTGGACATCCGGATGCCGGCCCTCTGCTGGCTCGGCAGCATCAGTTATCCGCTCTACCTGATTCATGTGCCCGTGCGGGAAATCATCGTGGGGCTGATGCCCTCGCTTGGCGAGATCCCGTCGGCCCTGCTGGGCATACCTGCCACCGTCGCGCTGGCGGCCGTGATACACCATGGCGTGGAGCTTCCCTTCAACCGGCTGGGAAAGCGATGGGTCGCGCGATATCGGGTCCAGCGACTGAAGGGAGCACCAGACGCTGTTCCCCTCGATTGAATGAACGGGTTCACCCTCGCTGACGCAGGCCCGTGGAAGAACCGAACAAAACAAGGGTCCGAGCGAGATGGCCGAGTTTTGATTGGGAGTATATGGTCCGTGTTTATGCGGCACCCAAGGTATTGCCGGGTGTAGATGGTTGGGTGGGAGCTTGGGCCAAGAGCCTGATGCGGAACCGGTCCGTATTGGGGTGTCGATCTAGAGGAAGGCGAGGCTATCGCCGTGGAATGGCTAGGGCCGTTGCAGATCAGTGGTGAGCACGCTGTGAAACGAGTCGGAGGTGCTGGGCAACAGAAGCCCGGCACGCGGTGGACTCCCGCCAGCGCGTCAGGCGCCAAGGCTTTTGTTCGATGGGACAAGGTCTTATAGGGCGTGCTGAAAACGCCGCACCCGTCGCTTTCCCACCGAAAGTTGACTGAGATCAAATCCTGGTTCTTCGCCAATGTCAGAGTCCCTGCTGACTTTCCGTGGGCCATGCGATGTCGATCAAGATCGCCGTACTGAGAGAGAGGGGAGCGGACGAGCGCCGCGTCGCGATCACACCCTCGATGTTGCCTCGGCTAACTAAACTTGGGGCGTCGGTTACGCTCCAGACCGGAGCGGGCCTCGGCGCACACTATGCCGATACCGACTACACCGGTGCAGCGGTAGAAAACGACCCGTCGGCCATGGTGGCTGACGCGGATGTCGTGCTTGCCATCCAGGCGCCGTCGGCCGACGTCGTTGCTGCCATGCGCCCCGGCGCCGTATTGATCAGCTTCATTTACGCGAATAAAGAGCCCGCCTTGGTGGCGCAGTTGCTTGATCGCAAGATCAGCAGCTTGGCCATGGAGACCGTGCCGAGGATAAGCCGCGCGCAAGCCGTGGATGCGCTGTCCAGCCAGGCCGCACTCGCTGGTTACTACGCGCCGCTCCTTGGCGCGGTGCACTTGCCGCGCATCTTGCCGATGATGACCACTGCGGTGGGTTCATTGCGCGCGGCACGCGTGTTGGTGATGGGCTTGGGCGTCGCGGGTCTGCAGGCGTTGGCCACGGCGCACCGTCTTGGTGCGATCACGGAAGGCTACGACGTGCGTCCGGAGACCAAGGAACAGGCGCAGTCTGTCGGCGCCAAGTTTGTCGACACCGGGGTGGACGCGCGTGGCGAGGGTGGCTACGCGCGAGCCTTGACGCCTGAAGAGCAGGCCAGGGCGCGCGAGGTCTTGACCCGCCACGTCCAGCAGGCTGACCTCATCGTTACCACCGCCAATGTTCCCGGCCGGTCGGCGCCGCGCTTGATCGATCGTGAGCAAATCAGCGGGATGAAACCCGGTTCGGTGATCGTCGACCTGGCGGCGGACAGCGGTTGCAACTGCGAAGGCGCGGTACCCGGGCAGACGGTGACGGTCGGGCCGGTGACCATCCTGGCACCTTTCAACGTGCCTTCGCTGCTCGCCCAGCATGCCAGCGAACTGTACGCAAAGAATCTCTTCAATCTACTCGAGCTGATCGTCAAGGACGGGGCAGTGTCGCTGGACCTGGACGACGCGGTTATAGACGGCACCTTGTTGACCCATGCCGGCGAGATCCGCCATGCCGACGTCAAGCGTGGCGCCGACGTGTCATCTCACTCCACTACCGCTAGGGAGGTGCAGTCGTGAGCATCGATCTGTCGATGAGCTGGCTGATTGGCCTATACGTGTTCATGCTGGCCGCGTTCACCGGTTACGAGGTGATCAGTCGAGTGCCATCGATCCTGCATACGCCGCTGATGTCGGGATCGAATTTCGTTCACGGCATTGTCGTGGTGGGTGCGCTGCACGCGCTTTTCAACGCCCAGACCGTGGCCGGTCAAGCGATTGGGTTTATCGGTGTGCTGCTCGGTGCCGGCAACGCGGCCGGCGGTTATGTCGTGACAGATCGCATGCTGGCGATGTTCAAACCCACGGCTGGCACGGCAACAAAGAAGGAGTAGGGCGTGTTGTCGATACTGGTCGAACTGAGCGGCTTCGCGGCCGCTTTGTTGTTCATTCTGGGTCTGAAGCGCATGTCGTCTCCGGCGACCGCGCTGCGGGGCATCGTATTGGCTGGCATCGGCATGCTGGTAGCCGTGCTGGCCAGCTTCGGCTACCTGGCTGATGTCGATGAGGCGGCTCGACCGCATCGTCTGGAGAACCTGGGCCTGGCCCTGTTGGCGCTCGCTATTGGCATAGGTTGGGCTTGGCGAAGTGGCAAGAACGTCGCGATGACCGCCATGCCGCAGATGGTGGCGCTGTACAACGGCATGGGCGGCGGTGCCGCCGCCGCGGTCGCCGCGGTTGAATTGACGGGGCCGCATGGCACCGATGGTTTGCAACTGGGAGTGACCTCCCTGGGCGCACTGATCGGCTCGGTCTCGTTGGCCGGTTCGCTGGTGGCCTGGGCCAAGCTGGACGGGCGCATGCGGAGCGCCTGGCGGTTCAAGGGCCAGAGCGCGCTCAATGCGCTGGTCCTGCTGTTTACGCTGGGGTTGGCCAGTGCCGTGGTCGCGGGTGTCGCCACGCCTTGGTACCTGGGGCTGTTCTTTGCCGGTGCGTTGGCGCTGGGTGTCTTGATGACCCTGCCCATCGGCGGCGCTGATATGCCCGTGGTGATTTCGCTATACAACGCATTTACCGGCCTTGCCGTGGGTCTGGAAGGTTATGCCTTGCACAACCCCGCCCTCATGATTGCCGGCATGGTGGTCGGTTCGGCGGGTACCTTGCTGACGCTGCTGATGGCCAAGGCGATGAACCGGTCACTGGCCAACGTGTTGTTCAGCCGGTTCGGTGAGAGCGAGAGCTCGGGCGGGGGTGAGGTGCATGGGCAGATGAAGGCGGCCGACGCCGCGGATGCCGCCGTCACCATGCGCTATGCGGGCAGCGTCATCATCGTGCCTGGCTATGGCTTGGCAGTCGCGCAGGCCCAGGCCAAGTTGTATGAGTTCGTGAAGGTGTTGCAGGCAGCGGATGTGGATGTGAAGTTCGCCATCCATCCGGTGGCTGGGCGCATGCCAGGGCATATGAACGTGTTGCTGGCCGAAGCTGGTGTGCCTTACGACCTGATCTTCGATATGGAAGATATCAACGACAGTTTCGCCAGCACCGACGTGGCGCTGGTTATCGGTGCCAACGACGTAGTGAACCCGGTCGCACGCACTGACAAGAGTTCTCCCATCTATGGCATGCCCATTCTCAACGTAGACCAGGCGCACCAGGTCTACGTCATCAAGCGAGGGCAGGGCAAGGGCTACGCCGGTGTGGAGAACCTGCTGTTCTACGGTGACAACTGCAGCATGGTGTACGGCGACGCACTGGCCGTACTCACGGCGATGGTGCAGGCCATCAAGGACTTGCCCGCCCATTGAAACAAAGCCTGGGGCACTCCCCATTTCCCCCATTCCCCCATGCCCGCTGATCGGGTTACCGAAGGCGCGGGCGCCGCACCCAAGAGGCCATCCATGTCTTACTCAACCATCAATCCGTACACCGGCGAAACAGTAAAGACCTTCGCCAATGCCACCGACGCGGACGTCGCGCAGGCTCTCGACCGGGCACAAGCGATGTTCCATACATGGAAAGATGTCCCCGTCGCCGAGCGCGTGAAGGTCCTGCAAAAGGCCGCTGACCTTCTGCGCAAGAGTCATACGGACTACGCGAAGATCCTTACGCTGGAAATGGGCAAGGTGATCGGCGAAGCGGAAGGCGAGGTCGAATTGTGCGCGCAGATCCTGGAGTACTACGTCGAGCATGCCGAGTCCTTGCTGGCGCCAGAGAAGTTGTCGAGCAAGCACGCGTCCTACACGGAGTCGTGGGTCGAGCATGTGCCTCAGGGCATCTTGTTGGCCGTCGAGCCATGGAACTTCCCGTATTACCAGATCGTTCGCATCGCGGCACCGCAGCTGGCCGCCGGCAATGTGCTGATCCTCAAGCACGCTTCCAATGTGCCGCAATGCGCGGCCGCGTTCGAAAGGCTGTTCCGTGAAGCCGGGCTGCCGCAGGGTGGCTTCACCAACCTCTACGCTACCCGCGACCAGCTCAAGGCCATCATCGAGGACCCGCGCGTGCAAGGCGTGGCGCTGACGGGGTCGGAGGGTGCGGGCGCAGTCGTGGCCGCTCAAGCAGGCAACGCCCTGAAGAAGTCCACGATGGAACTGGGCGGTGCGGACGCGTTCGTGGTGCTGGCCGACGCCGACCTCGACAAGACCGTGCAGTGGGCCGTTACCGGCCGCCATTGGAACGCCGGCCAGGTGTGCTGTTCGTCCAAGCGCATCATCGTGGTGGATGAGATCTATGACGCCTTCCTGGAGAAGTACAAGGCCGGCGTAGCCAAGCTCAAGGCGGGCGACCCGATGGCGGCGTCGACAACCTTGGCGCCACTGTCGTCCCAGGGGGCTGTGGACGATCTGAAAAAGCAGCTCGAACAGGCCGTCGCGCACGGTGCCAAGGTCGAGGTCATCGGTGCGGAAGTGCCATCAAAGGGTGCGTTCTTCCGCCCAGTGCTTCTTAGCAATGTCAGCGATGACAACCCGGCGCGTTACTGGGAATTCTTCGGGCCGGTTTCACAGGTGATTCGCGCCAAGGATGAAGCTGACGCCATCCGCATCGCCAACGATTCACCCTTTGGGCTGGGTGGCTCGGTGTTCACCACCAACATCAAGCACGGTATCGAAGTAGCAAAGAAGATCTCTACCGGCATGGTCTACATCAACCATCCCACTGGCGTAGCGGCGGATCTTCCTTTCGGTGGTGTGCGTCGCTCCGGCTACGGGCGCGAACTCACGGGTCTCGGTATCAAGGAATTCGTGAATCACAAGCTGATCGCCGTGACGGATATCGACGGCGCGTTCTGACGTCCAGGGCTTGAGCGCTGATCACGCCAGGCGCTCCTGCGCCTGGCGCATCGCACTCCGCGGCTTCATGCAAATCGTGCAACTGTCGGTGCCAGGACAAGGTCTGGTACTCGCGGAGGAGCTTCTCCCGAAACCTTGGCCCGGCAGTGATGCCGCGAGCGGCACGCACAATCGCTTCATAGAGACGATGAGTGAATTATCGGTGGCCATCCCAGATGGACCTTGTCGACGTCGGCAATTTGCCTGGTCTCTGCAAGTTGGCAAACGCCTCACGGATCACCATTTCATGGACATCCTGTGGAGCATCATCACCTCGGTGAAACAGGGCGTCGACGCGAACGGCTCCCTCACGTGAAACGCGAAGACGCTGGCACCGGGTCGACTCGCCAGTTCGATGCCAGTGTCGACAGAGCGACGAGACAGCTCTGGTCCGTCTTAAAAAAACGCGTGAAACATGATCGCCCGGTAGAGGTAAAGCATGCCCCGATGCGACGAGCCATGAGGGCATGGTGTAGACGCCGGCCATGGCTTGGTTTCGTACGGGGAAATCTCTTCAACCGTGTTTTCTTCGGTCCATCGTGTTGGCGGTAGTCAACTTTTCCAACGACGGTGGAGTGGGACACGCTTGTCTTGAGTTGGTCATATAAAGGGGCCCGCTGCGTCTGGTTTGGGTGTCCGTGCTAGCATGCCATGGCACATCCAGACCTCAAGGGATGGGCTATATGCCGCCTGTCGCCGATTTACCTGATATCAGCCAGCTACGACGTAGTTGCGCCAGTTGTGGCCTGCAGGAGCTATGTCTTCCCGCAGGCATCAACGGTGATGATCTTGCTCGCCTTGACGCAGCTGTCAGGGATAAGCGCGTTCTTGAACGCGGACGGGCGCTCTATCGGGCCGGAGATACGTTCCACTCGCTTTTTGTAGTGCGATCCGGCGCGTTGAAGACGTTCGTTCTGGACGGAGCGATGGGGCAACAGGTCATTGGGTTTCACCTGCCGGGAGAGATCGTGGGCATCGATGCGCTTGCGTCGGGGCACCATGCGAGCCAGGCCCAGGCATTGGAGCGAACCAGCATTTGCGAGCTGCCGTTCTCGGAGTTGGAGCGGATTACCAGCCAGATTCCCGCGCTGCATCGTCAACTGCTTCGCGTCATCAGCCGAGAGGTGATCAAGGAGCATCAGCACCTGGTGACGATGGGCCAACAGCAGGCCCAGGTGCGCCTGGCCATCTTCTTGAAGAGCTTGGCCGACCGGTATAAAGCCCTGCGTCGCAACAGCAACCATCTCATGCTGTCGATGTCCCGAAACGATATTGCCAGCTACCTCGGTCTGGCCGTGGAAACGGTAAGCCGATTGTTCACCCGGTTCGAGGACATGGGTGCTCTGGCTGTCCAGGGAAAGTCCGTGGGAGTACTTCGACCGGACTTGCTCCAGCAGCTTTGCGAACTGGTAGATGGCGGGCTGGCATCCAGGAAGGTGTCGTAAGCGGTCTACCTGGAATCCGCCGGCGCGATTTGCTTCGCCCGCATCGATAATTTTCGGTTGGCATAAGCCACACAGCGCTTTGGCCTGTGCGCCTGAGCCGTGCGGCTGTCGCGCTATCGGCAGCTTGTCGGCCGGCGGCATGACGGGGGAACGTGGCTAGCTTCACGTCAATGCGACCATCGTCGGCCTCCGGTCTCCATGGCGTCGCCCAGAGAGGTGTTCCGCGGCCTCGCTATCCATGGGCTTTCAGCGGCCCAATTGACTCAGGTCAATAGTATCCATCAGGCCACGAGATCAGACTACGAAAAGCGACGGCGACGGCAGGCTGCCTGGTAAAGGCGCGTCGGCAGGCTGGTGGTTTCAGCTTCTTGGTCTGGGCCGATCCGTGTGCACGCAAACCGTCTGCCAGCCCCCACATTCGGTTCGGCCAAAAGGAGTTTCCATGGCACAGACAATGAAGGCAATGGTGTATCGCGGCGAAAACGACATCCGTGTCGAGGATCGCGAGGTTCCCAGGATATTGGAGCCCACGGACGCCATTATTCGAATGACCAAGACAACGATCTGCGGCACGGATTTGGGTATCTGGAAAGGGAAGAACCCGGAAATCGCCGAAGTCGCCCAGCGGAAAATGGGCCGCTTCGATGGTCGCATTCTCGGTCACGAGGGCATCGGCATCGTTGAAGAGACGGGCCCGGCGGTCAAGCATTTCAAGAAGGGCGACAAAGTCATCATCTCGTGCATCAGTCGCTGCGGCACCTGCGAGAACTGCCAGAAACAGCTCTACGCGCATTGCCGTAACAATGGCGGCTGGATCATGGGCTACATGATTGATGGCACGCAGGCTGAGTTTGTTCGCACGCCCTTCGCGGACACTTCGTTGTATCTCTTGCCATCGGAGTTAAACGAGGATGTGGCCGTGCTGCTCTCCGATGCGCTGCCCACTGCGCACGAAATCGGCGTCCAGAACGGCAACATCAAGCCCGGAGACACGGTCGCGATCATTGGCGCCGGTCCGGTGGGCATGAGCTGTGTTCTCACGGCCCAGCTCTATTCCCCAAGCCAGATCATCGTCGTAGACATGGATCCCCATCGCCTGGCCATGGCCAAAGAAGTGGGGGCGACCGATCTGGTCAACTCGGCCAACGAAGATGCCATCGCGCGGATACTGGCGCTGACGAACGGTCGGGGCGTTGATTGCGCGATCGAGGCCGTGGGTGTCGAGCCGACTTGGAACATTTGCCAGCATGTAGTGAAAGAGGGTGGGCACCTGGCCAACGTCGGCGTTCATGGCAAGCCCGTCACCTTTGCGCTGGAGAAGCTGTGGATCAAGAACTTGACCATTACGACCGGCCTGGTCAACGCGAATACCACCGGCATGCTGATGAAGACCTGTTGTTCTGGACATCTGCCGATGGACAAGTTGGCGACGCATCACTTCAGGTTCTCCGAGATCGAGAAGGCCTACAACGTCTTCAAGCATGCCGCTGACGAGAAGGCGATGAAAGTGATTGTCGACTTCGGCGCTTAAGTCGTCATCAGCGGATAGACGATAGGGGCTCTGCTGGCAAGAGCCCCGAATTGGGGGGGGGCGAGTGTCACTATCGGCCGCCGGCCGACGCCAGCCATTGCCTCGCATAGGCCTCCTGCGCGGAGACGGAGACATGCGCGGTGTCGGTGGCGTCATCGAAGATCTCCACTTCCTCGGTGGCGAACTGGCCGGGTTTGCATACATAAGCCAGCAGGCCGGAGTTCTTCCGTCGCGACTTGGGCGAAGGCCACACGTCCTCCCTCGATCCGTTGCATAGCACCTGGACATCTCGGGCTTCGAGGATGAGGCGAATCGCCCTGAGCGCGTCGAAGAAGTCCCTGGCGGCGCATATGTAGCAGCGGCCGCTGTCGGTGACGGCAAGGCTGCAGATGCCCGCGGGCGAGCGGTCCCCTTCGACATGAATGAACGTTCCCGGGTGCCCCGAGCGCAGCACCGGGAGATTCATGGAGAAGGGCGGGGACATGAACACTTTCCTTTCCGTTTCGCAAAAGGAGCTACGGCCGTCTCGGCAGGTTGCACCAGCCCGGTGGCTGATGGCTGCTTCCGGCTTGGGCCTTGCCCCTTGTGCGGTTTAGGCAGGAAGTGCTGGTGGAAGACGAGTTCTTGAGTGGGCGACGGTGATGCGCGGTGTACTCCGTGACCGGTCGCCGTCCCTGGCGACCGGCAGGTCGGGTGGATCAACCCTGCTTGACGGTGTTGGCGGGCACGAAGGTGTAGCCCATGGATTGCAGTCCCTGCACGATCTGCTTGAGGTAGCTGATGTTGAGGTAGGGGTGGAAGAAGAAGCTCATCACGCTGTCCTTGATCACCGTATTGTTCTGGGCGCTCAACAGGATGTCGGCAGGGAGGCGCGGCGGATTATTGTTGAACGCCACCAGTTCGACGTTGCCTAGCTGTTCGGGTATGACCACCGTGCCGTAGATGTCGCGCACGAGGTACGGGAAGAACTGGCCGTAGATCTGCGTGTAATTCGGCGTTCCCGTGCCGCAGACGCCGTTGGGGCACCATCCCGTGGCATACAGGCCGCGGTCGTAGCGTGCGGTAAACGAGGCGTTGAACACCTGGTAGTCGATGGCCGATGCGGCGTAATGCGGCGGCTCGAAGATCGTCGGCGCCTGGAGGCCAGCGTTGGCGAACTCCTGCAGGCCCTTCTGGATGCGCCCTTGTGTCCATGACATGGTGTCTTCGGTGACGGGGCCGTCATAGAGCACGTAGTTGTCCGGGCTGATGTGCGAGCGATAGAACTCGAAGTCATCGGCGCTGACGCCGCTGTACGGGTTGGCGACATTGGAATACTGGTGCGTGTAGCCATGCATGATCAGCGTTCCACCCTTGGATTGCATGTACTTCAGGGCGCTGACGACGCCGGATACCTGGCGCAGGTGCAGTGACACGGGTACGCCATTGTTGTAGTAGCCGTTCGGGTCGACGTAGAACGGAATCACCGCGACGGTGAATGGCACGTTCTTGCTGAAGAGGTAGTCCGCGATCGCCCGCAGCTGCGCGGGGCTGTCGTCGGCGCTCACATCCTCGATGCGCACCAGCGCCCGCTTGCGTGCCGGCATAGCGGGATTGGACACGGTTCCGAGCAGGTCGATGGCTGCAAGGTAGCGATCGTTGGGGCCGGTGTAGCTGAAAGGAACCTCGCCGATGTAGGTGAGGTTGGCACCCTTGGTGGCCCAGTTCACCGTGCCGCCGACGTCATTGGTGGCTGCGGCCAGCACCTGCGCCTTGGTGGAATCGTTGATGACCGTCTGCAGCAGCCCCGACGCCACGGCCAGCGAATTGCGCTGCAGTGCCACGCCCTTGTACGTCACCGTCAGCGTATTGGTGAAGTCGAAGAACATCGGCGTAAAGCCGTACTGCGTGGCGAAATTCGCCGCGCGCGCGGAAAGCTGCCAGATGTTGTCGCCCATCCACAGCACGGGCTTGGTCGTTGCCAGGACGTCATCAAGCAGCGCCGTGGGAAGCGGCTCGTCGTAGGTCGAGCCGATGTAGACAAGCCCGGTATAACCATTGATCTCGCCGGCGACGTAGTTGACCGCCGCGTGCACGGTGAACTTGCTGCCGTGGCTGACGAGATTGGCGGCCATGATGCCGTAGTCCTCGCCAAGCCAGCCCCATTGACCGGTGCTGTCGTATAGAACCAGCGTGTTCTGGTTTGCATTGGAGCCCGGCGCGCCTGCGAATGCATTCGTTGGTGTCACCGTCGCCGGCGCAAGGGCCTTGGCGGGTGCGACGCTCAGGTTTGCCGATGCGGACGTCCGGGTTATCAACGAAGCCGCGGTCGCCTTCTTGGTGGGCAATGCGGCGCTTGGCGGCGGTGGTGGTGCGGGCAACTGTGTGGCGTCGGCCGTCCGCCGCGCCGGGGGCGTTGCGTTGGCTGTGGATGTCGGGTCTGAAATCGCGGCAAATGCCAGCATGGCGCTGACCACGAGGGACCCGAGTGCGCGCGGCGCAAAAGGCGCGAACCTGGTCATGGCGAATCCTCGCTGTGAGACGGAATCGATGCGCGGTCGTTGGGTACACACGCGCATGGCCGAGAACGCGATTCACATCCCGATTGCCCAGGCCCCTGATCCCGCAGTGGGGAAGCCTCGCTTTCCGTCGGTGAGCTTACGCTCGCGCCACTCCTGGGCGGAATTCCGCTTCTCGAAATATGCCTTCTAGTCAAGTGCGGATTGGCACAATCTGTGTCATTAATTTCCCTAAACTTAACGTCAATGTCTCGTAACTGAACATTCGAACGAGAGTTTCACTCCTGATGCTTGATCGACCGCGGGCGCTGCCAGGGTGGGCGCCGGCGACCAGGGTCTTGTCTTGCCTTGGGATAGGGATGGGATGCCCGGGTAGCAGAGCCGTCGCGACCATGCGGGGAAGCTCATGTTGGACATCCTGATCATCTGCGGCACGCGCCCGGAAATCATCAAGCTGGCGCCCCTTTACCATTCCCTCAACGCCTGCGGCTGGGCGCACCCAAGCTGGCTACATACCGGGCAGCACGGGGACATGGCGCGCCAGATGCTCGACTGTTTCGACATCACGCCCGACATCGTGCTCGATCGCGGCGGCGATGGCCTGGCCGAGTTCAGCGTGCGCTGCCGCTCGCTGCTCGACGGCGTGATGACCGATGCGTCCTGGTCGCTGGTGGTCGTGCAGGGCGACACGGAAAGCACCTTCCTTGGCGCGCTGACCGGGTTCTACCATCGCGTTCCGGTAGCGCATGTGGAAGCGGGGCTGCGCACGTACGACCTCGACCGGCCATTTCCCGAGGAAGGCTTGCGGCAGATGGTGAGCCGCATCACGCGCTTCCATCTGGCACCCACGAGCCGCGCGGCGTCCGCACTCAATGTGGAAGCCATTCCGGAGGATCGGATATTCGTCACGGGCAATACCGTGATCGACGCACAGCATTGGACCACGCGACGCCACCACATCACGCGCCGCACCGAAGGCAAGGGCCATCTCTTGGTGACGTCGCACCGGCGCGAGAACTGGGGCGCTGACCTGCGTGAGATCTGCTACGCGGTCGCCGATATCGCCACCCGCCATCCGGAGTTGCAGGTGCTTTTTCCCGTGCATCTCAACCCGGTGGTGAGCAAGCCGGTGCATGCGATTCTCGGTGGGCTGGGCAACGTGCGCCTGACGCCTCCCTTCGACTACCTGGAGATGCAACAGGCCTTGATGGATGCATGGCTGGTGCTCACCGACTCCGGCGGGCTGCAGGAAGAGGCGCCTACCTTCGGCGTGCCCCTGCTGGTACTGCGCACGGAAACCGAGCGGCCCGAGGCCATCGAGGCGGGTTGCGCACGGCTGGCGGGCACGCGGCGCGCGTCGATCGTCAACCAGGTGGAGCGCCTATGGGACGACCCGGCGGCGTACGAGGCGATGGCACATGCCGGCAACCCGTTCGGTGACGGGCATGCCTGCGATCGCATCGTCGACTTTCTCCATGACGCGTTGATGGGCGACGAACGCCAGCGCGAAGCGGTCTGATCGGTGGAGCCTGTATGTGGCTGCTGGATGCATTCTCGGTTTACCTCTACGGACTGAGCGTCGTCGTCAGCGTGATCGCCGTGTTGATGCTCATCAGCGGCCTGGACGACTTCTTCATCGATACCGTCTTCTGGATCCGCCGGCTGTGGAAGTCGCTCTTCATCTACAGCAAGCAGCGGCGCGCCTGCTACTACGACCTGTATCGGCCGGCCGAACGGCCGTTGGCGATCATGGTGCCGGCGTGGCATGAGACCGGCGTCATCGGCCATATGGCGGAGCTGGCGGCGACCACGCTGGACTACGAGAACTACCACATCTTCGTCGGCACCTATCCGAACGATCCGGATACGCAGAGCGACGTCGACGAAGTGTGCGCGCGCTTTCCCAACGTGCATAAGGTGGTATGCGCGCGCCCCGGGCCCACCAGCAAGGCGGACTGCCTCAACAACGTGCTCGACGCCATCCTGCAGTTCGAGCGCCGCGCGCGCGTGACGTTCGAGGGCTTCATCCTGCATGACGCCGAGGACGTGGTGTGCGAACTCGAACTGCGCCTGTACAACTTCCTGGTCGAGCGCAAGGATTTGATCCAGATTCCCGTATACCCGTTCGAGCGGCAGTGGAACAACTTCACCAGCCTGCATTACCTGGACGAGTTCGCCGAGCTGCATGGCAAGGACATCCCCGTGCGCGAAGCGCTGGCGGGGCAGGTGCCGAGCGCGGGCGTGGGCACGTGTTTCAGCCGCCGCGCCATCCTGGCCTTGATCGATGCGGGAAACGGCGTGGCCTTCGACGTGCAGAGCCTCACCGAGGACTACGACATCGGCCTGCGCCTCAAGCAATGGGGCATGGCCGAGATCTTCGTGCGCTTTCCGGTGCTGCGCTACCAGCGCCATCACCCGCAGACCAGCCACCTCGGGCAGAACGCAAGGGACTGCAACGTCATCTGCGTGCGTGAGTATTTCCCCGACCGACTGGAAACGGCGGTGCGGCAGAAGTCGCGCTGGATCATCGGCATCGTTTACCAGGGATACCGGACCCACGGCTGGACGCGTGGGCCGGTGCTCAATTATTTCCTCTGGCGCGATCGCAAGGGTGCGATCAACAACTTCGTCAGCTTCGCCGCCATGCTCATCCTGCTGCAGTTGATGGCCACCTGGGCCATCCAGCAGGTGTGGACGGAGGCGCCGCGCTTCGTTTCGATTTTCGAAGGTCGCCCGTGGTTCAACTTCGTCCTGACGGCGAACATCCTGCTCATGTGCAACCGGGTGTTGCAGCGCATCGTCTTCGTGTCGGGGTATTACGGCGTGAAGCAGGGCCTGCTGTCCGTGCCGAGGCTGTTGTGGGGCAACCTGGTCAATTTCCTCGCCAATTGGCGCGCGATCCGGCAGATCATCAAGACGGGCGATCCACGCCGGGTGGCATGGGACAAGACCACGCACGACTTCCCCAGCATCGGCGGCGAAAACCGGGTGAAGCGTTCACTGGACGAGATACTCATCGCCAACGGCGTGGTTTCCGCGGCGCAGATGAGCGAAGCCAGGCAGCATCGCATCGAAGGCCTGCAGATCGGCAGCTCGCTGATCCATGAGGGGAGGGTCACGGCCGAGCAGCTCGCGCAGCCCATGGCGGAACAGATCGGGGTGCCTTGCGAGTCGGTCAATATCGCCGGGATATCGCAAGAGCTGCTCGATTCGGTGCCGGCAAACATCGCCCTGCATTACGCCGTGCTCCCGCTTCGCACGGAAGGCGGCACGCTGGTCCTCGCCAGCGAGTCGTACATCGACCCGGTGTCGCTGGCAGCCATCGCGCGCCAATTGCAGCGACGGGTGAGGTACGTGCTCGCGCACAAGGGACAGGTCATCGTGGGCCTGCGTTGCTGCTATGCCCATCTGCGGGGCAGTGAGGCCCAAAGACACCTGCTGCTCGAAGTGGCTTCGCGTTGCATGCGCCCGGGCAGCGACCGCTGGTCCAGGCTCTGGTCCAGCTATGTGTCGCGCCAGGTGATGCTCGGCGAGATCCTGGTGGCGCAAGGCCATCTCGACGAGGTTGCCTTCCGGGCCCTGCTGCTGAGTCATTCGCGCAGCGGGCAGCCCCTGGGGGAGTTTCTCGTCGGGCAGGGCGTGATCACGCATGAAACGCTGGAGCGCGCGCTTGCCTTGCAGGTTTCGCTGCAGCCGAACGTGTTGAGCCTGCTGGCAACGGATGTCGGGGCGTCGATATCCCAGGACGCGCCCGAGGAGAGGGCCGCATGAAAAGGCGTTGGCCCGCCGGCTGTGCGGTGGCGCTGTTCGTGATGGCGCCGACATGGTGGACGTGCGCGCTTGGGCAGACGTCCAGCGCCGAGGCGAGCCGCTATCAACAGTTCGTGGTGTATCCGCATCAGCAGGCCGGCTATGCCGCCTTGGCGGCGGCCAAGGAAGCGGCCAAGGCGGGCGACAAGGCCAAGGCCGCGGCCGAGGAAGCGAAGGCGGTGGCGGCGTTCGAGCGCGCCCGCGAGCTGGCGCCGCAAAACGTCCGCACGGCGCTCGATCTTGCCGAGGCCTACCGGCGTTCGGGGCAGGAGGCCCGCGCAAGACAGGTGGTGGAAACGCAGCGACGTTACACGCCGAATGATGCGGATGTGCGCGCATGGGAGGCGAGCACGTCCGCGCCTGCCGTGGACTGCCGGCATGACCCGGGGCCGGTCTGCCGATCGCAGCGCGGCTTTGACGCCCTCAAGCAGGGTGATCTTGCCAAGGCCGAAGCGGAACTCGCCGCCGCCGATTTCGCGCGCACGACGGAAGGGCGGGCGCTGCGCCATGCCTTGGTCCAGCGTGCGATCTACCTGGGCGATGACCGTCGTGCCGAAACACAGCTGGGCATACTGGATCGCGAGGACAAGCTCAGCGCGGACGAGCGCGGGCAGTGGTTCCAGTTGCTGCTGAAGCTCGGCAAGTGGGACGAGGCGCGCCAGCTGCAGTCGCGTGGCGGGCTCGATGGACCCGCGCAGGACCTCGCCTTTGCCCAGGCGATCGCCAACAGCGGCGATCGGGCGCAACTCGCCGGCTACCTCGCTTCGCGTCGTCCGGCGTTCGACAAGGAGGCGGACGAACGGCAGTGGATCTATCTGATGTCGCAGACCGGGCGCGTGCAGCCGGCGCTGTTGGCCGGCTATGCGCCGCGCTATCCCGCCAACCTGATGTTCCAGGCGCGGCTGGTGGTGCCGCAATCGATGGCGCGCGGTGATCATGCAACGGCGCAACGCATGCTCGCGCGGGTTCCCGCGGACAGCTTCCGCGAAGAGCGCTTCACGCTGGCGCTCGAGCAAGGCCGCTATGCGGACGCCAGGCAACAGGCCGAGGCGTTGATTGCGCAGCCGGAAGGCTATCGCCTGCTCGATCCGCTCAGCTACCGCCTGATGGAGGCGGGTTCTCCGCAGGATGCCAAGGACCTGCTGATGGCGTCTTATCCGTTCGCCGGAAATCCCGGCTCCGCCTCCATGTTCGCAAGGCTGGCCGTACTTGCCGGTGAGCAACCGGCTTTGTTCGCATCGGCCGATGATCGTGATCGCCTTCGCCGCCCGCTGGAGAGCGTGCCATTGAGGATGGCGCAGGTACGCGTTCTTGGCGCGCTGCATGATTGCGATGGCATTCGCGCGGTGATGTCGGATTTCTCGTCCGAGTATCCAGCCGACATGTGGCGGCAGCTCGGCGACTGCTACAGCGGTGATCGTCCGGGGCTGGCCGAATACGCGTATGCCGAAGCCAGCCGCCGCCAACCGGACAGCGACGTGACGCGCGCGCTGGCCTACCAGGCCTATAGCGCGAAGGATTACGCCACGGCCTTGCAGGCATGGCAGCAAGTGCCGGCGGCCCACATGAAACCGGTGGACCTCATGGCCGCCGCCAATACGGCGATCATCGCCGATGAGCCGGCGATCGCGCGGTCCTGGCTGGACACCTACGCCGCCCAGGGCGGGCCCAAGGACCACAACTATTGGTGGTTGCTCGCGCAGGCGGATGAGCCTCGCGATCCGGCGCTGGCACGCGCCGATCTGGAAAACGCCATCGCCCTGCATCCCGATCCGCGCTATTACCAGCGGTTGGCGGCACTGCAGACCCAGGCAGGGGAATCGCAGGCGGCGTTGGTCTCCCTGCAGCGCGCGAGCGTGCTGTCGCCCGACGATGCGGCGCTTGCGGCGTCGCTGGGGTACGCCTACCTGCAGGCTGGCGAACCGGCCAAGGCGCAAACGCAGTTCGAGCGCGCGAGCCGCGCCAATCCCGACGACCCAGCGCTTACCAGGCAGTTGCTGTACGTGCACCAGCAGCTGGGCGACAACGCGCAGGCCCAGGCCTATGCGGCGAGGGCGATCGACCAGCTTGGCCCGGCGACCGATGGCAACACGGCGGGCCGTGGAGCGCAGGAAGACGACGACGCGCAGCTCTACAACCTGCGTCGCCTGCATGAGGACCTCGGCCGCAAATGGCGCTTCAATGCGGACATGTCATTGGGTGACTCGGTGTCATCGGCCGCCAATGCGGCGGCGCCCGGCGTGTCGTATCGCAGCTACCTGCAGCTGGAGGGGCAGTACCGGTTCGATCCCGCCTTGACCGGCGGCGACATCAATACCCTGGCGGCCTATGCGCGCGTGTTCGCCGGAAGCGGCGCCAACGGCGGTTTCTGGCCGGTGAATGCGCCCATGCTGGGCGTCGGCCTGCATTGGAAGCCGTTGCGCTCGCAGAACATCGTGCTGACCGCGGAACAGCAGACGCCGTTGAGCAACAATCGCGATACGCACAACGACACCATGCTGCGCGCGAGCGGGTCGTGGGCGTTCGGCACGCAGTTCAGCGATGACTGGCATGCGCCCGGGCGAAGCTGGATCACGCAGAACTTCTATGTCGATCTCGCCTACTACCTTCGCGCAGAGGAAACCGTGGCCACCCTGGATTACACGCTGGGCTGGGAGCACAAGCTGGTCGAGGGCCAGGCGCTCGAACCCTACGTGCACCTCCAGTACACGGGCATCGATCGCGCGCATGGCCTGGGGTACGAAAAGGATGGCCGCATGGGCATCGGCCTGCAGTGGAACCTGTGGTTCGGTGAAACCCGCTACGACGCCTACCCGCATCGGCTTAGCCTGGCGCTGGAAGGCCAGCACGCCTTTACGAGCTACCTGAGGGAAACCAACGTGGTGTTCCTGATCGTGAGGACGCAATGGTGAGGCCATCGCTGCGCTGGCTTGCCGCCGTGCTGCTCGTCGTCGTCCCGCTGTGGGCCTCGGCAACGACCGCGATCATCTACCAGCCGCAGCGTCGCGACCGCGACGTCGCGCAGGACCAATGGCCCAAGCTGTTCGCCGAGGTGCGCCAGCAGGGCTTCGACACGCTGGTCGTGCAATGGACGCAGTACGGCGATGCGTTCGCGGCGCCCGATGAACATGCGTGGTTGTTGCAGCGCGTGCGTGATGCGCATGCCGCCGGGCTGCATATCGTGCTGGGGCTGGGCAGCGATCCGGCTTTCTTCACCCTGCAGGACCAGAAGAAAGGCCAGGACATGGCCGACTACCTGCGCACGTTGTCGCGGCGAAACGCCGAGGTCGCCCATCGATGGGCCGGCGATCTCGGGGGAGCGGCGATCGCAGGCTGGTATCTGCCGATGGAGATCGATGACGTCCGCTGGAACGATCCCAAGGCCCGCGCGCAGCTGCGCGATTATCTGGTCGAAGAACAGCGGCAGCTCGATGGCATCGTATCGAGGCCCATCTATGTGACGTCCTTCTTCGCGGGGCATATGACGCCGGACCGTTACGCCGACCTGGTGGAAGACGTGCAGCGCAGCGGCGTGCGTACATGGGTGCAGGACGGCGCGGGCACGCAGCGGCTGGAGCAGGGCGCAAGGCAGCTTTACATGGCGGCGGCCGGGCGGTGTGCGCAATCGCATGCCCAGGGCTTCGTCTATGAGCTGTTCCGCCAGACCGGCAGCGACAAGGCTTTCACCGCGACGGCGCTGTCTCCTGCGGACGCCGGTGAAGTACTCGCGCAGCGTGCGCCATGCCAGGGCGACAGCGTCTTCTTCGAATTGCGCTATCTCCCTGCCGCTGGCGGGATCCTGCAACGCTAGAAGAGACGGTTGCCATGGCCGAAAAGAAGAAACGCCCCTTGCGGGGCGTTTCGATGGCGGTGCAAGGGCCTTGTCGCCTGGCGGCGGCGACAGCGGGTTTCGCACCACCTTCCGGCGGAAACCCGATCCGCGTTACTGCGGAGCCTTCAGCGGAGCAATGGTGTTCTTCAGGGTGGTGAAGTACGACTTGGTGTACGGAACCATCTGCTCGGCGTAGTTCCACCAGAACACGCCACCGATGAACTTGGGATCCTTCATCGTGTTGACCATCGGGTAGTACGTGGTGATCAGGTTGTTCTGCACCGACACCGGCGCATTGATGCTGGACGTGCCGATCTCGCCGAAGCCGACCTTGGCATTGGGGAACATGGCCTCGAGGGCGGCGAAGTCCGTCGTCCAGTTGGGCGTCAGGCCCGGGCAGTCCTGGTACGGGTAATAGCTGAACAACGCGTAGTCGGTGTTCTGCAGCACGTTGCTGGGCAGGAAGGTCGTGGGCCAGGTGCGCCAGTTGTCGACGGTCTTCTCCCAGCAGTTGTTGCCCTTGGGATCCTGGTTGTAATACAGCGTGACGGCGGTCTTGCCACCCGCGGCCTTCACGATCGAGTGCGCAGCGGCGACCATCTGGCCAATGGCGGTTTCCTGCGCGTTGACCGTGGTGTTGCTGCCATTCGGATTCGCGCGCAGCCACTCGCCGTTGATCTCGTTGGCGATCTCCCACACGTCAACCGTGCCGTTCAGGCCGTTCACCAGCTCCTTGGTGCGGGCGGTGTACGTGTTGATGTCCGTCGGGAAGTAGTACGAGTCCATGATCTCGCCCATCACGTAGGCGACGGTGTGCAGCTTGACGAGGGCAGGGTAGTACTCGGCGGCCGTCGTGCCCGGATCGAACACGACGCGCACGGTGGGCTTGTACGGCAGCTTGGTGAGCGAGGTGACGATCGCGTTGATGTTGGACACATCGTCCAGGGTGACACCGTAGATCGGTGCCTTGATCGTGGCGGCCGCCTGCGCGTTGGCGCTCAGCGACAGGGGAGCCGACGCGGCATAAAGCGCTGCCGAGACGGCGACGGGTACAAGGAACTTCTTTGCGGCAATGGCGAATTTCTTCATTGATTAAGTTTTTTCGCGTACGTGGGCGATCCCTACCCGGAATTGGAATGAGTGGCGCGCATGCAGGTGTTGGCGCCACGACATGACGGCGACGCCACGTAGAAAGTCGGTGGCATCGGGTTGTGTCGTGCTCCTCCGAGCACTGGTGAAGATCGTCCGTAGCACGGCCTCCCCTTCCCCTGTGCACGAGGCAAGAGGTGGAGAGCGGAGAACCGTTTGGGTAGCCAGCGACGATGACGTACCACGCGGATGGTCGGCGCGGGCCCGGCGGAAAAAGCAGCCGGTTCCGGTCGATACCGCCTTCCAGGGCGGGGGTGGATCGCGCGCTCCCGGTAATGACGCACGGGGCGATCGCTGGCGGGGAGTGAGTCTAGCGAATCGATCTAAGCGTTGATCAAATTTTGGTTATATCTGTCGATTTTTTGTGATCGAACCGTGTTTGCAGACGCGACCGTAGGCCTGACGCAAGAAAAAACCGGGGGTTTCCGTACGCTCGCGCACTCTGCGACCCCGCTGGCATTCGACGAGAATCGGCGGCGATGAGCTCTGGGATACGTGCTCGCATGTCGCTTCTGACAAGGTCATGGCGTGAAGCCTGGCTTCACCCGCGTGAAGGAGCTCAAGCGTTGGCAGGCGCCTGAACGCCATCGCCTAGACTGGTGTGGAGCGAGCCGTGTCTCGCAGCCGATGCGATAGATGGAAGGATGAAAGCGATGCGCAACGAAGAACCGCGTCCGTTGGCCGGGCAGTGCCTGTGCGGCGCCGTGCGTTACCTGGTGCTGGATGCGTTTGTCTACGCGGCCAACTGCCATTGCTCGCAGTGTCGCCGTGCGACCGGTTCCGCCTTCAAGCCCTTTGCGGGCATCGAGCGCGACAAGCTATCGCTGGCGCATGGCGAGGATGACGTCATGCGCTTCGGAGACCATCAGGCGCACGACGTGCATTGCGGCCGTTGCGGCTCGCTGTTGTATTCGGTGGTTCGAAACGGCGAGTACGTGCACGTCACGCTGGGCACGCTGGACAGCGCGCCATCCATACGGCCGGACAAGCACATCTTCGTCGGCTCGAAGGCGGCATGGTTCACCATCACCGACGATCTGCCGCAGTTCTTGGAGCACGCGGATTAGGCGCGCAAAGAAAACCCCGCTCGAAGCGGGGTTTTGGAAATCAGGATGGCGTGGCCTGGGAAGACTGCAGGCGATGGCGGTAGGCCGCTTCGGTTTCGCGATAAAGGCCGGACCACGGGTCCAGCACATAGCCCTCAACCGGCTCGGCGGAGGTGCGCTGGGCCTGCGCAACCTGCTCCTCGCTTGCGAACGGCGTATCCAGGGTCGTGGGATCCATAGGCGCTCCTCGATGCTGTCGTTGGAAGATCAGCCTATAGGGCTGCTTGTTCGGGACCGGTTAAGTTTTTTGCGCGCCGGAAGCAACGCAAAACTTATGGAAGAGCCGGTCGATGTCGGCCTGGTCATGCACGCGATGCAAGGTTGCCCCGATCCGTCGTCGAGTCTGTGCGTTATCGGTTTCCGTCATGCGACAATGCCGGCCCCCCATCGCCATCATGCGCTGCGATGACTATCAGCAAAGACGCTTATCGTCAGTTCCAGGAAGAGCTGGCCGCACTCGACAAGGCACAGGAACAGCGTCGCCAACATGCGAAGGAATCGCCCATGGACAGCGCCAGGCGCGAGTTCCTGGCGTTGCGTGATCGCTACGCGCTAAGCGTGGCGGACGTCATTGCCTTCTTTCCCGAGGAAGAAGGCGTGGCCTATCTGCAGGGTCTTATCGCCGCGGCGGAAGCGGCGCCTTCCGGCGTTCGCAAGCGCCGCGCGAAGCGCAAGGCCGAAGAGGGCGAGGGCTGAGGCGAAGTGCGCGATCCCGCGCATGGCCGGGCATCCGTGACGCCTCCGTAACGGTTGTTTTGAGATACAGCTTGCGACTGCTGTCAGGAGGCCGGACATGATCGAGCAGATCAGTGGATTGCCGCCCGGTGCGCTTGGTTTTCGCGCAAGCGGGCAGGTGACGGCACAAGACTACGAGCGTGTGCTGGTGCCCGACGTGGAGGCAGCGTTTGCGCTCAATCGCAAGCTTCGGCTGCTTTATCACGTAGGCCCGGACTTCACCGGTTTCGATCCGGGCGCGATGTGGGAAGACGCCATGCTGGGCTTCCGGCACTTCAGCGGCTGGGAGCGCGTGGCGCTGGTGAGCGATGTGCAATGGCTTCGCGTCGCCGCCCTGGCCATGGGCTTTGCCGTCCCGGCCCAGTTCAAGCTTTTCCGCAACATCGAGTTCGACGATGCAGTGGCCTGGATCAGCGAAGCGCGCCCGGCGGACGAGGAAGGAAACAAATGAAACCTTTTCTACCGCTTGCCACGGCGCGCGGCCTGTGGTGAAGTCGTTGGCATGAGTTCCGTTCACGCCCGCATGATTGCCATGGCCGCTGCCTCCGCGCTGGCGAACGAGCAGCTGCGCGCGCTGAACAACCGTAACGCCAATAACAATACCCGCATCGACGGGTGGGCCGGCGTGTAAGCAGCAAAGCTCGACATACACACGCAAAAAGGCCCGCTCACCGCGGGCCTTTTTGTTTTTCCGCTCCGCGAAAGACAACAAGGAACCTCTCACCCATGTGTTCGATCTTCGGCATGTTCGACCTCCAGCCTGGCGATGATCTCGCCGCCCTGCGGCAGCAGGCGCTGGAGCTTTCCCAGCGCCAGCGCCATCGTGGTCCGGACTGGAGCGGTGTCTTCGTCGACGCCGGTGTCATCCTCGTGCACGAGCGCCTGGCCATCGTCGACCCGGCCAGTGGCGCGCAGCCGCTGCGTTCGCGGGACGGCGGCCTGGCGCTGGCCGTGAACGGCGAGATCTACAACCATCGCCAGTTGCGTGCCGCCAGCGCTTACGACTTCACCACCGGCTCGGACTGCGAGGTGATCAATGCGCTGTATCGCGAAGTGGCGTCGCCGGTGGAATGGGTGGGGCGGCTCAACGGCATCTTCGCTTTCGCTTTGTGGGACAGCGAAAGCGCGCGCTACATCATCGCGCGTGATCCGATCGGCGTCTGTCCGCTGTATTGGGGGCATGACAGCGAGGGCCGCTTGTGCGTCGCTTCCGAGATGAAGGCGCTGGTGGGCATCTGCAACGACGTCGCGCCGTTTCCTCCGGGCCAGGTCTATGACAGCGCCGATGGCGAGTTGCGGCGGTACTACCGAAAGGATTGGCGGGACTACGCGCAGACCCAGGGCCACGACGTGGCGCCGGAGGCGTTGCGCGAAGCGTTCGAGCAGGCGGTACATCGACAGCTGATGACCGACGTGCCGTATGGCGTGTTGCTGTCGGGTGGCCTCGATTCGTCGCTGGTGGCCGCGTGCGCTGCACGATTCGCGCGTCGGCGCGTGGAGGACAATGACCAGGCCGAGGCCTGGTGGCCCCGGCTGCATTCCTTCGCGATCGGCCTGGAAGGCTCGCCCGATCTCGCCGCCGCGCAGGTGGCGGCGGATGCGCTGGGCACGGTGCACCATGGCTTTGTCTATACCTTCTGGGAAGGCCTGGATGCGCTGCCGGAAGTGATCCGCCACATCGAGACCTACGACGTCACCACCATCCGTGCCTCCACGCCGATGTACCTGCTCGCACGCCGCATCAAGGCCATGGGCGTCAAGATGGTGCTGTCCGGCGAGGGCTCGGACGAGATCTTTGGCGGCTACCTGTATTTCCACAAGGCGCCTTCGGCCGAGGCCTTCCATGAGGAAACCGTGCGCAAGCTGGATGCGCTGCACAGCTACGATTGCCTGCGTGCGAACAAGTCGATGATGGCGTGGGGCGTGGAAGCACGCGTGCCATTCCTCGATCTCGAATTCCTCGACGTCGCCATGGGCATGGATGCGCGGCACAAGATGGCCGGGCAGGGGCGCATCGAGAAAGCCGTGTTGCGCGAGGCGTTCCAGGGTGCGCTTCCCGACGAGATCCTGTGGCGGCAGAAGGAACAGTTCAGCGACGGCGTGGGCTATGGCTGGATCGATGGGCTGAAGGCGCATGCGGAACAGGCGGTGAGCGATCGCGAGTTTGCGGCGGCGGCCACGCGCTACCCGCACAATACGCCGGCCACCAAGGAGGCGTACCTGTATCGCCGCATCTTCGAGAAGTTCTATCCGGGGCAGGCCTGCGCGGAAACAGTGCCGGGCGGCAAATCCATCGCGTGTTCCTCACCGGCGGCGTTGGCGTGGGACCCGGCCTTTGCATCGGCGGCTGATCCGTCGGGTCGCGCGGTACGAGGGGTGCACCAGCAGGCATTGGCCTGAAGAACGACCTGCGTGCTTTCCCTGTGGGAGCGCACCCTGTGCGCGACAGGACGAAGCGAAGGTGTAGGCCGTTGCGTGGTCACGTATCCCATCGATGGCACGGCTCTTTTGTAGAAGCGCACCCAGTGCGCGATTGGCGCAAAGCGAACCTTTCGCCCCCGCCATCGCGCACTGGGGGCGCTCCTACAAGCTAAAACCGGCCGGACGGCGGCGTCAGCGCAGGTTGTCGTGCAACAGCATGCAGGCGTGGCGCTGGTCGAAGTCGAAGAAGTAATCCATGTCGCCAAGCGAGCCGCTGCCCAGGACATAGCTCCACTGGAGGTCCGCGTCGGGCAGCACGCCGAAGGTCATCTGGATGGGTTGGCCGGAAACGATCACTTCAGCGGTGGCCTGGCTGACGCGCGCGAGGCGAGTGGCGCCCACGTCGCGTATGCGCATGCGGCGGTTGTAGGCCACCTTGACTTCGTCCATCGCGGCCTGGCTGCCGGTGAGGTAGTAAGCACTGCCGCTGTCGAGCAGGGTCGTACACGGCGTGCCGTCAATGGAGAGGTTGGTGACCACGCGCACGCTGCTGCCCCACACGTTGGTCGACACCAGCAAGGGCTCGTTGCAGGTTGGCCGCTGGGCATCCTTGCCGTAGACGAGCAGTTCGCGCCCGGTCAAGCGGAACGCGCCCAGCCATCGCAGGATGTCCATGCCGATCAGGTGCCGTGACGCCGGCACGATTTCCACCGGCACGTTCTCCAGCGTGATGTCGCCGATGCGCGCCTTTTCGAGAAAGCCGTGCCCGGTGGGAATATTCTTGGACAATATGCCGTTTGTGTGCCCGTGGATGTCGACGGCACGCACACCCAGTCGCTCGGCCGTGTCCTGGTCCATGACCATCGCGCCGGCGCCCGTGTCGAGCGTCATGCGGGCCGATTCGCCGTTGGCCGCTTCCAGCGTCACCGCGCCGCGTTGGTCGTATGAGGCTTTCAGCAGCGGCAAGGAGACATTGCCGTCGGGCTTGGTCAGGCGAAATGGCGGGATATCGCGACGCGCGTCGACAAAGGCCGTCATATCGTTCAATACGGATGCGGGCGCGTGCCCGGCAAATCGCTTGACGATGTCCAGCTCATCGGCTTCCCCCGCCTTGTCGCCCTGGGCAAGGCGCACGGCGCCGTTGGCCAGGCGGGCGCAGTACATGGCAATGCCTGGCCGCTGGCTGATCAGCTCCTTTTCGCAGAGCCGGGCGTCTTCCACGGCCTTGTCGAGGTTGAACCGCACGCGCTCCAGCGCCACGGCAGCCAGCACGTGCGCGATGGGGTCGGGGTTGTGCTGATAGATCTCCAGCAGCAGCGGCAGATCGACTTTGACCAGCGCCCGGTTGATGGCGTCGGCCGCCTGCAGGGCGGTCATCCGGGCGGGCGGCACGTCGACCGATGGCGCCATGGGCGCCGCCTGCCCGGCCACTGCGCTCGAAGTCGCCAGCGCCATGATCAGGCCGAATCCCGCGGTCCATCGTGCCATCCCGTCGCTTCCCTGCGTTTTTGAGGAGCGTGGAGTATAGGCAGCCGGGCATGTCGTTTTCTTGCGGGCGCTTCGCGGCTCCTTGCGCCGCGAGGCCGCGCGGGCCTCCTTGCCGAGCCGCGCTCTGCTACCATGGAGGGCCGTTTTCCCATGATTTCCCATCCATGATCGAAACCAATCCGATCCTTGCGCAGATCGCGGACCTGAAGGGCCGCGTCGAGTCGCTTAGGGGGTATCTTTGACTACGCCACCAAGCGTGAGCGTCTCGAAGAAGTAAGCCGCGAACTGGAGAGCCCCACCGTGTGGGACGACCCGCCGCGCGCGCAGGAACTGGGTCGCGAGCGCGCCCGCCTGGACACCATCGTCAGCGGCATCGACTCGCTGACCGCCGGTCTCAACGACGCCGGTGAACTGCTGGACATGGCCGCCGCCGACGGCGACGAGGACACCGTCAACTCCGTGGTGGCCGACCTGGCCGGCCTCGAGGCCAAGGTGGCCAAGCTGGAATTCCAGCGCATGTTCTCCGGCAAGATGGACGCCAACAACGCCTTCGTGGACATCCAGGCCGGCGCCGGCGGCACCGAGGCGCAGGACTGGGCGGAAATCCTCCTGCGCATGTACCTGCGCTGGGCCGAGTCGCGCGGCTGGAAGACCGAACTGCTGGAAGTGTCCGGCGGCGAAGTGGCCGGCATCAAGTCCGCCACCTTCCGCGTGGAAGGCGACTACGCCTACGGCTGGCTGAAGACCGAGATCGGCGTGCACCGCCTGGTGCGCAAGAGCCCGTTCGACTCGGACAACCGTCGCCACACCAGCTTCACTTCGGTGTTCGTGTCGCCCGAAGTCGATGACGACATCGACATCGACATCAACCCGGCCGACCTGAAGACCGACGTGTACCGCTCGTCCGGCGCCGGTGGCCAGCACGTGAACAAGACCGAATCGGCCGTGCGTATCACGCACATCCCGAGCGGCGTGGTGGTGGCCTGCCAGACCGAACGCAGCCAGCACGCCAACCGCGACCGCGCCATGAAGATGCTGGCCGCCAAGCTGTACGAACTGGAGATCCAGAAGCGCAACGCCGAGAAGGATGCGCTGGAAGCTTCCAAGTCCGACATCGGCTGGGGCAGCCAGATCCGCAACTACGTGCTGGACCAGAGCCGCATCAAGGATCTGCGCACCGGCATCGAGCGTTCGGACACGCAGAAGGTGCTCGACGGCGACCTGGACGAATTCGTCGAGGCCAGCCTGAAGTCGGGCCTGGACGCGGGCGCCAAGCGCGTGGACGCGTAAGCGCCAGGTCGGCGCAACCACCTGATCACCGACGAGGTGCCCGCATGAACCGCAGCAAGATCTCCCGGATACTGGTCGCCTGTGCGGTGCTGGTGGCTGGCATTGGCTTGGCCAGCGCGCAGGACGGCGCCGGCCAGGGCATCAAGCAGGACGCCAAGGCGGCCGGCCATGCGGTCGGCGACGCCGGACGCGACGTCGGCCATGCCACCAGGGACACGGCCGTCAAGGTCGGCCATGGCGCACGGGGATGCCGGCGTGGAAGTGGGGCATGGCGCGCGCGATGCCGGCGTGGAGATCGGCCACGGCGCGAAGGACGTCGGCCTGAAGATCGGCCATGGCGCGCGCGATGGCTGGAACGCCACCAAGAACGCGGTGAAGCACGCGGTCGGCAAGGACGATTGACGGTCGGCGCGGCGGCAAAGCACGGTCCCGCCCGACCGATGATCGCAAGACAAATACACAGATGCGTCCGCCGAACGGCGCGGGCGCCGGAAGCTACGGAAACCCCATGACTGAACCGAACGATATCCAGCCCGTCGACGAGAACAAGCTGATCGCCGAGCGCCGCGAGAAACTCAAGGCGTTGCGCGGGCAGGGCGTGGCGTTTCCGAACGACTTCAAGATGGATGCGTTTGCGGGCGACCTGCAAGCCGAATTCGCCGATGCGGAGAAGTGGACCGCCGAGGCCATCGAGGCCCTGGGCCGCCGCGTGAAGGTGGCCGGCCGCATCATCCTCAAGCGCGACCAGGGCAAGGTCGCCTTCGTGCAGATGCAGGACTTCAACGGACGCATCCAGCTGTTCATCCACCAGGGCACGGTGGGCGAAGACACCTACAAGGCGTTCAAGGGCTGGGACATGGGCGACATCGTCGGCGCCGAGGGCATGCTGATGCGCACGCGCACCGGCGAGCTGTCGGTGAAGGTGGAATCGCTGCGCCTGCTGACCAAGAGCCTGCGCCCGCTGCCGGACAAGCACCACGGCATGGCCGACGTGGAGCAGCGCTATCGCCAGCGCTACGTCGACCTGATCGTCACCGAAGAGGCACGCCGCACCTTCGCGCTGCGCTCGAAGATCATCGGCCACATCCGCAAGTGGCTGGAAGCCGAGCCGCGCCGCTTCATGGAAGTGGAAACGCCGATGATGCACGTGATCCCGGGCGGCGCCACGGCGCGTCCGTTCGTCACGCACCACAACGCGCTGGACATGGACCTCTACCTGCGCGTGGCGCCGGAGCTGTACCTCAAGCGCCTGGTGGTCGGCGGCTTCGACCGCGTGTACGAGATCAACCGCAACTTCCGCAACGAAGGCGTGTCCACGCGCCACAACCCCGAATTCACCATGCTCGAGCTGTACCAGGCCTACGCCACGTACACCGAGATCATGGACCTCACCGAGGAAGTGATCCGCGACACCGCCAAGCACGTCATCGGCACCACCAGGCTCCACTGGGAAGGCAACGAGATCGACGTCGGCCCGGCGTTCCGCCGCTGGAGCATGGAAGACGCCGTGCTCGAGCTGAACCCGGAGATCCGCCGCGAGGAACTGCGCGACCGCGAGGCGATGGCTGCCCATGCCAAGCGCCTGGGTTGCCAGGTGAAGAAGGAATTCGGCTGGGGCCGCCTGCTGCTGGAGATCTTCGAGAAGACGGTGGAGCACACGCTGATCCAGCCGACCTTCATCACCGATCATCCGGTGGAGGTCTCGCCGCTGGCGCGCGAGAGCGACACCAACCCGGGCATCACCGACCGCTTCGAGCTGTTCATCAACGCCAAGGAACTCGCCAACGGCTTCTCCGAGTTGAACGACCCGGAAGACCAGGCCGCGCGCTTCATGGCGCAGGTGGAAGCCAAGGCTTCCGGTGACGACGAGGCCATGCACTTCGACGCGGACTACATCCGCGCGCTGGAAGTGGGCCTGCCGCCGACGGGTGGCCTGGGCATCGGCATCGACCGGCTGGTGATGCTGCTGACCGGCTCGGTGTCGATTCGCGACGTGCTGCTGTTCCCCTATATGCGCCCGGAGGCCTGATCATGTGGTTCGCCATCATTGGCACGGATGTGCCCGATTCGCTCGAGAGGCGTAAGTCCGTGCGTCCCGCGCACATCGAGCGCCTGCAGAAGTTGCTCGATGAAGGCCGGTTGTTCGTCGCGGGCGCATTCCCGGCCATCGAATCGGAAGACCCGGGCCCGGCCGGTTTCACCGGCAGCATGATCCTCGCCCAGTTTGCTTCGCAGGCCGAAGCCGAGGCCTGGGCCCAGGCCGACCCGTACGTGGCGGCCGGCGTCTATGCCAGCGTGGCCATCCAGCCGTTCCGCAAGGCGCTGCCGTAAGCCATGGGCATGCCCGTCGCCGAACAGATCCGCGAGCGCCTGCAGCAGGCGCTCGATCCCGTGGCCCTCGAGGTGCTGGACGAAGGCTACAAGCACGCCGGGCATGCCAACGAAGGGAAGGGGCATTTCCACGTGCGCATCGTCAGCGCGGCGTTCGCCGGCCAGCTGTCGATCAAGCGTCACCGGCTGGTGTACGCGGCCCTGCAGGGCCTGATGGACAACGGCATCCACGCGCTCTCCATCGACGCCAGGGCGCCGGGCGAGTAAGCCCGCGCCTTCGCTCCCCGCCCGGGCCGGGCGGCCGGTGGCGCCGGTGATTTGTTCGCCACTCGGGCCACCCCCGCCGCCGCGCTCGCGCCCGTCCGCGAATCCGTGAGACGGCTTCGCCATATAAATTCTTTTACAACATCGACTTACGTTTCGGTGTTAAAGTGAAACATCGAGCCAAAACGCATTGCGGCTGGGGCCTGCGTTTGGCACAGTGACCCATCGCCCGACCGCATCGGGCTTCACCTATTTGGCTGCCGACGCCCGCATGCGCCTGACCACGATCAAACTCGCCGGTTTCAAGTCCTTCGTGGACCCGACCACCCTGCATCTGCCGACCAACATGACCGGCGTGGTGGGGCCCAACGGCTGCGGCAAGTCCAACATCATCGATGCCATTCGCTGGGTGATGGGCGAAAGCGCGGCCAGCCGCCTGCGCGGCGACTCGCTCACCGACGTGATCTTCTCCGGCTCCAACGCGCGCAAGCCGGTGGGCCAGGCCACGGTCGAGCTGATCTTCGACAACGGCGACGGCACCATCCAGGGCGAGTACGGCCAATACGCCGAGATTTCGGTGAAGCGCCAGGTGACGCGCGACGGGCAGTCGGCCTATTTCCTCAACGGCGCGCGCTGCCGTCGTCGTGACATCACCGACTTGTTCCTGGGCACGGGCCTGGGGCCGCGCAGCTACTCGATCATCGAGCAGGGCATGATCAGCCAGATCGTCGAGGCCGCGCCCGACGAGCTGCGCACGCACCTGGAAGAGGCCGCCGGCATCTCCAAGTACAAGGAGCGCCGCAAGGAAACCGAGAGCCGCATCAAGTCCACCCGCGAAAACCTCGACCGCGTGCGCGACGTGCGCGACGAAGTGGACAAGCAGCTGGAGCACCTGAACCGCCAGGCCCGCGCCGCCGAGCGCTGGAAGGCACTGAAGGAAGAGCAGGTGCGCAAGGAAGCCGAATTGCGCGCGCTCGAATACCGCGGCCTCAAGAGCCAGCACGACAACGAAGGTTCCGGCCTCAACGCGGCCGAAGTCGAGATCGAGAAGTTCGTCGCCATGCAGCGCCATCAAGAGGCGCAGATGGAAACGGTGCGCGAGCGCCACACCGAGGCCACCGAGCACCTGAACACGGTGCAGGCCGAGGTGTACAAGGTCGGCGCCGAGATCGCCCGCGTGGAGCAGCAGGTGCGTTTCAACCGCGAGACGGCCGACCGCCTGCAGCGCGCGCAGGGCGAGGCCGAGCGCGAACACGCCGAGCTGGCCGAACACATCGCCAACGACCGCACGCAGGTGGAAACGCTGCGCATGGCGCTGGCCGAAGGCGAGCCCAGGCTGGAGTCGCTGCAGCAGATGCAGGACGACACCGCCGAATCGCTGCGCGAAACCGAAACCAAGCTCGCCGACTGGCAGCAGCGCTGGGACGTTCACACGCGCACCGCGGGCGAGTCCAGCCGTGCCGCCGAAGTGGAGCGCACCAAGCTCAACTACCTCGACCGCCAGGGCATCGACCTGTCGCGCCGCCGCGAAGTGCTGGAAGCCGAGCAGAAGGCCACCGACATCGCCTCGCTCGACGCCGCCGCCGAGCAGTTGAACGAGGAACACGACACGCAGCGCGAGCGCGTGGAGTCGCTGGGCCAGTTGCTCGACCAGCACAAGCTGGCCCATGAGAAGGTCATCGACGAAGAACGCCAGGTGCAGTCCTCGCTCAACGAGGCGCGCCAGCAACTGCAGACCGCCCGCGGCCGCCAGGCCTCGCTGGAAGCCTTGCAGCACGCCGCGCTGGGCCAGGAAGAAAGCGCCGCCAGTGGCTGGCTCAGCCGCCTGGGCCTGGACAAGTCGCGCCGCCTCGGCGAATCGCTGCAGGTGGAAGCCGGCTGGGAAACCGCCGTGGAAACCGTGCTCGCAGGCTATCTCGATGCCGTGCTGGTGGATGACGCCCATCGCCTCGCGGGCGAATTCGCCTCGCTGGAGAACGCCGACGTCGCGCTGGTCGACGGCGTCGAAGGCGGCGCCAACACGGCCGGCACGCTGGCCGCGCACGTGCGCGGCCCGGCGGCGGCCATGTCGATACTCAGCCACGTGCTCACGGCCGAAACGATCGAGCACGCGCATCAGGTCGTGGCCGGCCTGTCCGCGCTGGCGCCTTACCAGTCGGTGATGACGCGCAACGGCGAATGGATCGGCCCGGGCTGGGCCCGCGTGCGTCGCGCGCAGGGCAACCAGGTGGGCGTGCTCGCGCGCGAACGCGAGATGCGCACGCTGGCCGAGCAGATCCTCGCGCTGGAAGAACGCATCGAGGAAGCCACGAATACGCTGGACGACCTGCGCACGCGCAAGTTCGAAGCCGAGCGCGCGCGCGACGACGCGCAGCGCGAGCTGTACAACGCGCATCGCCGCCAGTCCGAGCTGGCCGGCCAGCTGCAGAGCCATCGCGGCAAGATGGAAACCGCGCGTGCGCGTGCCGAGAAGGTCGCGGGTGAAATCAGCGAACTGGTCACCCAGCTGGACGAACTGCAGACGCAGACGCGCGACGCGCGCGCGCGCCTGGACGAATCCGTCGGCCACATGGGCGACCTGGAAGACGAGCGCCGCGAACTGGAGAACGAACGCCGCGCCCTGCTGGAGGCGCGCGAAGAGGCGCGCATGAACGCGCGCGAGGCCGCGGACCAGGCGCATGCGCTGGCGCTGTCGATGGAGTCGAAGCGTTCCTCGCTCACCTCGCTGGAACAGGCGCTGGCGCGCATGGAAACCCAGTTGCGCCAGATCGAGGCGCGCCGCAGCGAAATCGCCGAGCAACTCGCCGCCGGTTCCGACCCCATCGCCGAACTCGAAGCCGAGCGCCAGACCTATCTCGACCAGCGCCTGCTGGTGGACAAGCAACTCGTCGATGCGCGTCGCGCGCTGGAAGATTGCGACAGCGAATTCCGTCGCCTGGAGCAGGAACGCCAGCGCATCGAGCAGGTGCTCGGCGGCCTGCGCGAAAACCTTTCGCAGAAGCGCCTCGCCGCGCAGGCGCTGCAGCTGCGCGCCGAGCAGCTGGCCGAGGCCATCACGGCGTCCGGTCTCGAACTCGAACCGCTGCTGGCCGAACTAGCGGAAGACGCCGACGCCAGCCAATGGCGCACGCAGCTCACCGAGATCGGCCAGAAGATCACCCGCCTGGAGCCGGTGAACCTCGCCGCGATCCAGGAGCACGCCGAGCAGAGCGAGCGCAAGACCTATCTCGACAACCAGCTCACCGACCTGACCAGCGCGATGGAAACGCTGGAGGCGGCGATCAAGAAGATCGACCGCGAGACGCGCCAGCGCTTCAAGGAAACCTTCGACCGCGTGAATGCCGGCGTGCAGGAGCTGTTCCCGCGCCTGTTCGGTGGTGGCCACGCGTATCTCGAACTGACCGGCGACGACCTGCTCGACACCGGCGTGGCCATCATGGCGCGCCCGCCCGGCAAGCGCGTATCCAACATCACGCTGCTTTCCGGCGGCGAGAAGGCGCTCACCGCGGTGTCGCTGGTGTTCGCCATCTTCGGCTTGAATCCCGCGCCGTTCTGCCTGCTGGACGAGGTGGACGCGCCGCTCGACGAGGCCAACGTGGGCCGCTTCTCCAACATGGTGAAGGAGATGAGCGAGAAGGTGCAGTTCATCTTCGTCAGCCACAACAAGGCCACGATGGAAGCCGCCTCGCAGCTGTGCGGAGTGACCATGCGCGAAGCCGGCGTGTCGCGACTGGTGCAGGTGGACCTGGCAGAAGCCGCTAAACTCGCGGGCGCAGCCTGAGGAATTCGACATGACCCCACAACCCGTGCTCGCCTTCGCCTGGAATCCCGCCGTGGGCATTCCGTTGCTGATCGTCGGCCTGATCGTGCTCGCGCTGATCTGGTTGTTCGGCCAGCCGAAGAAGGAGCAGGGCAGGCGGCGTATCGTGCCCGGCGCATCGGGCGAGCGCCGCGAGCCGACCTTCGGCGACGAAGGCGACGCCGTGGACGAGCCGTCGTTCAGCGCCCGCGATGATTTCCCGTTGGACTCCCGCGATCAC
>NZ_BCPR01000029.1 GCF_016586165.1 Dyella sp. EPa41 | reverse complement strand
CCGAACAAGGCAAACGGCACGGCCATGATCACGCCCACCGGCAGCGACCACTTCTCGTACTGCGCCGCCAGGATCAGGAACACCATGAGGATGGCGAAGCCGAACACCGCGGCGGCCGTCGAGCCGGCGGTCTTTTCCTCATACGCCTGGCCGCTCCAGCCGTAGCTGTAGCCCGAGCCCAGCACCTCCTGCGCGGTTTCCTCCATCGCGGCGAGCGCCTGGCCCGAGCTGTAGCCCTCGGCGGCATCGCCCGTGATCTTGGCGGCAGGAAAATTGTTGAAGCGGGTGACGATATCGGCGCCCGGCACGTAACGCGTGGTGATCATGGACTTGATGGGTACCATGTCACCCGCCTTGTTGCGCACGTACAGGTCCAGCAGGTCGTCGGGCTTCATGCGATTGGCCGGCTCGGCCTGCAGGATCACCTGGAACAGGCGGCTGCTCTTGGGGAACTGGCTGACATACAGCGAGCCGAACATCGTCTGCATTGCCGTATAGACGTCCTGCACGGCGACGCCCTGCGTTTCCGCGCGCTCCCGGTCCACCTCCACCAGCAACTGGCGCGATCGCGTGTTGATGGTGGTGTTGACGCCACGCAGCTCGGGGCGTTGCCGAGCCTTCGCCAAAAACTCGCGCACCTTGCCTTCCAGCTGCTGGTAGCTCGCGTTGCCCGTGCTCTGCAGCCAGAACTCGAAGCCGCCGGTGGTGCCCAGGCCCGGAATCGACGGCGGATTGATCGGCACCACCACGCCATCGGTATAGCCCCTGAAAGCGTTGCTGCCCTCGCGTATCAGGTCGGCGGCGGTCTGCCCCTTGCCGCGATCGGCGAAGCCCTTCAGCGTGACGAACAGCGTGCCGGCGTTGGTCTTGTTCTGGGAGTCGATGAGGCTATAGCCGACCGGCGCCGCCACCGACTTCACGCCCGGCTGCTTGAGGAACCAGTCTTCGGCGCGCTTGGACAGCACGCCGGTGCGATCCAGGCTCGCGGAGTCGGGCAGCACCACCGCGCCAAACAGGTAGCCCTGGTCTTCCACCGGAAGGAACGACGTGGGTATGGCCCTGAACAGCCCGATGGTGATCACGATCATGCCGAGTATCAACAGCAGCGATGCGGTCACCCGCTTGATCGTCAACTGGACGCCGCGCCCGTAGCCGTTGGTCAGCGCATCGAACTTGGTGTTGAACCAGGTGAAGAAGCGGTTCTTCTTGTGGCTACCGGGCTTCAGGATGATCGCGGCGAGCGCCGGCGACAGCGTCAGCGCCACGATGCCCGACAGCACCACCGAAATCGCGATGGTCACGGCAAACTGCTTGTACAGCTGGCCGGTGATGCCCGACAGGAAGGCCACGGGGATGAACACGGCGAGCAGCACCAGCACGATGGCCACCACCGGCCCGCTGACTTCGTCCATCGCCCGCTTGGCCGCCTCTTTCGGTGGCAGCCCGAACTCGGTCATGTTTCGCTCGACGTTCTCGATCACCACGATCGCGTCGTCCACCACGATGCCGATCGCGAGCACCATGCCGAACAGCGTGAGCATGTTGATGGAAAAACCGAACGCGCTCATGCCGATGAAGGCGCCGATGATGGAGACCGGCACGGCCAGCAAGGGCACCAGGGTCGCGCGCATGCTCTGCAGGAAGATGTACACCACGACGATGACGAGGACGACCGCCTCCAGCAGCGTATGCACGACTTCGTTGATCGACTCGTGCACGAACTCGGTCGTATCCAGCGCCACTTCGTATTCCAGCCCGGGCGGAAAGCTCTTCTTGAGCTCGGCAAGCGTCTTGTTCACCTGCGTCGCCACGTCCAGCGCATTGGCGCCGGGCTGCTGGTACACGGCCATGAGGGTGGCGGTCTTGCCGTTGAAGCGGCCGCGCAACGCATATTCCTTGGAGCCCAGCTCGGCGCGACCGACATCCTTGACGCGCACGAGGGCCGCCGCGTCGTTGGTGCCGCCGCGCAGGATGATGTTCTCGAACTCCGAAGGCTCGGTCATCCGGCCTTTCGTGGCGATCGGAAAGGTCTGCTGCACCGGCCCCGGCGTCGGCGCCGCGCCGATGCGGCCGGCGGAAAACTGCTGGTTCTGGCTGGCCACGGCCTGCTTGACGTCCTCCACGGTGATGCCGAGCTTGGCCATGCGGTCGGGCTTGAGCCAGATGCGCATCGCATAGTCCGCCGAGCCGAAGATGGACGCCTGGTTCGCGCCGGGAATGCGCTTGATCGCGTCGAGCACGTAGACGTTGGCGTAGTTCGCCACATAGGCCGGATCGAGCGAGTTGTCGGGCGAGTAGATGGCGATCACCATCATGAAAGCCGACGATCGTTTTTGCACCGACACGCCTTGCGACGTCACTTCGCTGGGCAGGAAAGGCAAGGCCAGGTTGACGCGGTTCTGCACGTCCACCTGGGCCAGCGACGGGTCCGTGCCGATGTTGAAGTACACGGTGAGCGTCATGTTGCCGGTCGACGAACTCGTCGAGTTCATGTACATCATGTTGTCCGCGCCGTTCACCTGCTGCTCGATGGGCGCGGCGACGTTCTGCGCGATGATGTCCGAACTGGCGCCCGGGTAAGTCGCCGACACCGTGATCTGCGGCGGCGCGATTTCCGGAAACTGGGCAATGGGCAGGTTCAACATCGCCACCCCGCCGGCCACGGTGATGATGATGGAGATGACCGAGGCGAAGATGGGACGGTCAATGAAGAACCGTGACATGCTCATTGCGCGCCTCCGTTGGCCGCCTTGGCGGGCGCAGCGGTGGGCGTGAATGGGTGTGGGTTCACCGGCATGTCCGGTGCCAGCTTGACGATGTTCTCCACGATGACGCGGTCACCGGGCCGCAGGCCCGAATTGATCACCCACTCGTTGCCATTCCAGCCGCCGGTTTCCACGGCGCGCTGCTTGGCCTTGCCTTGTTCGTCGACGGTCCACACGAAGGCGCCGCGATCGCCCTGCTGCACCGCGTCCTGCGGCACGGCCAGCGTGCTCGACAAGCTGGCGCCGCGCACCTTGACACGCACGAACTGACCCGGGCGCAGCACATCGTCGGGGTTGGCGAATTCGGCACGGACGAGGTAGGTGCCCGTCTCGTTGTTGAGCGCCGCATCCGAGAACGAGATGCGGCCGTGCTTGCCGTACTGGCTTCCATCGGCCAGCACGATGTCGATCTCCAGCCCGCCTTCCTTGGGCATCTTCAACTGGCCGGACTGCGACTGCGCGCGAAAATGCAGGAACTCGTTTTCCGACAGGCTGAAGTTCACCCACATCGGGTCCAGCTTCGCCACGTAGGTGAGCAGGCTGTTGCTGGCGTCGATGTACGAGCCATCCTGCTTCTTGGCGAAGCTGGAGAGGCCATCCACGGGGGAGGTGATCGTGGTGTAGCTGAGATTGAGTTCCGCGGTGGTCACGTCGGCACGCGCCTGCTCCACGGCGGCCGCCGCGGCCTGTTGCTGGCCCGTGGCGTCATCGAGGTCCTTCTGGCTCAACGCATTCTTGGCCGCCAGCGGCTTCACGCGATTCAAGTTGGACTGCGCCGTGTCCAGCCGGGCCTTCTGTTGACGATATTCGGCCTGCGCCGCATCCAGCGCCGCCTTGAAAGGCTTGGCGTCCATGCGGAACAACACGTCGCCCGCATGCACCATCGCGCCTTCCCGGTATACCCGGTGTTCGAGGAAGCCATTGACGCGCGCGCGGATCTCGACCTCCTGCGAACTCTGCGTCTGGCCCACGAACTCGAACACCACCGGCACGTCCGCCTTGCTGACGGTGATGACACCCACCGGCAACGCCGTTGCCGCGGCGGGCGCCGCCTTGTCGCCCTTGCACGCCGCCAGCACGCCCAGCGCCAGGACACAGCTGAAGCCAACACCCAAGTATCCCGCCTTCACGCTGCCCTCCTCCCATGCCGGGTTGGCTTGACAGTCGCGCTTGGGGTCCACGCTGCTCGCCGCATCGGTGGAAATGACTGCCCACCTGGCGTCGCGCCCCTTGCGCCATTGGAGGCGGGAAGCCCCGCCCCGCCGTTTGCACACGCAGCGCGCGCCCGGCTCCCCTACTGGGGCACGGCCGTCCTGCGGAACCAGTCCTGCGCCGCCTTGTCCGGCTTGCCGAGATACTGCTCGTAGATCGCGTTGACCTTGCCCGAGCGATACAGCTGGCTCAGGGTGCGATCGACCACTAGGCGAAAATCCGAGTCGTCGCGACTCAGCGCCAGCGCCAGCGGCTCGTAGTCGAAGACCCTATTGAGCACGACGAGGTTGCCGGACGTGTCGCGCTTGGCGAGATCGAGCAGCACGCTGCGCTCGGCGACGAACGCATCGGACTTGCCGTCCTGCAATTGCTTGAGGCCCGTGGCGAGGTCCGGCACCAGCGAGATCACGCTGTTGACGTTGAGCTCCTCGCGCCGGTTCTTGAGCAGCTGCTCCTGCAGCGAACCCGAAATCACCGAGAACGTGCGCTGCTGCAACGCGGTCAGCATCGGCGAGCCGCGCCAGATCGGATGGCCCGCCGTTTGCCCGGTTTCCAGCAATTCGCGAAAAGCGACCGGCGCATCCCTTCGCACCATCACGCCGGTGCCGCTGCCGAGGATGGGAATGGAAAAGCTCACCTCCGCGCGATTGCTCAAGGTGGGAACGGACGGCCCGCAAAGCAGGTCGATGCGGCCGTCCTTGACGGCATCGAAGCGCTCCGACGCATCGACGGCGACGAACTGCGTCGAAAGGTTCTGCAGCTTCAGCTCCTCCTGTATGGCGCTGGCGATGGCGCGGCACAGCGCGATCGCGTAGCCATCCGGGGTTCCCGACGATCCCTGGTAGGTGAACGGCTGCGCTTCGTTGTAGTAGCCCAGCGTCATCTTCCCGTTCGTGCGTATGCGATCGAGCGTGCCCGTCTGCGCTTGCGCCAGCGCGGCGGGCACGGACACGAGGAGCAACGCCAGGATCACCCAGCGAAGGAGGTGGTTTCGCATTGCGACATCCTTCATGCGTGACATGTCTTCTCTCCTGAGGCCAAGGCTTCGCCCGGGTGGTCTAACTGCGTACCGGCTGGGTAGCAACCACCGGCGAAGGGAACCGCGGAGCCAGGAAACCGTAGATCAGGATGGTGAGCGCCAGGACGATGGTGCCGCCCAGCACGGCCTCCATGCCCGAGGCGTAGATGGCGTAGGTGCTGTAGAGCATCGCCACCGTCGCCACGAACGTGTTGAGCTTGTAGGTGCCGTCGGGGACGCCTGCCCTGCGCATCATCACCATCAAGGCGGAGAGCGCGATGATGTAGGGGATGACATTGGTGACCACCGCAAGATTGACCAGCACCGCGAACTGTTCGCCCAGGCTAGGCGATGCCGTGGAAAACGCCAGCAGGGTCTGCACCACGCCCATGACGATCATGCCCACCACCGGCGCGGTCATCTTGTTGACCTTGGCGAAGAAGCGCGGGAACAGGTGGTCCTCGGCCGCTGTCTTCGCGGTCTGCGCGATGGTGAACTGCCATCCGAGCAATGAACCCAGGCAGGCCAGGATGGCCAGCGCGCGGATCACCGAGCCCACGGCGGGGTTGAACATCTGCGAGTAGGCCAAGGCAAACGGCCCGGTGGACTCGGCCAGCTCCTTGTTTGGCACGATGCCCTGGATCACGGTGGTGGACAGCACGTAGATCACCGCCGCGCCGAGCGTGCCGAGCATGCAGGCCATGGGCACATCGCGCTTGGGGTTTTCCACGGCGTCGGAGTTCTGCGCCGCCGACTCCATGCCAAGAAACGCCCACAAGGTGAGCGCAATGCTCGAATCCATGCCCTTCATCAGGCTCAAGCCCTGGGGATTCCAGGCTTCCGCGAAGGTGGAACTCTTGAACCAGAACCAGCCGATGAGCGACAGGCCAGCCACCGGAACGATCACGCCCCAGACGGTAATGGCGCCGATGCGGCCGGTGATGCGGGGACCGCCGAAGTTCGCCGCCGTAGTGAGCCAGATGAGCAGGATCACGCCGACGCATGTCGCCATCGGCGAGGACGACAGCCAGGGGAAAAACGCCGCGAGATAACCCACCGCCGAAATCGCGATGGCGACATTGCCGATCGCCAGCGACAGGAAATACAGGAAGAACGTGAGGAAGTAACCGCCCTTTCCGTACGCATCCTCGGCGTAGGCCGCCATGCCGCCGGTTCGCTGGTTGAGCAGGCCAGCCTGCGCGAACCCGTAGGCGATCGCCATGGAACCAAGCGCCGTCACGATCCATGAAAGGAGCGATATCGCGCCGACCTTTGCCATGTTCGCCGGCAGCATAATGATGCCCGACCCCATCATGTTGACCGCCACCAGCACGGTCAGCTGCATCATGCTCATCTTCTTCGTGCCGTCCATCAGTGCCTCCAGTGCATTGATCCGGAGCCTGAGCGGATGGCGGCGCGTGCATGCGCAACCAGCCGACCAAACGACTGACACTCATCATCAAGAAAAAGCTTTCGCCCCAACCCCAACGGGTATTGCACCCGAGGCAAAGAATGGTCGCGCCATGATCAAAGCGGCGTGAATCGTTTTTTGCGAAAAACACCGTAAATTTACGGTGTTTAGTGCACGCAACGAGCAGCCTTCCGAGTCGTTTCCGGCCCTTCTTTCCAGGGCTTTTCGCTCGAACTTTTAAAGGATTACCGGCGAGAAAAATACTTAAGTAATTTCACGGTAGACAGAACGAAGAAAGTCTTTCCGTTGCGCCGACGACCCATCAGGCGCCGCCTTGGCGAAGGCGCGTTTAGACGCCCATTTGACATGAGCGACGGGCGCGACGCGCCGCCTCGAGGCGGAGACGGCGAGCGCTCAGCGACAGATGAGCACGGGGACATCCGTGCTCACCAGCAGCTTGCTTGCCTGGCTTCCCAGTCGAAGCCTGTCCAGGCCGGTTCGCCCGTGCGACCCCATGACGATGAGATCGCATTGCTGCTTGCGGGCGGCGGCAACGATGGCCATGTAAGGCCGCAGGTCGAATTCGTAGGCGCTATGGCATTCCACCCGGGCTGCCTCGGCGCGCTGGCGCACCTCATCGAGATAGGAGGTGGCCTTGCGCGTGATCTTCAGGGTGCGCTCGTCTTCCGGAAGCACGAGCATGTCCGAAAGATGCTGCACGCCCGGAGGCGGCTTGATCACGTGGAGCGCAAACACGCTGGCGCCATGCCTGACGGCAATGCCGATTCCCATGTCCACGGCCCGCAGGGAGAGTTCGGAGCCGTCCGTAGGCAGCAGGATATGCTTGAACATGTCGCTCACCATAGGTCAGCAAGACATCGGTCCCCGGAAACCCGCCTGCCCGTCAAGGAAAGCCGAACCGCCGCGTGAACGGTCGCCAGGCAGCGGGTTGCGATCGCGGCTTCGTACGAATCGATCCGCCCCACTCCGCAGAATCGAACGTTCATGGCGCGCCGCACGCAGGATCATGCCAGTCCATTTGCGAAGATCATGCATGCAGCCAGGCATCGGCAATGATGTTTCAGGGTTGGCACACCGGCGGGCAACCCGCTGCCGGGACGGCCTGCCATCGGCAGGCCGCGCCATTCAGTGGAAGTCGCGGGAACGGCTGTCCAGCGAGCCAAGGAAGGGACTGAAGTCGATCAGGCGATGTGCAATGAGATGGCTGACGCCGTCCACCTGCTCCCAACGTCCATCCACGCCCATCAGGCGCGCCTCAAGATAGATCCGGCGCTGGCGCGCGGCCACATGGCTCCACACCACCACATTGATCGGTCCAAATTCGTCTTCGAGCGTGATGAAGGTGACGCCGCTGGCCGTCTGTGGGCGCTGGCGTTGCGTGACCAGGCCGGCTGCACGCACGCGACTGGCGTGCGGCCGGTTCTGCAGCGTGCGCGAATCCACGCAGCGTGCGGCGCTCAGCCGGGCGCGTATCTGCCGCATGGGATGCGGACCCAGGCTCAGCCCGGTGCGGGCATAGTCGGCCAGCGTGTTCTGCGCCTGGGTCGGCGGCGGCAGCGCGACGGCCTCTTCTTCGGGGCTGGCGTGGCCGAACAGCGGAAGTTGCGGCTCGACGCCGGCCATCGCCCAACGCGCGCGATGACGATGGCCCGCAAGGCCACGCAAGGCGCCCGCCTCGGCCAGCGCCTCCTGATGGCGCGAATCCAGTCCGGCACGCGCGCACAGGTCGGCCACATCGGCAAATGGCATCCGCTCGCGTGCCGACGCCAGGCGGAGAGCCACGTCTTCGCGGCAGCCGCGCACCTGGCGAAAACCCAGGCGTATCGCAAAGCCACCCGCGGAGGTGGCGTCGGGTTCCAGCCTGTTGTCCCAATGGCTGGACCGCACGTCGACCGGGCGGACGCGCACATGGTGGCGCTGCGCATCCTGCACCAGCTGCGACGGCGCATAGAAACCCATGGGCTGCGCATTGAGCAGTGCGCACAGGAAGGCGCCGGGGTAATGACACTTGAGCCAGCTGCTCACATAGGCGATCTGCGCGAAACTGGCCGCGTGGCTCTCGGGGAAGCCGTAGGAGCCGAAACCCTTGATCTGCTCGAAGATGCGCTCGGCGAACTCGCGCGTGTAATTTCTTTCCAGCATGCGGCCGATCAATTTGTCCCGATGCTTTTCCAGGCCGCCGTGCCGCTTCCACGCAGCCATGGCGCGGCGCAGTTCGTCGGCTTCGCCGCCGGTGTATTTCGCGGCCACCATGGCCAGCTTCATCACCTGTTCCTGGAACAACGGCACGCCCAGCGTGCGTTCGAAGACATCCTTCAGTTCATCGGAGGGATAAGTGACCTCTTCTTCTCCGCGCTTGCGCCGCAGATACGGATGCACCATGTCGCCCTGGATGGGCCCGGGTCGCACGATGGCCACCTGGATCACCAGGTCGTAGAACTTCTCCGGCCGGTGCCGCGGCAGCATGGCCATCTGCGCACGGCTTTCGATCTGGAACACGCCGATGGTGTCGGCGTTCCGGATCATCTCGTAGGTCTTCTCATCGTTGGCCTCGTCCTGGCCGATCTTCGCCATGCTGAGGTCGCGGCCATGGTGCGAGCGCAGCAGGTCCAGGCACTTGCGCACGCAAGTCAGCATGCCCAGCGCCAGGCAGTCGACCTTGAGCAGGTTCATGGTCTCCAGATCATCCTTGTCCCACTGGATGATGGTGCGATCGGGCATCGCCGCGTTCTCCACCGGCACCAGGCGCGACAAGGGCTGGTCGAAAATGACGAAGCCACCCACGTGCTGCGACAGGTGGCGCGGAAAATCCAGCAATTCGAAGGCGAGCCGGCAGATGCGCTGGATCAGCGGGTTGTCCGGATCGAGCCCATGCTCGCGCAGGTTGTCCTCCAGCACGTTCTCGCGATCCCAGCCAAACACCTTGGCCAGCAGGTCGACCTGGTCCATGGGCAGGCCGAGCGCACGAGCCACGTCGCGCACGGCGCTCTTGCCGCGGTAGCAGATCACGGTCGCGGCCAGCGCGGCGCGTTCGCGTCCGTACTTGCGGTAGATGTACTGGATGACTTCCTCGCGGCGCTCGTGCTCGAAATCGATGTCGATGTCGGGCGCCTCGTCGCGCTCGACGGAGATGAAGCGCTCCAGCAGCAGCTCGTGCGTATCCGGGCTGACCTCGGTGACGCCCAGCGCAAAGCAGACCGCCGAGTTCGCCGCCGAACCGCGACCCTGGCAGAGAATGCCCTGGCTGCGCGCGTAATCCACGATGTCCTTCACGGTGAGGAAGAAGGACTCGTACTTGCGGAATTCGATCAGCGCCAGTTCGCCGTCGATCAGCCGGCGCGCCTTCGGTGTCACGCCCTGCGGCCAGCGCCAGCGCACGCCTTCTTCCGTAAGGTGGCACAACCAGCTGAAAGCCGTATGCCCTTCCGGCACCAGCTCGGCCGGGTAGCGATACTTCAACTCGGTGAGCTGGAAGGTGCAGCGTTTGGCGATGCGCACGCTTTCTTCCATCAGCGCACGCGGATAGATCGCCGACAGCGTCTCGCGCCTGCGCAGGTGGCGCTCGCCATTGGGAAACAGCAGCGCACCCGCCTCGGCCACCGTGCAGCGATGGCGCGTGGCGGTAAGCACGTCCTGCAGGGCGCGGCGGCGGCGCACGTGCATGTGCACGTCGCCGGTGGCCACCAGCGGCAGGCCCAGCGACTGGCCGAGTTCCTCGAGGGCCTGCAGCCGTCGCGAGTCATCAGGGCCGCGATGCAGCTCCACGGCGATCCAGGCGCGGCCGGCGAACAACGAACGCACCCATGCGCCGTCCTCGTGCCGCGGTTCGTTGGCGGGTATCCACAAGGCCAGCGTGCCAGGCAGGCCGTCGGCGAAATCCTCGCGCGTCACGCGATACGAGCCTTTCTCGGCAACGCGGCGTCCGCGCGTGATGAGCGCGCACATCGACTGGTAGCCTTCCAGGTTCTCGCACAGCAGCACCAGCCTGGGGCCATCCTCGATCTGGAACTCGGCCCCGACGATCAACGGGACGCCGGTTTCACGCGATGCCTCCAGTGCGCGCACGATGCCCGCCAACGAACACTCGTCGGTGATCGCCAGCGCGCGATAGCCGCAATCCCTCGCCCGCTCGAACAACTCCAGCGCGCTCGATGCGCCGCGCTGGAAGGAGAAGTTCGACAGGCAATGCAGTTCGGCGTAGTCGTTCATGCGAACCACCCGTGCAGCATCCACGCGCCCTGCTCGCCCGGCGCGCCATAGATCCAGGCGTACTGGCCTTGCGCGGTGCGCGCCACGTAGTAATCGCGCCGGATCTCGCCGCCGTCCCACCAGCCGGTTTCGATACGCTCGGGCCCGGCCAGCAGCTCCGGTGGCGGGCCTCGCCATGGGCGTGGCGTACCCAGCAGCCAGGCGGGACGAGGCAAGCCTTCCCGCCGAGGCATTTCTTTCGTGCCAGGCTCCGCGGTCTGCGCACGCTCGGGGCGCGGGTCGACCGTGCGTCGCAGGTGCTGGATGGATTGCTCGCCCAGGCGCGAACGCAGGCGTTCGCGCAGCTGGTCGAGCGGCATCGCATTCGCGGGCCGTGCATCGAACAGGTCGCGGCCCGCCGGCACGAAAGGCGGCAGGTCCGGCGCGAGCAATTGCATCGCCACCACCGGCTGCGGCAACGCCACGCGCTCCAGCCGGCCCCGCGCGCAATCGAACAGCAGCGAGGCTTCGCGCGCCGCGGCCAGCATGCCCACGCTCACGCGCGTCGGCGGCACATCGCGATGTTCCAGCAGCAGCTCGAACCGTTGCACGCCGCCGTCGCGACCGGCGAGATAGGCAGACAGGTCGCCCGTGAGCCGGCGCAGCGGAAACACCAGCGCCTCGACGTGCTCGATCTCGTGCGTCCACTCCATGCGCTGGTCGAACGTGTCGGGTGGCCGATAGCTTTCCATCGGGGAGGGTTCGTCGCCGAGCAGGCGATCGATGTGTGCCACCAGGTCGCCGCCGAAGCGCCGTTGCAGGCCCGCGCGCGGCAAGGCCAGCATTTGTCCCAGCGTACGGATGCCCATCGACTGCAACGACGCCGCCGCGCCGTCGGGAAGCCGCGCACGCGCCACGTCGATGAACGACAACGCGCCCCGCAGCTTCGGCGCATCCAGCACCGCCATGCCGTCTTCCACGCCGGCCAGCACGTAGGCAGCCTGCGGCGTCGGCGCCAGCGCGATGCGATGGCGAAAACCCAGGCCGACGAGATCCTCGCGCAGCAGCGATTCGAAATGCGGCCATGGACCGAACAGGTTGAGGCTGCGGCTGACCTCCAGCACCACCGCATGCGGCAGCAACCCTACGTCGCCGCTATAGCGATACGCCCAGGCGGCGAGCAGGCGGTGCCAATGCATCTCGTCGCCTGCGCTGTGTTCGATCATGACGAATGACGGCAGCAGCGCCTGCGCCGCGGTCAGCCGCTGCCCGCGATAGAGACCCGCCGCACGCGCGGAGGCATTGGCCGCATGCACGATGCGCCCCTGCGCCGGGCCGCTCACCAGCACCAATGGCTCGTCCGATGGCGGGCGGCGGCGAAGGACACCATCCAGCGCCAGTTGCGGCAGCAATACGCAGGCCCACAGCATGCCGGCGCCTCGTCACGACCAGCCGGCGGCCAGCGCCACCGCCTGCGCCGGCGGATTGCCGCCACGGCATTTGCGCACGTGCACGCGCGGCGCCGGCTCGCTTTCCAGCTCCAGCCGCAGGGCGGCAGGCGAAGCGTGCGCGGCATGGCGACGATCGCGAAAAACGAAGGCCAGCGCCTTGCCCGTGTCGGCCGCCACCTGCAGGCGGCGCAGCGCACGATCGTCCGCCTGCATCGGCCAGGCCAGTACGGCGGCACAGCTGCCGGAGCGCAGGCATTGCTCGGCAGCCCACAGCACGTCGCGATCGGCCGCCTGCACGATATCCACCTGCGCCATCACCACGCCGCGCGCTTCCCATCCGGCGACACAGGGCACGTAGGGCGGCGCGACCACCATCACGTGCCGCTGCGCTTGCGTCATGCGTGCCAGCGTGGGCAACACCAGTTGCAGTTCGCCCACGCCGTCGGCGGGCAGGAGGATTTCGGTCATCGCATGCTCGGGCCAGCCGCCCGTGGGCAGGACCGCATCCAGCATCGGCCAGCCGGTCGGCTCGCTGCTGCCCGGCAAGGGCGCCGCCCGGCCATGCCAGACCTGGCGACTGTGGAACAGCGAATCGAGCGCGACGACCTGGCCCATGGCCGCCTCAGCGCAGGGTGCGCAGGCAACGGGTGACAACGCCCCAGACGCTCAGCGTCTCGCCTTCGCGGAACACGATGGGCTTGAAGTGCGCGTTCTCGGGCAACAGGGCCACATGCCCATCCAGCTTGCCCAGGCGTTTGATGGTCAACTCGTTGTTGACCGCGGCCACCACGATGTCGCCCTGGCGCGGGGCCAGGGCGCGGTCCACCAGCACTTCGTCGCCATCGAAAATGCCCGCGCCGATCATCGACCAGCCGGAGACGCGGATGATGAAGGTGCTGGGCTCATGCCCCGGCAACACCAGGTGCTCGTTGAGGTCGACCACCTCGTCGACATCGTCCTCCGCTAGCGAGGGCACGCCGGCGGGCACGCGGCTGAGGAAGGCGGTCAGCGCCACCGTCGAGGGCATCAGCGATAACGGCCGCGGCGCGTCCAGGGATGTCGGTTCGCGATAGGCATCCAGATAGGCCAGCACCGCAGGCACCTGGCTTTCAGGCACGCGTATGCGCTGGCTGGGCTCGCCAGCCGGACGACCGGCGCCTGGGCGGCGTCCACCATGTTCGGCAGGGGGCATAGCGCTATCTTGATTACCGGGACGATAATCAAGATAGCACGGAGCCACTCTCACCGCTTGAGATACGGAGCTCCGGGCGATGGAGCACCCCGCCGGAAACCGCGACCTCCAACCCTTTGGTCAGGCGATGAGCTTCGCGATCAGCGCGGTGTCCGCAACCCCTGTCGCCGGCAACTGGTTCCTGGCCTGGTACGCCTTGATGCCATCCGCCGTGCCCCTGCCGAAAATGCCATCCGCCTTGATGTCGGGCTGGTCGCGCGACAGGTTGAGCTGGACCAGCCGCACGTCCATGCCCCTCACCAAGGGCGTGGCGAGGCTCAGCGAACGGCTTCCGGACGCGGGCCCGTCGAAGCAGCCGGCCGGCGTGGCATTCATCGTGGCCACCGATATCTCGAACCCGCGAACGACCAGCGGCAGCTCCAGCCCCCACTGGCCCAGCTCGATCAGTCGCTTCAATGCGTCCATGCGGTAGACCGTGGGGCGAAGCGCCGAATTGGAATTGTTGGCCAGCCATGCCCGGCGTATGTCGACATAGGCGGAAATCCACGCCTTCTCGCCCAGGGCCTGGATATCGCCGGCCTGTTGCGTCGTGCTGTCGCGAAGCCTGGGCCAGGAGCCGTGCACCGTGCTGTCGTAGACCACGGCCATGCCCAGCGGCAACGCAATGCCCAGCTTGGCGGCGGCGCGCTGGGCCGGCGCCCAGTACACATCATCGAAGAACTGGTCCTGCGTATCGCGCATGACCGGGTCGTCCGCCGTTGCACGCAACACATTGTGCAGGTACTTGTCGTCGTCCAGGCCGACGTCGCAATCCACCAGTGGCTGGATGTAGGCATTCAATGCCGACGCGAAGCGGGCCGCCGCATTGGCGCAGTAGCGCTGGACCAGCGTCGCGAGATTGCCCGAACTCAACGTGGTCTGCGAACGCCCGAACGTCAAATGCCCGGTGTCTCCCGCGATAAGGGTGACATTGCTGTAGTCGCCGCGCACCGAGCCCGTTTCGAAGATGTTGACGATGGCTTCCGCGGCACGCTTTTGGGTGGCAGTGATCATGTTTCCCTCCGTCAGGTCCGCCCTGGCCTGGATGGGCGATGCAGCCACTCAGGCATTCCAGGCACTGATATCGAAGACCAGGTTTCCGCTGATGCCCGGCGCGCTGGCACTGGCGAAAGCCACGGTCAGCTTCGCCCTGTCGCCCGAGAATGGAATGGGCTGGTAATCGCCGGGCGTCGGCGCCGCCGCCTCGCTCTGCCAGCGGTAGCGCACTTTCCAGCCGTCGCCGCGCGCAGGCGGCAGGATTTCGACGATCAACGTGTCGCGAAACAGATAGGCGCCTTCGTAGTGCTGGTCGAACCACAGGATCTGGTCGACCTTGTAGTCGGGCACGCGCACGCCGAGCGTCAGGCTGTAGGAAAGCGAGGGGTCCTGCGGATTGACGCGCGATATGTCCGCCAGGAACACGCTCGAGAGATAGACCTTTCGGCGTGCGCTCGTCGACGGATCGGTCAACTCGTCATGGCTGCGGCAAGCCACGGAGTCCTCTTCCGAGGTTCGGCGCGTCAAGAACCACGGCTTGCCGCGCGGCGATGCCAATACCTCGAACTGGTAAAGCGCATCGACCTTCCTGTCCTTGATCGCCGGCGGAAGCGTGACGGCCGCCACCTCGACGGAAACGTCGATGCGGACGTCGCCGAACAGGAACCGCGTGAGGTTCTGGTAGGCCTCTTCGCTGTTGACGATGCCGAAGTATCCCGAATGGGAGCGATACGCGTAGGCCGTGGCGACCGGCACCTCGTTGCCGGCATCGTCGATGCTGCACAGCGCGGCGTTCTCGATGCGCACGAGCCCGTCGCTGCCATGGCCGGAAAAGGTCCGCGAAAGGCCCTGGGCGACTTCGTAGTCGCTGCGATTGGAACCGATCATGCAAAAGCAGCGGCGGATGTCGAGATCCTTGCCGGCACGCAGGTAATCCGACCTGCCCTTGCCGCACAGGTTGGCGTCATAGCCGAACAGGCCCGCGAGATAGCCGCGATTGAAATTGCTCATGTCGAAGAGGCTCAGCCACTTCGGCACGTTGACGCCCGCCATGTCGATGCCGTTGTGCGGCGTGGCGTAGGTAAAGAACTTGTCCACCGCGGCCCGCGCAACGGGATCGCCCAGCGCCGGGTTCTGCAGGAACGCCCGGCAGATCAGGCCGCCCATCGAGTGCGCCACCAGGTAGCAGCGAAAACCGTCGGGCGACATGCAGTTCGTGGCGTTGCCGCACACATGGTCGCGAACCCGGAGGATCAGGTCGGACAAGCCCCTGGCGAAACGCTCGATCGATGCATCCTGCTGGCCGCCCAGCAAGGGCGCGGTATCGTCGTAGTACCGATAGATGATGATGGACTGCGGCGACAGCAGCCCCTGGAAACCGGGGTCGGGAAGGTCCAGTCCATTGTCGTAGATGTTGCTGTATCCGAAGTCCTTCATCAGCCGCACCACGGGCGACTCGAACACGAAGCGCTGGGCAGGCTTGTTGCGGTCCGACACCGCCCGGTAGACGGTGGAGCCGGCATTGAACCCGCAGAAGGGGTCGGCAGCCGTCTCGTCCTTTTCGCTGCCCGTCATGGCATAGCCACGAACGTAGATGATGGGATAGCGCGCCTTGACCTTCGTTCCATCTGTCATGGTCCACCTCCCGGTGGCGGGCTGGTCGCCCACCGCATGCGCGGGCGCGACAACAGTGAGCGATTCAACGCCGCTCGACGCCACCGCTCAATACGACGGAAGCCATAAATGCTGGATATGCTGGTACGCCTATGCAATGACGACGACGCAAGAGAGCCGCGAATGAACATCCCGATGAAAGTGATCGGCCTCCTGGGAGGCATGAGCTGGGAAAGTTCCGCCGAGTACTACCGCATCATCAACGAGCGGGTTCGGGCGCGCCTGGGTGGCCTGCACTCCGCGCGCTGCCTGATGTGGTCGTTCGACTTCGCGCAGATCGAAGCCTTGCAACAGGCCGGTGACTGGACGAGCGCCACCGAACGCATGATCGAAGCCGCCCGGCGACTCGAACGCGGCGGGGCCGATTTCATGGCGATCTGCACCAACACGATGCACCGGATGGCCGATGAGATCCAGTCGGCCGTCGATCTTCCCTTGCTGCACATCGTGGACCCCACCGCGCAGCGCATCAGGGACGCCGGCTACCGGCGCATCGGCCTGCTCGGCACCGCCTTCACCATGGAACAGGCGTTCTACAAGGAGCGGCTGCGGCAGATGCACGGCCTGGAGGTACTGGTGCCCGGCGACCAGGATCGTGGCGCCATTCACCGCATCATCTACCAGGAGCTCGTACTGGGCCGGGTCGAACCGGCATCGCGCGATGTCTTCCGTGCCGCCATGCAGGATCTCGCCACGCGCGGCGCGGAGGCGATCATCCTGGGCTGCACCGAAATCATGCTGCTGGTGAGCAGCGAGGACTCGCCGCTTCCCCTGTTCGATACCACCACCATCCATGCCGAGGCCATTGCCGACATGGCGATGGCATGACACCCGGGCCGGCGTGCCCTCACCGTCACGCCATCCACATCGACGTGACGCGCGCCGGCGATAATCGGCGCAAGCGGCTCGCACCTGCAGCCTGTTTCCAAAGCATGACGGCGTGGCACGAACCGGCGTGCGGCAACGAGATGAAGAAAAATTCATCTGCAGCCGCACGTCCTTGGATTGCCCGTGCCCGTCCCCATCGACAGGTCACCACCACCAAGAGGTCATCCCATGGAATTTCGTCAACTAGGCGCATCGGGCTTCAAGGTCCCGGTGCTGAGCTTCGGCACGGGCACGTTCGGCGGCAAGGGCGAATTCTTCGGCGCCTGGGGCAACACGGATGTCGCTGAAGCGAAGCGTCTGGTGGACATCTGCCTCGATGCCGGGCTCACCATGTTCGACAGCGCCGACATCTATTCCGACGGCGCCGCCGAATCGGTGCTGGGCGGCGCCATCAAGGGTCGCCGCGATCGCGTGCTCATCTCCACCAAGGCGACGTTCCGTTCGGGCGAGGATCCGAACGACGTCGGCTCGTCGCGCTACCACCTGCTCAGGGCCTGCGACGCGGCGCTCAAGCGCCTGGGCACGGACTACATCGACCTGTTCCAGCTGCACGGGTTCGACGCCATGACGCCGGTGGAGGAAACCCTCTCGACGCTGGACGACCTGGTGCGCGCCGGCAAGATCCGCTACGTGGGCGTGTCCAACTTCTCCGGCTGGCATTTGATGAAGTCGCTCGCCGCCGCCGATCGCCACGGCTATCCACGCTACGTTGCCAACCAGACCTATTACTCGTTGATCGGCCGCGACTACGAGTGGGAACTGATGCCGCTGGGTCTGGACCAGGGCGTGGGCGCCGTGGTGTGGAGTCCGCTGGGCTGGGGGCGCCTTACCGGCAAGCTGCGTCGCGGTGCCGCCCTGCCCGCCGTCAGTCGCCTGCACAAGACGGGCGATGTCGGTCCGCAAGTGGACGACGAGTATCTGTATCGCGTGGTCGATGCACTGGACGAAGTGGCGGCCGAAACCGGCAAGAGCGTGCCGCAGATCGCCTTGAACTGGCTGCTGCAGCGCCCCACGGTGTCGACCGTGGTGATCGGCGCGCGCAACGAGGAACAGCTCAAGCAGAACCTCGGCGCCGTGGGCTGGAGCCTCACCAGGGAGCAAGTCGCCAAGCTCGATGCGGCGAGCGAACTGACGCCGGCCTATCCGTACTGGCATCAGCGCGGTTTCGCCGAGCGCAATCCGCCGCCGGTCTGAGGCTGCAAGGAGCGTCCGCTCGCCACTCTCCAAAGAGAATGGCGAGCGGAACGGTCACCTGCAAAGCGGAAAAACGCCGGCCGTCAGGGCCAGGCGCGAACAACAAAAAGCGCGGCGCGCATCAGCCCGCGCCCAACGCCCCATCGACCATGGCCTGCGCCTCTTCGAGCAAGCGCTGCAGGTGCGCCTCGTCCTTGAAGCTCTCGGCGTAGATCTTGTAGATGTCCTCGGTGCCCGACGGGCGCGCGGCGAACCAGCCATTGGCGGAGGTCACCTTGATGCCGCCGATCGAAGCGCCGTTGCCCGGCGCGCGATCCAGCACGTGCTCGATCTTCTCGCCCGCCAGGCTCGTGCTCTTCACCTGTTCGGGCGAAAGCCTGGAAAGCCGCGCCTTCTGCTCGACATTGGCCGGCGCATCCACGCGCTGCGACAGCGGCCGCCCCAGCTCCGCCGTCATCTGCGCATAAAGCTCGCCCGGATCGCGGTCGGCACGCGCCGCGATTTCAGCGGACATCAGCGCGGCAGCGATGCCGTCCTTGTCCGTGCTCCACACCGAGCCGTCGCGGCGCAGGAAGGAAGCGCCGGCGCTCTCTTCGCCACCGAAGCCGAGCGAGCCGTCGAACAGGCCGTCGACGAACCATTTGAAGCCGACCGGCACCTCATGGAGGCGACGACCAAGGCGCCTGGCCACACGATCGATCAGCGCCGTGCTCACCAGGGTCTTGCCCACGGCGGCATCGCCGCGCCATTCCGGCCGGTGGCGGAACAGGTAGTCGATCAGCACGGACAGATAGTGATTGGGCAGCAACAGGCCGCTGCTGCGGGTCACGATGCCGTGGCGGTCATGGTCGGTATCGCAGGCGAACGCCACGTCATAGCTGCCCCTCAGCTCGATCAGGCGTTGCATGGCGTACGAAGACGAAGGATCCATGCGGATCTTGCCGTCCCAATCCACGCTCATGAAGCGGAACGTCAGGTCGACGGCATCGCTGACCACGGTGAGGTCGATGCCGTAACGCTCGGCGATCGGCGCCCAGTAGTGCACGCCCGAACCGCCCAGCGGATCGACACCCAGGTGCACGCCGCTGCCACGGATCGCATCGAAATCGATCACGTTGCCGAGGTCACCCACGTAGGCGGCGATGAAATCGTGCTCGTGCGTGGTCGAGGCGTGCTTCGCCTGGTTGAACGGCACGCGGCGCACCTCGCGCAGGCCACCCTCGATCAAGGCATTCGCGCGCTTCTGCATCCAGCCAGTGACATCCGTATCGGCCGGACCGCCGTTGGGCGGGTTGTACTTGAAGCCGCCACCGTCGGGCGGGTTGTGCGAAGGCGTCACCACGATGCCGTCGGCAAGCCCGTGCGTGCGGCCGCGGTTGTAGGTGAGGATGGCATGCGAGATCGCCGGCGTGGGCGTGTATTCGCCGCCCTTGGCGATCATCGCCTGCACGCCATTGGCGGCGAGCACTTCGAGCGCGCTCTCGAACGCGGGCTGCGACAGCGCATGCGTATCGATGCCGATGTACAGCGGCCCGTCGATGCCTTTTTCCTTGCGGTACTCGCAGATCGCCTGGGTGATCGCCAGCACGTGCCACTCGTTGAAGCTGCGGTCGAACGAGGTGCCACGATGGCCCGAGGTGCCGAAGGCCACGCGCTGCGACGGCACGGCGGGATCGGGGCGCAGATCCACATACGCATCGCGCAGCCGCTCGATATCCACCAGCAGGGTTTCCGGCGCCGGCTTTCCGGCCAGCGGGCTCAGGCGGCCGCTCATGGCTGCACCCGAAGGGTCATCGAAGCAGGCACCGGCGCGGCGCGGAACGACATCATCATGTGATCGGACACTCTCGAGTACGCGTAAGTCCCGTATTGACCAACGCCGCACGCGGCAGTGTCAAGCTCAGCGCAACTGGCTGTCCTTGCTGCCGCGGCGGTTGTAGCCGCTGAATGCGGCCTCGTCGCGGTCATGGGCTTCCTGGCAGGCCACGCACAGGCGAACGCCAGGCACGGCAATGCGCCGTGCTTCCGGAATCGGTGCATCGCATTCCTCGCAGCGCGCCAGGCCGGGGCCTTTCTGCATGCGGCTGCGCGCGCGCTTCACCGCGTCTTCCACGGTCGCGTCGATCTGATCCTGTACGGCGCCGTCGCCGGCCCAGCCAGTCGCCATGGGGTCGCCTCCCGAAGTGCAGTGGCGATGCGCCCGCCACGGCGCAACGAACGCCACGCCATGTGCATATCGGCGTGGCGGCATCGTTCCAATATAGGGATGCCGGGCGCGATTTTCACGCGCGGTGCCCGCGTGCGTTCAGCAAGCGCCCGCGGCAAGGCCCTTCAACGGGTCGTCGACGCCTGCCGGGCCTTGGCCGCATCGATATCCGCCACTTCCGCCGTGCCGTCGAAACCACCGCCCAGCGCTTCGACCAGGCGAACCGAGATGTCGACCTGCTCGCTCTCCAGCGCAGCGAGACGCTGCTGTGCGGCCAGCAACTGCTGGCGGCTGGTGAGCGGCGTGAGCGGTCCCTTGAGGCCGCCCTTGTACGCGGTCATGGCATCGTCCCAGCTCTTCTGCGCGTCATCGACGGCGCGTTTTTCCAGCGTGATCTGCTGGCGCACCGAGGCCAACGCGGAAACCTGGTCGGAGACATCGTTCAGCGCACTGACCACCAGTCCGTTGTAGCGAGCCACCATCGCGTCGTATTCCGCGTCCGCCACGGCAAGACGCGCCCGGCGATGGCCGCCGTCGAAGATCGGCAGGCTCAGCGCAGGACCGAATGCGTACTGGCGCGCCGGCAGCTGCAGCACATTGGTGCTGCCGCCGACCGCGATGAAGCCGGCCAGGGCGCTGAGGCTGATATTGGGCAGGAACTCCGCCTTGGCCGCCTTGATGTCCTTGTTGGCCGCCTCGATCTCCCAGCGCGCCGCCACGAGGTCGGCGCGACGGCCGACCAGATCCACCGGCAGCTTGTCGGGCAACACCGCCGGACCGCGGTCCAGCATGTGCGGGCGCTCGATGGCGAGGCCACGATCCGGCCCCTGCCCCAGCAGTACCGAAAGGCTGCTGCGCGCGGCATCGATGGCGCGATCGGCCGCCACCTTCTGCTGCTCGGCGCTGGCCAGCTGCGAATCGGCCAGGTGCTCCTGCTGCGGTGTATCCAGGCCACCTGCCACGAGCTTGCGCGTGACATCGAGCGATTGGCTGGCGCGCTTCAGTTCGGCCTCGGCCACGTCCTGCTGCGCAAAGGCATAACCCAGCCGCACGTAGGCGCGAGCCACGTTCACCGATAATTCGATGCGCGCGGCATAGGCGTCGATCTGCGCGGCACGACCATGGCCAAGCGCAGCCTCCCACTCCGCCCGCTTGCCGCCCCACAGGTCCAGATCCCACGAGAACTCGCCAAGGATGGACTTGCTCCACGCGAACGTGCCCAGCACGTACGGCGGATAGATCGGGTTTTTCTTGGACAGGTACGCGCCGGTGATCGAGGCATCGAGCTTGGCCTGCGGCATGCGCCCCGCGTTGGCATTGTCGGCCACCGCCTGCGCCTGCCGGGCGCGCGCCTGCGCCTGCTCCAGGCTTGGATTGGTCTTGAGCGCTTCTTCGATCAGCGACGAGAGTTGCGGGTCTCCATAGGCAACCCACCAGTCCTGCGACGGCCATGCCGTAGGGCTGAGCTGCACCTCGGCCAGGCTGCGCTCGGCGGCCAGCTTGCCGGCACCGGTCATGGTGCCGGTGGTATGCAGGCCGCGACTGGTGACGCAGCCCGTCATGGCGAGACAGAGCGCAATGGCGGCGGGAAGTGCGAAGGAACGCATGGCGAAGATCATCCTGAAGCGGTGGGTGCCGCGAAGCGCCTGTCACGGCGCGATGGCGGTCCGTGTGCGGAGGGCCCGGCAAGGCCAGGCCCGGCCCGGCCGGCGGCATATGCACATGCAGCAAATTATATCGTCGCGACAACGCCATCGCATCGCCACCCGGGCCTGCGAAGCGGGAAAACGCCTACTACCATGGTCCAATGGCCATCGGGATGGGCGCCACGGCGTCGCTTGGCGCATGCGTCCGTCCCGGCCAACTTCAAACACGCGCAGCCATCCACCAGGAAACCCAGACCATGTCACGCGTTTCGTCCGCCACCATCGTGTCCACCGACAGCAACTACCTGCATCACATTCAGGCTGGTCATTACGCCATGAATACGGATGAACCACTCAAGCTCGGTGGCCAGGGTGCTGCACCCGCGCCTTTCGACTATTACCTCGCGTCGCTTGCCGCGTGCACCGCGATCACGTTGCGCATGTACGCGCAGCGCAAGGGGTGGGACCTGGGAGAGTTTCGTGCGGAACTGGACATGCAGCGAGACGATGACGGCACGCTGCACGTACGCCGCACGCTTCACGCCAGCGGCGCCTTGAGCGACGAGCAATGGCAGCGCCTGCTCGAGATCGTGGCCAACACGCCGGTCACCAAGGCCATGCGTGAAGGCGTCGATATCACCAGCGTGAGAGGCCATGCCAACGCAACGGATTGATCCCGAAGGAACGTTGGCAATGTGATCGACTGCACAAGCACAGCCACGCATGGCGTGATGACACTGCTGCGGTACGTAGTTTCACCGTAACGTCACTCTTGGGCATGGCAAAGTGCGCTGTGGAAAGTTCTGTGTGCCGCCCTGGCGATCGCAAGATGTGACGAAATCCGCTTTGGCATCATGCGCCGTCGGTTGAGCACGGCGGCGCGAGGGGCAGCGCTCCAATGCAAGACCGGCTTCGGCACAGGCCCGGCCGATCACAAGACCGACGGTCCATCGAACCGGCGGACAGCGGTAGACATGGGAGGAAGTCATGGGGGAATCGAGTGTGCCGCGGGAGTGGGGTCGCCATCTGGCGGTCTGCGCAGGATATGCACTCAGTTACGTGCTGCTCCGCGACATCTCCGTTTCGCACTGGAATCTTCCCGCCGGGTTGCGTGTTGCCTGCCTGCTCTTGCTCCCTTATCGCTACTGGCCGGCACTGTTCATCGGCGAGTTGCTGCCGGTGGGATATCACGCCTGGGATTGCCGCGGCCAGTTCGGCTCGCACTGGGCCGCCCTCGCCGCCATTCCGCCGATCCTCCCGCTATCGGTCGCCGTTGCGTGGGCGAAGCGTCATGCGCGCCTGATGCTGGGCACTCGCCAGGTCAACATGGCGATGCTGCTGGGCGTCATACTCGCCGGCGCGATACTGACGACCCTGGGCAATGCGCTTACGCTCGCCGCCACGCAACTGCCGTCGGGTGATACCCCGCCAACCATCACCAGCCAGATCCTCTTCGGCTACTTCCTCGGCAACTATCTCGGGGCCATCGCCATCGTGCCCAGCATCCTCGCGATGCGGCTCGCGCTCTCGCGAGGCGCGCGCCTCACGCAAAGCGCCTCGCGTTGGTATGGCCATCTCACCCGCGATTGCCTGATCGGCGTGCTGCTTCCGCTGTTCGTGCTGGTCGGCCTGGTATTCAGCAGCCAGGGCGACAGCATGCAGGTGTTCCGTATCGCCATGTTCCTGCCCGTGGCATGGCTCACGTCGCGCTACGGCTGGCAGGGCGCCGCGATCGGCGGCACGCTCGCCGGTTTCGCCGTGACGATGACCTCGACCATGGTGCGCGACCCCGGCGTGATCCAGGCGCAGGCCTTGATCGCGTTTGCCGTCACCACCCTGCTGCTGCTCGGGTCGCGCATCGCGCACCAGACGCATGCCACCCACGAAGAGCGGCTCGACACCTTGCGCGGCTTCCAGCTCGCCCAGCAAGGCCTGTACCTGGAAGAACTGCGCATGCGCCAGGCGGCCGATGCACTGGAGCACATCGGCCAGAGCATCCGCGAGAACCACAATCGCCTGCTCGATCGCCTGCGGCACGTGCTGCCGGCCAACGAAGAGCACATCTACTCCCGCCACGTGGTGCTTGCGCAGCATGAGATGCATCGGCTGGCCAATGCGCTGCATCCGCGCGGCTGGCGCGAGCGTGGCGTGCCGGCCACCCTGCGTGAAGGCCCGTTTGCCCAGGCCATCCACCTGACCGGCGCCACCTACCAGTGCGACCTGTCGGGGCGCGGCCTGAGCCAACTGGCCCCCGATGTACACCTCACGCTGTATCGCCTTGCCTGCGAAGTGCTGGTCTACGTGCTTTCGCGCGCGCCGATGCAGCACGTGCACCTGCAGCTTCGCGGTGGCTACACCAGCGGCAGGCGATGGGTGGTCATGCGCCTCGTGGGTCATTTGGCGGCCCCCGTCGACACCGGCGATGGCAACCCATCGAGACCCGGGAACGACTCATGGAAGCAGGCCATGACCCTGCTCGGGGCCAGCGGGCTTGGCATGAACACGATCCGCGATCGCGCCCATATCTATGGTGGCGTGGTCCACGTGCGCGAGTCGCAGCGCGGACTCGGCATAACGCTGTTGCTGCACGATTCGTTGCGCTCGATGCCGATCCACCAGGGCGCCTCCGCCTGAAGGCGCCCTGGCGCGGCTACGGCGGCGTCACTGCCCGCGGGAACTGCACTCGATCGGATCCTTGCAATCGCCATCGGCGGCGTAGACACGCGCCGTGCCGTCCGGCTGCGGCGACACCAGCACCGTGGTGGTCGCGTCCCGATAGACGATTTCGCCCGCCTGCGTGGTCGCCGCCAATGGTTCCTGCGGCGTCGCCAGCCGCTGGGCATCCACGCCCACCGGCAACGCAAGGAAACTTCCGTTCGACCTGGCGAAGGCTGCGCGCACCTTTCCGCCCAGATCGTTGATCTGCACATAGCGGATGCCGTCGCGCTCGAAAACGTAGACATGCCAACGCGGACTCGCACTGACGTCGATGGCATTGGGCCACGCCTGGCCCAGCCCGCTGGTGGATGCGCCCTGCTGCGCCATGGCACTGGTCGACGCCAGCGCGAACAGCGCCAATCCTGCGGCGGCGAGACTTGCAAAACGACGGTTGCGTGCATGCTGCATGTGTATTCCCTCCTTAGCCAAATCGAGATTCCGAGACACGTTGGGCCGAACCAGAGCCGGGGCTTGCGGCAAGCCGTCGGCCGTCCCGGGACTGTGCCCTACCCGAAAGCACGCGCGTAAGCCCTCCGCGAACGCTGCACGTAGCCAACATTCAGATTCGCTACGCGCGACGCATGGGCACTCACAACACCTTCACGACATGGCGGCCATCGCGCCATGTGCTTCACATGATCGTCACGAGCGCGTGGCGTGATTCCGCATCGGCTTTTTTGCCGGCGACGGCTACGGGTCAACGTGACTGCCGACTTCGTGCCCGGGCTCGCTCCACTGTTCGAAGAACGGCAGCCGATGCTCCATGGTTATTTCCTGAAGCACACCGCGTGCGCGTGGAACACCCGGGACCCGACGCAGGAGTGGTATCTGCGGCGACTGCGCACCGGGTGAAGGCATGGCCGCACACGCAGGATGCATGGTCGCTTGCGAACCGCGCAGTCGGCCATCAGCTCATCGCGGACCTCGACGCCGGGCAACTGGCCAGCGTGCATCGCGATGGCTCGGATCTTGTCGACCATCACCGACATCGGACGAAGCACGGCGTGGTCGCCGAACGACATCCGTTTCAGGCGCGCCACGGTGGCGGAGGTGGCGCGCCAGTTCAACGCCTGCAGCGGCCTGGCGTTGCGCATCGATGATGCATCCATTGCCGCGCGGCTTGGTCCGCAAGGCGCCAGCCGGGATGCACCGCCAACACAGTCGAGCCGGCCCGCCGCGCCGCGTTGAATCACGCGGAGTCGACGTGCTCCTGCTTCATGATGGTGATGCAGTAGGCATGTCGAGGCCTTCGCACGACATGCCGACATCACCGCCCGGCACCGCACGATGAATACCGCATCGCTTCCAGCCACCATGATCGAGGTCGCCATTGCCGGACATGGTGGCCCGGAAGTGCTGCAGCCACGCACGGTGCCGCTGCCCACGCCGGCACCGGGTGAACTTCTGCTGCGCGTGATGGCGGCAGGCGTCAATCGGCCCGATGTCCTGCAACGCGCAGGACACTATCCGCCACCGCCTGGCGCCAATCCGGTGCCCGGGCTGGAAGTGGCCGGCACCGTGGTTGCGCTCGGCGAAGGCGTTTCCAGCGCCATCGTTGGCGACACGGTCTGCGCGCTGACCAATGGCGGCGGCTATGCGCAGTACTGCGTGGTTCCCGCCGGACAAGCGCTGCCTGTTCCTCGCGGCCTGTCCATGATCCAGGCGGCGGCGGTTCCGGAAACGTTCTTCACGGTATGGGCCAATCTGTTCGAGATCGGCCACGCGCGCCGCGGCGACATCGCGCTCATCCATGGCGGCACCAGCGGCATCGGCACCACCGCCCTGATGCTCTGCCGGGAGTTCGGCATCTGCGCGTTCGCCACGGCCGGCGGGGCCGAAAAGTGCGCGGTGATCCGCGAACTGGGCGGCGAACCCATCAATTACCGCCAGGAGGCATTCGCCGAAGTGGTGCTGGCGAAGACCGAGCATCACGGCGCCGACATCATCCTGGACATCATGGGCGCCAGCTATTTCGACGACAACCTCGCGACGCTGGCGCGCGATGGCCGCTTGCTGCTGATCGGCTTCCTGGGCGGCCCGGTCGCCGAGCGCGTCAACCTGCAGAAGATCGCCGTGAAACGCGCCATCGTGACCGGCTCCACCCTGCGCACCCGGACCACGCAGGAAAAAGCCTCCATCGCGGAGGCTCTACGCAAACATGTCTGGCCTGTGCTAGCCGAAGGGCGCTGCCTGCCCGTCATCCACGCCATCTATCCGCTGGAGCGCGCGGCGGACGCGCATCGCGAGCTGGAATCGCGCCAGCACATCGGAAAGATCGTGCTGGAAGTGGCCTAGTAGGCGCCCGCTTCCAACGTGGCCATCGACGGGAATGGCGTGCAACCCCGCGTAGCCTCGGTGAGTTCTTCCATCTGACGACGTGCTTCGCGGATCTGCAACTCCCCGGCGGGATGCCGGCGCAGCTGGGCGCACAGCAGTTCGATCTCCTGTTGCAGCAAGGCATTCTGCTCGAGCAGTTCATCGCACGCTCGGGAGAGGAGGTCGTTTTCGCGGTCCTGTTCCATACACGCACCGCATGGTCGCCAGAGGGGATATTTAAGCTGCCTGCGCGGCCGTTAAGCGACCGTGACCCTTTGGATAAGGCTTTCGCGCCTCATTCATGGGCTCTGGGTGTAGGCTCGGACGCATGGCCAAATCACGCGCGGAACTCGACGAGATGCTCGACGCGCTGGACAGCTTCGTGCCCGGCCTGGAGAGCAGCAAGCCGCATGCCGCCGACTTCTGGGACGCCTTCAACAAGCTGGCCCAGGCGATCCAGGAAAACGCCGGGCCGGACGATCACGGATGGGTCTGCGAACGGCTGGACGCCATCCAGGTGAAGCACCACTTGGTACCCCCGGCCGACCAGATCTGATCGCCGGTTCATTGCGGCGCAGCATGGATCCGCGGCGGGCGACGCGGGCCCGGTCCTGCCGTCAGTGGCACACCAGCACGGGCACGTCGCAGCTGATCATCACCTTGTGCGTCACGCTGCCCAGCAATACCCGCTCGAACCCGTGGTGCCCGCGCGACGCCATCACGATCAGGTCGCAGTGATGCTTGGCCGCCGCGGCAACGATCGCAACGTAGGGGCGCAGGTCGAACACGAATTCCGTTTCGCACGGCACGCCGGCCGCGGCAGCGCGCCGGCAGATGTCGTCCAGGCAGCTCTTGGCGCGATCCTTGGCGAGATCCGTGTAGGAATCGCGTGACTGGATCAATTCGGCCACGTAGGAAATGGCCGGCAACGGAGGCACCACATGGATGCCGTACACCTTTGCCTGCAGCCGCTTCGCCAGCTCAATGCCCGTATCCACCGCCTTGAGGGCGCGTTCGGACCCATCGACGGGTAAAAGGATGCTCTGGTACATGGCCTTACCCCCTTCCTTGGTTCCCAGTGTAATCAGCGATTGTTTGCGCGGCGTGCAGGGCTGGCGGGCGATCATGCGGGAATCGTGCGGCAGATTGACGCCAGGCCGCTCCGCCGACTTGCCACCGGTCTACGCTGACAACAGGCATCGTCACAACCGGCGTTGCGTAGGGTATAAGCGACGTCAGATGTCACCCCTTTTGCCGCTTGCGCGGCTTGCAGCGAGGCATCCATGTTCAAGCACATCCTTATCCCGATCGACGGTTCCGAGCTCTCCAGGCGCGCGGCGGCGAAAGGCATCGAGCTGGCCAAATTGTGCCAGGGCAAAATCACCGTCCTGCACGTCATTCCGCCGTTCCAGACCATTGCCTACATGGGCGCCCTGCTCGCCGCCACCGAGTTCGCCTATAACGAACAGGCCAAGACCGATGGAGAGCAGTACCTGGCGGAGATCCGCGCGATGGCCGAAGCCGCGGGCGTTGCGTTCGAGGGCGAGGCCGGCTTTGGCGAACAACCCAACGAAACCATTCTCGCCGTGGCGAAGGCCAGGCAATGCGACCTGATCGTGATGGGTTCGCATGGCCGCCGCGGCATGACTCGCCTGCTGCTGGGCAGCGAAACGCAAAAGGTCCTGCTGGGCAGCAACATCCCGGTGCTGGTGTGCAACTGATTGCCCCGGGCGGGATGTACCGGCAGCCCCAGTCATCATCGCCGGGACAGGGAAGCCGCCCCGGCGGGTCCAGACCCTCAAGGAGGTTTTATGTCAGCCGTCACTCAAACCACCCACGCCGGCCCGCCTTCGCGACATGACATGCCAGGCCAGGTCGATCCGGGCATGGAGCACCACGAGACCCTGGCCGACGGTACGGCCGTGCTGATCCGCTCGCTGCGCGCGGACGATCGCCAGCTGGAAACCGACTTCATCCGCCAGCTTTCGCCCCATTCGCGCCGCCAGCGCTTCCTGTGCGACTTCAAGCAGCCCAGCGACGCGTTGATCGACCAGATGATGGATGTCGACCATGACCGGCGCGAGGCGCTTATCGCCGTGGCGCTGGTCGAAGGCACGCCCAGGGAAGTCGGCGTGGCTCGCTATTGCGCCACCGGGGATGACGACACCTGCGAATGCGCGGTCACCGTCGCCGATGCGTGGCAACATTGCGGCCTGGGCACCCTGTTGATGCGACGCCTGATGGACGGAGCGCGTTCGCACGGTTTCGGGCGGATGATCTCCATCGATGCGGCGAACAACCATGCCATGGGCGGATTGGCACGGTCACTGGGCTTCCAGCGCCGGCTCGACCCGGACGACCCGTCGCAGGTCATCCACAGCATCGACCTCCCGGCCTGGCCATCATGAACATGCCTTCCACCCCACCCCTCGGCGCACCAACGGACGTGCTGGCCCTGGTGACCGCCACGTCCCCATGGAGCCCCGCCGCCATCGCCGGCGCGTCACTCGCCGCCGCCTTCGATGCCCGGCTGACAGGCTGCTATATCGATCCCGGCCTGCGCATGCTGCATGGCGGGGAGCCGGATCCGTCGGTGTTGGCGTTGTTGATCGACCCGCCGCACGAGCAGCCCGAAGACCGCGTGGCGTTCGTCACCATGGCGAGGGAATCGGGCGTGCACCGCGCCTCGTGGATGGTGACCCGTGCCGGCATCGCGCAGACGACACGACAACTCGGGGCCTGGCACGACCTGATCGTGATCGAGCGCGACATGGTCGACGAAACCATCGCCTTCGACGTGCTCGGCGAAGCCCTGCTCACCTGCCGCACGCCTTGCCTGCTGCTTCCTCCGTCCTGGCATGGCCCGGTGCGAGCCGAGCGCGTGGCGCTGGCATGGAACGGCAGCATCGAATCGGTTCGTGCCATCCATGCCGCCCTGCCGTTCGCGCGCAACGCGAACGAGGTGCTGCTGCTCGATGGCGAAGCGCCTGCGTATGACGACGACCAGCAACGCGCGCCTCGCTTCGATCCCGCCAGCTACCTTGCCAACCACGACATCAAGACACGCGTGCGGCGCGTGCATGCCACGTCCGCCGAAGCCGGTGCCGCATTGCTGCGGGAAATCGAAGGGGCCAGGTCGGACCTGCTGGTCATGGGCGCGTATGGCCATTCGCGCGTGCGCGAGCGAGTGCTCGGGGGCGCCACGAGGCATATCCTGCAGCACGTCAACGTACCGATCCTGATGCAGCATTGACCGGCAACATGCGGCGGCGTCAAGCACCGATGAACAACCCGCGCCATCCCTATTCCACCAGGAACACGACGCATGCATCCGGCCATGTTCTACAGCTGCCACGGCGCCGCCAAACAGGTCACGGGCTCGTGCCACCTGGTGCGTTGCGGTGACGTCCAGGTATTGATCGACTGCGGCATGTTCCAGGGCTCCCGCGAAGAGGAGCAGGCGAACGCCGCCCCCTTCGGTTTCGATCCCCGCCAGATCGATGCCTTGCTGCTCACCCATGCGCACCTGGACCATGCCGGGCGCATTCCCCGCCTGGTACGCGAAGGATTCCGCGGCCGCATCCTTGCCACTTCCGCCACCCGCGACCTGGCGCGTATCGTCCTACTGGACGCCGCACGCCTGCAGGAAGAGGATGCCGCGCGGGCCGAACGCAGCAGTCGGCGGCGCGATGAACCTGTCCAACCGCCACTCTTCACGCTGGACGACGCCTTCAACGCGCTCGAGCGCTTTTCGGATCCGGTGGGCTATGGCGAAACCGTTACGGTCGCAGCAGGCGTCCAGGCCACGTTCCTTGATGCCGGCCACATCCTTGGTTCGGCCAGCATCCTCTTGAACCTCGAGAACGGCGGCCAGACGCGCAGCATCCTGTTTTCCGGCGACCTGGGCAGCCCCGGCCGTCCCATCCTGCGCGACCCCGTACCGGCCCCGCCCGCCGATTTCGTGGTGATGGAAAGCACCTACGGTGACCGCGATCACCGCGCCCTGCCCGACTCCGTGGACGAACTCTACGAAGCGGTGAATTCCACGCTGACTCGTGGCGGCAACGTCGTCATCCCCACCTTCGCGCTGGAACGTGCGCAGGAGGTGCTGTACTACCTGCACCAGGGCATGCGCCGGCAACGCATTCCACCGCGCGCACCCGTCTTCCTGGATTCGCCGATGGCGATCTCCGCCACGGAAATCTTCCGCCGCCATCCGGAGTGCTTCGACGACGAGTTCATGACCGTGCTGCGCAGCGAAGATCCGTTTGCGATGCCGAATCTTCGTTTCTCGCATGACAGCACCGACTCAATGGCGATCAATCGCATCGAAGGCGGCGCGATCATCATGGCCGGCTCCGGCATGTGCAATGGCGGACGCATCCGCCACCACCTGCGCCACAACCTGTGGCGTGAAAAGAGCAGCATCGTCTTCGTCGGCTACGCCGCGGAAGGAACGCTCGCGCGGCGCATCGTCAACGGCGCGCGGCGCGTGCAGATCTTCGGCGAGGACATTGCCGTCAACGCGAAGATCTGGACCATCAACGGGTTTTCCGCACACGCCGGCCGTGACGAGCTGGTGGGGTGGCTGGGCCAGCACCCTCGCCGCGGCGTATTCCTCGTCCATGGCGAATACGAGCGCGGCATGCAGGCATTGGAAACCTGCCTCGCCGGAAAGGGCTTCCCGGTACGCCTGCCCGGCAAACACGAGCCCATCCTGCTCGACTGACACCCGGCCGCGCCGATGCGAGGGCACGCCCGGTGCGTGGCCACCACGCGGCCACGCACCGGGCAGGCATGCAGCTCAAAGACTCAACTTCAGATCGGCCACATACGTCCGCTGCGGAAACGGGTGGTACAGGAAGTATTTCTCGTTGGTGAAGTTGTCCACGCCGAACGAAGCCGCCAGATGGCCGTTGACCTGGTAGTGCGCACGCAGGTCGAATACCCGGAAACTGTCGAACGCACCGAACACGTGCGAGGTGTTGTCCGTGTTGTCGAGCGTGGAGTACTGCTTGCCGCTGTAGCGCCCGGCCAGGGTGAACGCCCAGGCCTCATCGGGCCGGTAGGTTGCCACCACCGTGGTGCGCCAACGCGGCACGTACGGTGCGTGCTTGCCCTGCGAGGTCGTGCCCGCGCTGCTGACGAAGCTGTCGTTGGACAGGATGGTGGAGTCGACGAAGGTGATGCTGCCGGACAGATCCAGCCCGCGCACAAGCACGTTGTCCTTCTGCGCCACCAGCTCCACGCCACGATTGCGCAGCTCGCCCACGTTCATCACGTAGGTCACCGGCACGGCCACGTTCGGCAGCGTCGATGTCTGCGAGATCAACGCCTTCCGCGTGTTCTCCTGGAACAGCGACAGCCGCAGCAGGCCCTGGTCGATGCCATGCTCGATCGCGAGCTCGCCGCTGCGCATGGTTTCCGGCTTCAGGTCGGGGTTGGGCACGCTGTAGGTCGACCCCGTGGATACCAATTGATACAGCTCGCCCACGGTTGGAAAACGCACCGCCCTGGCCAGCGAACCCGTCACGCGCCACCCCGGGTTCACGCTCCATTGCAGGGTGGCCTTCGGCGAGAACGCGTCGGCCTTCTCCACCGGCTGGTTCACGGCGGTCTTGCCGCTGTCGTTGTAGCCGTCGCTGGCCTTCCACCATTCGTAGCGCCCGCCGAGCGTCAGCAGCCACGAGGGAGAAAGCTGCCATGCATCCTGTATCCAGAGCGCCTCGGTCCGGGTCTTGCCTCGACCCGCCGAGTACAGCGTGGTGGTGCTGGAAGGATCCTGCCAGTCGGCAAGATTGCTGGTCGGGTTGTTGAGCTCGTAGCGATCGCCGTGCACACCCACGGATACCTCATGCGCGCCGCCGTAACCCTGCGGGCGCCAGAAGCCGGTGGCGTCGACCGTCGTCCATTGCGTGCCGCCATAGCTTGCCAGCCTGCCGTTGCCGGTGACATCCGTGCCGGCGGTGACGCCGGCCGGCGACCACTGGTTGTCCTTCAGGAAGTCGTAGTGGGTGATGACGAACGAGCCGTCGTAGCTACCCCTGGTGTCGGACTTGAACGACAGCGCCTGCATCAGGTGATGCGCGCTCAGGTGATAGGTGTTGCTCGCGAAGCCGGCCATCCTGCCGTGGGTCGTTTCGCCCGCCGCATTGGCCAGATAGCTGTCCACGTCCGACTGGCCATGATGGCTCCAGTAGCCGACCAGGTAGGTCGCGCGCCACTGCGGGGTGATGTCGTAGATGAGCTTGCCGTTGAGATCGAGCATGCGCGTGTGCAGCAGCCCGCCCGCGCCGTACACGTTCGCCGCCTGCCCCTGCTTGTTCAGCGCGGGGATGGTGCCGCTGGTGCCCGCCGGCGTGGAAGGTCCCGTGATGAGGGACAGCGGCTGGCTGAAGCTGTTGGCGGCATTGGCTCCGAAGAACCAGCCGAGATCGCCTTGGCGGCCGCCCGCGGTGAGCGTGGTCTGGCTGGTGCTGTAGTTGCCGTGCGTGCCGTAGAGATCGAACGACTGCACCGCCTCGGTCTGTTTTACGGTGACCTCGGTCTTTTCCGGCATGCGGGTGACGATGCGCATCACGCCGCCCATCGAGTTGCCCGCGTACGCCGCCGAAAAAGGCCCGTACAGCATGTCGATATGATCGATGGCATCGGGTGACGTCATGCCCCAGCGCGGCGCGCCGATGGTGGTGTTGTTGGCGACCAGTGCCGAGATCGGGATGTCGTCGACATAGACCAGCGTGCGGGCGCTGGAATTCACGCCCCAGGTGCGCGTCGCCAGCACCGGCTGCGTATCGCCGTAGTTGCGCTTGCGGATGAAGATGCTGGGCAGGTACTTGGCCGCATCTTCCACGTCGACGGCGTTGATGGTGGCTTCCACCCGTTCGATCGGCACCGTGACCAGGCTCGCCGGGAAGCCGGGAGCGGCAAGCGTCGGCATGTCGGCGGTCACCCGGACCGCACCCAGGCTAGTCACCTGGCCGTCGACCGCGTCGGGAGTGTCTGCGCCGGGCCCACCCTGGGCCAGCGCCATGGAGGACGCGAGCACGCTCAGCGGCAAGCCGAGCAGCGCACTGCGCAAAAAAGAGGAACGCATGACAGGACATCCTTGGTTCACCGGCCTCGCCTCGCGTGGCCGGGATGACTGCAAGCCGTCATGGACGCACGGCAGCAAGCGGCGCGCTGCTTGCGCGGCGCCTGCCATCGTTCACGAACGGCCTTCCGATGCGGGACCGACCTTGCGCACTGGGCGCGTCATCCCGCGTTGGCGACAGGCAGTCAGGCCTGGGGCGGCCCGCGGGGACTCGCGCTCAGCAGCGGCAGCGGATGCCCATGCCAGGCGGCTTCATGGATCGGTGCGATGGCCGGCAGCATGGCGGCCGCCGGCGCGGCCGTGGCAAGTCCCGTCAGCGCCGGGCTATGACCGAGCAGCGCGCAGTATCCGCATTCATCGGTATGCAGTACCGGTGCATCCGGGGCCCCAGGGTGGTGCTGCTCGAGCCCATGCCCCGTGCACCAGGCACCAAGCTCCGGCCAGGCGCCGGTGGCAGCCAGCGAACGGGATACCGTAGGTGCAGCCACCAGCAGCCACACGGCGGCGATTGCCAGCCATGCGACCCATCGATGTGCCGTCCTTCTACGAATCACCGCGTCCCCGACCGAACAAGCCTTGAGTAGGCTCAAGACATCTTCTCACGTCCGGCCCGTGCCTGACAGCGAGCCAGGCCTGTGGCAGGACGTCACGTAGTCTCACGCTGAGCCGAACGTCAGCCGTGCTTCTTCCGGGTGGTCTTCTTTACCGCCGGTGTCGCCTTGGCGACGGCGGCGTTCTTCGCCACGGCGCCCGTCGCGGTATCCAGCGGCTTGCGGGTCGCGCTGTTGCGAAGCAGCGTGCAGAGCGAGTCGAAGCGGCAGCAGCATTCCACATAGCCCGCTGCCGCCGTGTACGTGCCCAGCACCGCTGCATGATGCATGCCACGCGATGGCAGCGGTGCGGGCGTGCCGGCCACCTGCGGCCATTCGATCATGCCCTGCCCCGAAACGCGCGCGGGAATCAGCCAGTAGTCACCGGTGGCATACAGGCCTCCCGGCTCGAAGCGCACCTGGATGCCATTCTCGAGCGTGACCGGTTCACCTTCCACCAGCACCACGTCGCCGCCCACCGCCACGCCGTCATGCTGATCCCAGCGGCGCAGCAAAGGATGCTTTCGCGCGTCGTTGCTCAGCTGATAGGGCGTCGCTCCCGCCGCCAAGGCCAGTTGCACGGTGCGTCGCATGACGTCGACCGCCTTCACCTGCAGCAGCGGATAAGCCAGCTGCGCCAGGGTGTAGTCGTCATCCACCAATTCGACCCAGTCGCCCGTCGCCAGGCCCAATCGCTGGTCGCGCCCCAGGCTTGCCAGCGTGACGGTCATGATAGCGCTGCCGTCGTCCGCCTGGCCGATCACGTTGCTCGCTGCAGGAAACACCACCGATCCGTTCTCGCGCGACCACTTGAAGCTGGTGGTGGTCGGCGCCGCATCCGTGCTGGCCAGTCCACCGCGATGGATCTCGACGCGGTACAGCTGGTTTTCGCAACCCCGGTAACGCGCATCGGCCGCGATCACGCACGGGTCGCTGTCGGTGTCGACGGGGCCCAGCTGCGCGCGCATCCGCGGCCACGCGTAGGTGGCGCGCACGCCGACCAGCTGGCGCAGCGCGTCGCAGCGCGTGGTGTTTGCCGCTCCCTGCCCGTTCAACGCATTCGCCAGGGCATCGAGATTGGCCAGGTCCTGCTTGAGCGTCGCCGCATCCAGGTCTTTGCGCAATCCCAGCGCCGCGCGCACATTGGCCAGCGAAGCCGTCGATCGCTCGGGATCGAGGTCAAGCATGCGCGCCTGCCAGATCACCTGCGCACGTGACGCCGTGTCGATGCCGTTGAGCGCCGTATCGGCGATGGCCGGTGCTTCCACCGCGCACAGGTGCCGCTCCCATACGTCGAGCCACAACGCAAAGCTCGCCGGCTGGCCCGACGAACCGTCGTTGCCGGTGATCGTGTCGGGCGTCGGCAGGTTGGGCTGCGTCCCGAACGTGCAGGCGCTTTCATTGATGCAGAGGATGCCGTCGACATAGAAATGCCCGGGCGTCAGCGACCCATCGGGCAACCTGGGCGCGGCCGTGAACAGGAAGCCGCTGCCGGCGGCCCAGCACGGACCCACCAGGTCACTGGCCAGCGCGCGCAGGAGGTTCAGCTGGATGCTGACCTGCTCGTTCCAGTCGGCCTCCAGCGTGACGCGCCCCTGCTGCTGGAAGACCTGGCTGTAGTGCAGCGTCGAGTCGAAGGTGACACGCGCAAAGTCGCCTTTCATGATCGATCTCCTAACTCGCGAAGAACATGCCGGGAGCAGCTCCCGCCGGCACGTATGCTTCGAGACGCAACGCGAGATTCGCCTGCCGCTGCGGCTCGTACAGGTCGTGGTACACGCCCATCGAAGACTCGTCCGAGGCGCCGCCGCGAATCTCTTCGCAACAGGCATCGGCCAACCTCATGTAGTGCGGCGATCCGTAGCGACGACTGCGGAACAACGGCACGACACGCAGCCGTACCTGCGCCGCATCGGCACTGTCCACGGCGGCCACGGCAAGATCCGGCTGGCAGTGGAAGCGCTGGGGCGTGCGCGATCCCGACGGCACGAAACAGAAGCGCACGCATCCCGCCTGTCGGCGCAACACGCGCAGCGGGCTGGCGAATATCGAATTCTCGGCCAGTGGCACGCCATGCACCTGCACTTGGCCGACCACCGTGCAGCGGACGAAGCTGGCATTGGCATAGGCCACCGCCTCGTCCGGCGACGCGATGGCCAGCCGTTGCGGTCCGGTAGCGTCCAGCACGCTGTCGCGCAGCGTGATCGATGGCGGCTCGCCACGCCTGGCCGGCGATACCACGCTGATGCCTCCGAGGATGCTGCATTCCACGCGCAATGACGCCCGCGTGCCGTCGAGGGTGATGCTCGGCTCGCCCGGGCGCCTGGGATCGCAATCGCATTGCAGCGACCATCCCGGCACCAGCGTGCAGTGCCGTATCACCAGTTCGCACAGGTCCTCGGCGGGCAACGCCGTGGCATCACCGTCATCCTGCGGTCCGTGCACCTCGATGCCGCGTCCCGAGACGAGCAGGCCGTCCATGACGAAACGGCTGCCCGGTCCACCACCCACGGACAGCGCATCGGGCTGGCTGGCGCGCACATCGAGCAGGCGAAGCACCGGGCGCGTGCGATCGGCCGCACGGATCTGGATGGCTTCGCCGGGATCCAGCTGCACATCGATGCCGCCCTCGTAGACGCCGCTTTCCGCGAGTTCGATGATCAGCGCACGCAAGGCGGGCGCGGCCGCTTTCGCCTTCGCCCATGCCTCCAATGCCGCCGCGATGCTGGCGAAATGACGATCGGGCAAGGCGGTCTTGGCCGGATCGCTGTCGGGCCGGGCCGCGTGCACGGTGTAGCGCGTCGCGTTCTCCAGCTCCGGCGTCACCCGCGCGTATTCGCCGCCGCCGATATCCGCCGCAAAGCCGTACTGGTAGTTCACCCACACGCCACGCTTGGGGCGCTGCCCCGCGGGAAACAACAGGCGGCCGCGCTCCGGATCGATGGCCACGCGCCCGCGGGGCACCTGGTATTTCCAGTCGTCGAGGTCGGCCGGCATCAGCAGCTCGATGGGCACCGGCAAACCCTGGCCTTTCGCCGGCCAGTCGGGCGCAAAGATCTGCACGCTCTTGCCTTCGCCGTAGAGGCTGGCCGAAACCGTCGCGTAATCCGCGGCGGCGCCACGCTCGGCGAAGCGATAACGCCGCAACGGTACCGGGAGGTTTTCTTCCTGTGCGATATGCGTGGGCGCGGCTTCGGCGACCGGTCGCTGGAACAACGGCGTGTCCTGGCCGAGCACGCTGAAGCTGTAGCACTGCGCGCCTTGCTCTTCCACGCAATAAGCCGGCGTGCACGTCACGGGATAGCTGCGCAGGCGAAACACGAACAGGCCCACGTTAGGGATGGCGAAACGTCCGCGGCGATGCGCGCTGTCGATGCGGCGGATGTCCACGCTGTGCGCCAGGCGATCGAATGCACCGTCCTCCCACGCCAGGCATTCGAGCCGACCGGGTTGTCGAAGGTCGGCCGCACCACCCCGCCAGGCGTGCTGGTGATCGAGATGCTGCGTCCAGCCCAGCAACGGATAGAACTCCACCGCCCGGGCCGGCCAGTCCGCCGCATCGCGCGCGAGATCTTCCAGCAACGACAGCGTGCCCTTGCGGCGACGCGCGTCGATCAGGTTGGCCACGTCGGCACGCGGCGCAAGCACGCGACCCAGCCCGGCAGACGCGCAGCCATCGGCGGACAAGGTGGCCGCTTCGGGCAACAGCGTGTACCCGAGCAGGTCGCCGATGTACGGCACGACCCAGTCGTCGCAGGTCTCGATGAACCAGTTGTCATAGAGCCGCGTGATGTCCTGCTCCAGCACGTCCGCCTGCGCCGAGAGCACGCGCAGGAAGTCACGCAACGGATAACCCTGGTCCGCGTCCCGCATGCGGTAGACCACCGGCATCAGGGCGTAGAGACGATCCGGCTGGCTGTTCATGGCGTGGCCTGCTGCAGCAAGAGGGTGTCCGGAACCGCCGGGAGGAAATACGCGATCTGCGCCGGGAGTGGGTTGCCCTGGCTGTCCAGGCGCGCATCAAGCACGGTGATCCGCTGCGGTGTGGCGGGGTCCGCCGCCTGTGCTGGGCCCCGCGCCAGCACCGCGCCATCGTCGCCGCCACCGTTGCTTCCGACGCCAAAGCCGAGCAGCAGCGCGGCCTCGTCGAGGCTGCCGAAGGCATCCACGTCGACCCAGGCCACGCCGCGCACGGCCTGGATGCAGGACACGACACCGCTCAGGTAGACCGGCTTCGCCAGCCCCGCGTTCTCGAAGCCGTAACGGTCCAGCAACGCGGCGCGTATCACCGGCTCCACGGTTTCCCATGTGACATCCGGCGCCAGGCCGACCCTGGCGCTCAAGGTCAGCGCAACGAGCTGGCGCACCATCAGCGTGACCGGCAGCGATGGATCGCCGAACTGCTGCAGCGACTGCAGCAGGTTGCCATAGAGGTCGGAGGTGTCGTCGATGGGCGCATCGCCGGCGCCGGCGATGGTCACCAGTACCTGTGAACCCAGCTTGATCGCGCAAGCCTTGCCCACGCCGCCATAGGTGCGCGAGAAGTCGGCGTAGTCGGTGATGGACACGAGACGATCCAGCGCGAGCACGGCCAGCGGCACGTTGACGCGCGCCTGATCGCGCGTTTCGGGGTCGGCGCCGCCCGAGGCGCGCAAGGGGTTGACCACCTGCTTGACGCCGAGTGGGCGCGTGGCCGCGAGGCTGATCTGCCCTGCCTGCACATTGCCGGGCGTGCCAATGCCTTGCCGATAGACCGCGGTGATGTTCTCGATGCCGGTAGGTACGCGGGCGCCATGCACGCCATTGCCGAACAGCACGCTCACCTTGCCGCTGTCGTCGATCGACGTCGCGTAGCTGCGGCTCGTCACGCCGACAAACGCGAGGTTGCGCGCCTCATGCCACTGCATGCCGTTGACGGACACCACCAGCGTGCTCTGCACGCCATCCACCGTGGGCGCGGAAACGTAGGTGAGCGGCGACTGCTTCAGCGCGTACGTGGGCATGGCCGTCGCGCCATTGCCGTTTCCCAGTACCTCGTTGCGCGTCTCGCCGTGGGTGGCGCGCACGACGTTGGCATAGACCGACACGCTGCCGCGAACGTACGCGTACGCCAGCCCCTTGCCGGCGAAGACCAGCGTGCTGTGGATGGTGTCCCCGGGCAGGCTCGATGCCGCCTGTTCGACAGCCAGCAGCATGACCGCCTCCGAGGCGTTCACGGCATCGGTGCCGGGTACGTCGGCCCGTTGCCCCTGCACCACCACCCAGCGCCCTGGCTTGAGCCCATCGACCGGCTGATCAAGCGTCATGCGCGTGGCACCGTCCTGTGCCACACCCGCGCTGCTCACCGTGGCATTGCCCGCCTGGTCGAGGATATGGGTGGCAGCCAGGGTCAGTGGCTCGCTCTGTGCGTACACCTGCGTGCCACGCACGTCCGATTCGCCGCCGATGCTCCAGCTGTGATCACCCTGGTTCGGATCGATATCCAGGCGCGTGCTCTTGCCGCTCATCGTGTACATCGAGTGCGGCGCGGTGGTGGCATGCGACAGGCGCACCGTGACGGGATGGTTCCCTGGCGGCCATATCACCGCGTAGCTGCCGTCCTCCACATCGTCATAGGCGTTATCGAGCCAGACGGTTCCGGCCACTTCGTTGCTGGTGTCCAGCGAGCCAGGCACCATGGTCGACACCCATTGCGAGCCATCCCATTTCTGGTTGACCGTCATGGGCGCCGGCGCGTTGTAGCCGAACAGCGGCGCTTTCACGCGCAGTGCGAACACCCCCAGCAGGTCCGGCGAGGGGTTGCCGTGCGCAATGGCCGTCCATGCGCGGTAGAAGGTATCGAGCAGCGGCGTGGCAAAGTTGAGCAGCAGCTGCGGTCGCGCGTCGCTCGCCGGCGCGAGCACGGTGGCGATCCCGCGCTGGAGCCGCAAGCTGTTCGCGGGTTGCAGCGTACGCGGCAGGATCAACGCGTCGAACAAGGCGCCAAAGCCCGCCGCCGGCGGCGGTGCCGCGGGCGGGCCGCCAAAGGCCTCGTCGACGGCCTTCATGAAGTCCTGCACTGGCGCCGGCCCGCTTTGCCAACCTTCCAGGTAGCGCATGAACACCGTCGAAAACATCTTGGCGGAACCGCCGTCGTCGACGCCCAGCAGCAATTGCTGGCGCACGCCCAGCAATGCGTTGAACCAGCGCGCATCGCCCGACGCCAGGGCAGCAACCGCACGATTGGCTGCCGCCACAATCGCCACCGTCACCGCGCCCAGCGCTTGCAGGCGGACGCGGCTGCTCTGATCGGCAGGCTGCAGCATGGCGCCGGTGGCGGGATCGGTCTGCTGGACATCCACCGACTCCACCCTGCGCAACACGCTGGTGCCGGTCGCCAGTTCGCCGAACTGGAACAGCAGCCTGTCGCCGTGCCTGAGCTGCGTGCTGCCACCCGCCAGCCACACCTCCTGCAGCGATGCGATCGTATCCAGCGTGATGTTCTGCGGTTGCGTCTGCCGCGGACGCAAGGTGTTCCATTCGTGGCGCGCATCCAGCGGCTCGGCCGTCTCGAAGGTCTGCATCTGTTCGCCCGGCGCGGGCACCGATTGGGCCTTGGCGCCCGCCGGTATCGTCACCGGCGGCGAGTTGTCGTCGATCGTGTAGGCCAGGTAGACGCTCGCGGCGACGCCGGGACGAAGACGATAGTCGACCAACCGCCCCAGCTGCAGCACCGAGCAGCGCTCGGTCGCCGTGCGCAGGTAGCCTTCGTTGGCGATGCGCTCCTGGTAGAAACTCAACACGTCGGCGCCGATGGCCCATGCATCGACCAGCGCCATGGATGGGTCGTCGAGTTCACGCGTGCGCAGCCCGGTCAGGGCCGGCAGCGCGGACGAGCTCAGGTCCATCTGCATGGTGGCGAAGAATTCCGCGTAGGTGCCCACGCGATACGCGAGGCTGGACAACCCCGGCCGGTTGGCGAGAGGAAGCGGCGTACGCTCGCTGGCGCCGCATCCGCAGGCGCAGGCGTGCTGGCCACAGGCGCTGCAGCAGCTCATCGGCCACCTCCCATGACGAACGTGATGGAGCCGCGATCGGGATGATCGGGGCTGCTGTCGACCTGCGCGATCTCCACCGATGCCAGATGCAGCACGCCATCCGCGGGCACGTCACCCGGCACGGCACCCTCGGCGCGGGCAAGCGTAAGCAGCTCGACATGCGCCACGCCGGCCACGGCCTGGGCCTCGGCGATCACCGCGCTGGCATGGACCGGCGAGCCGAGCAGCAGGCGATCCGGATGGAAGAAGCCCGGTTGGCCATCGCTGCGCAAGCCGGCGGTGAAACGATCCACCAAACCGGATCTGACATGCGCCACAAGGAAGTCCGGCAGCACGCAGACGCGCAGCTCGATGAGCAACGGCACGTAACACGCGGCCAGCACGGCCAGGTCGTGACCCATGCGCCGATAAGGCCACAAGTCGTGCTTCACCTTGGCGGCCAACGCCGGGGCGAGGCTCTCCGCACCGCGCGGATCGACCACGACGTCGGCCTCATACCAGCTGCCGGTCCATGCGAGCCGGCACGACGCGCCCTGCAAGGCCGCTTCGCGGGCGGCGAACATGGCGTAGTCGTCCGCGGTGATCGCACGCAACGCATTCGCGCGAAATGCGCCGGGCGCATACCGCTTCACCTCGGCCAGGCTCTCCGCATCGGTACCACCGGTGGCCGCCATCGGATTGCGCGGCACGATGCCGTCCGGCGGCACGCCGGCCCTTGCGGCCAGCCACACGATGCTGTCGCAGCCCACGTTGCCCGCGCTGCCGTTGCCGATGCGCGGCAGGGCACGGAAGAAGTCGCCCGCCTGCGGCTGCTGGCCGAGGACACCGTCACCGAAACGCAGATGGGCAACGCCGTCATCATCCACTTCCACCACGAAATGACGATCGTTCGGGCCGCTTTCCAGCAGGTCGTACTGCGCGGTCCACTGGCAGCCTGCATGGGGCGTGCCGTTGACCAATACCTCATCCAGGCGGCCGCCGTAGACGTCGAGTTGCGGTCGCGCCAGCCGTGGATCGCGCGACAACAGCTGGCACACCGGCACGCCGGAAGCGGCCGGCAGCGGTTCGGCCCATGTGAGTGGCGAACCCGTCAACGCATGACCGGCGTCTCCCGCGGGACGGGTCACGTCCTGCACGGCGCCATCGCACACGCAGCATGCGTACTGCGCCTGGCCCGGCACCAGCCAGCACTCCTCCTTCAGCAACCCGCAACGCATGCAGGCATCCGGCACGGACGCCATGGCGCTGGAGAGACCGGGATAGTCGGCATCGTCGATCGCCTCCGGCGGCACGCATAGCGCATCGCACTGGCACTGCCCCGGCGGATGATCCCCATGATCGACCAGCAGCACGTTTCCCCGCGCGAGGCTCACGTCATCGATCCAGCGGCAGTCCGGCGACGACAGGCGCACCGACAGGCACAGGTCGAACGGCAGCGCATCGCACGCATCCCAGCTCACCCGCAGCAGCAGGCTGCCGTCCAGCGGGTCGACCAGTTCCTGCACATCCGTGAGCCGGACCGCGTGACGATGCGACGGATCCGCATCCGCGGGGTTGCCCGTGGACACGCCCAGCACTTCCTCGAAGATCAGGAAGTCGCCCGGCTTCAGCTTCAACGCACGCTGCGGCGCAGCCACGGCAGCCGACTTCAGCTGCGGAGCAGGCGTGCTGCCACCGTCGCCATTGGGCGGCGCGGTCTCTGTTGGAGGCGGCACCGGCAGTGGCTCATCCAGCAGTACGGCCTGCGTGCTGCCGCGTGGCAGGCAGCACCGCTCGTTGCCCCAGGTATAGATGCGGATGGCGCTCTGCGCGGCGACCACAGTGATGGTGTCCACGCCATCCGGCATCATGGGCTCGAAGATCAGCGCGCCCTGCGTGCGCGCCATGTCGAGCGCCTTTGCATCGATCGCGCCCGGCGTCACCGGCGTCTGTCCCGGCGGGGGAACCAGCAACAGCAGCTGGTCGAGCGGCAGCGCCTGCTCGCCCGCGGCGAGGGCCAACGTGACGAACGCGCGTGCGTTGCAGCCTTCGTGCATGCGGTAGTCCACCAGCCTTGCATGCCGCCGCACGGAGATTCGACGCCTGGCCGTGGCGAGATAGGCTTCGGTGGCCACCGCATCCTGGTAGTAGCTCAGGTGGTCGGCGACATAAGCCATCACTTCAACCAGCGCCACCCCGATATCCGGCACGTGGCGCTCCTGCCATCCGGGCACGGTGATCGCCAGGCGGTCGAAGAACAGCTGCCGGAAGCTCGTGTAGTCCTTGGCGAGATAGTTGATGTCCGGCAGGGCCGGCGCCGGCTTCACGCATGGCGCGGTCGCCGCGCAGTCGACATCCTTGGCGCAATCGAGCCGAAACCGGATCGGCGCGCACGCATACCGCGGATCGAACCCGGGATACGCCCGCCAGGCGGCAGGATCGTCGCCCGATGACGCATCGACCAGGCACAGGCAATACGCGGAATGATCGCCTTCGCGATCCAGCACGACGCGCAGGCAGACGTCGTCGTGCATGTCCGGCTCGCTCTCCTCGCTGACACCCAGCGCGCGCAGGCCGGTGATGCGATCGCCACCGCTGATGCGCACGTTGGCTGGCGCGATGTCCGGGGGCACGTCGCCGAACAGGTGAACGCACAACGTGATGCCGTCGTCTCCCACTTCGACGAAATCGATGCCATTGAGCCTGCCCTCCAGGCGCACCTTTTCGCGCCGCATGTCATCGCTGCAGGCAGGCAGAAGCTGGCAGCTGATGCCGATCGGGCCAGGCGCAGCATCCAAGGTGCTCATGGCGCGCTCCGGCTGAAGCTGTCCGTGCGCGCCTCGCCCGTGGCGAGCACCACGTAGCTCAGGTCCACGGCCAGCGTGGAATCGACGGCGGTGACCTCCAGCGCGTTGACGCCGATGACATCGCCCAGGTAGCGCTGGAGCGCCGCCTGCAAGGTGAATTGAAGGGCGGCCGCGACCTCCGGGCTATTCGGCGCAAACACCATCTGCAGGAGGCCGCTGCCAAAATCGGGGCGGTTCACCCGCTCGCCGGGGCTGGTGAACAGCAACTGCTCGATCAGGTCACGCACATGGTCGTCATCGCCCGGCGATGCCGTGCGACCGGAGTGATCGAAGTGATAGGGAAAGTCGATGTTGATCGCGGGGTCCATGGCATCCTCACATGGCGCTGGCGCGCATCTGGCTGGCGACGATGAGCAGCGGCGTGCCGGTGGGCACGCAGGTGGCCTGGCTGTCGAAACAGAGCAACGGCTGTCCGTTCGACGTGACCCTCGTGGCCGCGGTCACGAACTGCGCAGTCACGCAGGGCCCGTTCGCCGCTGGTGGTGGTGGCAGTGCGCACCCGGCCACGACCCAGGGCCCGGCGATGGTGACCGTGGGTTGCCCGCTTACCATCACCCGTGGATTGGGCGTCATCGCCTGGGCCTGCCCCGCGTGGGAGCACAGGACCGTCGCGCCGACATGAAGAAGGAATCCAGGCATCGGCGATCTCCCTAGGTCACGACCAGCGCGCCGTTGTTGATGGTCACGGTGGGGCCGGCCAGCACGATGGTGGCGCCCTTGCCGTTGGAGATGGTGATGCCAACGTCGTTCACGACGATCATCGCGCCCGTGGTGCTCTTGATCATGATGCCGCCCGTGGGGCCCGGCACGTCGCTGATGCACAGCGTGTTCTGCAGGATGGAACCGAGCACGATGCTCGGGCTTGCCGGATTGCCCGCCAGCGCGAGCGCCGGCACTTCCGCCGCCACGCCCCAGTAGCCGCCACTCCAGATCGGGTAGTCCGGATCGCCCTGCTCGAACTCGATCCACACGCCGGCGCCGATCTGCGGCACCACGTAGACGCCGCTCTGCTTGCCGGCGATGGGCACGCAGGGCATTGCCCAGCTCGACGGCAACAGGCCGGACACATCGGGCACCATCGCCTGGATGCGTCCCAGCTGCTCCGGGTCCACGTTCTGGATCACCGTGCCGCGGTATTTGCCGTAGTACTTGCTCATGGCGGCACCAGCGGCAAGGTGGAGACGAGCCCTTTGCGCGAAAGGCTGAAGCTTTGCTTGTACTCGCCGCGCTTGATGGAATGGCGCACTTCCGTCACGTAATGCAATCCATCGAAGGCCGGGCCGACGCCACGCACGCCGACGAGCTGCCGCGACTTCAGTATCCGGCCATAGCGCGTGACATCGAGGCTGCCCTGCCCTGTCACCGTATCCGCCGATTTCGCCGCTTCGGCCATGCCAAGCAACATCGCGCGTGTCGGGGAGTACTTTGCCGTCTCGGGCAATGGCCGCAGGCGTTGTGGCGGCGGATCGACCAGCCCGAGCGGCGGATTGAGCGGGCCGATGTCCGGAATCGGCAGCGGCAGCGGCACCTTCGTCTGCTGGTTCTGGATGTAGACCAGCGGCAGGCTGCGTGCGTCGCCGTTGTAGTTGAAGCTGAGGCTTTCCACGTTGCTGCCCGCGTCCATGTCGGCATTGAGCGCCGGTTGCGGCACGCCCACCTTGATCTTCGGCCCCCAGTACGCCGTGCTCATGCCGGGCGCGGGGCCAGGATCGATGTAGAACACATAACCCACGCGCTCGGCGAGCATGCGGATGTACTCGAGGTCGCTGCCCTGCTGCGTGGGTATGCGATCCGTGGGAATCGGCACATCGATGGCGATGCTGGGAATAACCAGCGGCACCACGCCCAGAAACGCGTACTTGGCCAGCAGCAACGCGACGATCGCCTCGGCCGGCATGGCCGGATACGGCGTGCCCGGCAGGCCGGAGAATTCCAGCTTCTGCATCACCGTGGTGAGGTCATCGCCCATCACGTGCAGGCTCGTGTGCCGCTGGTCGGCCCCGGGCGCCACCGTGGTCTTGTTGACCACGCCGTCGATCAGCACCTGCGGCATGCCGTTGATCGTGGCGATCAGGATCACGCGCAACAGCGGCACCACGCCACCGCCGCTCAGCAGGAACAGCGTATGCAATGGCGACTGCACGCTCAGCGTGAACTGCAGCGTGAATGCGCCGGCCGCCTCGTCGGGCTGCACCACCTCCACCTGCGTGAGCGCATCGAGCACGATCTGCGGCACCGGGATCGGCACCACCGGCCCGACCATCAGCGTCAGGTGCACGCCCTTAAGCATGCGGCACCCCCGGAATGCCTTCGGGCAAGGTGATGGCGATGCGCCGCCCTATCGTCTCGGTGAGCTCCTCCGGGCGCAGCGCGCGATTGGCGTCGCACAACCGCCAGAACTGTTCCGGATCGCCGAGATACTTCGCCGTGACGTTGTCCAGTCGCTCGCCCTGCACGACACGGTGCCATTGCAGCAGCGCGAAATTCTCCGGCGGCGGCACCATGCGCCGCCGGAGGTAGGTGATGGGCGTGCCATCCGCGCGCACGTAGGTGCAGGTCGGCGTCAACGCGTAGCGGCTGGCGGGAGGAAAATTCGTGGCCATCACGGCACTCCTGTCAGGCCCAGCGCGGACAGCGGCATGGCCGGCGCGGTCTTCGCCAGCTGTTCCTTGCGCTGCAGGTAACTCATGAACAGGCTCGCGGCCTTATGGCCGGTGGGCACGTCGTCCACCGAGAGCACGCGCAACCCGAGGCTCACCTTGGCGCGTATCGGGTTGAGCGCGGTATCGAATGCTTCCTCGGTGATGCTCAGCTCGGTCACGCGCACCGGGAGAATGCGGGTCTGGCTCCATACGAACAACGCCAGCGGCGTTTCCATCGGGATGATTTCGAGCGTGCCTATCTGCGCCAGCGCGTCGTTCGCGCCCAGTTGCGAACTGGTGGGATAGATCATCGTCTCCAGCGCGGCGAGCTGCGCGAACACGCCCGATTGCGTCGTCACGGGATTGCGCTCGGGAAACTCCAGCTGGTCGGCTGCATCGATCTCCGCCTCCAGCTTGATCGTCTCCACCGGCGGCCCTTTCAGCCGCAGCACTTCCGAACGATCGCCACCCGCACCCATGGCCTGCACCTGCAGCGAGCGCGTGATGGAATCGGGGTTGTACTGCAGCGCGATCACGCGCAGCACCGCTGAACTGTCCGGATCGATCAGCACGATGCCGCCCTTGAGGATGCGCGGTGAGCCCGGGAAGCCGCTCATGGTTTTCCCCCGCTGCCCGACGGCGGCGATCCGCTGCCACTGCCGCCTCCGGGTTTGCCTTGCTGCGGGTTGCCGCCGGCAGCCGCGGGGGCGAGGTCGGTCTTGGTCACATCGATGATGGTGACGTCGTGGTTGTTGATCTTCCCCTTGCGGAACTGGCGCCGGATGCTGTGCGAACCGATCACCACGCCGTCGTAGGAGTAGTCCTGCCGGCACACCGATTCGCACGAATCGATGCCCTTGGGGTTGCGCGTGGCGTCGTGGAGGAAGCTCACGTCCTCCGATTGCGACGTGTGGATGTCGTAGAAGCGACTGCTCATCGCTGGCAGCTCCGGCCGCACGCCACGCGCGCGCAGCTTCGCACCGATCGGGAAGTGCGAATGACCATTGCACGGCCCCGGCCGCGTGAGCGTATCCGGGCACGTCGAAGACACCTGCTGCAGCGACTCGACGACTTCGTTGCCATCCCATGTCGTGCTGTCGGGCAGCACCTGCATCCGCGCCACGATGCCCATGCCCGAGAGATACCCCGCCTGCAGCGCGGCCTGCGTGTAGCTGGTGGTCGTATCCACCTTGGTGCCGGTGGGGCGCGGACGCGGCGGCGCGGGTTGCGCGTTGCTGCCGGAGCCGACGGGTGACGGACCATCGACCGATTCCGCGCCCTCGTCGTCGCCCTGCCCGTTGAGGGCTTCGCGCGCACCGAACAGGGGCAGCCGGCTGAAATCATGCGGGGGCGCCCCATGGGCAGCGCCGGGCCATGGCTGTCCTGCCCACCGTGCGGCAGGCGCATCCTTGCCCCCGCGACAGCGGGGGCAAGCGCCCGCATGCTTGCCGCAGCTGCACGACCCCCGCTTATCGGAAGCGCGGGCCGATGCCGGCGGCGCCCATGGCCGGTATGGCCGGTTATGCACGTACGCGCTCATGGCCGGCTCCGCCGTGCATCGCCATGGGGATGATTTCGCCCATGCGAAACGGGAACATCGTGGCTCAGTCGTAATGGCATTGTTTGTCCGTCTGGGGTTGGTTGGCGGGCTCGCTCGGACAGTCGACGTCCTTGTCGGGCTCGCGCTCGGCGGGGCCAAAGCTCATTGCCGCCTCCGCCTTGCTCGCGTAGGGCTTGCACGCGGCTTCGGCCATCGGCGTCAATGAACCCGTCGTGCGGTGGTGTTCCGTCCCCGGCTCCTTGCGGGTGGTGCTGAGCTCCACCGTCGCGTAGCGCAGGAAGCCGAAGATGCCCTCCCACGGCCTGCGCCCTCGCCCGCGGTTCTTGCGGAACAGCTCGATGGCGGCCAGCAGTTTTGGCGCCGCCGGTGAATCAGTGCTCACGCCGAAGAGCTTCAGCCTGTCGGCAGGCTCGGTGACACGATCGAGCAACCCCAGGAACTGGTCGGCCAGCTTGGGATTGGGGATATCGCTGCCAACGAGGAATTGCGTGACGTCTTCCGGATCACCGAAGCCTGCGTCGAGCATGGCCTGGGCCAGGCTGCTGCCTGGCGCGATCGTGGGCGCACGGCCCAGCAGTTCGCCACCGGCAGCGGGGGCAGGAAGCGAAGCGCCGGCGCCGAGGCGGGCACCGAGCAGATCGTGCAGGCGCCGCGCACGGTCCATGGACAGCTTCTGGTTCGGCTCGGGCTTCTCGCGGTTGTCCTCCGGCGAGGCATAGCCCGTGATCGATCGAATCTTGGCCCCCGCCGCCACCTGTTTCGCCACGTCGTCCAGCGTCCTGGTCGATTCGCCCTTGAGCGTCGGATCCGTGGTGTCGTCGGCCTTGTCGAGGCTGAAGTAATAGCGGAGCCGGCCGCGCTGCTCGACGTCGTATGTGGTCGGCGTGTCGTAATCGCGCGGCACGATGTCTTCGTAGCATTGATACGAGAGCGGGCAATAACACTCGCGGCAGGTCTTGTTGCTGACGTTCTGGCCGCCGAGAGGTATATTGACGCCGCCCGTGACGACGACAGGCCCTCCTTGTTGAGCCGAGACCTGTCCACCGTAGGTCGTGCCATCAGGCGTTTGATAGCCAATACCGCCCTGGCCACCCAATCGGCCTGACTGCGTGCCTTTCAGTACACCGCCACTCGCCCCTATCTGCCCTCCGTTTGGCAGTTTGACCCGCAAGTCCCCTCCGCCGCCTACCTGCGGTTCATTACCCGTGTTCTGAATCTGCGCATGGGCACCGACATTCGCCTTGCCAGCAACGTTGACGTCCACGCCCAGCGTCGCCGTGCCAGTTGTCGCACTGCTGGGCACGATGTCTCCCGTCACTCGGGCAGTCACTTGCCCGTTGCAGATTTCCAGCGTCACGCCGGGATTGGGCTGGAGCCGGGCCGATGCACTGGTGCGGGTGACATTGCGCCCCCTGCAGGCGCACAGGTAACGGATGATGCGGATCTTGACCTCATCCTCGCCACGCTTGCCGGCATCGACCGATGCCGCCCGTCCTTGCGCACCGCGCTTCTGCGGCAGGCTGAAATCAGGCTCGGGCTTGGTATCGGCGTCGCCACCACCATCGGGAAGCGGCTGGCGCTGCAGCAACGGCATGGCGCCTGCGCCAATGGCCGGGATCTTTCTGCCCGCCATCACGTGGTCAGCCACGCGATCGGCCTCGACCTCTTCCGCGGCGTCGCTTGCCCCGATGCTCAACCGTGGACTCAGCGATGCAGGCGCCGTGCGTTGCTGGATGGTATGGGTCAGCTCATGGGCGAGAAGGTGTTGGCCCGCGCCCGACTGCGGCGCAAATCGCCCTTCGCCGAACACGATGTGCTGCCCTACGGTATACGCAAGAGCGCCCACTGCCTGGGCGGAGCGCGCGGCCTGCGCGTCGGCGTGTATGCGCACGCCACTGAAGTCGTGGCCAAAGCGCTGCTCCATCCATCCACGGGTGGTTCCGTCGAGCGCCCGGCCGGCACCCGCCAGCACATCGCCCACGATGCCCGGCGCCACGGCGGGCGCCGCTGCGCCGTCACCCTTGCGCTGCACCCGCTTCTTGCACTGCTCGCACTCGCCGCCGCCCGGCGCATGGTTTCCGCACGCGCACTTGCGCCGCAGCACGTGGCCGGCGGTCGGCGGCGCGACAGGCATCAGGTTGCGGGCGGTCTGCTTTTGCACGATTCCTCACATGGCATTCGTGGCCGGTTTCATGGCTTTTGGCGCGCGGCAACGCAGGTGGCGACATCCAGGCCCGCTACGCGGCATGCGTCGTCGTTCAGCGGGTGCTGTCCTTCACCCATCAGGGACGCGGGGTTGTCGAACCCGGCCGGCTTGCTCAGCTGCATGGCGAACCAATGGACGCGCTCTTTCACCAGCATCGACGCGTTTCGCGCATGGGACTGGATGTAGTCGTAGCGATCGAGCTCATAGGCGAACATGTGCAGCAGCTCGTGGGCGAATCCGGTCGGGTCGCCGCCGGACCAGTTCGTCGCAACCTCCCACCTCGATGGATCCACCTCGGCGGTGAACGTGTCGGCGTCGGGTGCATTGACGAAGCTGATGTCCACGATGAACCCGGGACGCGACGCGGCCTTTTCGATTGCGTCCTCCATCGAGGTGATGTTGGCCACGTCGGCCGCCGTGCCGCTCCCGGTCGCCTTCAGGAATACCTTGGCCCGGACGACGATGTTCTTCGGGTCGCGGTTGTCGACCTCATACGTTCCGCCACCGAACTTGCCCTTGATCTTCACGTACTTCCGCAAGGGATCGCCCGAGGCCTTTTCTTCCACGTTGAGGTTCTTGGCTTCCGCCGGCTTGGCGACGCGCGCCTTTTCCGTGCTCGCGGCCGCCACGGTAGCCGCCTGCGTTTCCTTGGCAATCTGCGCGGGCGGCTTGTCCTTGGTGGTGAACAGCGCAAACAGCTCGCCGATGTAGTACAGGCAACCCGCCTTCTTCTTCGCATCCGTGATGATGCCGTCGGCCTCGGCCTTGTCCGGCGGATCCAACGCCTTGTAGTCAGCCGTGTTCCGGATGGAGTTGGCGACCGAGTCGTAGATGGGGTCGTTCTTCTTGGGGTTGATGCAACGCCGGATGACATTGGCCGCCGATTGCTGCACAACGTGGGTCAACTCGTGCGCCAACAGCAGGCGGCCCGACGGCGTCTGCAATGAGGGCGCGCCCGAACCCAGCACGATGTGGCTGCCTGCGGTATAGGCACTGGCATCGATGTCGCGGGCCGACCGCGCCGCCGCTCCCCCGGTATGCAGGCGCACGCCGCTGAAGTCGTGCCTGAAACGCGATTCCATGTCGCGGCGCAAATCGGGCTGCAAGGGGGCGCCCGGGGAAGAAAGCGCCTCGTCGACGCTGCCGGGCGCATCCGGGCCGGCGCCGCCATCACCGCCGGCACGCTGGATTCGCGGTCCGGCTGCCCCGATCCCCATCGGCGGCGCCCCTGTCATCACCTGGTCGGCCACGCGATCCGCCTCCGCCTCGAGCGGGTCATGGCTCGCGCCGATGGCCAGCTTGCGTTGCAGGCCACCCCGCTTCCCTGCGCACTCGCCGCATTCCGCATGGCCATGACTGTGGGTGCCGCAACGGCACCTGCGCTGCAGCATCCTGGCCGCCGTCACGAGGGGCGACCGGGCGGCACGCTCGAAGCTCGCCGTGCGCTCAGCCATGACGCCCTCTCGGCCGTGTGGCGCCACCGCGCATCGGTTCCACAGGCCCCATGCCGAGCCCTTCCCCAACCGCGGCAGCGATGCGCCCGCCAAGACCGGCGCGCGAATGTTTCGCATCAGGCATTGCGCATGCAGGCAGGGACATCACTGCGCCGATACCCGACAACGCACGGATGGCGTCGGGATGCGCCAGCGCCAGCGCAAGTTCGCGCTCCAACGCCATGCGCACGCTGCTTGCCCGATCGCCGCCCAATACCGCCTCGTCGATCACCAGCCGTTCGATGCGCAGCACGATGCTCACGACTTCCCTCCCGCCGTTTCCAGCCAACGGAAGTCAGCCTCGTTGACGGGCTTGTCCAGCTTGCGAAACTCCGCGCGTGCCGCGTCGAGAATCAACGGCATGGTGATCTGCACGCCCGCCTTGGCAGCCAGGAAGGCGGCGTTCAGCGCGATGCCCTGGATGCTGCCGCCGGTAAGCGCGAGCTTGGCGAGCAGGGCGACATCCAGCGGACCGATCGCCGCCTTCGCGGGAAACACCGAGCTCCAGATGGCTTCGCGTTCGGCGAAACCGGGAAACGGGAAATTCACCACGAAACGGATGCGCCGCAGGAAGGCGCTGTCGAGCGCGTTCTTCATGTTGGTGGCGAGGATCGCCAGGCCGTGGAAGTTCTCCAGGCGCTGCAGCAGGTAGTTCACTTCGATGTTGGCGTAGCGGTCGTGGCTGTCCTTTACTTCGCTGCGACGGCCGAACAGCGCGTCGGCCTCGTCGAAGAACAGGATGCAGCCGCCCTCTTCCGCTGCATCGAACAGCTTGCGCAGGTTCTTCTCCGTTTCGCCGATGTACTTGCTGACCACCGCCGACAGATCGATGCGGTACAGCGACAGGCCAAGCGCATTGGCGATGACCTCAGCCGCCATGGTCTTGCCCGTGCCGCTTTCGCCGGCGAACAACGCCGTGATCGACAACCCCCGGTTCATGCGCTCCCGAAAGCCCCAGTCGTCGTAGACCGTGCCGCGTTGCGATACCTGGTCGGCGATCTGGTGCAGCAGGTTCTTTTCGACCTCGGGCAGCTTGAGGTCGTCCCAGCTCGCCTTGGGCACGATGCGCTGGGCCAGTTGATCGAGGGATGGGCGCGTGCGCGCCAACGCGCCATGCCAGAGCGTGTCGCCCAGCGCCGTCGCATCCTTTTCCGTGGCGGCAAGCGCCGCATGCGCCACCTGCCCGATCTTGCCGAGATTGAAATCGAAATGCCCCGCCAGCTGCTGCGCATGCTGCTCGGACCCTTCGCCCAGCAGGCGCTGCCATATCGAGCGCTGTTCCATCGGCGTTGGCTTGGCGATGTCGGCGCTGACCATCGGCGCGGCGTTGCTGCTCCACGGCTCGCGCGTATCGATGAAAGTGAGCCCGCCCGCACGCGCCATGAACCGTTTCACCGCGGCCGAGCCCGCATCGGCGTGGTCGATGTCGGCGGCATCGACATACAGCGCCACCGGCATCAGCCGGCACTCGCGCTGCCACAGTCGTATCAGGTTTTCCTGCTCGGCCAGCGCCGTGGGCAAGAGCTCGGCCGACAACCGGAAGGCTTGCGCGCCGAACGCCATGGACACCACCTGCGCAATGGCCTGCTTGCTCGCACTGTCGGCGCCAACCAGTTGCACCACGGGCAACACGTCGCCTGGCGGGACATGGCGCAGGCCATCGATGATGCGATCGGCCACCGCCTGTTGCGATGGCGGCAGTGACATCGGAGCCAGCGGCGTGAGCAAGGGTGCCAGGCGATCGTCCAGGTAGTTCATGCCCTTGACGAAATTGACGATGCGCTCGTCCGCGCTCAAGGCCGCGCCGATCAGTGGCTGCGGCCCCGGCTGGTGGATGTCGAGCAGGCGCCAGTAGCGCAACGGCCGCTCGGGAGACAACGCGTCCCAGCTCGGCTGGTCGAGCACGGCAAACGCCAGCGCAAAGGTGGGCCACGGCTTGTTCGCATCGTGCTGGGCCTGCGCGCACAAGTCCGGCATCCGCGTGTCCAGCTCCATGCCGATGCAAAGCAGCAGCACGCTGCGTTCAAAGTCGGACAGGCCCAGTTGCTGCGCCAATACCTGCAGCGCGGAGATCGGCTGATTCGGCAATGGCGATGCCGCAGGCGCCGCGTCGGGTGCCGGGGTCTCCTCGGGCACCTCGAACGACATGGACGACTGCTCGGGTGGCCCGTCCTGCGCCGCCGACGCCGGTATGGGCGCGGGCGCAACCGCTTCCGGCACATGCTCCCCGAACACGCGCGACAACCAGCCCGCATGCCGAGTGGCGGCGGGCGCAGCCACCGGCGGCGACATGGCCACCGGCGCCGAGGCGTCCACGCTGCGCGCCTCCGACGGCGACGCTTTCTGCGATGCGGCCGCACGTTGCAGCCGCTGCCGTATCTCGGCCAGCGCGGTGGCGAGGTATTGGTCGTTCGCGCTCAGCCACCCGGCGTAGTCGCTCATGACACCACCACCTGCTGGTTGGCGTCGAACGCCGGCACGCCGCTGCTGAAGTCGACCGGGATGCTGTCCGCGCCATCCACGCGAAGGCGCACGGTGTACGTGCCCTTGGCGACGCCGGTCACCTTGAAGGCAAGCGAGGTGGGCTGATGCAGGTCACCCGGCTGGGTGATGGTCGCCGGCACCACCAACTGGTCGCCGAACACGAGAAACACGCGCTGCCCATCGCGCAACCGCGGCATGCACGTCACCGTGAGATCGACCGTGCCCACGGCCGCCGTCAACGGGCTCACCGTGATGACGGGCGCCAGGGCCAGCGGCACCTCGTTGCTGATCAGCGCGGGCAGGTCCGGCGACTGCACCAGCAGCGAAAGCGTGTAGATGCCTGGCGCCCAGCGCGTGGGGGCGTCGGCATCCTGCGTCGGATCGGCAAGATGCACCCGCAGCGTGCCGGCCGCATCGCCCGTTACCGGCGCCACGTCGACCGGCGCGTCCAGCCGCAGGCTTTCAAAGCGGACCACCGCGTTAACGGCGGTGAGCTGGCTGCCGCCCAGCACCAGGTCATCACCCAGCCGCGCCGCGGACTGCTGGTGCGGCAGCGCGAGCGAGGACAAGGTGGGTGCCGTGGACGGCACATCGATGACACCGCGGCCCTGCGCGCCGCGCTTGAGCACCGGCAGGCTGGCCCGCGCCGGCGCCTGGCTGTCGATCAACACCACCGTCGCCTCGTAGGCCGACGACACGCGGTAGTTGGTCTGGAACGCCGTCCACAGTTTGGAGATATCGTCCACGCTCTGCGGCAACGGCGTGAAACGCACCCGCTCGATCTGATCGGCGAGATCGTTGTCGGGCAAGGCATTGCGGATGTCATTGCCATCGAGCACGGCGCGGTCATGCAGTGTGCTCATCGCCGCGGCCAGCACGCGGTGGC